>DASXEK010000052.1:0-10661 GCA_036490155.1 Acidimicrobiales bacterium | reverse complement strand
TACGTCCACCGGCACGGGGGCGCCATCGCGGAGCTCGCTCGCGCCATCCAGCGCGGCGACGCCGGCGAAGCGGTCGCAGTCCTCAAACAAAAGGGAACCAACGTCGAGTGGGTCGACCTCGAGGTCACGGACCCGGCACTGACCGGTGGACGCGACGCGATCGAAGCCGGTGCCGTCGCAAATGGGCGCGCCGTCATCGAGGCCGCGGCACTGGGCCGGGCTGACGCTGCGCTCGAGGCGTTGAACGGGTTCCGCGTGCTCTGCGCACATCGACGCGGCGCCGAGGGTGTCGAAGGCTGGACCCGCCAAATAGAGGGCTGGCTCTTGCAACAGGTCGACGGGTTCTCGACCGGGCCCAGTTGGTACGTCGGCCAACCGCTCATCGTCACCGAGAACGACTATTCGCTCGGGCTCTACAACGGCGACATCGGCGTCGTGGTCCGCGACGGAGACGGCGCCCCAGACGGTCGCATGGTCGCGGCCTTCGAGCGCGGCGGTGAGATCATCCGCGTGAGCCCCACCCGCCTCGCCGCGGTCGACACCGTCTACGCCATGACGGTGCACAAGAGCCAGGGCTCGCAGTTCCACACCGTGGCCTTCCTCGTGCCCACCGCCGATTCACGCCTGTTGACGCGGGAGCTCCTGTACACCGCCGTGACCCGGGCCCAGGAGCGGCTGATCCTCGTCGGGCCCGCGGCTTCCATCCGCGCCGCCATCGAGCGCCCCATCTCGCGGGCCTCGGGATTGCGGCGGGCACTGTGGGGCGACGGGGGTTGAGGGGACCATCCGCCCCCGGCCGTCGGAGCTCCCCGTAGAGTGCCCCAGCAGGCAAAGTCCCTGGTCTCACAGCAATGACAGTCCGTTCACAGCCTGGATTCAGGGTCCTGCCGCATGATTATCTGACACGACTCCGTAACAAAGGCGGAGCCTGAGTGAAAACAAAGGGTTGAGGATGAGGATTCTGGTTCTCGGTGGAGACGGCTATCTCGGTTGGCCCACCGCCCTGCACTTGTCGGCCCGTGGTCACGACGTCACCGTCGTCGACAATCTCGTGCGCCGCGAGTACGACCGCGAGATGGGCGTCGACAGCCTGGTGCCCATCGCCTCTTTGGAGGACCGCGTCGCGCGCTGGGAGAAGGTCTCCGGCCATCCGATCGAGGTCCGGATCGGCAACCTCACCGACGCCGCCTTCACCTACAGCGTGGTGACCGAGGCCAAGCCCGAGGCCATCGTGCACTTCGGCGAGCAGCGCTCGGCGCCCTACTCCATGATCGACCGCGAGCACGCTGTCTACACGCAGGTCAACAACGTCGTCGGCAACCTCAACGTCATGTACGCCATTCAGGAGATCGACCCCGACATCCACCTGGTGAAGCTCGGGACGATGGGCGAGTACGGCTACCCCAACATCGACATCGAAGAGGGCTTCATCGAGATCACCCACAAGGGCCGCACCGACGTGCTGCCGTACCCCAAGCAGCCCGGGTCCTTCTACCACCTGTCCAAGGTGCACGACAGCCACAACATCATGTTCGGCTGCCGGATCTGGGGCCTGCGCGCCACCGATCTCAACCAGGGCATCGTCTACGGGCAGTCGACCGCCGAGACCGACCTCGACCCCGTGCTGGCGACGCGTTTCGACTACGACGGCGTCTTCGGCACGGTGCTGAACCGCTTCTGCGTGCAGGCCGTCACTGGGCACCCCCTGACCGTCTACGGCGCCGGCGGCCAGACGCGCGGCATGCTCAACATCCGCGACACGCTCGCCTGTGTCAGCCTGGCCATCGAGAACCCGGCCGAGCGCGGCGAGTTCAGGGTCTTCAACCAGTTCACCGAGTCCTTCTCGGTGCGTGACATGGCGCAGATGGTCCAGCGCGTCTGCCCGAACCGCGTCGACATCGCCGAAGGCCTGGCCAACCCGCGGGTCGAGAACGAGGAGCACTACTTCCACGCGGCCAACACGAAGCTGCTCGACCTCGGGCTCCAGCCGCACCTCCTGACCGACGAGGTCATCGCGTCGATCCTCGAGCTCATTGAGCACCACCGTGACCGGGTGGACGTGCGGGCCATCGCCCCGACCGTGCAGTGGCGCTCGAGCGCCAGCACGCTGACCACGGCGGGCGAATCGGGCGACTCGTCGTTCCTCGCGCTGTAATCGCAACCCTCCCGCAGTAGGTTCCTGCGGCGATGTCGCCACGCAGGCCCCGACGCCGCGCGCGCCGTCGATCCCGGACCGGTGTGCTCATCACGTTGGGCGCAGCGGCGGTCCTGCTGGCGCTCCTCGTTGGTGGGCTGACCCAGGTGTCGCGGCAGTCGCAGGGCTACGACGCCACCTCCAACCGCACGCTGGGCGCACAGGGTCGCGTGGTCGCCGAGCAGTCCAACGCAACGGCCACCTCGGTCACGGCGCTCCTGGGGGTGATCCAGTCGCAGAACCGGGTGGGCCTCCAGATCGAGCTCGATAGCGTCGTCCAACAGACGGCCGACGAGGCGACCCGCGCCGACGATGTCGCGGGAGCGACGCCGCTGGGGTCGGTCCGTGCGGACTTCGCCGCCGTCTTTGCCGACCGGGCTCAGGCGATACGCGGCCTGCGCGCGGCGGTCGACGGCTACCTGGGCATGCAACCCCTCCCGGTCGCCGGCTCGCCCGACACCGTTGCTTCGACCGCCGGCGCCGAGACGACGCTCCTTTCGGCGGCGCAGGCGACGAACCGCATCGCGGCCGCCGGCGCGCTGCTGGCGCGTTCGGACTCGCTCTACCGCTCGGTGCGTCGCACGCTGGCGGCCGCCGCGGGCCACGCCCGGCTCCCGCAATCGGCGTGGGTGCACTCAGCGGCGGAGTGGGGCCTCGGCACCGTCGCCACCCGGGTCGATCTCATGGCCACGTCACCGTCGCTCGCGCCGACGCACTATCTGGCGTTGCGCACGGTCCAGGTCAACCCGCCTGCCCTCCCGACACCGCAGGGGGGATCGGCCAGCGTGTCGGTCCTCACGCCGACGACGCAGATTTCCGTCAACGTGGTGCTCGGGAACAACGGCACGGTCGACGAGCCGCACGCCACGGTCCACTTCACCCTGGCCGACCAGACGTCCGGGGCGACCTCGAGCCAGTCCGAGACCGTCGCGCTGGCCTCGGACGCCTCGAAGGCCCTCCAGACCGTGAATTTCCACGTCAAGCCGGGTAGGACCTACGCACTCACGGTCAGCGTGGGCCTGCCGGCCGGCCAGACGCAGACGGTCGGCACGGCAACCCAGTACGTGTTGCAGGTGACCCCGGCGACGTGCGCCGGCCCCGATGGGCGCGTGTCGACCAACTGCACAAGGCAGCCATAGGATCGGCTTCGCACCGAAACCAGGAATTGGAGGCTCGAGCTCGTGGCCGAGAGCATCACCATCACGGACAATCGCAACGGCGAGTCCATGGAGATCCCGCTGGTCAACGGCGGGGTCTCGGCCGAGGAATGGGCCAAGCTCCTGCCCGGGGTGTGGTTCTTCGATCCCGGCTTCATGTCGACGGCGGCCTGCGAGAGCGCCATCACCTATCTCGACGGCGACGCCGGGATCCTGCGCTATCGCGGCTACCCGATTGAGCAGCTGGCGGAGAAGTCGACCTACCTCGAGGTGGCCTACCTCCTCCTCAACGGCGAGTTGCCGACCGACGACCAGTTCGCCGAGTGGCGCCACGACGTCACGTACCACACGTTCATCCACGAGAACGTACGAAAGCGCTTCCTCGAGGGCTTCCACTACGACGCCCATCCCATGGGGATGCTGGTGTCGGCCGTCGCCGCGCTCTCGACCTTCTACCTCGACGCCAAGGACATCTTCGATCCCGAGTCGCGCGACAAGCAGATCGTCCGCCTCATCGCCAAGATGCCGACCCTGGCGGCGGCGGCCCACCGCTTCAGCGTCGGGATGCCGTTCGTCTACCCGGACAACTCCCTCGACTTCGCCCCCAACTTCCTCTCCATGCTCTGGAAGGTCGCCGAGCCCAGGTTCGAGGCCGACCCCGTCCTGGCCCGGGCCCTCGACGTTCTCTTCATCTTGCACGCCGACCACGAGCAGAACTGCTCGACCACCGCCATGCGCGTCGTCGGCTCGTCGCACTCGGACCCCTATTCGGCCACGGCCGCCGCCGCGGCCGCCCTCTACGGCCCGCGCCACGGCGGGGCCAACGAGGCCGTGATCCGCATGCTCACCGACATCGGCAGCATCGAGAACGTCCCCGACTTCATTGCCACGGTCAAGGCGGGGCACGGGGGGACGCGCCTCCAGGGCTTCGGCCACCGCGTCTACAAGAGCTACGACCCGCGCGCCAAGATCATCAAGCAGACGGCCGACGAGGTCTTCGAGGTCACCGGCAAGAACCCGCTGCTCGACATCGCCCTCAAGCTCGAGGAGATCGCGCTCAACGACGAATACTTCACCTCGCGGCGCCTCTACCCGAACGTCGACTTCTACTCCGGGCTCATCTACCAGGCGATGGGGTTCCCGCTCGAGATGTTCCCCGTGCTCTTCGCCATCCCCCGCACCGCGGGCTGGCTGGCCCACTGGCAGGAGATGCTGGACCAGGACTCGAAGATCGCCCGGCCCCGGCAGCTCTACATCGGCGCCGAGCCCCGCGACTACACGCCGATCGAAGCCCGCTAACCCGCTGGCTCCCGGCGCGCGATGCGCGCCAGGCCCTCTTGGGCCACGGTGACGCACAACTTCCCGGACCGCTCGAACAAGAAGCCACGCGCCAGGCCTCGTCCATGCGCCGCGATCGGCGAGTCCGTGTCGTAGAGCAACCACTCGTCGGCCCGGAACGGCCGGTGGAACCACATGCAGTGGTCGAGGCTGGCCCCCATGAATTCGGCGTCGTCCCAACTCACGTCGTGGGGGGCCAAGATGACGTCGAAGAGGCTCATGTCCGACGCGTAGGCGGCCACGCAGGCGTGGAGCAACGGGTCGTCGGGCAATTCGCCGTCGGCGCGGATCCACAGGCGCTGGTGCGGCTCCCCGGACCCCTTGCAGTGCCAGGGCAGCTCGCCAATGTGGCGCTGGTCGATCGGATGCGGCCGGTCGAACCAGTCGGCCAGCTCCTCCTTCCACGGCTCCAACCGGTCGAACAGGGGTGCGAGCGTCTCGGGGGCGGGCACGTCGGGCATGGGGAACTCGTGCTCAATCGGGCTCTCCTCGAGGTCCTCGAACGAGGCCGACATGTTGAAGATGGCCCGCCCGTGCTGCACGGCGACGACGCGGCGGGTCGTGAAGGACCTCCCGTCGCGGATGCGGTCGACCTCGTAGAGGATGGGCACCGTCGGGTCGCCCGGCCGCAGGAAGTACGCGTGGAGTGAGTGCACCTGGCCGTGCTCGACGGTGCGGCCCGCTGCCATGAGCGCCTGCCCCGCCACCTGCCCGCCGAAGACACGCTGCCGCTCCTCGTTCGGCTGGATGCCGCGAAAGATGTTGACCTCTATCGGTTCGAGGTCGAGCAACCGGACGAGGAACTCCAAGGACGCGCTCATCGGCCCATGATCGCAGGCCTCCGCCCACCGCCGCCGCAGCGCGCGCCCCGGCGGGCGCCACTACCCTGCGGCGCGTGGCGACTCCAAGCACTCCGGGGGCCGGGCGCGAGCTGGCGTTCCCCGACGGCTTCACCTGGGGCGTGGCCACCGCGGCCCACCAGATCGAGGGCGGCAACGTCAACAACGACTGGTGGGCCTGGGAGCACAACCCCGACTCGGGCACGCTCGAGCCCAGCGGCGACGCGTGCGACTCGTTCCACCGCTGGCGCGAGGACGTTGCGCTGGTGGCGGACATGGGCCTCGGGGCCTACCGATTCTCGCTCGAGTGGAGCCGGATCGAGCCCGAGGAGGGTGAGTTCTCGACGGCCGCACTCGAGCACTACCGGCGCATCTGCGCGGCGTGCCACGGGCACGGGATCGTCCCGGTCGTCACCTTTCACCACTTCACGACGCCACGGTGGCTGGCGCGGCGCGGGGGCTGGGAGGCCCCCGACGCGGCCGACCGCTTCGCCCGCTACGTCAGCCGGGCCAGCGCCTACCTGGGCGACCTCATCGGCTGGGCGTGCACCATCAACGAGCCCAACGTGGTGTCGGTCATGGGGTACTTCCAGGGCGAGTACCCACCGGGCGTGAAGGAGGACTTCGTCCGCTACGGCGCGGTGAACGAGACCATGGTGCGCGCCCACCGTCTCGCCGTCGACGCGCTGCGCGCCGGGCCCGGTGACTTTCCCGTCGGCCTGACGCTGTCCATGGCGGAGATCGCGGCGGACGAAGGCGGCGAGGCCTTGCGCGATGCGGCCGAAGAGATGCTCGAGAACGTCTTCCTCCGGGGGACCGAGGGCGACGACTTCGTCGGCGTGCAGTGCTACACGCGGATGCACTTCGGCCCCGAGGGCCTGGCCGGGAACGACCCGAGCGTCCCGCTCACCCAGATGGGCGACGAGTACTGGCCCCAGGCGGTCGAGCACACGGTGCGCCGGGCCGCCGCGGTGAGCGGGTGCCCCGTGGTCGTGACCGAGAACGGGATCGCCACCGCCGACGACACGGAGCGCATCGCCTTCGTCACCGAGGCCCTCCGGAGCGCCCACCGCTGCCTGGAGGAAGGCATCGACCTGCGGGGCTATTTCGTCTGGAGCCTGCTGGACAACTTCGAGTGGCACCTGGGGTACGGCCCCAAGTTCGGGCTCGTGGGGGTTGCGCCGGGCACCTTCGAGCGGAGGCCCAAGCCGAGCGCCCACTGGTTCGGCGAGGTGGCCCGCTCGAACCGGCTGTTCACAGCGGGCGGGTAGGCGGCCTCCCGGGGCCGAATTGGTGCCTCGACTAGTCTTGCGTGGTGATTTCCCGCCTACAGGCGCTTTACGACTGGTTGCACACGCACGAGGGCCGGAAGATCTTCCGCTACACGATGGTCTCGGTGATCTCCACCACCGTCTCGCTCGTCGTCATCGCCGTGGTGTACGGCGCCCTGCACATTTGGAGCGAGGTCCCGAGCACCGTCTTCGGCAACGCGGTGGCGACGTTCCCCTCGTACTGGCTGAACCGCAAGTGGGCCTGGGGTAAGCACGGCCGCTCGCACTTCTTGAAGGAGGTCGTGCCGTTCTGGGCCATGGCGGCCGCCGGCATCGCTTTCTCCATCGTCGGCGCCTCGATCGCCCGCCACTACGGCATCAAGTACGACCTGAACCACCTCGAGCAGACCGTGCTCGTGTTGGCGGCCAACGTGGCGTCGTTCGCCATCTTCTGGGTGCTCAAGCTCCTCGCGTTCAACAAGCTGTTCCAGTTCCAGCTCGAAGAGTTCGACGAGCACCTCGTCCACGAGGAAGAGGACGATTCGGTCTCGCCGCTCTGATCCGCCGGACCGCCTCGTGGCGGGGCGGATTGGCCGCAGGGCTGCTCAGTCCCTGAAGTTGGTGAACTGCAGGGGGATCCCGAAGTCCTCGGCCTTGCACTTCGCGATCACCTCTTGGAGGTCGTCGCGCTTCTTCCCCGTGACCCGCAGCTGCTCGCCCTGGGTCTGCGAGGACACCCCTTTGAGGCCGAGCTCCTTGATGAACTTGTTGAGCCGCTTGGCGTGGTCCGAGGAGATGCCGGCCCGGATCGCCACGTGCTGGCGGGAGGTGCCCTTGTTCGCCTCCTCGATCTTCCCCGCGTCGAACGCCTTGAGGGACACCTGCCGCTTCACCAGCTTTTCCTGCAACACCTGGTAGAGCGCGCGCAGGCGGTCCTCGGTCGAGGACCGCAACACCAGCTCGTTGTCGTTCAGCTCAATGGCCGAGTCGGTGTTCTTGAAGTCGAAGCGGGTGGTCGCCTCGCGGTTGGCCTGGTCGACCGCGTTGCGAACTTCCTGCATGTCGACTTCCGAGACGAGGTCAAAAGTAGGCATGGGCTCAGGATACCGGCGTCACCTGGTGTTCCCGGGGGGCACGAGTCGGGCTAATCTCGCCCGCTGCGGGTCGGTGTCCGAGTGGCCAAAGGAAACAGGCTGTAAACCTGTCGGTTTATACCTACGGAGGTTCGAATCCTTCCCGGCCCACGCTGTCCTCCGGTAGCACTCCCATTTCGCGAATTGGGGTGCTAGCGGCCTTGGTCATCCCTAGAGGTGCCGTTACAATGCTGTTTCAGATCGATTGCGGCCCCGTGCTCCCCGGGCGTGGGCCCATCCCCTGTCCCGGGTCGTAGCGCCCGGCCATACAAGCGAGACTGACTGTCCAGTGGACCCAGTGGACCAAAGCGCGAAGTCCCCCCAAGCGCCAGTGCTTGACCGGGTCGGCTCGCGTCTCGGCCGCCTCTCCATGCGGGCCGAGGCGGTGCGCCTGCGCCTCATGCCGCGTGTCGCGCTGACCCAGCGCGTCGAGGCCGACGTCGCCGAGGACGGCGACTGGTCGTTCCTGCGCCGTCCCGCGCTGCTCGGCTTCATCGCGGTCCTTTCCATCTGCGTCGGCGCCTCGCTGCCGAGCTCGCCCTTCAAGTACGAAATGACCGGCACGTGGTTCTTCGGGGTGCCGGCGTGGCCGACGACCACACTGATGCTCCCGGGCGTCGTCGCCGTGTACGGCGGCATGGTCCTCTTCGTGCGCGTGTGGTTCGGCCTCTACCAGACGCTGCGCGCCCGCCCGAACATCTCCATCCGTCCCCTGGCCTACATGCTCGCGTTGTGGATCCTGCCGCTCCTGGCGGTGGCCCCGTTGTTCAGTCGCGACGTGTTCTCCTACGCGGCCCAGGGCGAGATGATGAGTCACCACATCAACCCGTACCACTACGGGCCGGGCACCCTGGGCTCGGGCCCCTACGTGTCGGGCGTGGACAACCTCTGGCTCAACACGCCGGCCCCGTATGGGCCCCTCTTCCTGCTCCTGGCGGGCTGGTCGGCCACGCTGAGCCTCCACCACGCGCTGATCACCGTGCTGTTGCTGCGCCTGCAGGCGGTGGCGGGCGTCGCGCTGATCGCGTACTGCATCCCCAAGCTGGCGCGCTCCTTCGGCAAGGACCCCGGTCCCGCGTTCGTGCTGGCGGTGTTGAACCCGCTGACCCTGCTCGCCCTCGTCGGGGGCGCGCACAACGACGCACTGATGGTGGGCCTCCTGCTGGCGGGGGTGACGGCGGCCCGGGCGCGCCATCCGGTCTGGGGCGTCGTCCTGTGCGCGCTGGCGGCGTCGATCAAGGTGCCCGCCGCGATGGGGATCGTCTACGTCGCGTGGGACTGGGCGGGCCAGGGGGCACAGTGGCGCGACCGCGCCCGCATGCTGGTGCGCGCCGGCCTCATCACGGTCGGCGTCATGGGCTCGCTCTCGCTCGTCTCGGGTCTCGGCTGGGGCTGGATCCTCAACCTCGGCACGCCGGGGACGGTGCGCTCGTGGATGGCGCCGGCCACGGCGGTCGGGCTCCTCATCAGCGGGACCGCGCACGTCTTGGGCATCGGCGTCAGCCTGGCCGGGGTGCTGACCCTGACCCGGGCCATCGGCCTGGTGGCGGCGGCGGTGATCGCGCTCTACTGCCTGCGCCACCGCGACCGCATGGGCCTGCTGATGGCCCTCGGCATCACCATGCTCGCCTTCGTGGTGCTCGGCCCGGTCGTGCAGCCCTGGTACCTCACCTGGGGGATCATCATCGTGGCCCCGGTGGCGACCGGCCGCATGCTCTACGCCATCCTCGGCCTCTCGACGGTGGCGCCGTTCATCGGCCTCACCGGCGGCGCCGACCTGCTGAGCCAGCTCGTCCACACCGACCCGGCCAGCATGGTCCTGGCCGTGATGGTGCTGTGGGCGGTCGCCATCGTCCCGCTCGGGGACTGGACCACCTCGTGGCGCATCGACCGTTCCCGCCTGCCGGGCCTCTCGGCGTCGGCCCAGGGCGCGGTCCTCGAGAGCTAGCAGACGCGGCTGCTCAAAGGAGCCGCTGGAGCTCGACCACGTCGAGCCACTGGCGGTGCTTGCGGCCCACCTCGCGCTCCACGCCGACCAGCTCGAACCCGGCGGCCGTATGCAGCCCGATGGACGTCTCGTTGTGCCCGGCGATGCGGGCGATGACCGAGTGGAAGCCGTGGGCCGATGCCAGGACCAGGAGCTCGGTCAGCAGGGCACGCCCCACCCCGCGGCCCCGCTGGGCGCGGTCGACGTAGACCGAATTCTCGGCGGTGGCCGAGTACCCCGAGCGCTCGCGGAAGGGCGAGAGCGAGCCGAAACCCAAGACGATCTCGCCGTTGGCGCCGGCCAGGCCCTCGACGCCGGCGTCGGGGGGCTCGATGGCCACGACCGCCGGGTGGACTCCGCTGTGGCCGAGGACCCAGGCCTCCTGCTCGTCCCGGGAGCGGGGCACCATGTCGAAGGTGTTGGTGCTGTCGTTGACCTCGACGTTGTAGATCGTGCGGATGGCCTCGGCGTCGGCCAATTCCGCGAGTCGGATCCGCATCAGCCGATGGTACTGTTGACGTGCGAAAACCGGTGGAGCGGAGATAGCCGCGGAGGCGGCTCCTGCCGCGCCCTGGCTATCATTGACGGCTCGCGGCAGGTTCCCGCGGCGCCCCTGTAGCTCAGTGGCAGAGCACCTCCATGGTAAGGAGGGGGTCGTGGGTTCAATCCCCACCGGGGGCTCGCCCTTGGCGGCGTAGCTCAGTTGGTCAGAGCACACGGCTCATAATCGTGTTGTCGCGGG
>DASXEK010000005.1:0-2896 GCA_036490155.1 Acidimicrobiales bacterium | reverse complement strand
CCGTGATGCGTATGGCGCTGGTCGGACGGCACGAACGCATCAACGCCGAGCGGGCGCTGGCGCTCGGGCTGGTGAGCCAGGTCGTCGACCCGCCCGAGGCGCTGCGCGACGAGGCCCAGGCGCTGGCCGAGAAGATCGCGCGGAACTCGCCCGCCGCCATGGCGGCCACCAAGCGCGCGCTGTGGGGCGCACTCGAGGCCGGCCTGACCGACGCCTGCAAGGCCGGCGCCAAGGAATTGGTCTCCATGTGGGGGCATCCGGACCAGGAAGAGGGCCCGCGGGCCTTCGCCGAGAAGCGCGCCCCAGTGTGGGAGCCGATCGGCCCGACGCCCGACGGTGACTGAGCCGACCCGGCCGTGACGGAGGAGACGGCCGGGCAGCTCCTGGCCCGCGTCCTCTCGGCGGCCGGAATCGGCGCCGCCTACGGGCGCCCGCTCCCGGGGCTCCCCGTGCAGGTGGTGTCCGACCCCGGCGTGGCCCTGCTGCTGGCGCACGCGCACCGCGCCGTGCACGCGACCCCCGCCGTGGCGCACCTCGGCGAGGGCACCGTGGTGGTAACCGGGGCCAGCCCCGAGGCCGTCGCCGGGCCAGCGCCCACCCTGCCCAATGCCCGCGTGGTGGTGGCAGACGCGGCCGCCCTCGCCGCCGCGGCGCCGGCCGTCGCGCAGGCGATCGCGACGTCCGGCCTCGTGTTGCAGCTGGACCTCGACCTCGATACCCCGGTCGCCTCGCGCTCGCATCTCGCCCCGCCGGCGGTCACCGAGGGATGGCAGGAGCCCGACGACGACGTGGTGGCCGGCGTGGCCGCGGCCAAACGGATCGTGGTGCTGGCCGGGCCCGGGGTCGTGGCGCAGCGCGCCGTGGGCGGCCTGCACGCGCTCGCCGCCGCTGGGCGCCTGGGCGTGCTCAACACGTGGGGCGCCAAGGGGGTCTTCCACTGGCAGAGCCCGCACCACTGGGCCACGGTCGGGCTGCAGGAACTCGACTTCGAGCTCGGCGGGCTCGGCGGCGCCGACCTCGTGCTGGCCGTGGGGATCGACGAGCGCGAGGCCCCGTCGCACCTGTGGGCGCAGTATCCGCACCGGGTCGTCACGCCCGCCAGCCTCGGTGCCCTGGCCGCCGGCTGGCGCGGCACCGTGCCGTCGTTCAGCGACATGCCCCCGTTGCGGTCCCAGCTCGCCTCGGTGACCCAAGCCGGCTGGGCATCGACCGCGACGCCCGTCGTCCCCTCGCTCGTCACGCGTCACTACGCCCAAGTCGTCGGCGACGGCGGGTTGGTTGCAGCCGATGCCGGGCGCGCGGGCTTCTGGGTGGCGCGCACGTTCGCCACGACGCGGCTGGGTGGCGCGTCGGTCCCGGCCGGCGCCGTCAACGGCTGGGCGACGGGGTGCGTCCTCGTCGCAGGGCTCGTCAACCCGCTGCGCCGCGCCGTGGCGGTGGTCGACGGGCCGCTCGACGACCTCAGCCGGGCCGTGCTCGACGAGGCGGCCCGCGGCGGGGTCGCCATGGGCGTCGAGGTGTGGGAGGACGGCGGCGAGGAGCTCGGGCCGGAGGCCCATTGCGGGCGGCTCGAGGACGTCATCGCAAACGGGGGGGTCGTGACCCTGGCCACCGACGGCCGCCAAATCGACGAGATGGTGGCGGTGGCCGGCCGAGTGCGGGCCTGGACCAACGACATACAATATCCAAAATGACAACTGCGACCGCTCCCGCGGCCGGCCCACCGGACTCTCCGTTGTCCTGGGACCCCTTCGACACGGCCTACAAGTCCGAGCCCCACGTCATCTGGCGCCGGCTGCGCGACGAGGCGCCGCTCTACCGCAACGACGAGTACGACTTCTGGGCGCTCAGCCGCTTCGGCGACGTCATGGCGGCCCACCTCGACCCCCGGACCTTCAGCTCGGGGCATGGAACGGTCCTCGAGACGATGACCGAGGAGCCGCAGGCCCCGATGATGATCTTCATGGACCAGCCCGATCACACGCGGCTGCGGCGGCTGGTCTCACGGGCCTTCACCCCGCGCCGGATCGCCGACCTCGAACCGCAGATCCGCCAGCTCTGCGGTGAACTCCTCGACGCCCAGCGCGGCAACGACGGCTTCGACTTCGTGCAGGACTTCGGCGCCATCGTGCCGGCGACCGTGATCGCCATGCTGCTCGGCGTCCCCGAGGCCGACCGGCCGATGCTGCGCGAGCACATCGACACCCTTTTCCACATCGAGCCCGGCGTCGGGATGGTCAACGACGTGTCCATCAACGCCGGCCTGGCGCTCATGACCTACATCGGCGAACAGCTCGAGGAGCGACAGCGCGCCCCGCGCGACGACATGTTCAGCGACCTCGTGACGGCCGAGGTGGTCGAGCCGGACGGCTCGCGGCGCCGGCTGACACCCGAAGAGAGCGGCTTCTTCGGCGTGCTGCTCGTCTCGGCGGGTACCGAGACCGTGGCGCGTCTACTGGGTTGGGCAGGGTCGGTCCTGGCCGATCATCCCGATCAGCGCGCGGAACTGGCCGCCGATCCCTCTCTGCTCCCCGGTGCCGTAGAGGAGCTGCTGCGCTTCGAGGCGCCGTCGCCGGTGCAGGGCCGTTGGACCACAGCTCCGGTCGAGCTCCACGGGATTGAGCTCCCGACGGGTTCCAAAGTCCTGTTGCTGACGGGTTCGGCGGGTCGCGACGAGCGCGCCTTCGCCGACGCGGACCGCTTCGACATCCACCGGAAGTTCGACCAGCACGTGTCGTTCGGCTCGGGCATCCACTTCTGCCTCGGCGCGGCGCTCGCCCGCCTCGAGGGGCGGATCGCGCTCGAGGAGACGCTGGCCCGTTTCCCCGAGTGGGAGGTCGACCGCCCCAACAGCGAGCTCCTCTTCACCAGCACGGTGCGCGGGTACAGCCGGCTG
>DASXEK010000058.1:0-18390 GCA_036490155.1 Acidimicrobiales bacterium | reverse complement strand
CTCGGGCGGAAGGCTGCTCATGACGGCGGCCCGGTTGGGCGATCCGAACATGGACATGGTGAGCCCGGTGACGAAGAGCACGAGTGCGAAGACCCAGTAGGTGAAGTTGATCGGCAGCAGCTCCAGCAAACCGAAGCAGATGGCGGAACCGACCATTCCTCCGGTGGTGAACGGCCGGGCTCCGAAACGGTCCGAAAGGACGCCCGAGACCGGGCCGGCGAGGAGGAAACCGGCGGTGAGGGGCAAGATGGCCAAGCCAGCCCAGAGCGGGGTCCTCGTAAAGTCGTAGCCATGCAGGGGCAACCAGATCCCCTGCAGCCAGATGATGAGCATGAACATGAGCCCACCCCGGCTCAAGGCGGCGAGGAAGCTGGCGAACACCCCGGCAGTGAAGGCGCGGATCTTGAAGAGCTGGAGGCGGAACATCGGTTCGGCGACCCTGGTTTCGATCACGCCGAAGGCGATGAGCAGGACGACACCTGAGGCAAGACACGCCAGCACGAACGGATTGGTCCAGCCCATCGTGTCGCCCCGGTACGGCTCGATCCCATAGGTAATCCCGACCATGACCAGCACCAGCCCGAGTGCAAACGTGATGTTGCCGGGCCAATCGATGCGGGCGGGTCGCCGCTCGCTCAGTTCTTGCAGCTTGAGGTAGCCGTAGATCGTGCCGAAGAGACCTATCGGCACCGAGACCAGGAAGATCAACCGCCAATTGATCGGGGCGAGGACGCCGCCCAGCACCAAGCCGATGAACATTCCGCTCATGGCCGCCGCTTGATTGATGCCCATTGCGAGGCCCCGTTGTCCGGCTGGAAAGGCGTCAGTCAGGATGGCGGCCGAGTTTGCCATCAGCATCGCCGCGCCGACTCCCTGGAAGATGCGCAACACGATCAGCCAGATTCCGGCGGCGTCGCCCGACAGCCACGTCACGGTGAGCAGGAGCGAGAAGAAGGTGAAGATGGCGAACCCGAGGTTGTACGTGCGAACGCGGCCATAAATGTCGCCCAGTCGGCCCAGAGTCGTGACGAGGACGCTGGTGACGACCAGGAAGCCCAGGATCATCCACAACAAAAAGAAGCTGTTTCCGGCTTGGAGAGGATCGATGCCGATGCCGCGAAAGATGTCTGGGAGCGCGATGAGGGTGATCGAACCGTCGATCGTGGCCATGAGCATGCCGAGGGTGGATATGAAGAGAGCGACCCACTTGTAGTTAGGCGACAGCCCGGCGGTGACGGTAGACCCCGTGGCCGGTGGTTCGCTCGTCGGACGAGATGCAAGGCGCGTCAGGGCGCTCATTCCTGCGGCTCCTCCTGCAACAGCGCAGCCACCTGATCGAGCGTCACAACCAGGCCAGACAAACGGCGCTGCCCTGATGGGTTCAACTGGCTCATCACGTTGCTCAGCATGGCGACGCGGCGGTCACGAAACGCCGCGACCTTCCGTTGCATCGTGGGGGTGAGGACGAGCCTGGCGACCCGCCTGTCCACTGGATCGACCCGGCGAATCAGCAAGTGCTCGTCGGTGAGCTGGCGGACCAGGGTGCTGACCGTGTTCGGCGCCAGGCTGAGCTCCTCGGCTGCTTCGTTCACGGACAGTCCGGGTCGGCGCCACACGACTCGCACCAGGTCGATCTGGGAGCTGGTCAGCGTCGAGAGCTCGACCGGGCGTCCGGCCTGGAGGCGGCCGCTCCTCCGGATCGACGCCATGACGTTCAGGAGCTGGTCGGCTAGCTCCCGAAGGTCCTCGGTCGACTGGGTCTCCGCGCTGGAGCCGGTGCGCCGAATTGTCGGAGAGGACGGAGCTGCCACTCCAGTAATGTATCTCTGATATAGAGGTATTTGTGCAGGAATCGCCTGACCAGCAGCGAACCGCTCAGGAATGGCGGGTGCGTTGCTGGAACGCTCTCTCGGCGGAGAGCGAGCTGAGTGGAAGAAAGAACGGTCCGGGGTCCCGGCATGACCGCGGCAACAGAATAGAGAGGGACGAATATGAGCCACGAGCAGGTTTCGATCCGCACTCACGATGGCGAGTGCCCGGCCCACGTGTTCACGCCGTCGGGGTCGGACCGACATCCGGCTGTGATCTTTTATATGGACGGGCTCGGCATTCGCCCGACGCTCTTCGAGATGGGGCAGCGGCTGGCCGACTACGGCTATGTCGTGCTCCTGCCCGATCTGTTCTACCGGGCCGGCCCCTACGAGGCGTTGGACCCCAAAAAAGTCTTCGCCTCTGGCGACGTGAGGGCCGCGATCGGTCACCTGTTCGCCTCGACCGACAACCGTCGGGCCGGCGAGGACACCGAGGCTTTCCTCGCCTATCTCGAGGGCCGCGATGACGTCGCCGGAACCAAGGTGGGTACGACCGGCTACTGCATGGGCGGGGCGATCTCGCTGACCGCGGCAGGAACCTATCCCGACCGCGTTGCCGCGGCGGCCAGCTTCCACGGCGGCAACCTGGCCGCCGACTCAGATCTCAGTCCCCACCGCCTTGCGCCCCACATGGCTGGCCGGATCTATGTCGCCGGCGCCGACAACGACGACTCGTATCCCCCCGAGATGGCGGCACGGCTCGAGAAGGCGCTGAGCGA
Organism: Acidimicrobiales bacterium; assembly: GCA_036490155.1. GTDB lineage: Bacteria > Actinomycetota > Acidimicrobiia > Acidimicrobiales > RAAP-2 > Bog-473. Next base: position 15,800 of record DASXEK010000058.1, on the reverse strand, counting down.
TGCCGATGTGGATCACCGCTGCGAGATCTATCCCGGGGCGCTGCACGGCTGGGCCATGTCGGACTTCCCCGTTTTCAACGAGGCCGCCGCCGAACGCCATTGGGACGAGCTGGCGGCGCTTTTCGCCGACACGCTCACCTAGCGTTCCGACGATCGCTGCGTCCAGGCGGCCATGGTGAACTCGCCGGGTTCAAAGCTCCGAGTCGGCGGCATGGCGCAACCACCGTCCTCGGAAGCATTGGGGGAGTCTGGGTGTTGAAGTTGTCGTGATTCCTCTTTCAGTACTCGACCTGGCTACCGTCGGCACGGGGTCAAGCCCCGCCCAAGCTCTGCGTGAGACGGTGGACATTGCTCCGGAAGTGGAGCGACTCGCGTACCGCCGACTTTGGGTGGCGGAGCATCACGGCATGCCTGCGGTGGCCAGCTCCGCTCCCGCCGTCCTGATCGCTCACCTGGCTGACGCGACGACCACCCTGCGGGTGGGCTCGGGCGGCGTCATGTTGCCTAACCACGCCCCACTCGTGATCGCCGAACAGTTCGGGACCCTCGAGGCGCTGCACCCAGGGAGGATCGATCTCGGGCTGGGGCGTGCACCGGGGACGGACCAGCTGACGGTGCGGGCGCTCCGGCGCACACCGGAAATGCACGCCGACACGTTCCCCGATGATGTTGTGGAGTTGATCAATTACCTCCTGCCGGGCGAGGGTTCACCAGGTCACCCTTTCGCGAATCCGGGCCGTGGCTACCTTCCCGAGGTGTGGCTGCTCGGCTCGTCGCTATTCAGCGCGCAGCTCGCGGGGGTCCTGGGTCTTCCCTACTCCTTCGCGTACCACTTCGCCCCCAAGCTGCTTGACGCGGCCCTGACCACGTATCGATCGAACTTCCGCCCATCGGTGCTCCACGCCGAGCCCAGAGTCATGGTGGCGGCGTCCGTGCTCTGCGCGCCGAGCGAGACCGAGGCCCTCTGGCTGTCGGGCTCGACTGCTCTCAGCATCCTGCAGTTGCGGACCGGTCGCTTGGGCCCGCTGCCCTCCCCTGAGGAGGCGGCCCGGTATTCGTTCACGGCCGTCGAGAAGTCGATCGTCGAAGAGGCAATGTCGACACATCTGATCGGCGACCCGAACATGGTGACCGATGGCCTCCGGCAGTTGGAGGAGCGCACCGGGGCAGATGAGATCATGCTTTCGACGCGATCGCACTCCTATGAAACACGCGTGCGGTCGCTCTCGCTGATCGCCGGGAGTTGGGAGATGGTGACGTCGGCGCCGGACGGCCGCGACGGCCATGCCGGAGCTGCCCCTGGCGTGTCGGCCCAGCCGGTCAGGCGCAGTTCAGAAGGCTGATCACGAGTTCGACCTTCAAGATGGGGCTCGACCACGCCGGATCAGGTTGCGCCGAGGCCCGATGACGACTGGTGGCCGGTCGTACACGAATGGGTCGCCGCCGCCAGGACGGCGCTGGGGGGGGCGCCGCGGTTCGACCGGACCCGATCGCATGTGGCGGCGGGGACCCGACCACGGAGCCGGCGGTACCGTCAGACGGTCGGCCAGTCGGTACGCAACGCTCTCGTAGTTGACGCGCCAGCCTCGAAAGTCAACCCATGCTTCCTCCGCGCTGCGCTCGGTGGCAAAGCCCACACCTTCGAGCATGACCACGGCTCGCTCGAACTCGGCGAACGTCAACTCGATGGGGCCCTCGGGGTTCGGATCAAGGTCCACCTCCCAGCCGATCGTGGTGGCGATCCGGTTGAGCAATGTGAATCCCATTCGAAGGCACAGACGCGCCTGGGAAGACGCCTGGCTTGGTGCGAGCGCCAGGTGCATGGCGGCGGCATCGAGCACGGCGATGAGGCCGAGGAGCCACGAGTACCACGGCTCGGGGGACCGAAAGAGGAGCAACACGGGGTAGGTGGTATGGGTTTCGGCCACGTCGGCTGCCCATTGCTCCCATGCGGCATACAGGTCCGGGAGGGTGTCGTTGATTCCGACCAGTTGGTGCCGGGCCAGAAGTTCGGGTCCCCACGCCGGGACACCGGCCCGACTTTCGAGCAGCGCGACAAGGCCCTCGCGTCGGTTGAACGAGCTGTAGAGAGCCGGCAAATACGCAATCTGCAGGGCGACAATCACGACCCAGATAGCGCCGACAGCGATGTCCACGCCCGTGTCAGCCTGACCGCCGATATGCACGGCACCCACCGTGAAGAGTGCGGTGAGTGCCTGGAGCAACGCGTCGGCGAACGACGCGCCCGCCCCGACGAGGATGAGTCCGAATCCGAGCACAAGACAAGCAGCCCAGAACAGCAGCTGTACGACCAGGGCGACGGGGCCGGTCGGTGCCAGGATGGCGTCCTGGCGCTCGTACGTCTTTGCCACATGGGACGCCAGGACGAAGCACACCCGGACACTTCGATTCACCCAGAGACTGAAGCGCTCGACCCCCGACGGTCGCCGCGGGAGGACCATCGTCAATATGACGTCGGCCACCGTCACAATCACGACGACGAAGCCCACGACCGTTGCGACGACGTTCATGGTCCCGCCACGGCAACTTCGAACAGGGGCACGAGTGCGAGCGTATCCAGCGCCTGCGGTGGCGGACGCCAATCTCGCTCCAACTGCGTTCCTTCCGCCCCAGGCGTCAACACCGAAGGGTGAAGCCTCCCAAAGGGCAGCTAAGTCAAAAGTCCGACCCGCCGTCCACGTTGATGTCGGCTCCGGTCATGTAGCTGTTCAGGCACGAACCGACAAAGGTGATCACGGGGCCGATCTCGGAGGGATCGCCCGCTCGTCCCAGGTAGGCCGGATGGCCGAAATCCTCGGCTATCACTCGCATGGCATCGATGAGGTTTTCGGGATCGACGTTCCGTTCGGAGGGAAGTCCAGACAAGTAGCCCTTTAGGCCTCGTGAGAGGAACGATCCGGGTGAAACGGTATTGACCAAGATGCCATCTGGCGCCAGGCTCTGACTGAGGTTCTTGCTGAAACTCGTGAGCGCGGCCTTCGAGGCCGTGTAGGCGACGAGGTCCGGGGATTGGCGTCGCGTCGAATGGGCCGAGATGTTCACGATACGCGCCCACGGTGCGCTCCGGAGCTGCGGAAGCGCGTGGCGGACACAGCGGACGGCGGAGAGCAGGCCGATGTGCATCGTCGCGATCCACTCTTCATCGGCGACGTCCGCAAAGCGTCCCACGCCGACCTCGACCGGGCCGGCGGCATTGACGAGCACGTTGATGTGAGACCAACGATCGGAGAGCTCGGCGAACGCGTCACGCACCGAGGTTGCGTCCTTCAGATCGGTGGCGACGGCCACCGCATCGGGGCTCCCCGCAACGTTGAGTTGATCGACCGTCTCGGCGAGGCGGGTCCGATCCCGTGCGAGCACGGCAACGCGAGCGCCTTCTGCCGCAAAACTGAGAGCCGCCGCTCGCCCCATGCCCGCCGATCCACCGTTGACGACGACGGCCGCATCCTTCAGTCCCAGGTCCATTTGGGATGAAATATACAAACCGCGGAGCCTGTTGGCGAGCGGCGCGCCGCAGAGCTCCTCGGAAAGACCGTTGCATTCAATATACGATCGCCGAATTATGGAACCGATCAAAGTGGGTTGGCTGGGTTCGGCACTCGATGGTCCTGGTGGCGGGTACGACAAGATCCACCGCCTGGCCTTCGACGAGGCCGTCGAAGAGGGGGTCCTCGACAGGCCCTACGAGTTCGTCATCCATCCCGAAAGGGGACTGCCCCAGGGTTCGGCTCAGAATGCGATCCGCGGTTTCCAGGAGTTGGTCGACGAAGGCTGCGTCGTCGTCGCTGGCGCGTACAGCTCCGACAACGCGATGACCGTCGGGCCCGTCGCCAACAAGTTGGAGGTTCCGCTTCTGAGCTGGTGCGGAACCGAGAGGTTTTCGGGGCCGTACTGCTTCCGGCTAGGCAACGGCGACTGCGGGGGCGATGCCGCACTCGTCGTCTCGTGGTTGCGCCGAAACGGCCACCATCGGGTCGGCGTCCTGAGTGAGGTCTCTCCCAACGGCGCCGAATACTTTGCGTACTTCCGCCAGGAGTGCCGCCGACAAGGCGTGGCCATCGCGGCTGTGGAGACGGTGAGCCAAGCCACGACGACGCTGGCAGAGAACCTGGACAACTTGCGAAGAGTCGACCCCGATGCCTTGGCCTACATGGGCTACGGCGTCCTCGCGGCGAACGGCGAGCTGCGCAAGGGTCTCGAGCAGACCGGGTGGGATCCGCCCCGGATCATGAGTACCGCGTTCATGTTCTACCTGATGGGCTTCGACAAATTCGAAGGCTGGGTTGGGATCGATCAGTGGTGCCCGGACAATCCCCTCATGGAGAAGTTCCACGCTCGGTACGTCGAACGCTACGGCGAGGACCCGCCGATGTGGCCCAACGCGATCCCGGTGCTCGCCTACGACACGGCCCGCGTCCTGACCGAGGCCCTGCACCGGGCGCCGGTCCTGTGCGGGTGGGGGGTCAAGGAAGGGTTCGAAAAGATTCGCTTCGTTCCGTCGGCCACGGGCGGTCCTCGGACGCACATCGCCGGCGGACCCTACGACCACCAACTCTTCAAGGGTGACTGGCTGCACTACGGCCGGATCCGGAACGGCAAGCTCGAATTCGAAGGACTGTTCGAAGCCGGAGAGTGAAGGACTGTTCGAAGCCGGAGAGTGACGAGAAGCGCCGGGCCACCACTTGAATGTGAGCGCGGACCGACGAATCGAGAAGTCGTGTGGCTCGTTCGTCAGCTGCGCGCCCGACCGCCGGACCCGGCGGACTCCGGAAGCAGCAGTGTCACGGCATCGCTGAGCGAAGCCCGGACGTCCCGCATGGTGGCCCGCCCGCCGGACCAGGCGCGCAGGGACGCATCGAGCACGGCGTCAGCGACCCGCACCACCCGTACCGCGTCGTCGTGGGGCAGGTCCGACAAGAGACCCAAATAGACCTCCGTCGTGACCGCGTCGAGACGGGTCAGGACGTCACGGGCAAACGGTTCGCCTGAGATCTCGAGCAGGTTCACCAAGCGTGCAAGTTGGGGATGCCTTTCGAAAGCGCGCGCAGAGCGCAAGAGGGCTTCTTCGAGACGTTGGGCCGGCGTCGACCCGCTGAGCGGCCGTCGCGTGACGTCGGAGCTGAGCGTGCCCGCCCATTGAACGAGTCCCTCGGCGAAGAGGTGTTCCTTCGAGGGAAAGTAGTGATACAGCGTGGCGACGGCCACCCCCGCTGACTCGGCGACCTCGCGCACCGAGATCTGCTCGTACTCGCGCTCGGCGAGCAGGCCGAGCGCGGCGTCGACGACGGCTTGCCGACGAGCGGCTTGCCGGGAGCTCAATCCCGTCGGGACCCCGAGAGCGTGGACGCGGCCCGCCCCGTCCTTCTCGACCCCTTCATGCATGGTCTCTGCCTGCACCTGTGCGCGTGCCTCGCCTTCACATGGTTCCATTTGTCAGAACCAGATTCTAGTTCTAGTATACCCACCCGCCGACGGTCGCTTCCCCGTGCGAACGTCGTCAACACCGGCCACGGGCCGGACGAGCGGGCCGGTCCAACTGGCCGCTGACAGGGGGAGGAGTCGCAGAGGTGGGCATGCCACACGACATCGGGATCGTCGACACCATGATCGGGTTCCCGCATCGCGATATGAAAGAGGTCTACCGCTTCATCACGCGCCAGACCAAGGACGCAGAATCGAAGGAAGAGTTCGACTTCCCGGTCGAATACATGTTCAAGGATGTCCCCGAGAAGGAGCTGGAGGGCTCGGCCGACCCGATCGCGGTCACCCTGCGCGAGATGGACCTCTATGGCGTGGAGAAGGGCCTGATCGGCGTCGGCGATCCAGAAGGGGTCGGTGTCCGGGCGCTGACGCAGCACCCGGACCGGTTCATCGCCTCCACGGGTGCCGACCCGAACCATGGCATGAAGGGCATCGCCCGCCTGGTGTCGGACTACGAGAAGTACGGGGTCCGAGCGGTCGGAGTGTTTCCGGCTGGGACGTTCCCGCAGGTGCCGATCAACGACAAGAAGATGTACCCGATCTACGCCAAGTGCGTCGAGCTGGGCATCCCGATCTTCTGCTGCGCAGGCATCCCCGGGCCGCGGCTGAAGGCGGCGTGCCAGCACGTGGAGCTGATCGACGAGGTCATGTTCGACTTCCCGGACCTCGTCTTCGTCACGCGCCACGGATGCGAGCCGTGGACGGAGCTTGCGGTCAAGCTCATGCTCAAGTGGCCGAATCTGTACTACTCGACGAGTGCCTTCGCGCCGAAGTACTACCCGGCGAACATCATCGACTACGCCAACACGAGGGGCGCTGACCGAATCATCTACGCCGGCTATTTCCCGATGGGGCTCTCTCTCGGACGAATCGCCAAGGAGTTGCCGCTCGTCGGCTTCAAAGACGAGGTCTGGCCCAAGTTCTTACGGACCAACGCACTACACGTACTGGGGCTTAACTGATGACGACCACCACGTTCGACTACGGCGTCTTCGACGCCGACAACCACTACTACGAGGCCACGGACGCCTACACGCGCTACATCGATCCCGCCTTCGCCAAACGAACCATGCAGTGGGCGGAGATCGACGGGAAGCGCCGGCTGCTGGTCGGGGGGAAGGTCAACCGGTTCATCCCGAACCCGTTATTCGACCCGGTGGCCAAGCCGGGCAGTCTCGGCGAGTACTTCCGCGGTCGCAATCCCGGCTCCAAGGACATCCGGGCCCTGTTCGGGGAGCTTGAGCCGATCCGGCCCGAGTACCGGGACCGCGACGCCCGTCTGCGCGTCATGGACGAGCAGGGGCTCGACGGGTGTCTGCTCTTCCCGACGCTCGGAGTGGGCATGGAGGAGTCGCTGGCCGACGACCCGCCTGCGCTGGTCGCAGCGTTCACTGCGTTCAACCGCTGGCTCGAGGACGACTGGGGCTACGCCTACAAGGAGCGCATCTTTGCGGCGCCGATGCTGACGCTCATCGACCTGGACGCAGCAGTGGCCGAATTGCAACGCGTCCTCGACAACGACGCCCGGATCATCTGCATCAAGGCCGGCCCTGCCCACAGCGGCAACGAATTGACGTCGCCGGCCGACAAGCGATTCGACCGCTTCTGGGGCCTGGTCAACGAGTCGGGCGTCACCGTGGGGATCCATTCCGGCGATGCGGGGTACGGGCGCTATCTGGCGGACTGGGAGTCGCCGCGCGACTTCGAGGCGTTTCGGGGGTCACCGTTGCGCTCGATGCTCGGCACAGACCGGGTCCCACTCGAGACCATGGCCGCGCTGGTGTGTCACGGCCTGTTCGACCGGTTTCCCCGGATCCGGGTCGCGTCGATCGAATCCGGCGCCTCCTGGGTCCCGCCTCTCATGAAGAAGTTGAAGAAGGCGTACGGGCAGATGCCTGGCGGCTTCGCGTCCGATCCCGTGCAGACCGCCCGCGAGCACATCTGGGTGGCGCCCTTCTACGAAGACGACCTCCAGAGGCTGAAGGAGTATCTCGGCCTCGATCACGTGCTCTTCGGCTCCGACTGGCCGCACGCCGAGGGCCTCACGGAACCGCGTAGCTTCGCAGAAGACCTGGCTCGTCGCGGGTACGACGAAACGGAGATCCGCACGGTCATGGCCGAGAACGCCCGGCCACTCGTGCAGCGTCTCTAGGGCGAGGTCGACGAGGCCGCCCAGGCCGACACCACGTCGTCCGTCTCAGCCAACGTCGCCACCAGCGCCAGGGAATTCTCGAGCACCGCGGTTCCGTACTCGATCGGCGTCGCGGCGACGGCGTCGCGTACGACCACCACCTGGAACCCGGCGTTGACCGCGTCGAAGACCAAGTTGGGGATGGCGACGTTGAGCGAGACGCCCGCCACGACGATGGTGCCGATTCCTGCGTTTCGCAGCAGCTGCTGCAGCGATGATCCGTTGAGCGGGCTGAGCCCGTGGTAGCGCGGCACCACGAGGTCCTCCGGCGCGGGGCCCAGGACCGAGACCGGTCGCGCCGACCCTGTGCTGCGCTGCATGTCCATCCCAGCCCGTCGGGCGGCGGCAAACAACCGAGCGTTGTGGTTGGCGCCGAAGTCGCCCGGCATGCTCTCGGCGGTGCAGTGGATGACCTGCACGCCAGCCCGCCGGGCCGCCATCGCGAGCAGCGCCGCCTGGTCGAGCAATCCGACGGCGGCGCAGGCGTCGGCCAGGGCGGGCAGTCTCGATTCTTCTCCGACGACGCCTTCTTGCAGTTCTTGGAGCAACAGGGCGGTCGGATCTGCGAGGACCTTCGTCAGCCACGGCGGCCGACCCTGCCCCTCACTCTGGACTGACATCGTTCACTCTCCTCTCCGTGCCGCGTGACGCTTCCGCGCCCGAGGCGTCAACCGCACGCCACCGGCTCGCGGCCCGCCAGTCCGTATGCCGGCAAGGACCAGGTCGAAGCGGAGCTCGAGGCTCTGGCGGAGCGTGCGCTCGGTGTTCCCACCGGCCCAACGCTGCAGCGCGTCGAGCACCGTCCCCGAGAGCACCTCGCCGACGTCCCCGGCGTCCACTTCGGCGCGGACCTCGCCGCGTTCCTGGGCGTCGCGCACGATCCGCGTGAGCACGTCATCGAAGAGGATCTGGTCCGAGGTGGACTCCCTTGCGGTCACGCTACGCATGGCAACGTGGCGCAGGACGGTGACCGCCACCGTCCTCGACGTGGCCTCCATGCGCGGAACGAGGCCGTGCACGAAGGCGGTCACCTCGTCGTCGAGCGAACCACGCGGCACGGCGGCCTCGACGTCCGCGGCAACCCCGCGCGCCGTCGCGTATGCGAACTCCATGAGGAGCTGCTCTTTCGATTCGAAATGGAGGTAGTAGGTGGAGCGCCCGACGCCAGCGGCGACACAGACGTCCTCGACCGTTGTTTCGTTGTATCCCCTCTCCGCCCAGAGCTGGGCCGCCGCTCGCACGAGCGCCCGTCGGGTGTTGACCGATCGCTCCTGGCGCAGGAGCGTGCGGCGATACGGGTTGGGGGCCGCCACGACACTTTCGACGGTCACGTCGATCGCCTCAGGATGCGGCCGTGCGGAAGATGTACGTCGCCGCGGTGGTGGCGCGGTCCTCGTTGCCCTCGTCGTGGAGGGTCAGCTGGACGCCGATCCGGCCGGAGCCGTCTGCGCCTTCGACCGTGACGCCCTGCGCCCGGAATGGGCCGACTTTGCCGCGGGCGAGGAACATGACGTGCGCGCTGTCGACCTGGAGGTTGCCCGTGCCCGCCCGTGCCTCTGCGAGGTCGATGGCGGCGCGCTCGAGCAAGATGTGCTGCGGACCGAGGTGCAGCGCTGCGTCGGGCGACGCGAGCTCGGCCCGAAGCTCGGGGAGGACCCAGTGCCCATCGTCCCGACGGCTGGCCCCGAAGACCTGCCAGAGCGGCGGGAGGTCAGGTGAGTCCTCGATGGGCAGCACGGGATCGTCGTCGAATCGCTGCAGACCCGGCGGGACCTCACCTATGGAGGCGCCCTGCGATTCGACGAGAGCGATGACGCGGTCGTGGTCTTCCGCATCGACGATGCGGGCCCGGCTGAATCCCATCCGTTGGCCCCGCTTCAAGTTGACGGTGGCGACCACTTCGACGCGGCGGACGTCACGCGCGTCGTCGAGGATTTGGAGCGAATGGATCACCGGGTTGGGCACCGTCTCGAGGTCCGAGCCGGTGCCACCGCTCGGGCAGATGATGGCGAGTGGCGCCACCATGACGCCGCCCGAAGCGTTGCGCATGTCGTGGCGAAGGGCGACCGGGCCTTCCTCCACGTCGTTCATCGACGAGAACCGGCGCCCGATGTAGCGATAGCTGAGCAGGGCGCCCCACCGCTGACGGAGCTCGTCCCAGTAGTCGTCCGCACCAACCTCACGGATGTCTCGCACGCTGAGGAGCCTACAGAAGTCTGGACATCTGTCCACATTCTGCGTCTTGGCAGGATCCGCTTAATTAGAGGTGATGTCCGCCGGGTCCTCCCGCCGGACCCCAGACGGCGGTGTCCATCCATCCACCACCCGGCCGCCGGACGACCCGGTGCCCGGCACTATCTTGAGCGGCCATGCGTCTCGCTGGTCTCCCGTGATGCGAGGACGGTCCGTCCAATGACCACGAAGCCGTCCCGGGTCGCGGCGTCCGGGAGCGCACCGAAGCCGGAGTCGGCGAAGGACGAGCGGGACACGAAGCAACGCGTGATCGAATCCGCCCTCGAGTGCATCATCGAGCTCGGCTTCTACCGCGGGTCGAGCACGAACGAGATCGCACGGCGGGCGGGCGTCACCTGGGGGGTGATCCAGCACTACTTCGGCACGCGGGAGGGTCTGATGCTGGCCGTGCTCCAGAACGGCACGGCGCATCTCGAACGGATCGTCGCGGAGGCCCATATCGACGCAGGAACGGCCAAGGAACGGTTGACGCAGCTGATCGACGTGCTGGTGACCCATTACGCCCGCCCCGAGTACGTCGCGGGCCTGCAGGTGTTGCTCAACCTCGAGCACGATCCTCGCACCAGCGAAGAGGTCCGCGAGACGATGCGCGGGGCCAGCGAGCGCTCCCAGGAGAACATCAACCGGTTGTTGCGCGAGGCGCTGGGCCCAGAGACCGCTCCGGATCTCGCGGCGACCATCTTCCTGGTCATTCGTGGCTTCGGGTTCAGCCAGCAGCTCACCGAGTCGATCGCCTACGACGCCGCCCGGCACCCACGGGCGCGAGCGGCGCGTCAACGCGTGCTGTTGGCCGAGGTGCTTGCCCCCTACTTCGAGCAGGGCGGGTGACCGGGCGCTAGACCTGCTCGGCCCGAAGGCGGAAACGCTGCACCTTGCCGCTGGCGGTCAATGGGAGTTCGTCGACGAAGAGGACCCGGCGTGGCACCTTGTAGTTGGCCATGTGCGCCCGGCACCAATCCACGAAGGCGTCTTCGTCCCCGGCCGCACCCGCCCGGCGCACGACATAGGCCTGTGCCACCTCGCCAAGGCGCTCGTCGGGTACCCCGACCACGGCCACCTGCGCCACATCGGGATGGGTCAACATCAGGCCTTCGATCTCGGCCGGGTAGGCGTTGAAGCCGCCCACGATGAACATGTCCTTCTTGCGGTCGGTGATGCGCAAGTTCCCGTTGTCGTCGATCAGTCCGATGTCGCCCGTACGTAGCCAGCCCTCGCTGTCGATGGCCTCGCCCGTCGCCTCCGGGTCGTCGAAGTACCCGAGTGTGACGTTGAATCCCTTGACCAGGATCTCGCCCGGCTCCCCTGCACCAACGGCCGCGCCCTCGTCATCGACGACGCGCAGCGACACCCCGGCGAGGGGCTTGCCGACGGTGCGCGCCACGACCTCAGGGGGGTCGTCATAGCGGCACATGCTCACCGTGCCGGTGGTCTCGGTGAGCCCGTACCCGGTGACCACCGTGGCGATGCCGAGGTCATCGCGCATACGCCGGACCACCTCCACAGGAACGCTGGCGGCGCCGGTCACCGAGAGCCGCAAGGTCGACAGGTCGAACGTGGGCCGGTCGGGGTGCTCGAGGATTGACTGAAAGACGGTCGGGGGACCGGGGAGCACGCTGATCTGTTCGTCGACGACCCGGCGCATGACCGCCCCGGCCTCGAAGACGGCGTGCGGAAGGATGGTCGCCCCGCGCAGGACGCAGGCGAGCACCGCCGACTTCAAACCGGCCGTATGGAAGAACGGATAGACGCAGAGGTAGCGGTCACCTCGACGTAGTCCGACGGCATCGCTCCAGGCCTCATAGGTGCGCACGCTCGGGCCGTGGGCGAGCATGGCGCCTTTCGGCGCGCCCGTGGTGCCCGACGTGAAGACGATGTCGGCCAGGTCCGCCGCATCGACGAGCGGCAGGGCGTGCTCCTCGTCGCGCCCGACGAAGGACTCCCACGTCGTGGTGCCGGGCCGCGCCGGGCCGTCCGTGACGACGGTCTCGCGCAGCGTAGGGAGCTCCTCGTCTTGGAGCAGACCCACCAGGTCCGTTCCGAGCGTGTCGGTGCTGGCTAGGAGCAACCCCGCGCCCGATCGGCGCAGGACGTGCGCCGCCTCGGCCCCCTTGAACCGCGTATTGATCGGGACGAGGACGCCGCCGGCCAGGTAGACACCGAAGCTGGCCGCGATCCAGCGGGCGCTGTTGGGCGCCCACAGGGCGACGCGGTCACCCGGAGTGACGTCGCTCGCGACCAGAGCCCGGGCGATCCGGGTCGACTCGGCCAGCAACTGGGCGAACGTCCACCGCGTCGAGCCGTCCACGACCGCCTCGTCGTGCTCGAAGGCGGCGGCGGCGCGCTCGAGCGCCGCTGTGATGGTGGAGGGAGGTGCCGGGTATGACGCCGAGCCGCCCATCGGCTGCTTAGGCGACGATGCCGTCGGCCCGGAGGGCCTCGACCTCGTCGGGGGATAGCCCGAGCTCGGCGTGGAGGATGGTGTCCGTGTCTTCGCCGAGCCACGGGACCCGCGTGTCGGGGGTCGTCGACGCCGTGTGGATGCGCACGGGGTTTCCCGGAAGCAGGACCGGCGGCTCGGCACCGTCGGGTCGCGCGATGCCCACGAGCATGCGGTGTTCCACGATGTGCGGGTCGCTCGAGAGCTCGTCGTCGCGGAGACAGGGTCCCGCCGCGATCCCCGCCGCCGCCAGCGTGGCACTGGCATCCTCACGAGTCTTGTCCGAGGCCCAACGCTCAATGGCGGGACGGAGGATCGTGTCGAGGTGGTCCATCCACCCCTGACGAGTGGCCAGGCGGGGATCGGAAGTCCAGCCCGGTTCCCCGACGAGCTCAGCCAGGCGTTCAAAGTGGTGCTCGCGCCCGACCTGGATGATGAACCAGCCGTCACCGGCGCGGAACCCGTGGTTGATGACCGGACCGGTGTCACCGTTCTTCAGACCGAGAGACCAGAAGTTCGACACGATGTCGGTCATGGCGACGACGGAGTCGTACATGGCGACATCGACGAACTGCGCCTGCCCGGTCTTGTCCCGTTCGCGCAGTGCCGCGAGGATCCCGACGGTCGCGAAGAGTGCGGCGCTGATGTCGCCGAGTGCGCCGACCGGCGAGACGGTCGGGGGTTGGTCCCCTTGGCGCTTCATCTCGTAGATTCCCGACATCGCCTCGACGACGGGCGCGAAGGCCGGGCGGTCCCGGTACGGCGAGGTCGTGCGGTTCCCGAACCCGGAGACGGACGCATAGACGCAGGTCGGGTGGGCGGCCGCCACGTCCTCGAACGACAGGCCGAGCCGGGCCATGGTACCGGCCCGAAAATTCTCGGCTACCACGTCGAAGCGCGGCGCGAGGTCGAGGATGAGCTGGCGTCCCCTCGGCTCCTTCACGTTGACACAGATGCTGCGCTTGCCCAGGTTGTTGCGGAGGAAGGTTGCCCCGAGAGGGCGACCCTCGGGGTCGGGGATGGACGGCTGCGCGGCGCGACCGAGCTCGCCGGCCGGCGGCTCGACCTTCACCACGTCCGCCCCGAGGCGGCCGAGCAGCTGGGTGGCGAAGGGCAACGCCTGCATTTGCTCGAGCGCCAGGACCCGGATTCCGGCAAGGGGTCCGGCCGCCTGCCGGGACGAGGGCTCAGCGGCCTCAGAAAGCATAATTGGATATCATATATGGACTGGAGTGGACGGCACCTTGGGGGCACGCGGGGCTCGGTCCTCGGTAACGCCCGCACGCGCCGCCTGAGAATTAGGACGGCGACCGTGAGCTTGAGAAGACGAAACGCCGCCGACCGGCGAGTCTGGGGGTGAGCACGGCACCCTCCCCGGTCCGGGTCCGGCAGGACGACGGGGTCGTCACCATCGTCATGGACGACCCGGCGCGGCGGAACGCCCTGTCGTGGGACATGGTGCGCGCGTTGCGCGAGGCGATCGACGCCGCCGCAGGTTCGGGTTGCCGCGCCTTGGTCATGGGCCACACCCCTCCGGTGTTCTGCGCCGGGGGCTCGTTGGACGATCTGCTCGAGCCGAAGGCGCCGCTCGAGGAGATGTACGGCGCCTTCGAGGCGCTCGACCGGGCGCCGATGCCGACCGTGGCCACGGTCGACGGCGCCGCCATCGGGGCCGGCCTGAATCTCGTGCTCGCCTGTGACGTCGCGGTGTGCACGCCGGCGTCGCGCTTCGACGCGCGGTTTCTCGACGTCGGCCTGCATCCTGGGGGTGGCCAGCTCTGGCGACTCGAACGTGCCGTCGGACGTCAGGCGGCCGCAGCGATGAGCCTGTTCGGCGAGGTGCTCGACGGCGAGGCGGCGGAGGCCCGGGGACTCGTCTGGCGCTGCGTCCCTTCCGATGAGCTGCAAGAGGAGGCGGCGCGCCTCGCCCGGCGGGCTGCCGAGCGCGACGCCGAGTTGGTGGCGGTGGCGAAGCGGACGCTGAGGGCATCGAGTTCGGCGCGGACGCCGAGCGAGGCGATCGCCCTTGAGCTGGGGCCGCAGCGCTGGTCCATGGCGCGTCCCGCCTTCGAGCAGTCTTTGCGCGAGCTGCGGGCGCGGCTCGGGCGGGACGAGTAGTGAGAGGAACCACATGACGCGCGGCGGAGCCACGGAAGGGCGCGGGGCGGCGTTGGTCGACCTGTTGGACGCGCGCGCCACGGCGAGCCCGGATCGAACCTTCCTGGTCGACGAGGACGGCCGGCACATGTCCTTCGCCGAGTTGCGGCGCGAGTCGATGCGCGTGGCCAAGCGCCTGGCGACGGCCGGCATCGGCGCCGACTCGCTCGTGTCGTGGGTGCTACCCACCTCCATCGACACGCTCGTTGTCACGGCGGCGCTGTCGCGCCTCGGAGCTGTGCAAAACCCGATCATCCCTGTCTATCGAGAGCGCGAGATCGGGCACATCCTCGACGAAACCGCGGTTGACCTGATGATCGTGACGCCGCAGTGGCGTGGGATCGATTACCTGACCCTGTGCTCCGACCTCGCCGCGGCCCGCGGCGGACGGCTGCAGGTGCTGACGCTCGAGCAGGTCGTGTCGGGCGTGACCGCGCTGCCGGCGGTCGGCGCCGGGGTGTCGCACGACGATCTGGCGCCGGCCCAATGGGTCTTCTACACGTCGGGCACCGCCGGGCTGCCCAAGGGAGTCCGCCACACCGACGCCACGCTGGCCGCTGCGGCGGTGGGCATGGTCGATCACCTGGCGATCACCGAGGACGACCGGAGCGGCATCGCGTTCCCGATCGCCCACATCGGCGGCCCCATCAACCTGATGGCCGGCCTGCTGTCGGGCGCGACGCTGATCCTGATTGAACAGTTCGACCCCGAGCCCACCGCACGCGTGCTGGCGCGTGAGGGGGTCACCATGGCGGGCTCGGGGACGGCGTTCCACATCGCGTATCTCGACGTGCAGGCCACACAGCCCCACGTGCCGCTCTTCCCCGCGTTGCGGTGCTGCCCGGGCGGCGGCGCGCCCAAGCCGGCGGGACTGCACGAGCGGCTCAAGCGGGAGCTCGGCGGGTGCGGCATCGTCTCGAGCTGGGGCCTGACCGAGGCACCGGTGCTGACGATGGGACGGCCCACCGACCCGGACGCCATGCTCTCCGAATCGGAAGGGCGGCCGTTGCCCGGTGTCGAGCTTCGAGTCGTGGCACCCGACCGGCGCCCGTGCGTGGCCGACGAGCCCGGGGAGCTGCGCGTCCGCGCGCCCCAGGTGATGCTCGGCTACGTGGACCGCTCGCTCGACGCCGAGGCGTTCGACGAAGAGGACTTCCTGCGCACCGGCGACCTGGGCGTCGTCGACGCGGGGGGCTACGTGCGGATCACGGGGCGGCTCAAGGACGTCGTCATCCGGAAGGGCGAGAACATCGGCACCGC
>DASXEK010000028.1:0-124433 GCA_036490155.1 Acidimicrobiales bacterium | reverse complement strand
CGCCACCAGCCGGTCACCCAGAATGGCCGCTGGATCGTCGAATCGGCGCTGCTTGTCGGAGTTCCCGAGTGCCATGCCCAATTCTTCCAAGCCTGGCCACGATTCGCGAATCGATAGGCGACTACTTCAGCAGTCTCCTAGAGCTCACAACTTCACCTGAGGCCTGCTGCATTCGACACGGTGACTGGACGTCCCTTCGTCGCGCTCAAGAGTTCGCGATGACCGCACGCCACATCGCCTCGACCGGAGGAGCTACGCCGGTCCACAACAACAGCTGGGCGGCCGCCTGGTGAACGAGCATGCCCAGGCCATCGAGCGTGGTGGCCCCGGCCGCGGCGGCCTCTTCGAGCCACGGCGTCGGCCTGGGCACGTAGACAAGGTCGGCCGCGACCTGGCCTGGCCCCATGAGCTCGGGCGCGACGAGCCACTCGGCCAGGCCGCCCTCCCTGGCACCTGCGGCACCGGACATTCCGACCGGCGTGGCGTTGACGACCAGGTCGGCTTCGCCCGTTGCTTGGGCGATCGCGCCTTCGGTCAACGGCACGGCCGTTCCCTTTTTGCCCGCCAGTTCCGCCGCCTCGAAGGCGCGTTCGGGGGTGCGGTTGACGACCGCGATTGCCGTGGCCCCCGCATCGGCCAACGCGAGCACGACAGCCCGGGCTGCGCCGCCGGCGCCGATGACGAGACAGCGGCGTCCGGCGGGGTCGAACTCTGCGCCGCGGGCGAGCGAGGCCACGAACCCCGCGCCGTCGGTGTTCGTGCCAAGGAGGCGGCCCTCCTCTTGCTGCACGCAGTTGACCGCGTCGAGTCGGCGAGCCACGTCGGAACACTCGTCGACCAGGTCGGCGACGTCGGCCTTGTGCGGCATCGTGACGGAGAGGCCGCTGATGTCGGCGGTGCGCATCGCCTCGAGAGCAGAGGCGGCCCGGCCGGGTGCCACCTCGAAGGCGTAAGAGCGCCAGATATCTGCGAGCCCGAGAGCGGCGAAGGCCGTGTTGTGCAGCAGGGGTGATAACGAGTGCGCGACCGGGCTCCCGATCACGCCGACGATCTGGACGTCCCGGCCACACTCGGCCCGCGCCGCCTCCATCGTCAGCGGTCGCGCCCCCGGTCGCTTAGGGGAGGCCACGGGATTTCGCCAGTTGCTCGTTCGCCAACTGCTCGGCGTAGGTGTCAGAGAACGCCATGACGCCGTTCTTCTGGGTCAGCACGAAGTACAGCCAGGCGCCCGGTGGCGGATGCAAGGCAGCCGCGAGGGCGTCATGGGACGGCATGCAGATCGGGGTCGGGGTGAGGCCCTTGTTGAGGTACGTGTTGTAGGGCGACTGGATTTGCAGGTCCTTAGCCGTGACGGGGCCGCCGTCCTGGCCGATGGCATAGAGCACGGTCGAGTCCATCTGCAGCGCGATGTTCTGCGCCAGCCGGTTGTAGATGACCCGAGCGGTGTCGGGCATGTTGACCGGGATGTAGCCCTCCTTCTCGACGATCGAGGCGATGGTGATGAGCTGATACGGCGTCATCCCCAGAGCCGTCGCCGAGGCGGTGCTCAACCCCTGGGCCTGCGCTTCCGTGTCGAAGCGGTCCACCATGTCCCGCACGATCGTGAGGTCCGACTCGCCGGGGAGGATCAGGTACTCACCGGTGCCCAACATCCCCTCGAGGTCGTTGGACCCAGGTGGCGAGAAGGTCGAATGCACGGCTCCACTGGAGGCGGTACTGGTGAAACTCGCCGGCGTGTGGCCCGGGATCTCGCCGACTTGCTGCGCCACCTCCGACAGCGTGAATCCGGGCACCACGTCCACCGGGTAGATGTTCGGACCGGCCGAAAGGATCGCACGCACCTCACCGAAGGTCTGGTTCTGGTGCAAGGCGTAGCTGCCGGCCTCCACCGTGGGCGTGCCGTGGAAGACGTCCGCGATCTGAAAGGCGAGCGAGCTGCCGATCACGCCCCTCTGGCTCAACGAGTCGATGATCGAGTCGGTTGACTCCCCCTGCTTGACCGTGACCACGACCTGCTTGCCGCGTGGACCGAGCGCGTTCGACTCCAGCTCGTACCAGAGCGTGAAGGCCAAGATGATGACGAACAGCGCACCGCCGACGATGGCCACGATGCGCCGGCGCCGGCGCACCTGGGCGTGTCGACGCGCCCGTCGTTCGATCCGGTACTCCTCGGGCTCGACGGACTGGTCGGGCTCGACGGGGTCGACCCCATCAGGCGGCGTTGCCCGGTCGCCGGGACCTGCTGACGCCGCGGGACGGCGGTCCTCGTCGTCGCCGGGGCCATTCACGTGCGGTCCAGCCACGCCTGGAGCAGCACCATGGCCGCCGCGCTGTCGACCACCCGGCGCGCCGCCTTGCCCCGACGGCCCGCCACCGCCATAGAGCGCTCCGCCTCGACCGTCGTGAAGCGTTCGTCCGCCGTCTCGACGGCAATCCCTGAGGGCTCGAGCACGCTCCGCAGTGCGGCCGCCTCCTCGAGCGCCGCCCGCGCCGCCGGCCCCTTCTGGCCGGACAGGCTCAGCGGCAGGCCGACCACCACCACCGCAGCCTCGATCTCGCGGATGGCGTCGACGATGGCGACGCGATCACGTTCGGGGTCCCCGCTGCGTTCGATCGTCCCCCAGGGGCTCGCCAGCGTCCGCCCGCTGTCGCTGAAGGCGACCCCGATGCGACGAGACCCGAGGTCGAGGGCGGCCACGCGGCCCGGTCGATCCGCGCCCGCGTCCGTCCGCTCGGAGTGCGGCGACACCCCGCTCACTCGGACTCGGAAAGGAGACGCCGCGCCTCGGCCAAGGCGTCGTCGAGCCGAGCGGGGTCCTTGCCCCCGGCCAGCGCCGACGGTGAGCCCGGGCGGCCACCACCGCCGCCGCCCACGATGGGTCCGAGCGTCTTGACCAGCTCGACCGCATCGGGCGATCCACCTGTCGCCACGGCGATGGACACCTTCGACCCGTCCGCCGTACCCCCGAGCACCACGGCGCGCACGCCATCCTGGCGCAGGACCGCCTCCGCCAGCGACTGGAGCTCCTTGCCCTCGATCTTGTCGCGCCGGGCCACCACCACGCCGCCACCGGACCCCGCCGCCTTCGCGGCCAGGGTCTTTGCCTCGACCTCGCTCGACTGCTGGCGCAGGGCCGAGAGCTCCTTCTCGGTCTCGCGTTGGCGTTCTGTGAGGCGGGCGATGGCCGCCAACAGGTCGTCGGGCTCGGTGCGCAACGTCTCCGCCGCCGCCCGGAGCAGCTTCTCGCGCTCGACGGCCCGCTGGATGGAGACCCGGCCGGTCACCGCGAAGAGGCGTCGGGTGTTCGAACCGATGGAGCCTTCGGAGAGCAGCGTGATCGGGCCGATCTGCCCGAGCGAGTCGACGTGGGTGCCGCCGCAGAATTCGAGCGACGTCGGCCCGGATCGCACTACGCGCACCGCGGAGCCGTACTTGTCGCCAAAGAAGGCGATGGCGCCCATCTTCTCGGCGTCCTCGCGCGAGGTCTCCACCGTCTCGACGGGGACGTCGGTCAGAACGGCCTCATTGGCCAGCGCGAACACCTCCTCCAGCTCGGCCGGCGTGGGTTGCGAATGGTGCGAGAAGTCGAAGCGCAGGTAGTCGGGCCCCACCAGCGACCCCTGCTGGCGCACGTGGTCGCCCAACACGGTCCGGAGCGCGGAATGCAACAGGTGCGTGGCCGTGTGGTTGCGCCGAATGGCCTCGCGCCGATCGGCGTCGATCGTCGCCAGCGCGTCCTGGCCCGCGGCGAGCTCGCCGTCCACGCGAGCCTTGTGCACGACCAGGCCGGGCACCGCCAGCTGGGTGTCGTACACGTCGGCGATGCCGCTCTCGGTCACGATCGTGCCGCTGTCGCCGATCTGACCGCCGCCCTCGGCGTAGAAGGGCGTCCGGTCCAAGATGATCTCGACGGTTGGCTTGCCGTTGCCGTTGCCGTTGCCGTCGCTGTCGGCGTCAGTGGCGTCGCCGTCCATGCGCTCGAGCACGGCGACCACCCGCGCCGGCACCTCGTAGTTCTCCAGGCCGCGGCCCACGAAGGGCGTCGCGCCCTCCTGCTCGAGCAGGGTGCGGTAAGAGGACTCGTCGCCGGCTCGGGCTGACTTGGCTGCGGCGCGGGCCCGCTCGCGTTGCTCGGCCATGGCGGCGTCGAACCCGGCCCGGTCCACCTCCACCCCGGCATCGCGGGCCAGCTCCTCGGTCAGCTCGACCGGGAAGCCGTGCGTATCGTGCAGGGTGAAGGCCACGTCACCGCCGAGGACCTTGGTCCCGGTGGCGATGGCCTCTTCCAGGCGGCCCAGGCCGGCGCGCAGGGTCCGGTCGAACCCGGCCTCCTCCCGCGCCACGACGTTGACGATGAGGTCGTGCTGGCGCAGCAGTTCGGGGTGGGCCTCGCCGAGCACCTCGGTGGCCGCCTGCACGAGCGGCGGCGCGATGGGCTTGTCGACGCCGAGACGGCGGGCGGCCAACACGGCGCGGCGCACGACGCGGCGCAGCACGTAGCCCCGGCCCTCGTTGGCGGGGAGGACGCCGTCGGCCACGAGCATCGAGAAGGCGCGGGCGTGGTCGGCGAGCACGCGCAGCGCGACGTCGGTCCGCTCGTCGGCCCCGTAGGGGGTGCCGATGATGGAGGCCGCCGCGTCGATGATCGGCAGGAACAGATCGGTGTCGAAAATCGAATCGTGACCCTGGAGGATGGGGAGGATCCGTTCGAGGCCGGCGCCCGTGTCGATGTTCTTGCGCGGCAGCTCGGTCAGGACGCCGGCGACGTCGCGGTTGAACTGCATGAAGACGAGGTTCCAGATTTCGACGAAGCGGTCGCTGCCGCCGTGCTTGGGGCCACCGTCGTGCCCGTAGGCCGGGCCCTTGTCGAAGAAGATCTCCGAGTCGGGACCGCACGGGCCGGTGTCGCCCATGGCCCAGAAGTTGTCCTCGTCGCCCATGCGCTGGACCCGCTCGGGGCGGAGGCCGACCTTGTCGATCCAGATCTGCTCGGCCTCGTCGTCGTCGTCGTGCACGGTGATCCAGAGGCGGTCGCCGTCGAAGCCGAAGACCTCGGTGAGGAGCTCCCAGGCCATCGGGATGGCGTCGGCCTTGAAGTAGTCACCGAAGCTGAAGTTGCCGAGCATCTCGAAGAAGGTGCAGTGATACGTGTCGGTCCCGATGATCTCGATGTCGGGGGTCCGGAAGCACTTCTGGATGCTGGTGGCGCGGGGCCACGGCGGTGTCTCGTCGCCGACGAAGTAGGGCTTGAACGGCACCATGCCCGCGATCGTGAAGAGGACCGAGGGGTCGTGCGGGATGAGGCTGGCGGAGGGGACGATGACGTGGCCGCGGTCGGCGAAGAAGCGCGTGAAGGCCGCCCTCAATCCGTTGGCGTCCATCGCTCCAGCTTACCGGCGTGAAAAACGGGTTCGGGGCCCGGCTTGGAGTGGAGTTTGGGCTCCGCTCAGGAAGAGGACATCCCGACGATCGGCTTGTTCAGGTGCATGCTGCCGGTCGAGCCGTAGAAGTTGGCGTCGCCGTAGTTGAAGACGCCGCCGTCGGCCGCGACCAGCCAGTAGCCGCTGGTATCGGGGGTGGCCGCCATGCCGACGATGGGCTGGTTCAGCCTGAGGCTGCCCGCAGAGCCGTAGAACTGCGCGGTGCCGTAGGCGAAGATGCCGCCGTCGGACGCGACGAGCCAGTAGCCCGCGCCGCCCGGCCCCGCGGCCATGCCGACGATGGGCTTGTTGAGCGCAATGGAGCCGGTCGAGCCGTAGAACTGCGCGTCGCCGTAGGCGAAGATGCCGCCGTCGGCCGCCACGAGCCAGTAGCCCAGGCCGTCGGGTGTGGGCGCCATACCGACGATGGACTTGTTGAGGTGCATCGAGCCCGTCGAGCCGTAGAACTGCGCATTGCCGTAGCTGAAGATGCCGCCGTCAGCCGCCACGAGCCAGTAGCCACGGCCGTTGGGCGTCGACGCCATCCCGACGATGGGCTTGTTGAGCGGCTTGCCGCCCATGGAGCCGTAGAACTGCGCGTCGCCGTAGCTGAAGATGCCGCCGTCGGATGCGACGAGCCAGTACCCGCTCGTGCTGGGCGTGGCCGCCATGCCGACGACGGGCTTGTTCAGGGGCATGCCGCCCGTGCTGCCCCAGAAGCTGGCGTCGCCGAAGTCGAAGACGCCGCCATCGGAGGCGACGAAGCGGTAACCCTGGCCGCAGTCGAGGTCCCCGCCGAAGCCGTAGTGGTCGGCGGGCGATGTTGCCGAAATACCCTGTGAGTTGGCCACGGTGACGTCGACGCAGATCGGGCCCGCGGCGTTCGGCGGCGCGACGGTGATGGACGTCTCGGACTGGGAGAGGATTTGGCCGGTGCCGACCGAGCCGAACGTGACGGCCGTGGCGTTGGCGAACCCGC
This sequence comes from Acidimicrobiales bacterium, assembly GCA_036490155.1. Lineage (GTDB taxonomy): Bacteria > Actinomycetota > Acidimicrobiia > Acidimicrobiales > RAAP-2 > Bog-473. The sequence goes on along the minus strand of DASXEK010000028.1, from coordinate 118,033 downwards.
CGCCGGTGATCGTGATGGTGCCGCCTCCGCTGGGCGAACCCGTGTTGGGGCTGACCGACGCGACCGACGGGCAGCCGTTCGCGCCCTGGAGGGCGATGGCGAGATTCTGGTCGATCGGGGTGCCAAGGCCGGACGCCGGGTCGTAGCCCGCGGTCGCCGAGTAGGCGCCCGAGTTGCCCCCGGTGAAGTCGTTGTCGCCCGAGGTGATGTCGGTGAAGTTCGAGTTCCCCGTGCCGCCGTTGGCGTAGAGGTTGGGGCCGACCATGCCCAACGGCGAGAAGCAGCCCTGGTTGGTGTCGGCGAAGAGCCCAGCGTTGGTAGGTGCCGCCACGCTGGTCCCGCCGAAGCCGTGCCAGGAGCCATCCCAGTAGGCCACCACTGCGCCCTCCGAGGGATCCGATGGGTACGACAGATCGGGGACCGCTCGGTTGCTCCCCCCGGCCGTGGTCGGCTGATAGCTGGGCTTGGGCCACTGGATGGAGTAGCCGCCGCCGGTCGCGCCGTTGGCCAGTTGCCCGCTGCGCTGCGCCCGAGAACAGGTCGGGAGCGCGTGCTCGCAGTCGTTCCACACGGTCTGTGCGCCGACCCCGGAGCTGGGCAGCGTCGTGCCGCCGGCGCTGATGACATCTGGCTGCGAGCCGGGGTCGTCGACGGCCAACGACGTGTCAAAGGCCGGGATACCGCCACCAGCCGTGGCGGCAAAACAGTCCGTGGAGCCACCGTCGCCTGCGGCGGCGATGATGGTCTGCCCCTGCATCGCCATGCGCTGGAAGATCTGGCTCTCGGTCACGAGGTCGGTGGACGGCACCGCCTGCTCGCAGTTCCCCCAGCTCGTCGTGACCACCTGCGCCGTGTCGTCGCTCGCGATGCGGTTGAAGAGGTCGAAGGCCTGGGCGTCGTTGCTGTTGGGCGCCTCATAGACGACGAGCGAGGCCGACGGCGCGTTGTACGAGGCGAGCTCAGTGTCGAGGGCCGCTTCGCCACCACCGTCGGCCGGGCCCCCGGGGCCCCCGTCGATACTCACGTTACGGATGGGGTTGGACAGTCCGTAGCAAGTCTGGAAGGCCTGGAAGTCGCTCGACGAATACTCCTCGAACTCGACAATGGCGATCGTCTGGCCGACACCCGTACGTCCTTGGCCAAAGAGCTGATTGAGCCCGAAGATCGACGAGATCTGGGTCGACGTGTAGATGCCGCCTCCAGCCGAACCCGACGCCGCGGCACACGCCTGGGGCGTGCCGGCGTGGGCGACCTCCGCGTGGCTGGCGTTCGGCCCGCCTGCTCCGGACGTGGTTGGTGTGGCGCTGTTCGGCGTGGCGCTCCCGCTGCCGCTGCCGCTGCCGCTGCCGCTGCCGCTGCCGCTGCCGGAGTTTTTGCTCGGGCGCGCCATGGAATGCTCGGTGAAGAGGCCGTTCAGGCCCACCACACCGGTCACCAGCCCGGACACCGACGCCGGCACCGCCGGCGAGGAGGTGTTGACCAACGCCTTGGGCCCGTTGGGAGCCCGCACCTGCTCAAGCGGCGTGGCGAACGCGGCGGAAACCGCGGCCGCCGTGCCGCGCACCGGCAACAAGATGCTCCCTACCGTCGGTGTCCCCACCGTCAGCCCCTCGCTGCGCAGGGCCGACGACACCTGGGACACCTCAGCGGCGCTCGGGCCGTACTCGGACGCGAACTGGGACGCCGTCAGGTAGTGGTGGTAGTCGGGCGAGCCCGGCGTCGAGACGGCCGTAACCGCCTGGGTGAGACCGCTCGGGTTCTGGCCGGCGAGCGCGACGTCAAGGTCGAGCTGCTGGTCGGCCGGTGCGGCACCGAGGTGCGCGGTCCCGGACGGGAGGGTGGGGACCGCCTGCGGCAGCGTGACCTTCGGCTGCAGGGCGGCGCCCGCGGACGACCCGAGCGCCGAGATCGCCATCGGCCCCACCGTGCCCGCGCACAAGGCTGCCGCCGCGAGGAGAGCCCCCCTGCCGTGTCCACCCTTCACGAATTGGCCTCCCTACCTCGATCTGACTCGCCCCTGTCAGCCGCGCTCATGCCCGTTACCTCGTGCTCTTAGTCCTCGGGCGAGGACTCGTCGTAGTACACCCGACCCTCGAGCGCCTCAGGACGATACTGCTGCCCGGCGGCCCCGGAGGGGTCGTCGGGAGGATAGATGTAGCCCTCGCCGTGGCCAAGGCGGGTGGCGCCCTTGTAGTGGGCGTCGCGCAGGTGCGTCGGGACTTCCTGGTTCGCTCCGGAGCGCACGTCGGCCTGCGCCCGGCCGAGTGCCACCACGACGGCGTTGGATTTGGGCGCCTGGGCCAGGTAGATGACCGCCTCGGCCAGGTTCAAGGCCGCCTCGGGCAGCCCGACGTACTCGACGGCGCGGGCCGCCGCCTCCGCCACGAGCAACGCCTGTGGGTCGGCCAGCCCGATGTCCTCGCTGGCGAGGATGACCATGCGCCGGGCCAGGAAGCGGGCGTCTTCTCCGCCTTCGATCATGCGGGCCATCCAGTAGAGGGCGGCGTCGGCGTCCGATCCCCGCACGCTCTTGATCAGCGCACTGATCTGGTCGTAATGCTCGTCCGCCCCCTGGTGGAAGAGGCGGCCGTCGCGGGCGCGGGCCATGTCGTCGATCGTCAGCACGACCGGGGCAGCCTCGCCGCTCGTAGGGTCCGGCTTCGCCGCCCGCGCCAGCGCCACCGCGACCTCGACCGTCGTCAGGGCGGCGCGAGCGTCGCCCTCGGAGGCAGCAACCACGGCGTCGATCGCCTCGTCGGTGGCGTCGGCGCCCTCGAGGTCCAAGCCCCGCCGCACCAGCGTGCGCAGGTTGTCCGGCGACAAGGGGTGCAGCCGCCACAGTGAGGCCCGGCTCAACAGGGGCGGATTGACCTCGAAGAAAGGGTTCTCCGTCGTGGCGCCGATGAACACGACCAGGCCGTCCTCGACGGCGGGGAGCAGCACGTCCTGTTGGGACTTGGAGAAGCGGTGCACCTCGTCGATGAAGAGGATGGTGCCCTGGCCATGCTCGCCCAGGCGGGTGGCGGCGTCGGCCAGGGCCTGGCGCACGTCCTTCACGCCGGCGCCGGTGGCCGACAGCGTGGTGAAGTGCTTGGCGCTGGTGTCGGCCAGGAGTCGCGCGAGCGTCGTCTTGCCGGTGCCGGCGGGGCCCCAGAGGATGGCCGAGCCCACCCGGTCGGATTCGGCCAGGGTGCGCAACGGGGCGCCGGCGGCGATGAGGTGCTCTTGGCCTACGACCTCATCGAGCGTGCGGGGGCGCAGCCGAGCGGCCAAGGGGGCCTGACGGCGCAGCTGGCGGTCGGCGGCGTCGGCGAACAGGCTCACGGGCGAGGGCCGGGCGTGGGTCCGAGGTGTATTTGAGCTAGTTCTTGCAATTCGCCGGCGAATTGCAAGACCCCGGGCGAATACAGCTGACCCACGCCCGGAGATGGGTCCGGCCCAGGGCGAGAGCCGAGACCGGCAGCGGCAGCGGCAGCGGCAGTGACAGGCAGCTTCGGCCTCGGCTCAGCTCGGCGAGGGATTGGCCTCGGCAGCAGCGGCGCTGGGTGACGGGACGACGACCCGGATCCCCAGCTCGGCCAGCGAGGCGGCCGGCAAGGGCGTCGGCGCGCCCGTGAGCAGGTCCGCACCCGACTGCGTCTTTGGATACGCGATCACCTCTCGGATGTTCTCCTCGCCCGCCAATATGGCGGCCAGCCGGTCGAGCCCGACGGCGAACCCGGCGTGCGGCGGCGCGCCGAAGCGGAACGCACCGAGCAGGAAGCCGAACCGGGCCTCGGCCTCCTCGGGTCCGATCCCCAGCGCCGCGAACACCCGCTCCTGGATACCCCGCAGATGAATACGCACACTCCCCGACCCCAGCTCCCACCCGTTCAAGACGAGGTCGTACGCCTGCGAGCGCACCTTCAGCGGGTCGGTGGCCAGCAGCGGTAGGTCCTCGGGGTACGGCATGGTGAACGGGTGGTGGGCCGGCGTCGGCGACCCGTCGGTGCCCGGCTCGAACATCGGGAAGTCGACGACCCACACGTAGCGGTGCGGACCCTCACTCACCGGCGGCCCGGCGATCGCCGTACGCAACGTGCCCAGCACTTCGCAGGCCGTCGTGTACTCGTCCGCCACGGCGAGGATGAGGTCACCCGGTTGCGCCTGGGTCGCATCGAGCAGACGGGCCATCTCGTGCTCCGACAGGTGGCGCGCCAGGGGCCCGTCCAATGCCGCGCCGCTGGTGCCCTCGCCGGCCTCGCCGGCCACGACCCGGAACCACGCCAGCCCCGCGGCGCCGGCCTTCTTCGCCCGCTCGGTCAGCTCGTCCAACCTCGAGCGCGGGAAGTCGGCGCCGCCTTCGACCCGCAGCGCCTTCACGGTCGGCGAGGAGAACGCCTTCACGCCGGTGCCCTCGAACACGGCCGACAACTCGATCAGCTCCATGCCGAAGCGCAGGTCGGGCTTATCGGTACCGAAGCGGTCGAGTGCGTCCGCCCAGGTCATCCGGTCGATCGGCGGGGGGCGCTCCCCCGTGGCGGCCTCGGCCGCATCGAGCACGGCCTCGGACACGAAGGCCATCACGTCGTCCTGGCTGGCGAACGAGCACTCCAGGTCGAGCTGCATGAACTCGAATTGGCGGTCCGCCCGCAGATCCTCGTCTCTCAGGCAGCGGGCGATCTGGAAGTAGCGGTCGAAGCCCGCCACCATGAGCAGCTGCTTGGCCAGCTGCGGGCTCTGCGGCAGCGCGTAGAACGAGCCGTGGTGCAGACGCGACGGCACCGAGAACTCACGCGACCCCTCGGGCGTGGGCGCCCAGAGCAGCGGCGTCTCGATCTCCACGAACCCCTGCCGGCCCATCGCCGTGCGCAGGGCCGCGTTGACCCGGGCCCGTAGCCGCAGGTTCCTCTGCATCCGAGGGCGGCGCAGGTCCACGTAGCGGTACTTCAGCCGCACCGGCTCGTCGGACTCGGCCCGGTCGTCGACGGAGAACGGCGGGGACTCGGCCTCATTCAGGATCTCGACCGTGCAGTCGCCGATCTCCACTTCGCCCGTGCCGATGCCCGGGTTGACCGTGCCCTCGGGCCGCGCGCGCACCGTCCCGCTGACGGCGATGACCCACTCGGAGCGGACGTCGGTGGCATGGTCGATGACGCACTGCACTATCCCGGTGTGGTCGCGCAGGTCGACGAAGGCAAGATGCTCGCCGTGCTCGCGGCGCCGGGCCACCCAGCCGCACACGCGGACCTGGGTGCCGACGTCCTCCTGGCGCAGCACCCCGCACAGGTGGGTGCGCATCGCGGTAGGGCGGTTCTGTTCGGTGGGCTCGTTCGTCACGGGAGTCGGTGTCGGCTGTTCGGGTTCGGGTTCGGGTTCGGGTTCGGGTTCGGGTTCGGGTTCGGTCAGGATGCGTCGGAACGAGAAAGGTACGCCATCAGCGCCGCCACGATCTCAGACCGGGGCACGGTCCGTTGCCCGTCGTCGCTGCGCAGCGGCCGCAGCCCGACCGTGCCCGCCTCGAGCTCCTTGGGCCCGACGACGAGGGCGACCTGCGCACCGGAGCGGTCAGCCGACTTGATCTGGGACTTCATGGAGCGGCCGTCGAAGGCCCGATCCGCGCTGAGACCAGCCCGACGCAGCTCGGCCGTCAACGCGACCGCCGACTCGCCGCCAGCCGTGTCGATGACATACGCATCGAGCGGGGCCGCCGCTGTGGGGTAGACGCCCTCGGCGTCGCAGGCCAGCAACACCCGCTCGATCCCGATACCGAACCCGATCCCAGGTGTCGGTTCGCCGCCCAGCATCTCGACCAGGCCGTCGTAACGCCCCCCGCCGCCGATCCCGTTCTGGGCGGCGTCGAGCGCCCGTGCCGCGAATTCGAACGTCGTCCGCGTGTAGTAGTCGAACCCCCGCACGAGGCGGTGGTCGATCACGTAGGCCACGCCCAACTCGTCGAGCCCGGCTCGGACCCGGGCGAAGTGCGCGGCGCACGGCTCGCACAGGTGGTCCAAGAAGTGCGGCGCGTCCGCCGTGGCGGCCCGGCACTCCTCGCTCTTGCAGTCCAGGACGCGGAGCGGGTTCTCCAGGTGGCGCTCCCGGTGCACCGGGCAGAGTTGGTCGACCCGCTCGGCCAGGAACGCCCCCAAGAGCGCGACGTAGCCGGGCCTGCACGCGCCGTCGCCCATGGAGTTGAGTTTCAGCTCCACGTTGCGCAGCCCGAGCCCGGCGAAAAAGTCGGACGCCAGCGAGACCACCTCGACGTCGAGGTCGGCGTCGGCGGGGCCCAGGGCCTCCACGCCCAGTTGGAAGTGCTGACGGTAGCGGCCGTGCTGGGGGTTCTCGTGGCGGAACGACGGCGCGACGTACCACGCCTTCCAGGGCGGGACCGGGTGGTGCTGCACGAAGGCGCGGACCACCGGCGCCGTCCCCTCCGGGCGCAGCGCCATGCGCTGTCCGTCACGGTCCTCGAAGACGTACATCTCCTTGCCGACGACCTCGCTGCCTTCGCCGATACCCCGCAGGAACACACCGGCGTGCTCCACGATCGGCGTGAGGACCAGCCCATACCCCGCGGACTGGACCAGCGTGGCGAAGCTCGCCACCGTCGTCTCCCAGCGAGACGATTCGGGCCACAGGACGTCGTGCATCCCCTTGGGCGTCCGGAGGGCCGCAGCCACGGCAGCCACGGCACCCACGGCACCCACCGGATCAGAACCGCTTTCGGGCGCGGCCGTACCCCGGCTCACAGGAAGCGCCTCACGGCTCGGGGTCAAGCTTTCTTGCCAGGAAGCTGACGATAGGCGTCGAAGACACCGTCCAAGTGCTTCAACGCGCTGATCAAGGAGTGCAGATGTGTCGGGTCGGCCAGCTCGACATCGAAGGCCATCCGGCTCACCCGGTCCGGCGCCGTCGCCGTGCGAGCCGCCACGATGTTCAAGTGGTGCTCGCTCACCACCCGGGACACGTCGGCCAGCAAGCGTGAGCGATCGAACGCCTGCACCTCGATCGTGGCCACGAAGACCCCATCGTTGCCCCGGTCCCACTCGACGTCGATCAGGCGCTCGCGCGACCGGTCGGCCAACGCACCGGCATTGGCGCAGTCCGCCCGGTGCACCGAGACGCCCCGGCCCTGGGTCACGAACCCCACGATCTGGTCGCCCGGCACCGGAGTGCAGCACCGGGCCAGGTGGATCATGACGTCGTCGAGCCCCTCCACGAACACCCCGGCCCCGGTCCGGCGCCCCGCCGGCCGCGCCCGGGTGGTCCCGGGCAGCACCGTCGTGGGCAGCTGGTCGTCCTCCGCCTCGCCGCTGCGCAGCACCTTGGTCAGCCGCTGCACGATCGATTGTGCCGACACCTGACTCTCGCCGATCGACGCGTACAGCGCGTCCAGGTCGGCCAGGTTCATCTGCTCCGCCACCTGCAGCAACGAAGCGGACCCAAGCAGCTTGTGCAGCGGCAACCCGTCCCGGCGCAGCGCCCGGGCCAAGTCCTCACGACCGTTCTCAATGGCGTCCTCACGGCGCTCACGGGAGAACCACTGGCGGATCTTGTTGCGGGCGCGCGTCGAGGCGACGATCTGGAGCCAGTCCCGCGACGGCCCCGCGGTCTGCGCCTTCGACGTGATGATCTCGACCGTGTCGGCCGACGACAGCTGGGTTTCGAGCGGCACGAGCCGGCCGTTGACCCGGGCTCCGATGAAGCGGTGCCCCACCTCGGTGTGGATGGCGTACGCGAAGTCCACCGGCGTCGACCGCGCCGGCAGTGCGATCACCTTGCCCTTGGGCGTGAAGACGTAGACCTCGTCTTGCTCCAGGTCGAGCTTCAGGGCCTCCAAGAACTCGATCGGGTCGTCAGTCTGGCGGTCGACGTCGGCGATGCGTTGCAGCCACGCCATCTCCGAGGAGTGGTCCTCCTTGGACTTGTAGCCCCAGTGCGCCGCGATGCCGTACTCGGCCCGGTGGTGCATCTCCGACGTGCGGATCTGCACCTCGACTGGCTTGCCCTCGAGCCCGATGACCGTCGTGTGCAGCGACTGGTACATGTTGAACTTGGGCGTGTTGATGTAGTCCTTGAACCGCCCGTGCACCGGGGCCCAGATGGCGTGGATGGCGCCCAAGGCGGCCCAGCAGTCCTTCTCCGAATCCACGACCACCCTGATGGCGACCAGGTCGTTGATGTCGTCGAACTCCTTGCCGCGGACGACCATCTTCTCGTAAATCGACCACAGGTGCTTCGGCCGGCCCGTGACGTCGGCGACGATGCCCATCTCGCTGAGCCGCTCCCGGACGTGCACGAGGACCTTCTCCAAATATTCCTCGCGCTGCGGTGCCCGAGCCGCCACCATCTGCTCGATCTCGGCGTACCGCTTCGGGTGCAGGGTCGCGAAGGCCAGGTCCTCGAGCTGCCACCGGACCTGCTGGACCCCCAGCCGGTGCGCCAGGGGCGCATACACATCAAACGTCTCTTGGGCCGTCCGGCGTTGCTTCCACTCGGGCATCACGGCCAGCGTCCGCATGTTGTGGAGCCGGTCGGCGAGCTTGATCAACAGCACCCGCCAGTCGTCGGCCATCGCCACGAGCATCTTGCGGATGGTGGCCGCCTGCTGGGCCTCCTTTGAGTTGAACTGCAGCCGGTCGAGCTTGGTGACGCCGTCGACCACGTTGGCCACCCCGTCGCCGAACTCGGCCCGGATCTCGTCCAACGTGAGGCCCGTGTCCTCCACCGCGTCGTGCAGCAGGGCGCCGGCCACGGTCTGTTCGTCCAGCCCCAGCTCGGCCACGATCGTCGCCACGGCGACCGGGTGCGTGATGTAGGGCTCGCCCGACCGCCGGAATTGCCCCTGGTGCGCCCGGAGCGCGGTCCAACCCGCCTCGACGATGGTCGAAGTGTCGTCGTCAGGCCGGTGGGCGGCGAACTCGGCGAGCAGCGGCGCCAGGAGGTCTCCGAGCGCCTGCGCCTGCCCGTCCGCGCCCTCCGTCACCTGCTCGTCTGTCGGAGTCACCCGGGTCAGGGCCACCATCCATCCAGGCTACCCGCAGGGCAAACGCCGCAGCGACGCCCCCGGCCGGCCCTACCGCTTGCGCTTGGAGCGCTTGCTCTTGCCTTTGCGCGGCCGCGGCCCCGCGGCCGCCTGCCCGGTGTGGCCCGTCTGGCCCGTCTGGCCCGTCGCCGACGAACCACTCGACGCGACACCACCGGACTGACGCTCCATGACCGCGGTGCCGGTGCCTCCACCGGGTCGACTTCCCGACCCGGGTCGGATGAGGCCACTGCGTTTGGTTCCGCCGGGCCGAGCCGCCGCAGGCGTACCACCTGCGCCCCGGCTCACCTGGCCGGCGGCGGCCACGCTCATCTGGGTGCCCAGGGTCGCAGCGTCCGAGGCCGAGTAGAACGCGCCCGCTTCGCCCCGTCGGGCCAGCCGATCAGCGATCGAAATCCAGCGGTCCTCGCGTTCCTTCATCATGCTGAGCACGGGCGAGGCGATGAAGATCGACGAATACGCCCCCGACAACAGCCCGACGAAGAGCGCCAGCCCGTAGGACTGCAGCGTGGTGGCACCGAGGAACTGGGCGCCGATGAGCAGGACGGCCAACACGGGCAGGATCGCCACGGCCGAGGTGTTGATCGACCGGGCCAGCGTCTGGTTCATCGACAGGTTGATCAGCTGCGGGTACGTCATGCGCCCGCTACTTCCGATGCCCTTGGTGTTGTCGCGGACGCGGTCGAAGACGACGACCGTGTCATAGAGCGAGTACCCGAGGATCGTGAGGATGGCGACCACCGTGTCCGGGGTCACCTGGAAGTTGAAGATCGAGTAGATGCCGATGGCGACCAGGACGTCGTGGAGCATGGCGATGAACGCCGCCAGCGCCATCTTCGGCTCGAACCGGATGCTGATGTAGATGCCGACGACGATGAAGAAGATGATCAAGGCCTTGATGGCGTCATTGGTGATGGACGAGCCCCAGGTCGGGCCGACCGTTGTGACGCTGACCTTGTCCGCCGTCGTCTTCAGCACGTCGTTGGCCGGGCTGGTGGTCGTTGTGGTGGTCGACGCGGTCGACGCGGCGGCACCCGCCTTGGCGGTGGTGCTCGTAGTCGCTCGAGCCGTCGTCGTGGTGGTGCTATGCACCGACTTCGGCGCGTGGGCCGCCGCCACGGCAAGCAGCGCCTTCTGGACCTTGTTGTCGATCGACGTCTGCTGTGACTGGGACAGCTTGTTGAGGTCAGACTGGACGTTCAGGGTCTGGTTGCTGCCGCTGCCGAGCAGCTCCACCGTGGGGTCGACCAGGCCGGTGTTGCTGACGGCGTTGACGGCCTGGGTCTGGGTCACCCCCGGGGCGGCGATCGTCCACTCCGTCCCACCCTTGAACTCAATGCCGAGGTTGAGCCCGCCGCGCAGGACGATCGAGACGATCCCGAGCACGATGATGAGCGTCGAGAGGGCGAACCAGATACGGCGCTTGCCGACGAAGTCGAACCGAGTCTCGCCGCGGTAGAGGCGGGCGAGGGGGCCGTGCCCGCGCGGCGGCTTCGCCAGCAGCGAACGGGCGGCGTCGTCGAGGGTGATGCGCTCGTCCTCATCGAGGTCGTCGGTGTCGACGTCCTCCTCGAAGGCCTCGACCTCCTCGTCGCTCACGTCGTCGAGGGCACTGCCGTCCTCATCCGACGAACGGGACTTCCCCGACTTGTCGTCGCTCACGCGCCACCTCCCCCGCCGGCGCCGACGGGGACCACGCCGCCGGACGCACCTGTGCCCTGCGCCTGCGCCTGCGGACCGGCCTGCAGACCGGTCGCGATGCTGAAGACACCCGAGCCCTGGACGCGTGAGCTCTGGCCCAAAAGGATGACCAGCGGCCGCGTGTAGAACCAGGTGATCGCCATGTCCATGATCGTCGAAAGGCCAAGGAAGAAGGCGAAGCCCTTCACGTCACCGACGGCGACGAAGTAAAGGACCAGCGCGGCCAGCAGCGACACGAAGTCAGCCGCCCAGACGGTGCGCCACGCGCTCTTGAAGCCGCGATCGACCGATGTGCGCACCGAGCGGCCGGCTCGGGTCTCGTCTTTTAATCGTTCGAAATAGACGATGTAGGAGTCCACCGTGATGCCGATGGAGACGATCAGGCCGGTAATGCCGGCCAAGTCGAAGCTCGGCGCCACCGACGTGTGACCCAGGGCCGAGATGATCGCCCACAGCAACGCCGCGGTCAGCACAAGGCCCGAGATCACGACCAGGCCGAGCGCCCGGTAATACAGGAGGACGTAGAGCAACACGAGAATCAGGCCGGCAATGCCCGCGCCCAGGCCCGCGACCAGCGCCGAGTGGCCCAGCGTCGCCGAGACCGTCTCGGAGGTCGCCGCCTTGAGCGTCACCGGCAGGGCGCCGAAGTTCATGGCCTGGGCCAGGTTGTCGGCGTCCGACTGGGTGAGGCTGCCCGAGATCTCACCCTGCCCGTCGAACGACGTGAAAGTGCTCTGGGTGGGTTGGATGATCGGCGCCGAGTACACCTCTCCGTCCAACTCGATCCCCAACAGCTCGTGGAAGTTCTCCTGGGCCACCTTGTCCCACAGGGCAGAGTTCGCCGATCCCGCCAGTGTGTAGTTGACCACCCACGCCCCCGTCTGGTTCTGGGTGGCAGTGGCGCTGCCGATGGAACGCCCGGTCATCTGCGACGGCCCGAGCACGCAGCGGTAGCCCGCGTTGAAGCAGGCGTTCCCGATGCCGGGAAGCAGCACCGTGCTGTTCTCGTAATTCGGCTTCTCCGTGCTGGTAGAGGGGTCGGCGGCGAATTGCGTGTCCGGCGTCACGTTGTTCGACGTGTAGCCGGCTGCGATGTTGCTGTTGGGCTGCACGCCGAGATTCGAGGCGCTCAATTCGGACTGCGAGCTGCACGCCGGCACCGAGCCGATTCCGGGTTGCGCGTTCTTGACCGGCTTCCCCTTGGCCGTCAACTGGGGATAGGCGTAGCAGAGGACGGGTCGGAAATACATGCGGGCGGTCTGCCCGATCTCCTTCAGGACCTGCTGCGCATCGGTCACGCCCGGGATGGACACCGAGATCTGGTTGGTCCCCGTCGTCTGCACCTGCGCGCCTGACACGCCGAGTCCGTTGACCCGCAGGTTCAGGATGTCGACCGTCTCGTTGAGATCAGACGACGAGACGTGTTTTCCCTGGGCCGTGTAGACGACCGAGACACCGCCGGCCAGGTCGAGACCGAGACGCGGCGACCACTTTGCCGCGAACACCGCTGCGAAGGAGCCCAGCGACAGCACGAGCACGATGAGCACACTGATGAGCATCCCGCGTCGTTGACGCCGCTGAGCCCGGCCCCCCGACTTCGGGCTCACGCCTCTTCAGCCTCCTCGGTGTGCTCGCCGCTGCTCGCCGCGCCGTCGCCACCGACGTCATCAATGTCATCGTCAGCGCTGGCACTCGCGCTGGTGCTGCCGTTGCTGCTCGTCCCGCGCTTGATGTCGTGGATCGCCTCGTCGGGCTGGTCGTCGACCCCGATGTCCTCGACGCGCTCGATCTTCTTGGCGATCGCCTGGCGAACGAACACGATGCGGGTGGGCTGAGGCCCGTCGAGGTTGCCGTCGTCTCCGAGCGCGCCGGTCAGGAGCGTGTAGCGATCGCCGTGGACCTCGAGGACGGTGCCGATCACGCCGCCCACGGTCTGCACCTCGTCCCCCACCTCAAAGCCTGAGCCCTGAGTCTGGCGGGCAGCCTGGGCTTTGCGCTGCTGGGGTCGGATGAAGAAGAAGTAGCCCAGCACCCCGATCGCCAACAGCGGGAGGAGGGTGATGAGCGGGTTCGTGCTCGATGATTTTGAAGTTGCGGCCAGGACGAAGTGGCCCAGCGCCAGGGAGGGTGTCATTGGGGATCCTCGGACCGAAATAGTTGCGAAGCGCCACCCTAGTGCGTGCGTTCACCGTCTCCTGGGCGCTCCGGGGCGGTTCGTTGCGCCCGAATCGCCCGGCAGCCAGGGGCGGCCGGTCGGCCGGTCCCAGAGGCCAAGGGCCAGGTCGGACTTGGTGTGGCCGTGGCGGTGGCGGTGGCGGTGGCGACGTCAGCGACGCGCGCCCGCGGCGGGAGAGCCGACATGCAGCGCTCCCGCCAACTCCCCGCTGACCGCCCCGTCAGGCGCACCGGCCTCTACCGCCAAACCGATGGCGCGCAGTCGCCTCCCGGCGGGAGTAACGGTCCGCCGGGGGGTTTATGGCGGAATTCGGCGCAAGATTCCCGCCGAGGCAACCGAACTGCAACCCAAAGTGGCCCTGGTTGCGACGGCGGTTGTGCAAAGTACTGCCATCAGTAGAACACCCCATTGGTGATGGTCGTGCGGAGGGGGACGGCCAGGGTTGGAGTCCGACGAAGGGGAACGGATTCTTACCCGGGGGAACACCAGGGGGATGGAGCAGCGAAAAGATGCGCCGGCCTTGCGTCGTCGTCGGTCGGAGAGATCCGGGGGGAGCCGATGACCCAGGCCGGCGCATCTTTCGCGACGCCACCGGGTCAGCTCCGGGCCCATCCCGTCGCTGTCCGACCGGCGCTCCAGAAGCCACAAGGACGCAGTCCGGCGACTGGCGTTGCTCAGCGCACCGTTTCAAGGGGCTGAAGGTCACGAAGTTGGCAAACTGAGTCACAAATCCGCGATTCACCAGGAGCTTCGCGAACCGACTCGGAGTCACATTTTCACTCGGATTGCCGGTTTCCCCAGTACAGTTGCGGCCTGATGCGAGACGGCCACATCTCCGTGCTGGTCATCGAGGACGAGGCCGACATCCGTCAACTCCTGCGCACCCTGCTCGAGCGCGAGGGCTTCACGGTCGCTGAGGCGGGTGAGGGGCGGGACGGAGTGCGCCAGTTTCACCAGAATCACCCCGATATCGTGATCCTCGACATCGGGCTCCCCGACCTCGACGGCTGGCAGGTGCTGGAACGAATTCGCGATATGAGCGACGTCCCGGTCCTGATGCTCACGGCGCTCGGCACCGAACGGGACAAGGTCCGGGGCCTCAACGCCGGGGCGGACGACTACCTGACGAAGCCGTTCAGCCGGGTCGAGCTGTTGGCCCGGCTCCAGGCCATCAGCCGCCGGCAGGTGTCCCGCAGCGACCCGGTGACCACCTTTGACGACGGCACCCTGCACGTCGACTTTGCCCACCAGGAGGTCACGATCGACGGCCAGGCGATCGTCTTGACCCCGACCGAGTACCGCCTCCTGGCGACGTTGGCGCGGCACCAGGGCCAGGTCCTTTCCTCCGACCAGCTCATCGAGCTGGCCTGGGACGACCCCAGCGGGCTGGCCCCCTCACGCGTCAAGTACGCCGTGCTGCGCCTTCGCCGGAAGCTCGGCTGGGACGATGGCGACGACACGCCGATCGAGACGGTCCGGGGGTTCGGCTACCGCTATCGAGCCAAGGTGCGGTGAGCGAGCCGCTCCGAACCCGTCTTGACTCTCCGGGGCGTCGCGAAGCGCAGATGCCCGGAACAGCGCTACCCATTGGCTTCTCCGGTTCGATGCGCGTGCGCCTGCCGGTGTTTGCGCTCGTGGCGGTGGGGACGGTGCTCATCGCAGTCATTCCCTTCCCGCACGACTCCCGCCGGGAGATCTCGATTGCCGGCGTCCTGTTCTTCGCGTTAGTCGCGGCGGCGTTCCTCATCCCGTGGGAGCGACTCCCCGACTGGGCCTGGCTCATCATCCCGATCGGCTACATCGCCGTCATCGCCATCATCCGCGACGCCCAGGGTGGGGCGGGCTCGGGTTTGGTCGTGGTCTATCTGCTGCCGATCGTGTGGCTCTCGCTCTACGGCCGCCGCCTCCATCTGCTGGCCGGATTGTTCTGTCTCGATCTCGCGCTGCTCGTGCCGCTGTTGATCGTCGGTCCGCCCAACTACCCGACCATCGAGTGGCGACAGGTGGCGGTCATGGCGACCGTGACGACGCTCGTCGCCTCGACCGTTTACACGATGGTGTCGCGCGACCGCGCCGTCCTGAGCGACTTGGCCGAGCAGTCGCGCATCGCCCGGCGCAACACCCGCGAGGCCGACTACGCGCGCGATCGTCTCGAGACGCTGCTGCGCGCCGCGACGGGCAGCGCCATCATGGGCGTCGACCCCGCGGGGACCGTCACCTTCTTCTCGGCCGGAGCGGAGCAGATGCTGGGCTACCTGGCGGCCGAGGTGGTCGGGGTGCGCTCGATCGCCGACTTCATCGACCCCGCGCAGATCGACGAGCGGCGCCAGACCATCGATGCGATGCGGACGACCCTTGAGCCCGTCGACGCCGAGACGGCGGCCGAGGTGCCGTGGACCGCCACCCGCAAAGACGGCCAACAGCGTCGCTGCGTCGTGCGCGTGCGCGCCCTCCCCGTACCGACGCCGGATCTCGGGCTCGACGAGGAGCAGGACGAGCCCGACCGGGCGGGCGCCGACTCGGGCGGCGCCGGCGTATCCGACCGCGCCGAGTCCGGTGAGACGACGTCGTCGGCGGGCAACGGCGGCTATGTCGTCGTGGCGATCGACGTGACCGAGCGGGAGGAGCTGGCGGCCGACCGCGAACGGCTCTTCGCCATTCAGAAGGAGGTCACGCAGTCGCTCATTGAGCAGAACAACCGGCTGCGCGAGCTGACCCAGATGAAGGACGACGTCGTGGCGACCGTGTCGCACGAGCTGCGCACACCGATCACGTCGATCCGTGGGTTCATCGAGCTGCTCCTCGATGCGTCGACCGACCTGACCGATAGCCAGATGCGCATGCTGCAGACGATCGACCGTAACGCGGAGCAGCTCCATCGGGTGGCCGAAGACCTCTTGGCGGATCCGGGTGCTGGGCGGGGGTTGCGTGTCGCCTTCACCGAGCTCGACCTCAATCACCTGGCCGGCGAGGCGGTGCACGCCATCATGACGTCGGCGACGGTGGGCGGGATCGTGCTGTCGATTGAGCCCGGCGAGGGAGTGCCGATCTTCGGGGACCCGACGCGGCTGCACCAGTTGCTCGGCAACCTGCTGTCGAACGCGATCAAGTTCTCGCACCGCGGGGGGCGGGTGCACGTCATCGTCGACAGCGTCGACTCGTACGCGCGGGTGCAGGTGCTCGACGAGGGCCCGGGGGTCCCCGAGGGCGAGCGGGACCAGCTGTTCGAGCGTTTCTACCGGCTGGCGTCGTCGACCGAGATGGGCGTGCCGGGGACCGGGTTGGGTTTGGCGATCGCCAAGTCGGTGGCGGAGGCACACGAGGGGTTCGTCGACATCGTGGACACGCCGGGGTGGTCGACGACGTTCCGCGTGTTCTTGCCTTTGCGCACGACGGCCGCTTCGTCGCAGTCGGCGTAGTCCCTTGGCCGGACGGCCCGCCGGCCAACTCGGCCGGACCAGGCCGGGGTGCGGGGGCGGCGCCGTGCCCCAACACCCCGACGGCCTCTCGCCGTAGCGGAGTGCCAGTCAGGCGGCCAAGAAGCCACCCGACTGGTGGGCCCAGAGCCGGCTGTACACGCCGGCGTGGCCGGCCCGCAGGAGCTCGGTGTGCGTTCCCTGCTCCACGATCCGGCCCCGATCGAGGACCACGATGCGATCGAGGCGGGCGATCGTGGCCAGCCGGTGCGCGACCACCAGCGCCGTGGTGCCCTCCATGAGGTTCCACAGCGCTTCTTGGACCAGCGACTCGGACTCCGAGTCGAGCGCCGAGGTGGCCTCGTCCAGGACGAGGACCCGGGCTCCCTTCGCCATGGCCTGCGCGATGGCGACGCGCTGGCGTTGTCCACCGGAGAGCTTCATGCCCCGCTCCCCCACGACCGTGTCGTAGCCTGCGGGCAGCCGCTCGACGAACTCGTCGACGTAGGCGGCGCGGCCGACGGCGCGCACCAGGTCCATGTCGACTGCGTCGCCCGAGTTCTGGCCGTAGCAGATGTTCTGCGCGATGGTCCGGTGGAGCATCTGGGGATCCTGGGGGACGTAGGCGATGTGGCGCCGCAGTGAGTACTGCGTGACCCGAGCGATGTCCTGGCCGTCGATCTCGATTGTGCCTGCGTCGAGTTCGGCGAAGCGCAGCATGAGCTTCGTGAGCGTCGTCTTGCCCGATCCGGACGGACCGACCAGACCGACGTGCTCGCCGGGCCTGATGCACAGGTCCAGACCCTCGAACAGCGGCACGCCGTCGAGATAGGCGAAGTGGAGGTCGCAGAACTCCACTCGGCCTCGAGTGGCGAGCAGGTCGGGAGCGTGAGGCACGTCGACGATCTCGGGCAGCGTCGCCGCGATGCCGGCGAACTTGGCGCAGCGGCCGATGGCGCGCGAGATCAGACGGATGAACTCGAACGACTCTTCGAGGCTGGTCCCGACGAACGTGGCATAGAAGAGGATCAGGTAGACGACGCCAGCTGCGGCGACGTGGTGCAGCGCGAGCACCACACCGACGGCAACCGAGGCCCAGTTGAAGAACGCCATGGCCGACTCCATTTGCAGCCGGGTCGCGGTGAAGACGCGCCGGGCCCTGAAGTCGGCGGTGAGCGAGTCACCCACCAGGTTGCCGACATGGCCCTTCTCGCGCTCCTCGGCCGCCTGTGAGCGCACCGTTGTGAGGTTCATGATCGTGTCCGCGATGACACCGGTGGCGCGGGAGTGCGCGTCGGAGAATTCCGTCTCCGCCGCGATGACCCGGGCCATGCGGCGTTTCAGGACGAACCCGAAGCTCGCAATGAGGCCGGCCATGACCAAGGCCACGGGCCAGGCAACGACGCCGAGGACCACGACGGCGCCGAGCGTGGTCACGCTGATGCGCAAGATCCCCCAGACCATGGCGTCGATCAGCTCCACGAACGCCCACGTCGAGGTCTCGAGCGTCGCAATGACCTCGCCCGACGGTCGGTCGGTGTGCCAGCTGTGGCTCAGCCCGATCAGATGGTCGTAGCCGTTCGTGATGGCGCGGCCGAACGACCGGAGCGTTGCGCCCCAGTTCATCCAGCCACCGATCCGACCACACACGGTGGCCGCCACCAAGACGACGGCGTAGGCGACGATGAGCGGCGCGAAGGACGAGACGCTCGGCCCATGGGGTCCGAGGTTGGCGATCCGGCCAAGCAGCGACGCGAAGATCAGCGGCGCCGCGACGGCATTGGCCAGCGTGCCGAGCACGATGGCCGAGGCGGCGACCGTGTACGAGGCGCGGTCGGGCCGCATCTGGCGCCAGCAGTACGCCAAGGTGGCCTTCGTTGATGCATTTGGGAAAAGGGTGGGTTCACCCATGGAAATCTCCAGGTGGGAGGGTCAAGTAGATGGATCGGGGGCGCACCACGGGTGCGTCGAGAGGGCGAGGGCTGCGAAGAAAGCATCCGCAACCGGATGCGGCGGGCTGCGACTGCAGCTGCGCCGGGGTCCGCCTGGGCCTTCAGCCCCCTGGGAGTTTGCTGGCCGGCGTCAGTGGCCAGTAGGGCAGAGGTTGGGCCCGACGTTGCGGGACCGCCCTCCGAGGGCACCAAAGCCGGGCAGCAGGTCCACGCCGGCGCGCGCGATCAGCGTCGGATTGATCGTCATTCCTGCCATCGGGTCACCTCGCTTCCCGTCTTGTGGTGCAACGCAAAAGGTAGCGCATCAGACCTCGGCGCGCGCGGAGAATGCACGGAACTCGCGGGAAGCGGCGCGCCGCGTGGCAGCGTGGCGGCGGCGCGTCAGAACAGCGGAGGCGTATTCGTTGCGTCCGGGGCCGTCGGCGGACCGACGTGACCCAAATGGGCCCAGGCTCTCTTCGTCGCGACGCGTCCCCGCGGGGTGCGCTGAATCAGGCCGCTCTGGAGCAGGAAGGGCTCGTACGCGTCCTCAATCGTGTCGGTCTCTTCCCCGACGCATTGCGCCAGGGTGGTCAACCCCACGGGCTGGCCGCCGAAACGGTCGCACAGAGTGAACAGGATGGCGCGGTCGACCTTGTCGAGGCCCAACTCGTCGACTCCGAAGAGCTCGAGGCCTTCGCTGGCCGTGGCCCCGTCGATGTAGCCCTCGCCGCGCACCTCGGCGAAGTCACGCACCCGTCGCAGCAGCCGGTTGGCCACCCGCGGCGTGCCCCGGGAACGCTCGGAAATGCGGACGGCGCCGTCGGCGTCGATCTCGACCTTCAGAATGCGAGCTGACCGCTCCACGATGGCGCGCAGGTCGGCGGGGTCGTAGAGGTCGAGCCGACCGACGAAACCGAAACGGTCACGCAGAGGGCCCGCCACGAGGCCCGTCCGGGTCGTCGCTCCGACCAGCGTGAACCGAGGCAGCTCGAGACGGATGGAGCGGGCCGTCGGGCCCTTGCCAATCAGGATGTCGAGGCGGCCGTCCTCCATGGCCGAATAGAGCATCTCCTCGACAGAGCGGTGCAGCCGGTGGATTTCGTCGATGAAGAGCACATCCCCGTCCTGCAGGTCGGTGAGGAGCGCGGCGAGATCGCCGGCTCGGGTCAGGACGGGGCCCGCCGTGATGCGGAACCCGGCGCCCATCTCCGTGGCGACGATCCCGGCCAACGAGGTCTTGCCCAGGCCCGGTGGCCCGGCGAAGAGAAGGTGGTCGACGGGCTGCCGGCGTTGGCGGGCCGCCTGGAGCACGATGCTCAGGTGCTCGACCAGCTGGGACTGACCGACGAACTCGGCCAGCGTGCGCGGCCGGAGCCCCACCTCATCGAATTCCTCGTCGGACGACGCCGCGACGGGGTCGACCACCCGGGCGTCGGGTCCCTCCTCGAGGTCGAGATCGCCTGGCACGCCGCCCGAGATCCCCAGGACCTCCGGATCATCGTCAGCCGCAACGGCCAGGGTCTCGCGACGAGCCCTCGGGCTCACCGCGAGGCCAGCTCGCGCAGCGCCAGGCGGAGCATCTCTTCCACCCCGACATCGTCGCGTAGGCCGTCGAGCGCACCGCGGATCTCGTCGGGGGCGTAGCCGAGCTCGCTGAGCGCGGCCCGGGCCTCGGCCCGGGACGTCCGGCTGGCTCGCAACGCCGGGTCGTCGCCGGCCAGCGCGTTCGTAATGGAGTCAACCGAGAAGTCGGGCAGGTCGAGCCGGCTCTTCAGCTCGATCAACAGACGGGCGGCGGTCTTGCGCCCCACCCCCGGAACGCTGCACAGCGTGTCGAGGTCGTCCTCCAACACCGCGGTCGACAAGGCGGCGGGCGAGAGCATCGCCATGATGGCGAGCGCCAGCGCCGGGCCGACCCCGTGGGACCCCAACAGGACCTCGAAACACCGGCGCTCGTCGTCGTGCACGAAGCCGTAGAGGACGATGGCGTCCTCGCGCACGTGGGTGTGCACGAACAACGACGCCTCAGCGTCGTGGCCTGCGGCGACCAGCGTGGCCGCCGTCGAAGGGGTGACGGTCACCCGGTAGCCCACCCCGGCGACGTCGACAATCACCTCGCACTCGGCCGTGCGCAGCACCACGGCTCCTCGAAGCAGTCCGATCACGACAGGCTCCTCCCGTCTTTCACCAGCCCGCCGAGTGCACGGTGGGCTCCCTCGGTCCGGTCCGACAGCGCGGCGTCGAGGGCGCGGCGTAACGGCACCGTCGTGAGATGGCAGATGGCCAGGGCCAGGGCGTCGGCGACGTCGGGGGGGCCGTCGATCGTGGGCAGCCCGAGCACCTGGGCCACCATGCGCTGGACTTGGTCCTTGGTGGCCGCGCCGTAGCCGACGAGGCCCTGCTTGACCTCGTTCGAGGTGTACTGCGCCACGTCACATCCAGCCGCCGTCGCGGCGACCAGCGCCAAGCCGCTCGCCTGACCCACCGACATCGCCGTCTTCGCGTTGACCTGGAAGAAGACCCGCTCGACCACCACCACCTCGGGCCGGAGCTCCTCGATCAGGCTGCACAATTCGGTGTGCAGGATATGGAGCCGGTGCGCCAGTTCCTGGTCGGGATCGGTCTCGAGCACCCCGGCGGCGCGGGCCTGCAACGAGGAATCCTCGGCCCGGGTGACGAAGCCATACCCACAGCGCGACAGGCCGGGGTCGATCCCCAAGGCGAACATGCGTTCGTAGGTTAGTCCTGGGTCGTGCCTGGCCGGCGGACCCTCGCTCGACGGAGGACCGATGCGGTTCCCAGGTGAGGGGTTTAGCCCTCGAAGTTGGCCAGGACCTCGTCGGCGATGTCGGCGTTGGAGTGGACGGCCTGGACGTCGTCGTGGTCGTCGATCGCCTCGAGGAGACGCAGCACCTTCTTGGCCTCGCCCTCCTCGGGCACGGGCACCAGGGTGGTGGGCTCGAGGCTGAGGTCGACCGATTCGGGCGCCATGCCGGCGTCGTCGAGCGCCTGGCGGACCTTTTCGAGGTCGGCCGGTGCGGTCGTCACGACCCAGGCCGCGCCGTTGCTCGACATGTCCTCGGCGCCACCCTCCATGGCAATCTCCATCACCTTGTCCTCGTCGTTGCTCAGCGGCACCGTGACGATGCCCTTGCGCTCGAACTGCCACGAGACCGCGCCCGGCTCGGCCATGTTGCCGCCGTTGCGGTTGAAGAGGTTGCGCATCTCGGCGCCGGTGCGGTTGCGGTTATCGCTCAGCGTCTCGACGATGATGGCGACGCCGTCGGGGCCGTACCCCTCGTAATTGATCGATTCGTAGCGGACGCCCTCCAGGTCACCCGTCCCCCGCTTGATCGCCTTCTCGATCGTGTCGAGCGGCACCGACGCCGCGCGGGCCTTCTGGTAGGCGGTGCGCAGGGTCGCGTTGGCCTCGAGGTCCCCGCCGCCGTCGCGTGCCGCGACCTCGACGAGGCGGATGCACTTGGCGAAGATCTTGGCGCGGGCCTTGTCCTGGGCGCCCTTGCGGTACTTGGTGGTCGCCCACTTCGAGTGACCCGACATGTCTGTGTCCTTGCTCCTTCGCTGGCCCGCTGGCCTCGATGTCTCTCCGTCCTCTGCCTCCGCCGGGGCACGTCGGACCTCCGATTGTATCGAGGACCAGGGCGTTATGGGCCTGGTCGGGAGCTTGGCGACTCAGCGCGGCGGCCGGGTTGCGGCCTGGAGGACCGACTCCACGTCCGAGGCCACCTGGGCGTAGCCCTGGGCGTTGGCCCCGGTTTGCGCGGTGGCCATGAGGAGGGAGATCACGATCACGACCATGCCGTTGGCGGTCTGGGCGGCATCGATGTCCTGGCGGACCCGCCCGGAGACCTGCTCGTTGCGGATGAGCTCGGTCACGGTCTTGCGCAATCCCTGCAACGCAGGGATCTGGAGCAGCCGCATGGTGAAGTCCGGCTCGAGGCCGCGCAGGATCCGGCCGGCCAGCGGGTGCGCCGGCATCTTCTCGATGAGCGCCTGCATCATCACGCCGCCCCAGGCGTCCGGGTCCTGGTCGATGGCGACGAAGGACACGGCGTCGTCGATCAACCCGGCGACGTCCTCGTCGACCGCGGCGACGAAGAGCGCTTCCTTGTTGGCAAAGTAGGGATACGAGGCGGTGGTCGAAAGCCCGGCGTCGCGGCAGACGTCCGCCACCGAGGTGCCCCGATAACCCTCGCGCGCGAATCGCACCGCGGCCGCAGCCAAGAGGGCCTGGCGGGTCCGATCGCCCTTGGTGGGCGGCGTCTCTGGGTCCGGCGGCACGGCGTCAGCCTGCCGCAGCCGGCGTGCGGTCGCGTCCACGGCGGTCGACGCCGGAGGCACGCTGCCAACCCTTGGGGACGATCCCACCCCGGAACACGTTCGCTTCGAGCAGCTGGGTGAGGAGCGGGCGCAGGGCGCGATGGCGCATGGCCGTGCGACCGGCCGAGCGGTTGACCGCCCGCCACGTCGGCCAGGTGGGGAGGCCGACCGTGGCGTACACGCCGGGGTGCACGATCGTGTCGAACATCCCGATCGCGATGTGCGAGCCGAGGTGGCGCACCAAGAAGCGCTCGAACGGGCCGGCGGCCGCCCATTGCTCGGGGAAGATCATGCGGGCGAAGGCCAGGTGCCGGGCCTCCTCCTGGCGGTGGTACTTGGACACCGCCTTGATCATCGGATCGGTGTCGGGGTGCTCGCTGGCCAGCTTCTGCAGGAGGTCGGGGACCTCCTCGCCGCTGAGGACGAGCAGGCAGAACAGCGCCGGCATCGCCGTGAGGAACGGCATGAGCACGTGCTGCGCGATGCGGGCGACGGAACCATCGAGCGGGTTCTTCGCCGTGGGCTTGACCTGTTGGAGGAGCCGAACGAAGAGCCGGGAGTGACGGGTCTCCTCTCCCATCTCGTGCAGCAGGTACGTCACCCGGGGGTCGGTGAGATCGGGCTTGGCGACGATTTCGAAACTGAATCCAGCCATCAGGACCGACTCGAAGCGGACGCCGGTGTCGACGATGGACCCGAACTCCTCGCGGGCGAGGACCTTCTTCTGCTCGGCGGTCAGGCGATCGAAGAGCTCGGGGACGTTGGAGAGCGTGACGAGCTCGTCGGGCAGGACCTGGGCGTCTCCGAGCTCGCCGGGGACGTCCGTGTCGGGCTCGATGATGCGCTTGAGGGAGGCGGTGGAGAGGCGCTCGATGCGCTGGTCGACCGAGCGGGCGGAGCCGCCCGGCTGGGCCTCGGTCGGGGCTTCGCCCTCGGCGGTCGGGGTGGTCGTCGTTGTGTCCATGCTCGTGGCCATACCCCATTCTTCAGAAAATAAGCGATTGCGTCAATCCCTCATTTCTCTTATTCTGAGGCTCTATGACAGCTGCGCAGCATCCAGGCTCTGACCCGTACGATCGGCGATCATGACGACCGCGCTCCCCCTCGACGTCTCCTCGTCCGCCGCCAAGAAGCGTCGCTCCCGTGGGCGGCGCATCCTCTTGGTCGGGGGCTTGCTCGCCGCCGGCGCAGCGGCGGGCGTCGCCCGTCGACGTCTCAGTGGTGCCGGCTCCGATGCGCAACCGGCTGAAGACGATGCGCGGCACGCGCTGGGCTGGGGCGACGGCGTCGCGCGGCCAGAGCACCAGATCGTGCACACGCCCGACGGCGCGCAGCTGGCGGTCTGGGATCTGCCCGGTGACGGCCCCAAAGCCCCCGTCGTCGTGCTCCCCCACTGCTGGGGCTGTAGTCACGAAATCTGGCTCCCCGTGGCACGCCGGCTCCGAGAGCAGGGCAACCGGGTCGTGCTCTACGACCAGCGCGGGCACGGGCGGAGCACCCGGGGCACGGCGCCACTGGCGCTCGACACCCTGGCGCACGACCTCGAGGCCATCTTGGAGGCCACCGCCGTCCACGACGTCGTGCTGGCCGGCCATTCCATGGGCGGCATGACCATCATGGCGCTCGGCACCTACCGACCCGAGGTGATGCGTGCACGGGCCAAGGCGGTCGTGCTCGTGGCCACCAGTGCGACCGCCGCGGCTTACGGCAGTCTCGGCCGCGGCCCCCAGCTGGCGGGCGCCGTCACCGCGTCGCCCCTTCTCTCCAAGGCGATGTTGTCGAAGGGCGGGCACCACCTCGTGCGCGGCGCCTTCGGCACCAGCCCTGTGCGCTCCCACGTGCTGCTCACTCGGGACCTCTTCGCGAACTGCGATGGGTCCGTGCGCGGCGACTTCGCAGTGACGTTCGGGACCATGAATCTGCTCGAGGGCATCGCCACCATCGACGTCCCCACCACCGTGATGGTCGGGACGCGCGACACGCTGACCGTGCCGAAGAAGGCGGATCAGATGGTGTCGACCATTCCGGGCTCCCGGCTGGTGACTCTCAAGGACAAGGGGCACATGCTTCCGCTCGAGGATCCCGACGCGGTCACGGACGAGATCGTGCGGGCCGTCAAGGGCTGACGAGCTCGAGGCGCCCGTTCCACGAACCACCGGCGCCGCCGGGGCGCCACGTGGTCGATCCCGATCTCGTGGCATGCGGCGGAACGGTCGTGCCTCGACATCTGAGTTCGCGGGGTCGTAGGTGCGAGCGCAACCCGGGCCGCTTCTCGGTGTATTCGCGTTGCTCCTTATCTTTATTCGCGCCTGACGCATGGCACTCGCCCAGCTCATAAGGTCGCATGCGGCGGAGTGGTCGTGCCTTGACATCTGAGTTCGCGGGGTCGTAGGTGCGAGCGCAACCCGGGCCGCTTCTCGGTGTATTCGCGTTGCTCCTTATCTTTATTCGCGCATGACGCATGGCACTCGCCCAGCTCATTAGGAGGAGTGCGTAGGCACTCGTGCCGCATACGTGGAGATACGGCCGCAGGTAGGACACGACAGGGCCCTACGTGTGGCCCGCCTCAAGTCGTGGACCCTTACCCATTTACACGACTCCGGGGAGGCGCGCCCTATCATTCACCCGAGCCAAATCTGTTCATCAGTCAAGACCGAAGGATCAACATGCCGACGTGCAACATCGTGATTCCCTCGAGCGATGACTACAGAGATCTTTGGCGACCATGCCTTTTCTACCTACACAAGTATTGGCCCGATTGCCCCTTCCCGATCGTCGTGGGGGCGAACAGCGCGGACTACCCCGCTCCTGAAGGGGCACAAGTCGCCGTAACGACCACGGGGATCGAATGGGGTGAGCACGTTCGACGACTGTTGGCACAGAACGACTCGGAGATCGTGCTCCTCTTCATGCCCGACTACTTCCTCACCGCGCCTGTTGACACATCGCGTGTTCTCCGTTGCCTCGACCAAATGGCGACCCCCGACGCGGGGTGCCTGCGACTCGTGCCCATACGGCAGCTGCGGCGCCAGGTCCCCAACGTCGACGGCACAGAACTGGTCGAGCTCGGGTTGGATGTGCCGTTCTCCACCAGCCTGGCGGCAACATTCTGGTCATCCGAGGAGTTGACCTCGGTCCTCGATGACCACGACTCGCCCTGGAACTTTGAGGGCTTCGGCGCGCTGCGAAGGCGCGAAGGCGTTCGGTACTACACGACCAGCAAGCCGGTGTTGCGCTATCCCAACTCGGGGGCGTTGGTCAAGGGCATGTGGACCAGACGAACCAGCAGACTCATGGTCAAGGATGGCCTTGGGGACTCGCTCTCGAGCCGGGCCACCCAGTCGAGATCCCGAACCATCAAGTTCAAGATCAAGGCCACAATCTTCGCTACGGCGTACCTCTTGTTTCCGCGTGGCGCGATTGCCATTGGGCGGCGAATGTCCTGACCGTGTCCTGACCATGTCCCGACCATGTCCTGACCGCAGCAGCCGGTCACGACGACGAGCTCGAGGCGCCGAGCTGCTACTGGAACACCACCGTCTTGTTCCCGTTCAACAGCACCCGGTCCTCCAGATGCCACCGCAAGCCCTGGGCCAAGACGGTCCGTTCCACGTCCCGCCCCACCCGCTGGAGCTCCGCCACGGAATCACCGTGGTCGATGCGCCGGGTGTCTTGCTCGATGATCGGCCCCTCGTCCAGCTCCGCCGTCACGTAGTGGCACGTCGCCCCGATCAGCTTCACGCCCCGGTCGAAGGCTTGGTGGTACGGCCGGGCGCCGGCGAACGATGGCAGGAACGAGTGATGGATGTTGATGATCCGCCCCTCTCGCCCCGCGCAGAACGACGCGGGCAGGATCTGCATGTAGCGCGCCAGCACGATCACCTCAGCCCGCTCCTCCCCCAGGATCTTCTCGATCTCTTCGAACGCCGCCTCCTTGGCGGCCGGTTCCGACCCCACCGGCACACATCGGAACGGGACGCCGTGCCATTCCACCAACCCCCGAAGGTCCTCGTGGTTGGAGATCACGCAGGCGACGTCGCACTCGAGCTCTCCGCTGCGCCATCGGTACAGAAGGTCGGCCACGCAGTGGTCCTCCTTGCTGGCGAACAGCACGACGCGCTTCGGCTCGTCCGTGTCGCTGAGCTTCCACTCCATGTCGAACTCGGCCGCCACCAGCTCAAAGGCCGTCGCCAGCTCGTCCGGCCCGAACCCCGCCGGCAGGCTCTCGGCCACGATCTCGATCCGCAGGAAGAACCGGTTCGACGCCAAGTCGCCGTGCTGCGCGGCCTCCAAGACCGACCCGCCGCGCCCAGCGATCAGGCTCGTCACGGCGGCGACGATGCCGACCCGGTCGGGACAGGTAATCGTGAGGATGTAGCGACGCACCGGTAACCCCCAGTTTCGTGCCGCCGATTCTGACCGCTCCGGGAGCCGGAGGTCGGGCCTAGCCGAACAATCCTTTACCGACGCCGACGCCACCGCCGACGCCACCGCCGACGCCACCACCGACGCCACCGCCGCTCCCGCTGCCGCACATCTCCACGAAGAGCCGGTGCACCCGTCGATCGGGCGTGAGCTCAGGGTGGAAGGACGATGCCAGGACGGACCCGTCCCGGATCAGGACGGGCACACCGTCCAACTCCGCCAGCACCTCGACACCGTCCCCGACCGAGACGACGAAGGGAGCACGGATGAAGACGGTTGGCAGCGACGGGCCCTCACCGGACCCCAAGGCAATGTCCGCCTCGAACGACTGCCGCTGGCGCCCGTAGCCGTTCCGGCGCACGACGGCATCGAGTGCTCCGAAGGTCCGCTGGTCCGCTCGACCGTCGAGCACCTCCCGAGCAACCAGGATCAGGCCGGCGCACGTGCCGAACACGGGCAGGCCACCTCCGCCCTCACCGACCCGCCCCGCGATCGCGTCGAACAGACCGGTCGACTCGAGCAACATCGACAACGTCGTCGACTCGCCCCCCGGAATGATCAGGCCGTCCAGTTCTTCGACATCGGCGGGGCGCTTGACCAGCCGAGACCGGGCACTGAGCTCAGCCAGCGCGGCAACATGCTCCCGGACGTCACCCTGCAGATCGAGCACTCCGATCAGCGGGCCCTCCGGCGGGGCCAGCTGCTCTACCACCCCCGGTCGGCGAGATGCTCGCCGAACGCCGACGCCTCCAACCCGCGCATCGCCTCACCCAGTCCGCGCGAGACCTTGGCCACGTGGTCGGGGTCGGCGAAGTGCGCCGTCGCCTCGACGATCGCCGACGCCATCCGCGCCGGGTCACTCGACTTGAAGATCCCCGAGCCCACGAACACCGCCTGCGCGCCGAGTTGCATGACCAACGCCGCGTCCGCCGGAGTGGCAATGCCGCCGGCGCAGAACAAGGGCACCGGCAGGCGCCCGGCCACCGCGATCTCCTGCACCAACCCGATGGGCGCGCCCAGCGACTTGGCCCAGCCGTAGAGCTCGGCGGGGTCGGCCTGGCCGACCGCACGCAGGTCGCCGAGGATCGAACGCAGGTGCCGCACCGCCTCGACGATGTTCCCGGTCCCGGCCTCGCCCTTGGAGCGGATCATGGCCGCGCCCTCCGAGATACGCCGCAGCGCCTCGCCCAGGTTCGTCGCCCCGCATACGAAGGGCACCGTGAAGGGCCACTTGTCGATGTGATGCGCCTCGTCCGCCGGCGTCAGCACCTCGGACTCGTCGATGAAGTCGACGCCCAGCGATTGCAGCACCTGGGCCTCGGCGAAGTGCCCGATGCGGGCCTTCGCCATCACCGGGACGGTCACCGCATCGATAATCCCCTCGATCAGCAGCGGGTCGCTCATGCGCGCCACGCCGCCGTCCCGGCGGATATCGGCCGGCACCCGCTCGAGCGCCATGACCGACACGGCACCGGCGTCCTCGGCGATCTTGGCCTGCTCGGCGTTGACGACGTCCATGATCACGCCGCCGCGCAGCATGTCCGCCAGCCCCCGCTTGACGGTGAAGGTCCCCGTGGTCTCGGCGCTCATTGCGCCAGTCTACGAGGCTGGCCGGCCGGCCCTTCTCACCATTCCCTCAGCGCGGCGGCCCTCACCGGCGTCGCATCCAGGTCGCCCTGGTTGACGGGTTCGTCCCGGTGGCCGACCGACGGATCGATCCACACCCACCGGGTCGAGCCGAACCGTCCCGGCGAGGCGAAGAACGACCCCGCGGCGGGTGCCGGCGCCTCCGCCATGGCGCACAACGCACTGAGGAGCCCGCTCGGGTAGCGCACGACCGAGGCGCCCACGACGTCGGCTCGATACTCGCGGTTCTCCCCCACGCAGCGGCGCAGCGTCCTCTCGCCGCCCCACATCGTCGCCAGCGTGATCCCCACGCACGAGACCCCGTTGTCGCCCCGCTTCACGTGCGCCAACTCGTGCGCGAGGACGCCCTCCAGCTCCACGAGATTGAGGGTCCGCAACAGGGCCGAGGTGACGACGAGGTCGGCCCGCCGGGCGTCACGCCCGAGGGCGCAGGCGTTCGGGACCGGGTCGTCCAGGATGTGCAGCGTCGGCATGGCCAGGCCGAAGGTGGCGCACAGGCCCTCGGTGACGTTGAACAAGCGCGGGTCGTCGTCCTCGTCGGCCACCTGGGCGCCGATGCGTCGGAGCGCCAACCTCGGGCTGAGGCGCCACACCGCGAACATCAGCACGCCCGCGGCAACGACCAGCGCCACCACCCCAGCGATGATGTTGACCGCGACCGTCAACAGCGCGAAGAGGATCAGCGCCGGGATGACGGCGGTCCAGGCGCACAACCGGACGACCCGACGCCGGTTGGCCGCCACCTCCTCCGGATACACCATGGGCGCGCTGAGGCTGTGCTGGATGTCGAGCGGCTCGGGCGGCGCCGCCGGAGCGAGCGCGACGGCCGTCCTCGGCTGTCCCTGTCCGCTCCGGGGCCGCTGGTCCCCGCCAGCGCGCGAGCGATTCCGATTGCGGTTGTTGCTCCCGCCGCCACCTCCGCCTCGGCCACCTCCGCCACGGCCGCCGCCGCCTCCCCCCGAGCGTTGTCCTCCGCCACCACCGCCTCCCGAGCGTTGCCCGCCGCCCGGGCCCGGAGTCCTCTTTTGGGACGAGGAGGCTTGTGCCGTTCCACTGCCAGCACCGCCGCCGTTGCCGGCGCCAGACCGGTTCCGGTTGCGATTTCGGTTCCGGTTCCGGTTGCGGTTGCCACCTCCCCCACCGCCGGAGCCGCCTCCACCGCCCTGGCCGCTGCCGCTGCCGCTGCCGCCAGCGCCGCCGCCCTGGCCGCCGCCGCTCTTGGGCGTGTTGGGCGGGTTCGGCGAACTGTTGCTCTGGTCGGACATGGAAGGGCCAGCCTACGACACGGTTCCCGGCGCTTTTGACCCATCCGGGCCCCCCCGCCGAGACTCTGGCGGTGCGGCGGGGTAGTTGGATCAGCGCGGTCATCAGCACCTTCGCGATCGTCGGCGGCGTGGTGCCGCTGGCGTCGACCTCCGGAAGTGCCGCAGCCGCTGCCGTGCCGACCCTCCCTGTGCCCGCTGACGTCAACGGCATCGTGTACCCGCTCACCTCGTTCCTCGACTGGGCCGAGAACCCACTCGAGAACATCACCGACCCGGCCCTCGGCGAGTACGCCGTCACCCAGCTGATCGACCAGGCCGCCAGTGCGGTCGGCCAGCAGTTCCCCGGGGAGATCGCCGCCGCGTTCAGCGCCAATCCGGGCACCGCCGCCGTCAACCTTTCCGAGCAGATGGCCGCCGAGCTCGTCCACCTGCGCCCGGTCGTGGCCAACGACGATGTCACCGACGTGGCCAACCCCAACTACCTGCCCGACTTCGACCACAACGGCGTCTTCGGCGACCCGGGCGACTTCGTCGCCATGGAGCAGGGCGCGCAGGGGGCGGCGGGGCTCGGCAGCCCGGGCGCCCACCCGGTCAGCGGCGCCTTCCTCTACCCGTGCATCGCGGACAGCGGCGCCGTCACGTACGAGACATCGGCGGGCACGTGCGCGGCAGGGGGCGCGGCGCGCACCACGTACAAGACCGGGCTGGCCGAGCAGGAGACGATCATCGACTCGAGGGGGCTGGCGCTGGCGGCGACGCTCTGGCTGCCGGGCGGCGCCGTCGGCGCGGGGGCGGGGGCGGGGGCAGCAGCGGCGCACAACTTTCCTGCGGTCGTGATCTCCGACGGGCTCGCCTCCGACCAGAGCGACTACTTCTGGCTCGCCATGACGCTGGCCGCCCAGGGGGACATCGTGCTCACGTACGACCCCGCCGGGCAGGGTGCGTCCGAAGGCAGCGTGGCCAATCTCTTCTCGCCGTCGACGCCGGACTGCACCTTCGGGGGCGCCTGCCGCGATCTCGAGGACGCCGTCCGCTGGCTGCTCGACGACCCCATCACCCCGATCGTCGACCTCGCCCACTCCACTCCTCTCTTCCCGCTGACGAGCGACCCGACGCCATCGAGCCAGGCGGCCACCGCCGTGGCGGGCAACCCCAACCTGCACAACCCCGACGCCGTACCCGCCGGCGCGAACCTCCCCGACCCGGCGTACGGCCTGATCGACCCGTCGAAGGTCGCGGTCGCGGGCCATTCCATGGGCGCGCTCAGCCTGCTCGACTACGTGTGGTTCCAGAGCAAGGGGCCGAACGGTGCAGACGGCCAGCCGCTGCCGCCGCTGGCGGCCGCCGTGTCACTCTCGGGCGCGGCGCCTACGGCGGCCATCGTGCCGATTCAGTTCCAGACGTCGGACTTCGACGGCTCACCGACGCTGGTCGGACCCGCCGTCGGTGGGATCGAATTCGGGGCCTCGGGCAACGGCATCGGCTACGGGCAAATCAAGCCGGTTTACGACCAGCTGCGCACGAGCGGGCCCGGCACCAGTGCGCTCTCGCTCGTCGTCCTCGAAGGCGGCGTGCACACCGACTTCATCGACACGCCCTTCATCACGCGCACGCCGTGGTCCCTCGCCGTCTCGGCGCACTACGCCACGGCGTGGCTCGGCTGCTTCCTCCAAGACGACGGACCCGACTGCCTCACCGCGTCACTGCCGGCCGCGGACCTCTCCTCGTCCTTCGCCAGTGAGATCACGCCGCCGGGTGGGCCCCTGCCCCGCGCCAGTCACTGCATCACCGTGCCGACGACGGCGTCGCTGGGCGGGAGCCCTGATCAGATCGGCGCGGCCTTGTCGGGCCACCCACAGTTCAACTGCACGCCCTGATCCCGGAGGCCGGACCCCGGTTTCACCCCGTTTCGCCGGGCCGTTGGCGGTCATATATTCGGGAGGATCGAGGGACGCCAATGCCGAAATGTCCCCGCCAGCGATCTTTCCGCCCGCCAGTTTCGTAGGTCTGAGTCAGAAACCCGAAAACGGCCCAGGAGACAGGATATGAAGCAGCGTGGAACGCAGGACCGGAGCTCGAGCAAGCTCCCGGTTGGACGAATGGCCGGTGCGATCGTGGCCCTTGGTGGGCTGTCGGGATTGGTCGTGGCCGAGGGAACCGCAGGTGCGGCGGGCACGGGTGTCATGGTGTCGACGAGCAAGACCACGAAACTCGGCACGATCCTCGTGAGCGGCAAGACCGTGTACACCCTCAAGGCGAGCAAGACGCCGTGCACCACGGCGTGCTTGACGGTCTGGCCCGCCCTCACACTGCCTGCGGGCGTGACAAAGGCCACCGCGGGAAAAGGTGTCAGCGCCTCGAAGCTCGGCACCAAGAAGATGAGCAGTGGCGCTCTGCAGGTGACCTACTCCGGCAAGCCGCTCTACTTCTTCTCGGGCGACACGGGAAGCGGCCAGGTGCATGGGAACGTGACCGACACGTGGGGCAAGTGGTCCGACGTGGTGACCGTGAAGCCGGCCAAGTCGAGTTCTGGCGGGAGCTCTGGTGGGTCGACCGCGGGCTCCGGGGGAGCGTCGTTCTAAGTCAGAGATTCGAGATTCGAGATTCGAGATTCGAGATTCGAGACTGAGAAGAGGCCATGTCGTCCGTACTCGTTGCACCGCCCCGGTCTCCTGCTCCCGCCGCCACGGAGCGGCAGAGCCGGGAATCGAGCCGGCGAGGGAGCGCGCTCTCGTCGCGTGTCTACCTGCCGGCGGCTGGGATCGCGGCTTTGGCCGCCGCTTTTGTCGGGATCGGTTGGTCCGATCACTGGGGCGGTGAGAGCTTCGGCGGGTCGCTGAGCGACCTTCGTGTGGTGCTGGTCGGCCCGGCGATCCTCGCGATCCTCGGGGTCTTCCTCGTCGTGGAACGAATCTGGCCGGCACAGCAGCGGCCACTCTTCGCCCGGGGCCACCGCCACGACCTCCTCCTCACCGTCATGAACGTCGTGCTGGTCGCGCCGCTGGTGACTGCGCTCACGCTCTCGTTCATGGCCGCGGTGCGATCGGGCCTCCCGTGGATCGTCCTGCCGAGGGTCGGTGCGGTGCCGCGCTGGGGCGCGATATTGGCCATCGTGGTGGCCATGGACGGCATGAACTGGTTCGTCCATCTGGCCAATCACCGCGTCCGCGTGCTCTGGCGCTTCCACGAGCTGCACCACTCGCAAGAGGACATGAACGTCTTGACGGTGTTCCGCACGCACCCGCTGATCCATGTCTCGTATCTCCTGGCGTTGGTGCCAGGACTGGTGCTCCTGGCCAACGGGGCGACATCGATCACTGTGCTGATCCTCTACGGAGGATTCGTGGCGTTCGCGCACTCCAATACCCGCCTGAGCTTCGGTCCCCTCGGACGGGTCTTCGTCAGTCCCAACTTTCACCGCATCCACCACCAGTTGGACGGGCCACAGGACGTCAACCTCGGCTTTGTCCTGACGATCTGGGATCAGATGTTCCATCGCGCCGTGTTCCCGACCAAGGAGACCGTCGGCATCGACACGGGCCTGCCGGGTCGACCGCTGCGGGTCGAGCAGGCGGGGGTGCGCCCATCGCACCTGGCGGTCCTGGCCGCGCAGATGGTGGCCCCCTTCCGCCCCGTGCGGGACCGCACGCCGGCGCTGTCGATCCGATCGGCCCCGGTCCGGTCAGCGGAAACAGCGCACCCAGGTGACGGCCCCGACGTGCCCGCTGGGGAGGCAGCGTCGTGGTGACGACGGTGGTCGGGACGCACCGGCGCTCGGGTCGCGCGTTGTTGGCGGCCCTGGTCACCACCAGACCGGCTCCTCCCGTCATGGACTGGGCGCTGCTCGCCGCCCGCATCGCGCTGGCCTGGATCTTCATCTACTACGGGGGCGGAAAGCTCTTCGGCTGGTTCAACGGCCCGGGCATTCACGCGACGGCGCTCTACTTCTCACAGACCGCCCACCTCCATCCGGGCGGGCTGTTCGCCGTCATCGGCGGGTTGATCGAGTTCGGCGGCGGCTTCGCCCTGGCACTCGGGTTGTTCTCGCGTCTCGCCGGCATCGCGCTTTTCGGGGACATGGTGATGGCGATGATCACCGTCACCTGGGCCACGGGGATCAACTCGCAGTCGGACCCCCCCGGCTACCAGCTGAACCTTGCTCTCGGGGTCCTGGCGCTCGTCGTGGCGCTTCTCGGATCCGGTCGCTTTGGCCTCGACGCGCTCATTGAGCGACGCGTCGTCGCGGTGTAGCCGTGGCTGTGGAGGCTGGTGCGGTGCCGGTGACGGCGTCAGACTGCTTGGCGCGGGCGGACCGGCTCATCCGGATCTCTCTCAACATCGTCGGCGCCATCGGCGCCGCCTACTTCGCGCAGATCACTCTCCGCGGCTACCTGCAGACGCATCGGCTGCTGGGCGTGGCCTTCTTCGCCGAACAGACGTGGGTGGTGGCGGCGTACCTGATCCGGCGTCCGGCGCGCACGGTGAGCCGGCGCTGGGGCGATTGGCTCCTTGCCTTCGGCGGAACCTTCGGGGGTGTCTTGTTGCGTCCGACCGGCGCCCATCCGCAGTGGGGGGTCAACGCCGGGCTGGTCTTGCAACTGGTCGGCCTCGGGATCTGTGTGGCTTCTTTCCTCAGCCTCGGCCGTTCGTTCGGCTTTGTTGCCGCCGATCGGGGGCTCGTGCAACGCGGTCCCTACGCCATCGTGCGCCATCCGATCTACGCGTCGTACGTTCTCCTGCAGGTCGGCTACGTGCTGCAGAGCATCTCTGTGCGGAACGTCCTCGTGATCGCGTTTGCCTCGGGCTGCAACATCGGCCGCATCGTGGCCGAGGACCGCGTCCTCGCCACGAACGAGGCGTCCGGCTGCTACCGCAGCCGGGTCCGGTGGAGGTTGCTCCCCGGAGTCTGGTAACGCCTGCCCGGATCCGCCCGGGGGGCAAGCCGGGCGAGTCCGGCCCGGGACATTTCCCGGCCACGGGTCCATACTTGTTCGTATGGACTCGCTCACGCATTCCGGCTCCATCGTGATCAATCGCTCGCCCGAGGAGGTCTACGCCCTCATCTCGGATGTGACGCGCACGGGCGACTGGAGCCCAGTGTGCAAGGCGTGCTGGTGGGACGAGGGTGCCGGCCCGCAGGTCGGTGCGAAGTTCACCGGCCGCAACGAGCTCGCCGAGCGGACGTGGGAGACGCGGTCCGAGGTCGTGGCGGCCGAGCCCGGACGGGAGTTCGCCTGGGCGGTGGCGGAACCGCCGACTCGTGCCCGCTGGGGCTACACGTTGCGGGCGGTCGGCGACGGGACCGAGTTGACCGAGACCTGGGAGCTGCCACCCGAGGGCAAGAAGTTCTTCGAACAGCGGTTCCCCGACGACGCACCCGCCCAAATCCAGGCCCGCGCGGACACCGCCCAGCAAGGCATTCCCGCGACACTGGCCGCGATCAAGAAGTCCGCCGAGGGCTGAGCCGCCTTCGTCTCTTGAAGCGCTGCCGTTGCGACGGGATCGCACCGGGGCGGCAACGGCCGGTTGTGGGTGCTCCAGGTACGCTGAATTCGTCGATGTGATCGGCGCCTGAGGGGGGCCAGTGTTCATCATCTTTGGCATCAAGCGGAGGGCGGACCGCCTGGCGACGATCTTCGCCATGTGCATCGCCTGCCAGACGCCGGCCGCCCAGGTGCTGCAGCGCGTCCGCGCCTTCTTCAGCTTGTTCTTGGTGCCGGTGATCCCGCTGGGGACCAAGTACCGGACCACGTGCACGATGTGCGGCGCGTCGACGGTCGTGTCAGCCGAATACGCCGACCGGCTCATGGCCACGGCGTCGCATCAGGTCGAGTCTCCCGTGACCGACGTCGGGGCCGGTGCGCCGTCTGCCGCCACCGCGCCCGCCGAGGAGCGCTCGGAGGGCTCCGCCTCCTAAGTGTTGTGCGCCCGGTACGAGGCGAGGGCGCGGTCGTAGACATCGACGTAGCGCTCGGCCAGCGACTTCATCGACCAATTGGCGGCGTGTTCGAGCGCCGCCTTCCGTGCCTCAGGCGCAGATTGGCCGGTGCCCTCCACCGCGTCGGCCAGAGCCACGCCCAGGGCGCGGGCCAAGGCGGACTTGTCGCTGGGCGGGACCAGCGCGGCGTGCCCGGCCGCCGCCATGCGATAGCCCTCGAGGTCGGACGCCACCACCGCGCAGCCGGCGGCCATGCCTTCGAGGAGGACCATGCCGAAGGACTCGCCGTGCAGCGAGGGTGCGCACAGGACGTCCGCACCGGCGAGTCGTGCCGCCACCTCGTCGTCATCGAGCGTGCCGAGCCAGTGGACGCGGTCGGATTCGGGGTGGCGCCGGCGCTGCACCTCGCTCGCGGGCCCGTCGCCGGCCACCCACAGGACGGCGGGCCGCTCGACCATGGCGAAGGCGTCGAGGAGGACGCTCAATCCCTTGCGCTGCTCGTGGCGTCCGAGAAAGAGCACGGTGGGCCGAGGAGGGTCGTGGTCATCGCGCACTGCCTCGGCGGACTCGAAGCGATCGATGTCGACCCCGTTGAACAGCACCTCGAACTGGCCTCCACTCGAGTGCTCCCCCGTCTGGCGCGCGGCGTCGGACACCGCGACGCGGACCTCCATGCGGCGCCCGACGAGCTCGACCAGGGGTTTGAGCGGGAGGACCCAGCGGGAGATGCCGGCCCGGTGATACGTGCCCACCATGGGGATGGGGTCGGTGGCGACCAGCCCGTAGGCGACGCAAGGGGCGAGCGGCTCGTGGATGTGCACCACGTCGAAGCCGCCTTTGCGGATGAAGCGCTCGGCCCGGAGCACCGGGGCGGGCCAGAGGGCGACGGGCGCCACCGAGCCGTTGGAGTGCACGTCGGTCGGGTGGCCGATCACGTAGTGCTCGCCGGCCGACGCGGGGAACGGGGTGTCGGCGTGGGCGGGTGCGACCACGGTCACGTCGTGACCGAGGCCGCGCAGCGCCTTCGAAAGCCCGATCACCTGGCCTTGGACGCCGCCGGGCCGGGTGAGCGCGTACGGGGAGAGCATGGCGATCTTCATCGCATCAACGCGGATCGCTCGGCCAGTTGGGCTGGTACATGTGCCACTGCTCGGGGTGGCGGCGGATGTCGTACTCGAAGACGTGCGCCAGGTCCTGCGTGATCCGCGCGATGTCCTGGCGGAGCGTCCCCTTCCGGGTCGTATCCATCGGCGGGTGCACCACCGCAGTGTGCCAGTTCCGTCCCGGCCCCGAATAGACACAGACGGGGATGAGCGGCGCGCCGGTGCGGACGGCCAGCGTCGCCGCGCCCCCGGGCAGCGTCGTGCGCTCGCCGAAGAATTCGACCTCGACGCCGTTGCCGATGAGGTCACGGTCGCTCACCAGGCCGGCGATTTGATTCTCCTTGAGCGCCCGGATGAGGGCGCCACTCGACCCCTCCCCGAGGGGGACGCCCGTCAGGCCCATGGCGGCGCGCTTCGCCAGGAACCACTCGAACAGCTCCTCGGGCTCGAGCACCTCCACGACCGCCGTCATGGGCATGCCTTCGAGCGCCAGCCAGTAGCCACCCCACTCCCAGCTCCCCACGTGCGGCAGCGCCATGACGATGCCCTTGCCCTGGGCCATGGCGTCGGTGAGGTACTGGCGTCCCTCGATGAGCCGCCAATGGAGGCGCACGCCGGCCTCCGTCTCGTAGGGCAGGCGGGCACCGTCGGCCCAATAGCGCGCGTAGTAGTCGAAGCTCCGCTTGCTCAGCCGGCGCACGAGAGCCGGGTCGGGCTCGACGCCGTCGGGACACTCGCTGGCCAGGACGCGCCGCATGTGGCGCTCGTGCATGGCGAGGGCCGGACCCCCGCGCCGCGCCAGCGCGCCGGCAACGCCGCGCGCGATGCCGTGCGCCATCGGCTCGGGCATGTGGCCCATCGCCGCACCGAGGCCGGTGTACGTGAGGTAGTGCACCTTGTCGCGCCAGCCGGCGGGAAGGGCCTGGCGGCGGCTGGCGTCGTGCCGCGGCGTGACGTCAGTGACGTCAGCGGGTGAGGTCACGCGGGGGCGGCGGCAGCGGGGCGGGTGCTCGAGCTGCGGTGATCAGGAGGGCCCGCCGGCCGAGGAGCGGCGGTTCGTCAGGCGCCGGGGCGCGCCGGTGCGGGCCTGGTTGCCGCTCCCGTTGCCGTTGCCGTTGCGGGCGGTGCCGGAGGTGGTGTCGTGCCGACGGGCGACCCGGCGACGTTCGCGCAGCGTCCGCCCGGAGCGGCTGCTGGGCGTCTCTTGGCGCCGGGCCCGCCAGCGACCGACGGGCGCGCCGGAGGTGGTGCGGGTCCGGGTGCGCAGGACGTCGAGGCGGGGTCGGCCGGCCGATTCCCGGGACTCGCGCCAGCTGCGCCAGCGCGAGTCGACCCGGCCCTCCCGCCAGGCCTCGATGCGGCGGCGGATGACGGCGTCGCGGCCCGAGGCGGCGTTCCAGACCTTGACGAAGCGGGCGATGGCGGTGAAGGAGATGAGGACGAGGAGGATCCAGAGGACCGGCACGAAGATGACGGCGCTCAGGCAGCCGACCCCGAAGAGGAACATCCGCTCGCCG
The DNA here is from genome assembly GCA_036490155.1 of Acidimicrobiales bacterium. Lineage (GTDB taxonomy): Bacteria > Actinomycetota > Acidimicrobiia > Acidimicrobiales > RAAP-2 > Bog-473. The sequence continues at coordinate 79,545 of DASXEK010000028.1, read as the reverse complement.
CGCTCCATCAGGCCGCCCTTGGCCGACAGACCGAGCGACTCGGCCTTGGCCCTTTCGTAGGAGACGAGACTGGTCACCGCCAGGATGGCCATGGGCAGAAGCGCGAGGTGGCCTTCCCCTCTGTTCAGGAGGTACCACGAGGCGCCGAACATGAGCACGGCGTCGGCGACGCGATCGGTGACGGAGTCGAAGAACGCTCCACGCACGGATGCGGTGCCCGCGGCTTTGGCGACAGGACCATCGAGGAGGTCGTGCAGGCCGGTGATGATGAGCAGCAGGATGGCCCAGTGCAGGTGGCCGGTGGCGACGAGGACCGCGGTGCCGGTGGCCGAGAGGAGGCCGGTGGCCGTGAGCACGTCGGCGGTGATGCCGTGGCGGTGCAGCGCCTGGCCGATCGGGCTCGTGGTCCGGTCGACGCCATTGCGCCAGCGACCGTCGAACATGTGACTCCTCGTCGTGCGCAGGCCTGTGGTCTGGCCGCGCTGCGTACAAAAGTTTACCAGCCGGTCGCTTTACGGCCCGGGTGGATGCCGGGAGTTTTCGGGGCGGCCCGGCAATGGGCGTAGGGGCTGGTGGGCGGGCCGGGGGGCGGGGACGGGCGGCGGGGGCGGGCGGCGGGGGCGGCCAATCCTGGGCGGTGCCTGGGCCGTACTCTTGGCGTGAAAAGCGACCCGAACGACAGTCATGCCGGCCATGCCAGCGATGCCAGGCCGCTGGCGGGAGGCTCGGCGCATCCGCAGCACACAGTCCACGCACAGGAGGCCACGATGACCGTCCCATCCGCTCCCGGCATCCGGAGCCGTACCGGGCGCCTGGTGCTCCTGGCCCTGACCGCGTTGGCGGCGACGGGGTCGATCGCGGTGGCGGCGATGACGGCGGGGCCCGCCGGGGCCAGCACCAAGACGACCACCGTCACCGCGACCGAAACCGACTTCCACATCGCGCTGTCCAAGAAGACCTTCAGCCCGGGCAAGTACACCTTCGTCGCCAAGAACAAGGGGCAGACGACGCACGCCCTGCAGCTCACGGGGCCGGGGCTGTCCTCGAGTGCGACGACCAAGAACATCTCGCCGGGGCAGAGCGCGAAATTGACGGTCACCCTGAAGAAGGGCACCTACGACGTCTTCTGCCCAGTTCCGGGCCATAAGGCGCTCGGCATGAATCTGAACATCAAGGTCGGCACGTCCGTGACGGTTGGTGGCGCGGGCGCTGGCACGACCACGAGTACGAACTCGAGTGCGGGCGGGGGCGGGGCTGCGTTCTGACCCGGAGACCTCGTCGGTTAGCCTCGCCCGCGGGAGATGCCCCGGAGCACGGACGCCTGTGGGCAGGCACGTGAGATGAGGGAGCCGGTGTCGGTGTCGGAGCCACAGAGGGCGGGCAAGCCCGACATCACGGTGCTGCCCGACCCCACGCTCGACGTCTCCATCGTCGTGCCGTACTACAACCCCGGGGCCCGGTTGCGCTCCACCGTCGAGCACATGGTGCGCGTCCTCGACTCGTCGGGCATGACCTTCGAGATCATCGCGGTGTCCGACGGCTCGACCGACGGCAGCCCGTTCACGCTGGAGGGGTTCCCGGCGCACGTCGTGCGGCGGATGGAGTTCGCGACCAACGCCGGCAAGGGCCACGCGCTGCGGGCGGGGATGGGGATGGGGCGGGGGCGGTATCTCGGCTTCATCGACGCCGACGGCGACATCTCCCCCGAGTTCCTCGCCCCCTTCGTCTCCCTGATGCGGAGCGAGGAGCCCGACATCCTCATCGGCAGCAAGCGCCACCCCGAGTCCTCGGTCCACTATCCCCCGCTGCGGCGGCTCTACTCGTGGGGGTACCAGCACCTCATCCACCTCTTGTTCCGGTTGAAGGTGAAGGACACGCAGGTGGGGATCAAGCTGGTCGACCGCCGGGTGATCGCCGACGTCCTGCCGTTGCTGCGGGAAAGCCGCTTTGCGTTGGACCTCGAGCTGCTCGTGCTGGCGCACCGCCTGGGGTACACGAAGATCGTGGAGGCGCCGGTGCGGATTGAGGAACGGTTCGGCAGCACGATCTCGCTGAAGGCGGTCTGGCTGCTGGCGGTCGACACGCTGGCGCTGTTCGTCCGCTACTCCATCCGGCACCAGTACGACGCCGCGCTACGGGCGCGTTCGAACGGGCGCACCGGGCCCTAGCCGCTCGGATCTGCGAGCGAGCAGATCTCGGCGCAACCTCGCGATGGCGCTGTCGGACAACGCGCTCTTCAGGCGGCCCGAGGAGGCGCAGCGTTCTGGTGCGTCCTCGGGGATAAGCCCGAACCGAAGAGACGGAGCGAGGGTGAAGATCCGTTCGCGCTGGATTCGGCCTCGGGCCAACAGGTGTCGCGCGCTCCGTGGGACGTCCCCGGGGGCCCTCTTCTTGACTTGTTGGGAATTGGGTTTCGCCACTGCTCGGTGAGGCCGCTCGCGCGCGCCATCCACAAGCTGACCGGTGAGCCGGTCGCCGTCTGCGGGTTGTCCGACCTCACGTCGAGAAGGTCGGGTGCGTCCCCTTCGGGTGTATATGAATTCGGACGAGGTGTCCGATTGATTGGACGGCACTTCCGAAATTCGTCTCCATCACCCCGAGGAAGACCAGCGTTCTCTCGGCGTCGGCGACCAACGGGCGTGGCACCCCGTGTCGGTCTTCCCACGAGGTGAGCCGACCCGCCGCGGCCACCCCCGGGCACCGTCCCGACGGACATCACGCGCGCGTGCGCGCACCGGCGGGGAAACTCCCTTCCAGATCAGCCTGCCGGTCGGGTCTATCCCGGCCTCTCCACCGCGAAGCCAAGTTCCTGCGCGGCGTCCGCCATCCGACCGTCGTAGGTGACGACAGCCCGCAGGTCCACCCCGACGACCTGCGCAGCGGCGAGATGGATCGCATCGAGACTTCGCAACGCGAGACCCGGGGCCAAGGTCGCGGCGCGGTCGAGCACCTCGGTGCTCAGAATGATCTGGTCGAGCCGGGAGAGCTGTCGACGTGCCTGCGCGAGCGCGGCAGGGCCGCCGACGAGGACCGCTCTGCACACCTCGACCCGCGCGAGCGCGCTCGTCACCAACTGGTCCGCACGGTGACGACGCAGGAAGCGTCGCAACGCGTCCGACTCCCTCTCTCGCTGGACAAGCTTCACCAAGGCGGTCGAGTCGAGGTAGAGCCTCATCGCTCCTCGGCCCGCAGCGCCGCCAGTCGAGCCGAGGCGTCGATGCCGTAGTCGTTCGGTGCTTCATCGACCACCTCTCCCTCACCGGTCGCGGCAAGAACCTGACCGCTGGCCACGAGGTCCTGCCACCGGTCTTCCTGGGTGGGAACGAGGAGCGCGACGAGCCGCCCACGATCGGTCACCTCAATCGTCTCTCCCGTCGCAACCCTGGCGAGGTAGCGACTGGCATGTTGGCGAAGCTCTCTCACCCCAATCCGTTCCATAGTGCTACATAGTAGCACTTGAACCGCGTCATCGTTCGACGGCCAGAGCCGGGCGAGCACCACGGCCGTAGAATCTCCTCCCCTCGGCGGTTTGGCGACTGGAGGAGCAGTGGGAACGACGCGGCGGTCCTCCGACGAGAACGGGGTCAGCAGCCTCGGCACGTTGTTCGGCCTGGCCGGCCTGCTCGTCGTCCTCCTGATCGTCGCGGTGGTCGTCTCGGTCACGCTGCCCTCCACTCCCACGCCGGGCACGACGACCACGACCGCGGCCGGCGCCACCGAGGGGTCGAACCAGTCGACGTCCCATTTGCGCATCACGGACTCGACGACCAGCTCGACCACCTCGGCGGGCGCCGTGGGCGTGCCGTCGGCCGCCGAGGCGGCGGCGTGCCAGTCCGACGCGGCGTCGCTCGCCACGGCGCTGGCCGCCTACCAGGCGGCCCGGGGCTCCTCCCCCTCCCCGCCGGCGCCGTGGAGCGCCGCCACCTATCCGACCAACTTTGCTCCGCTCACCGACGCACTCGCACCCGGGCCGTTCCTGAAGATGCCGCCGAGCGACACCCACTACGTGCTCGAGTACGACGCGTCGGGCCATGTCTGGGTGGAGCCACCCGGCTCCTTCGTCGCTACCTACGACGCCGGCAACGCCACGACGACGGCGGCGGCCTGCGAACGGGTGGCCCGCTGAGAGCCTGAGGGGGCGGACGGGCCCGAGCGCACCGCCCCCGGCCGGCCGTACACTCGGAGTCCTACGAGCCAGTCAGGCCCGGTTGCTGCATAGGGGAGGGACCAGGTGCCACACGACCCGACCGCCATCCGCAACGTTGCCCTCGTCGGGCATCACGGTGCGGGCAAGACGACTCTGGCCGAGGCCCTCCTGGCGGTCACCGGGGCCATCGCCCGTCGGGGGTCGGTGGAAAAGGGCACCACGGTGATGGATTTCGAGCCCGAGGAGGTGGCGCGGCAGCTCTCCATCTCGACGAGCCTCGCCCCCTTCACCATCAACGGGGTCAAGGTGAACCTGCTGGACACCCCGGGGTACGCCGACTTCGCGGGCGAGATGCTCACCGCGCTGTCCAACGTCGACCTGGCCGTGGTCGTGGTCAGCGCCACCGACGGCGTCCAGGCGCAGACCGAGGACGCCTGGCGCGCCGCCGCCCGCCTCGGGGTGCCGCGGGTGATCGTCATCAACAAGCTCGATCGCGAGCGGGCCGACTTCGACCGCACGCTGGCGCAGATCCGTGCGACCTTCGGGGCGGGCGTGGCCCCGGTCGAGCTGCCGATCGGCCACGAGACCGACTTCCACGGCGTGATCGACCTGCTCGACGACACGGCGACCCATTACGACAACGCGACCTCCGGCGCCGCGGTGGATGGCACGGTGCCGCCGTCGGGGCACGAGGGGCCGATCCCCGACGAACTGGTGGACGAGGAGCACACCGTCCACGAGCAACTCGTCGAGGGGATCGTGGTCGGGGACGACGATCTCATGGAGCGCTACCTCAACGGCGAGACGCTCGACTACACGGAGCTCGAGAAGAGCCTGGCCGGTGGCGTGGCCTCGGCCAGCGTGTTCCCGGTGCTGTGCTGCTCGGCGGCAAGCGGCGTGGGGGTGGACCGGCTGGCCCGGCTGATTGAGGAGCTGTGCCCGAGCCCGACCTCGCGGCCGCCGGTGCTGGCGAGGGCGGGCACCGAGACTGTGGAGATCCCCTCGGACCCGAGCGGGCAGACCGTCCTGACGGTGACCAAGACCTACAACGACGGCCACACCGGCAAGGTGTCCCTGTGCAAGGTCGTGTCGGGCACGCTGCAGCCCGACGCCGTCCTGGTGAACACGCGGACCCGGGACGAGGAACGGCTGCACGGGGTGCAGAGCATCGCGGGGCACGCCACCGCACCGGCGACCGCGGTGGCGGCGGGTGACTTCGTCGCCGTGCCCCGGCTGAACGGGACGCGGACGGGCGACACGCTGGCCCCCAAGGGGCAGCCGGTCGCCGTCCCCGCACCGGAGCTGACGCCGCCGGCGCTGCAGATCGCGGTCAAGCCGGCCACGCGGGCCGACGACGACAAATTGATGTCGGCGCTCCAGCGGCTCTGCGACGAGGACCCGGCGCTGACGGTGAGCCGCGACGACGAGACGCACCAGACGATCCTCGGGGTGAGCGGCGAGGTGCATCTCGCCGTGACGCTCGAGCGGCTGGAGCGCAAGTGCAACGTCCACGTCGAGCGCGAGGAACTACGGATCCCCTACCGCGAGACCATCACCAGGGCGGCGCACGCCGAGGGCAAGCACAAGAAGCAGTCGGGGGGCCACGGCCAATTCGGCGTGTGCCACCTGCGCCTCGAGCCACTCGAGCGGGGGGAGGGCTTCGCCTTCCACGACGAGGTGGTGGGCGGGGCCATCCCGCGCCAGTACATTCCGGCGGTGGAGAAGGGGGTCCGCGAGACGTTCGACCTCGGCGGCCTCTACGGGTACCCGGTCGTCGACGTCTCGGTCACGGTCGACGACGGCAAGGCGCACTCGGTCGACTCGAACGAGGTGAGCTTCAAGATGGCGGCGGCGCAGGCGATCAGGGCGGCGATGGCCGAGGCGGGGCCGGTCGTGCTCGAGCCGGTCTCGAAGCTGGTCGTGACCATCCCCGACGAATGCCAGGGCGACGTGCTGGGCGACCTGAGCTCGAGGCGGGCGCGCATCGTGGGGACCGACACCGCGGACCTCGAGGGCTACCAGACCGTGACGGCCACCGTGCCGACGGCCGAGATCACCCGTTACGCGGTGGACCTGCGCGCGCTGACGAGCGGACGCGGGTCGTTCATCACGACCCACGAGCGGTACGACGCGGTGCCCGAGCACATGATGGCGTCGATCCCGCGGCTCGAGAACTGAGTCACCACATCGCGCGCCGTCACTGATTGCGCGGCGCCGTTTTGCGTGACTCCTTTTGATCGAAGCATCGCTTCGAAACGAAATCCGCGGCTTGGTCCCTTCTTGCCAAGCGCTCATTTCCCGCTTTCTTAAAGATCCCCCGTTTCTTAAAGATCCCCCGTTTCGCGCCACGCACACCGGGTATTTCGTTGGCGAATGCGGCCGGTGGCGACGTGGGACTCTCGTCTCTCATCGCATCTGTCCGTCGGTGCTCCGTGGACCACAAGCCCGACCACGGTCGTGCTCGCCTCCTCGTGGCCCTGTGATCAGCACGGACGAGCTATCGGACTCGCGGTACCTGGTTTGTGCACGAACCTTCGACCAAACGACAACCCGCCGTGCTTCTTGCACGGCGGGTGGGTATAGGCACACCCATGGACCCTCACCAACCGGGCGCCGCAGAGGTGCCGTTGACAGTCGTCGCGCTGACGGGCTCGGCCGGCGCGCTCACCGACATCATCGACATTCTGGCGCGTCTTCCGGTGGACTTCGCTGGAGCTGTGGTGGTGCTGCTGCACCGTCAGCCGGATCGAGAAGGCCACCTTGACGAGGTGCTCGACCGCCGGTGTGGCCTGACCGTGCGCAATGCCGCGCAGGACGAGAAGCTGAGCGCCGGACGAGCCGTCGTGGTCCCGGCGAGCTGCCATATGGTCGTCGCGCCCGGTGGAAGGGCGCGGCTCGTCGTCTCCGGCGCCTTCCCGCCGAACCGTCCTTCAGCCGACCTCCTGCTGTCCACAATGGGTGTCTCGCTTGGCGAGCGCGCCATCGCTGTCGTACTCTCGGGCACGGGTCGCGACGCAGCAACGGGCGCGACCGTCATTCACAACTTCGGCGGGATCGTTATCGCCGCGGATCCGGAAACCATTCAATGCCCCTGGATGCCGAGTGAAGCGATTGAACGAGACGAATCCGTTGACTACGTGCTTCCTCCTCGCGACATCGCATCCCTGCTCGCCAAGCTGACGGACGCCCGACGTGACGGGGCCGGCGGGGAAAGTCCAGGGTGGTAGGTCACAGAGCGTCAAGGCCTGCCCCCGCTGAGTCGGCGTACCTTGTGCGGACTGCGTTTCCGTTCAGTCCAGGCCGTTCCGTGCGAAGCCAAGGTTGTACATAGGCCTAGCGAGGAGCATTTATGACCGATGTCGTCGCTGACCTAGCTGCCGAAGCGTTGCAGCAACGCGAGGTGTGGACTTCATCGTCCACGTTCACCTGACTCAATCTGCCTGCGGTCGGCTATTCCCGGTTCTCCGAACCAAGGCTCCAGGTTTGCCCAGCTCGTCGGTCGGCTCGCCATCGAGGACTCGGACCTCGAGAAATCATCGCGTCGGTCACCCGCAAGCTGGCCTTGTCGTTGGTTCCGCTGATCGGCCTCCCCACGCTCCACGTCATGGGCATCTGGCTGCTCAGAGTCGGGACCAGCGCGGGCCAACCATCCGGCTCGCCGCGATGAGGGAGGCCTGCGTGGGTGACTTCTCGGCCCAGCTCAAGGAGCTTGGGCATGAGGCAGGGGTCCGGCGCTACCTCTAAAGAGCCGGGTGCGCATGGTGGGGACCGACACCGCGGACCTCGAGGGCTACCAGAGGGTGACGGCCACCGTGCCGACGGCCGACATCACCCGCTACGCGGTGGACCTGCGCGCGCTGACCAGCGGACGTGGGTCGTTCACCACGACCCACGAGCGGTACGACGCGGTGCCCGAGCACATGATGGCGTCGATCCCGAGGCTCGAGGGCTGCGAGTTCCGACTCGCGAGGGTACGCCCGGCTGGGTCGCATCCTCCCTCGATTGGGGATCCACGCGTTCGGCGACGCGGTCCTACTGCCCGACGGCAGCGACGTCGTTTGGTAGCGGGCTTGTTCACTTAGGGCGCACCGCGGGCAACGCCGCGAGCTCTCTGCTACACCAAGCCCGAAGCAACGACCGCGCCACTGGGCACGACCGACCCACTGGAAGGCTCGACCGTGATCCGCAATTGCGTGGGCACCACCGAGCCGGCCAACGTGAAGATCGAGTTGGACGGCGACTGACCGAGCAGGCCCAGCGAAATGGGTTGGCCGCTGACGACACCCCAGAGTTGATAGGTCTCCGAGGATTTCAGCACAGGGAGCGTCGACGAGACGAGGTACCCTCGCCCGTCGGCCATGACGAACTGGGCCAGGGTGCTGGCGCTGCCGTTGTCCATGTTGACGACTCGGTGCCCGGGCGCCTCGAGGGCCGCGACCACACCGGTTGCTTGCGACGCCGGCGCCGCTTGGACTTGCGAGGCACCGTCGTTGGCCTGGTTCAGCCCGAAGCCCAATATCGCGGCGGCGGCGGCCGCGGCGCCGAGAATCGAACCGACGACGGCGAAACGGGCTCGGGTCGAGACACGTCGGTGACGCCGGGGCGTCGCGAACGCAGTGGAGCCCGAGAAGAGCCGCGGCATCGCCGCCGGCTCATCCTCGGCGTGACCCAGGCGACTCTCAATGCTGAGCCACAGTCCCTCGGGGAGGGGTGCGACCGAGTTCCCCAGCGCGGCCGCCACGTCGCGGAAGGCATCGAGGTCGGCCCGGCATCGCGGGCAGTCCTCCAGGTGCTCCTCGAGGGCCCGGCACTCGTCACCGACGACGGCGTCCAGGGCGAAGGGGGCGAGCAGCGCACTGAACTCCTCGTGCGCCATCATGCGTCGACCCCCTGGATCCCGGCCTCGACCAACTTGGCGCGCATCCGGCGCATCCCGTTGCGGATCCTGCTCTTCACCGTTCCCTCGGGCTGACTCAGTAACTGCGCGACCTCGGAGTAGGTGTAACCCTCGAAATAGGCCAGCTCTATCACTCGGCGCTCCTCGCTCGGCAGTTCACTCATCGCGCTGGATACCTGGTCGGCAACGGACAGATCCCATACTTCGTGCTGTAGGTCGTAGGCGGCCGTAGCGGTGTGTTCCGCTTCCCGGTTCTCGCGGAGTCGCCGAGCACTGAGTGATCGCACCGAGTCGACGGCCCTGGCGTGCGACTGCGCCAACAAGAAGGAACGCAGCGAGCCTCGGGACGGATCGAAGCGGTCCGGCTGGTTCCACAGGCGAAGGAAGATCTCCTGCGTCACGTCTTCCGCCTCGGCGCCGTTGTTCAGCACCCGCTTGGCCAGGCCGTAGACGGCACCAGCATGGCGCCGATAAACCTCGGCCAAGGCGATCTCGCTGTAACGGGCGATGGCGGTCACCAGTTGCGCGTCGCTCGCCTCTCCGATGTCGTGCATGCAGACCTTCTTCGGCGCGGGAACGTTGGTTGGATGTCGAAGAGCAGATATGTGGCAATTCTGAATCCGGGCCGGAGCGCTGCGTCGAATAACGGGCGCCATGAAGACAACCATCGACTCCTATAAGTCCAGGGCTGGGCGACTGAACCTCGAAGGCATCGACTTCGACGACTTCAGGGAACAGCCCCTCCCCCCGGAGGCATTGCGCTCCCTGCGCTACATGCACGACGTGGAGCATCACACCGTGTGCTACCTGCGTGACCTGCTGCTCACCCCTGCCCACCAGGATCCTGAGATCACCTCCTTCCTCTCGTGTTGGGTCTTCGAGGAGATGTGGCACGGGGAGGCCCTTGGCCAGGTTCTCGAGGCCCACGGCGAGCAGGCGGGGGCACCGCGGATCGCCGAGCTGCGGCACCGCCGGCGCCGTCGGGAGGCCATCTCCGTTTTCAGCACAATTGGCTCCGCCGCTTTCGCCGGGCGGGCGTTCATCGCGCTCCACATGGCGTGGGGCGCCATCAACGAGTGGACGACCCAAGCCGGCTACAGCCGACTGGCCGAGAAGGGCGACCATCCGACGCTGCGAGAGCTCTTGAAGCGAATCATGAAGCAAGAGGGTGGGCACATCGACTTCTACGCGTCGGAGGCGACGAGGCGCCTGAGCGAGAGCCCCAAGGCGCAACGCCTCACCCGATTCGCGCTGCAGCACCTGTGGCGTCCCGTCGGCTCGGGCGTCATGCCAAAGGACGAGGTCGGGTTCTTGGTCTCCTACCTCTTCGACGGGGACGCCGGAAGTGCAATGGCCGCTCGCATCGACCGCCGCGTCGACCGCCTCCCGGGTCAGTCCGACCTGCATCTCCTCGACACCGCGGTGACAAAGCTGTCGCGTCTTCAGATCGCTGCGTAACCGCGACGTTTCTGACATCCGGAACCGGTTCGGTTCCGAACCCTTCACGTTCCATCCATTCAGGAGGTCACATGACGGCAGATCCGAGAGCACTCTCCGAGTTGCTCGAAGAATCCCAGGACCTGCAGGCGGATGCTCTGCGGCCCACACACACGGCGCTCAATGAGCTGGTCGAGATCAGCCACAACTCCGGCACAAAGGACCCGGCTTCGAACCTCGCCTTCCACCATGAGCACCAGCGGTCAGTCCGCGCGAGCCTCGGCGGCGCGACCGTCCTCGGCGCCGCAGGTGGTGCCGCTCTGGTCGGTTTGCTGGCCTCGGCCGCGTCGGCCAGCAGCTCGAGCGACGTCCAGATTCTCCAGACCGCTGCGTCAATCGAGAACTTGGCTGTTGCCACCTACAAAACGGCGCTGACGCTCCCCTACATCGGTGGATCCGCCGCCAATCCGGTGGTGACCAAGTTCGCCCAGGTGACGATGGGCCAGCACGCCCAGCACGCCGACGCCTTCAACGCGGCGATCAAGCACCTCGGCGGCAAGGCCCAGCACAAGCCGGATCCGGCCTTTGTGCCGGTGGTCAACAAGGCCGTCGCCAGCTTGAGCAACGCCACCGCCGCGCAGGGCGCGCTCGGAGTCGTCGGCCTGGCCCTCGAGCTCGAGAACATCGCGGCCGAGACGTACGTCAAGGACACCACGCTGGCGACATCGAAGACCAACAAGGCGCTCTTCGCGTCCATCATGGGGATCGAGGCTCAGCACGTCAGCGTCCTCCTGGCCGTGCAGGCCCTTCTCATGGCGGGTGCGCCACAGCTGATCTCTCTGGCTGCGGGAACGGCAGCCGCCCTTCCCGCAGCCGCCGGATCCGTTGGCTTCCCCAACGCGTTCTACAAGACCGACATGGCCGCCCCGGCCAAGCAAGGAGCCGACAAGTGAGCAAGCGACGCAAGTTCGAGGGTTCGGAGACAGAGCTCCTCGCCATGACCAAGGAGCTCGATGAGCTTCACTACGACGTCGGCATGCCGGCCATGGCCGAGGGCGTCTCGAACATGATCGACTCCATGGGAGGCGGCGCCCGCTCCACGAGCCGGCGCACCTTCCTCCTCGGCGCAGGTGCGGCCGCAGCCGGCGGAGCCGCCATGCTGGTCGTGGGTGGGACTCCCGCCATGGCCGGCGCGGCGACGCGCTCGTTGTCTTCGGCCGACCCCACGCGGGCGGCGGCGTTCCCGCCCGCCGGCCTCAAGGGTGACCTGGCCGTGGCGGCCATTGCAGCCAGCCTGGAGAACCTCGCTGTCTTCGCCTACTCGGCCGGCCTGTCGGCGGCCACGGCAGGCAAGCTCGGCGCGGTGCCCCCTGCGGTGGCGACGTTCGCCACAACCGTCAAGGGGCAGCACACGCAGCACGCCGCGGCCTGGAACGGCGTGCTGAAGTCGAACGGCAAGGCCGAGGTTACGGTGACCAACCCCACCTTGACACCCACGGTGCAGTCAGACTTTGCCAAGGTGACCGACATCGCCGGCCTGGCGCAGTTGGCCATCACCTTGGAGACGATCGCGGCGCAGACGTATCAAGCCGAAACATCGATGCTGAAGTCGAAAGCGGCCATCGGGCTCTCCTCGTCGATCCAGCCGGTGGAGATGCAGCACATCGCCATCCTGTACTACGTGCTCGGGATGTACCCCGGGGCCCAGACTTCCTCGGGCACCCCGCTCGCGTTCAACCCCACGTCCCAGGCGGTCTAGATCACATGACCACGCGTATGAAGAGCGGGGTGGCTGCCCTGGTGGTGCTGGCGGGCGCCCTGCTCTTCTCCGCGTGTGGCGGCGGAAGCGGTCCGACCTCGACGTCCGGTTCATCGGCCCAGGTGGTCCAGACGAACCACATCACGATCTCGAACTTCATGTTCTCGCCGATGTCCGCCACCGTGGCACCGGGCGCCAAGGTCAACGTCAGCAACAAGGACTCCGTCACTCATACGCTCAGCGCAACCGGCGGTCAGTTCAACACGGGCGACATCGCCAGTGGTCAGACCAAGGCGTTCACTGCGCCCACTACACCCGGCACCTACCACTACATCTGTGACATCCACCAGTACATGATGGGGACGATCACGGTCAGGTAGCGCGGACGCCGCACCAGGCGTCCCTACATTTTGAAATTGAAGCGATGCGACTCCCGGCCGATTGGTTGATGACTCGATTGGCCCGGATCCTTATGCGAGTCTTCTTCCGCACGGTTGAGTTGGAGGGGAGTGACCGTCTGCCCAAGTCCGGCCCGGTCGTGGTCGCCAACCACACAAACGGGTTAGTCGATGGGCTCCTCCTCATGGCGACGCTGCCCCGCTATCCGCGCTTCCTCGGGAAGTCGACCCTCTTCCGGATCCCCCCCTTGTGGCCGTTCCTCAAGCTGGCGGGAGTCATCCCGGTCCATCGGGCCGTCGACGGTGTCGCCGGCGACGGCAACGCGTCCGCCTTCGCGACGGGTAGAAACATCCTCGCCGGCGGGGGGATGGTCGCAGTATTTCCGGAGCGGATCAGCCGCGACGAGTTGACGCTCCAGCCTCTGAAGACTGGCGTGGCTCGGATCGCGCTCGAGGGTGTATTCGACGACGGAATCGCCGATGTCTTCGTCGTCGCGGCCGGGCTCACCTACGATGCCAAGGCGAGGTTCCGGTCCCGTGCGCTCGTGCGGGTGGGTGATCCGGTGGGGATAGCCGGCCTTGCCGAGTGCTATCGGACGGACTCCCGCGCCGCCGTTCGGACGCTCACCGATGATCTCGGGAGCCGACTCTCGTCGGTGAGCCCGTCCTACGCGTCCTGGGCCGAGGCCGAGCTGTCCATTCGGATCGCCGAGATCGTCGTCCGGTCACCGGGTGCGCAACTTCCTACAGACATCGATATGGCCCGACCAGGTGGTGGTCGCCGCGCGCCTTGGTGAGGCCGAAAAGGATCCTCATCTTGACCACGCTGCGGTGGAGCAGCTTCGCTCGGCCTTCGCCGTCTACGAGCGGGACCTGAACCTCCTCGGGCTGGACGACGCACAGGTCACGGCGGGATACCCCCCTGGCCGGCTCCGCCTGGCCGTCGCGTGGGGCGCCATGAAGGTCGTCGTTGCGCTGCCATTGGCGGCGATCGGCTCCGCCGTGCATGTGATCCCGTTCCAGATCATGAAACAGCTGGCCAAGAAGCCAACCAACGAAGGGATCAAAGCGACGGTGAAGCTGCTCGGTTGCCTCGTGTCCTTCCTCCTCGTCAACTCCGCTCTCGGGGTCTTCGTCGGCGAGGCGTTCGGCGGGTTGGCCGGATTCCTTTCGCCGGCCACGGCCCCCTTGTGTGGTTACGCCACCGTCCGCTTGCACGAGCGCGTGCGCCGGGTGGGAGACCTGGTCGACGGATACCGCACCATGCGCCTGCCGCGGGAAGGTCTCGCCTCGGTGATGGAGCACCGGTCAGCCGTGACAGCCGCAGCGCGGTCTGTCCTCGGGGGACTGTGAAGCGGGACACACACCGCTACGGTCCGGACCGTGCACAAGTGGCCGAGGTCTGGCGTCCCGACGGGGCCGACGGCCCGCTGCCCGTCGTCGCGCTGATCCACGGCGGGTTCTGGCGCCAGCTCTACACGAGGCGACTCATGCATCCCCTCGCCGGGGCGGTCGTGGCACGCGGTTGGATCGCCTACAACATCGAGTACCGCAGAGTCGGCACATTCGGTCGTGGCGGCTGGCCAGCGACGTTCGAGGACGTCTCGGGCGCCCTTGACGCCCTGACTGAGGTGACTGGCGCTGACCTGCGTCGCGTGGCGACCTGCGGGCATTCGGCCGGTGGACACCTGGCCCTGTGGGCCGGGTCGGCACGGCGGACGACGCAGACCGCACCGCCATCGCACCCAGTCCGCGTCTGTACGGCGGTCTCGTTGGCCGGGGTGGTCGACCTGGTCGCGGCCGCCCGCCAGATGGTGGGGGGGACGGCCGTCCCCGCGCTCATGGGCGGCGATCCGGACGAGGTGCCGGATCGGTACGCGCGGGGCTCTCCCGCCGAGCTCCTGCCGCTCGGCGTCCCTCAATTGCTCGTCCACGGTGGAGCGGACCGATCGGTACCTGCCTCCCTCAGCGCTGCCTACGTCGAGAGGGCCAGGGCGAAGGGCGACGATGCCTTCTATCTCGCACTGCCGGAGTACGGGCACATGGAGATGATCGATCCGAATCGGCGCGCTCTTGGCGAGGTGCTCGCCCACCTCGAAGGCGTGTTCAGACGAGAGACCGCTTCGGGAGGATCCTGACCGATCCCTGTCGGCCACCGCCGACCTCCCACGCTCCGTGACCAACTGGAACGACCGGGCAAGCAGAGCTGGGCTCGCGCCGCCCTAGGGGTGAGGCGACGCGAGCCCGCCCGCTACGAGCCCATCGACGACGTGCCGGCTACAACGTTGCCAGCACTCGAGAAAGGCGTCGAACCGGCGGCGCAGATCGCTCCGCCTAGAACCAGAACGACCGCAGCGGTCAGTTCAATGGCGAACGCCTGGTTGGCGAATGGTGCTTGCCAGGAGTCCTTGAAGCCGAAGAGGCCGTGCTCGACCGTGATCAGGAATCCGGCCAACGTCGAAAGTACGAATCCAAGACCGAGCAAGGCAGCCCAGACGCGACGCACCGCCACGACGAGCACTCCCACGACGAGCCCGGCGATCGATTGCAGCAAGAACAGCGGTCCAATGGTCGCAATATGGCGGTACCCGTCAGAATCCCAGAGATGGAAATGGATGTAGCTCGACCACACCAAGAGGAGTCCACCCAGGACGAGGGCTGCGGTCGCGCCCAACCCGGCCAGCCGACTCGTCTGCTTCGGTCCGTTGAGAATTCGTTTCCATTGCACACCTGGTGTTCGTCGCGGTTGGCTCTCCCGGATGCCCATGGGTGCGCACTCAGAACAGAGGGGGCGAGAGTCAGCGGCCGAGCAGCTTCCCGATGCCGATCGAAACGAAATAAAACAACACCAAGGGCAAGGCCAACGCCAACATGGAGAATGGGTCAGAGCTCGGGGTGACCACCGCCGAGACGACGGTGATGACGATCACGGACCAGCGCCAAGACCGGAGGAGCTTCGCCGGCGTCACGACGCGTGCGAGCTCCAGGGACACGAGAATCACTGGGAACTGGAAGGTGAATCCGAAGAGCACCATCATCAGGATGATCAGGCCCAGGTAGGGAATGGGGTCGTAGATCGCCTGGAGATTCGGGCCGCCGACGGACTTCAAGAAGCCCAGCGCGTGCGGAATCGTCAAGTACGCCGTCGCCGCCCCGGCCACGAAGAGGCCGAACGCGGCCGACACAAAGGGGATGGCGTACTTCCGCTCGTTCGAGTGCAGGCCGGGGGCGATAAATCTCCAGAGCTGGAACAAGATCACTGGGGACGCCAAGATCAGGCCGCCAAAGGCGGTGATCTTCACCCGCAGGGAAAGCCCGTCGAGCGGTGAGGTGACGTAAAGGCTGCAGGATCCAGCCGAACCGAGAGGGGAAGCGACCCGGCCCCCCTTGACGTGCCCGGTCGAGCCGGCCGCGCACAGCGGTCGTAGTAGGAAATGCAGGATGGGCTCGTAGGCGACGATCGCAACGATGGCGGCGACCACGAAGGCGATGAGACACACGACGAGGCGTCGACGCAGCTCTCCGAGGTGCTGACCGAGCGTCATGGCACCAGCCGAGGGCCGCTCCTTCCCACGGAACGCCAGGAGGCTCGTCATCTCCACGCCTTCAATTCAGGTTCGCGTCGCCTGGAGCAACGGCCAAGGTCGAAGAAAGGGACGGGCTCTCTGAAACAGCGGCCGCGTCCGTGTGCCGCTTGGATGTCGGGACTGGCCCTGCGCGAAGAGACACCGAAGCGCTCACCGGTGGATCAGCGTCGGGCACGGTGACGGTGGAGGAGTCCAGATCCCCCAGATGGCTCAGCAGCGCCGCCGGCGAACGGGCCAGTCGGGCGAGCTCACCGGTGGAAGGCAGGTCCGGGATCGAGCCGCGGACCTCGGCCTCCATCTTGTGACGGAATTCGTCGAACGACCTCCACATCGCGCCCACCCGGTGCGCGGCCTGAGGCAGTTTGTCAGGCCCGAGGATGAGGATGGCGACGACTGCGATGGCGAGCAGCTTTCCGGGATCGAGATCGAACATGCGGAGATCCCTACGCGACCGTGCTGCCCGGGCGGACCGGTCCGGCGACACGCAGCAGCGTGCTTATTTTCGGGTCCGTTCCCGGATGCTCAGCCACGGCTTCTATACGGACTCGACGATGTCGGTGGATGCCGCTTCGCCCGGACCTCCCGTCATGGCGGAATCCAGACCACCTCGGCCGCTGACGAGCTCTTGACATCCTTCGGTCGGTCCGCTGCGAATACTTGGTACCCATCGAGATGCGTGGGAGCGGTGATCGACCGGACTGTTTTGGCTGGAACACCGGGGACGTCGAAGGAGAATCGGATGCTGGGTGAGATTTTTGGAGTCGATGGGATAGTCGTGGTCGCCGTCCTGGCCGTCTTGTTGTTCGGAGGAGCGGCGATCCCCAAGCTCGCGCGCAACCTCGGGTCGGCCAAGAACCAGTTCGAAAAGGGCCTCGCCGACGGAAAGAAGGGGTCGGCCCTCGAAGTAGCGACCGTCGAGCCGTCCACCGTCTCGACGTCGGCCGAGTACATCGACCGTTCCTAGCCACCGCCGATCGGCATCAGGTTTGTGCATTTCCGATTTCCGGCCGAGTTCGGTCCCGCAGTCGAGTGGACAACGGACTCCTGGACGACGCCGACGGCTCCTGCGAGCGGGCTGAACTTTGACAATCGCTCCGAGTGACGGGGCTCTGGCCGTCCGACGATGGGCATTCGATCAGGTCGTTGACCACGACCGAGCCCGGACGACGTCAGAACGGGTGCGTGTGCTGGAAGCGCACCGGGATCTTGGACAGGATCAGCGTCCCGAGCACCTTGTTGCCCGGCCTCGTGACCACGACGACCGCCAGCTTGCCGGTGGAACGGCCGAGCGGCTTGGTGACGGCCGACGCCGCGAAGTCACCGGTGTACCCGGCAATGCACACGGCTTGGCCCTTGGGCACCTGGTCGGCCAGCGCGTCGTAGAGCCGCGGCGCCACGCCCTTCAAGCCGCCGATGGAGTACTTGCGGATCCCTTCGAGGTGGGCGTGCCCCCCGACCGCCTTGGCCGCCGTCGGGAGGGCCAGGTAACACGACTCGTCCGCCGTCCCGAGCCCGACCCGCGCCGACGAGCACCCGGCAAACGCCGCCGCCGCCAACGCCAACCCGCCGACCCACGCCCCGACGGGCCGCCACCACGGAGCACCCGAGCGCGTCATGTCGCCAATCCCTCCCCCGCCGGCTGTCCGTTGGGTACCCCCGGCACCGCGACGGCGCCACCGCCACCGCCAGCCCTCTCGCCCGGTCCGTAGGCCACCGGCCCCGCCTCCACGGCCGAGGTCATGGCCGAGCGAACCCAGCGGCCCCGCCGCACCTCGAGCGCCATCTCCCCGATCAGCAGCCACCCCAGCACCAAGATGAACCAGAACGAAATGATCCGGTACAGCAGCACCGCGTACGCAGAGCTCGTCTGCGAACCGCCGAAGAACACCAACGCGACGGTGATCGAGCCTTCCACCACTCCCAACCCTCCGGGCGTGATCGGCAGCGTCGCCGCCAGCTGCCCTGCGCCGTAGGCCAGCAACAAGCCGTCCCAGGGGATCGGGGCGTGGATGGCGGGGAACATCATGGCGAAGCACGCGCAGTCGAAGAGCCAGTTGATCGTCCCCCACCCGGTGATGCGCCCGATCTGGCTCCACGACAGGCGCGCCGCGGTCATCCACGTCATGATCCGGCCGATCTGCTCCTGCGAATCGCCCCGAGGCCGCCCCGTCACCGCGACGGACACTCGCAGCAGCCCCGAGACGAGATAGTGCAGCGGCTGCTCGTAGACGAACAGCGAGCCGATGGCCAAGGCAAACGCGAAGACGCCGATGAGCACCGGCACGAGGTCGAAGGACGCGCCGGCGCCCGTCGCCATGGCCAACCCGAGGACGGCGACCAGCGACAGGCTGACCAAGGAGGCGACCAACGTCCCCGCCAGCGCCCACACGGCCAGCGTGTTGTCGGCCCCGAAGCGGCGGAACCAGCGGAACCCGTAGACCGTCGCCAGCGCGTTCCCGACCGGCAAAGAGTTCGTGAGGGCTTGCGAGCCAAAGGTCAGCTTGAACAGCGTCCACCACGGCGGCCTCAGATGGCCCGCCACCAGCAGGTCACGCTGCATCAAGGCGAAGCACACGTAGGACGCGATCTCCGCCGCGAACGCCGGCGGCACCCACCACCAGTTCAACGTCTTGAACACGCTGGTGAAGCCCGACAGTTCCGAGCCCTTGGACGACAGCACCCACACGGCGGCGCCGACCAACATGAACCCGATGACGATCCGGCCCACGGGCCACGCCGCCACCACCCAGCGCGGCAGCAGGCGCCGGCGTCCAGCCGGCGTCCCCGCCCCCGTCGAGTCCGCCAACTCGGCGGCCAACTCCGTCGCCAGCTCGCCCACCCTCGCCGGGCCATCCTGCTCACGCGAGGGGTCGATCGGTGCTTCCGCGCCGCCCGGACCACCACCGTCGGGGCGCGTCCCCACCCCGCCGGTACCCGAGCCCGACGCCGAGGGCTCTCCCGTTGGTCCGCTACCCGGGCCAGGCGTCGGTGAGCCTCTTCCAGGACAGCTGCAGCGTCTCGGGCAGCACCCGCGTCTCGGCCACCGAGGTCATGAAATTGGTGTCGCCCGACCAGCGCGGCAGCACGTGCAGGTGGAGGTGACCGGGGAGCCCGGCCCCCGCCGCACGGCCCAAGTTCGCGCCCATGTTCAGCCCGTCGGGCTCGTACGCGCCCTCTATCGCCGCAACCGACTTCTGCGTCGCCGCCCACAACTCGGCGGACTCAGCCGTGGTCAACTCGGCCAG
The DNA here is from genome assembly GCA_036490155.1 of Acidimicrobiales bacterium. Taxonomy (GTDB): domain Bacteria; phylum Actinomycetota; class Acidimicrobiia; order Acidimicrobiales; family RAAP-2; genus Bog-473. Next base: position 60,075 of record DASXEK010000028.1, on the reverse strand, counting down.
CGGCCCGATGTGGCGCAGCGGCAGCACCAGGACGTGGCCGCTCGCGTACGGATACGCGTTCATCACCACGAACGTCAGCGCACCACGCCAGACCACCAAATTCTCCTCCGACGGCGGCCCACTCTCGGCCAGGCGGCAGAACACGCACTCGGCCTCGGTATGCGCACCACCGCCCGCCCGCTCGCGCTCGGTTGCCGACACGATGTACTCCCGCCGCCACCCCGCCCAGAGGTGCTCGAGCGTCACGCCGCCGCGCCGCCCCCAGCCTCAGGCGCCCGCTCCTCGGGCAGTCCCTTCCCTGCCACCTCCTCGCGCACCTCGGCCAGGAAGGCGGCCATCGGCACGCCCTGCTCGGGCTTCCCCCAACCCCGACGGTTGACCCCCACCGAACCAGCCTCCACGTCCCGGTCCCCCACCACCAACACGTAGGGAATTTTGGCCAGGCGGGCCCGCCGGATCAACGCGCCCATCTTCTCCCCGCTCGAATCGACCTCCGCCCGCAGCCCCACGGCGCGGCATTCCGCCACCACCGACGCGGCATACTCGGCATGACCGTCCGTGACCGGGATCACCCGCACCTGCTCGGGGCACAGCCACGTCGGCAACGCCCCCGCGTAGTGCTCGATGAGAATCGCCATGAACCGCTCCACCGACCCGAACAACGCGCGGTGAATCATGATCGGCCGGTGCCGCGTGTTGTCGGCCCCCACGTATTCCAAACCAAACCGCGCCGGCAGCTGGAAGTCGAGCTGCACGGTCGACATCTGCCACGTGCGGCCGATCGCGTCGCGCGCCTGTACCGAGATCTTCGGGCCGTAGAAGGCGCCGCCACCCTCGTCCATGACCACTTCGAGACCCATCTCGAGAGCGGTCCGTCGCAACGCCTCCGTCGCGATCTCCCATTCCTCGTCCGAACCGACCGCCTTGCCGGGCGGCTTCGTCGACAATTCCAGATAGAAATCGGAAAGCCCGTAGTCGCGCAGCAGATCCAGGACGAAGCGCAGTGTCCGGACCAACTCGGCGTCCATCTGCTCGGGCGTGCAGAAGATGTGTGCGTCGTCCTGGGTCATCCCGCGGACTCGAGTCAGCCCCTGCAGCACCCCCGACAGCTCGTAGCGGTACACCGTGCCGAACTCAAACAAACGCATCGGTAGCTCGCGGTACGACCGCTGGCGGCTCCGGTACACCAAGATATGGAACGGGCAGTTCATCGGCTTGAGGTAGTAGTCCTGCCCCCCGTCCAGCGACATGGGCGGGAACATCCCCTCGGCGAACCAGTCCAGGTGGCCCGACTCCTCGAAGAGCGCCGCCTTCGTGATGTGCGGCGAGTTCACGAAGTCGTACCCCGCCTCGACGTGGCGCTCGCGCGAGTAGTCCTCCATCACCCGCCGGATCAGGCCGCCCTTGGGGTGGAACACGGCCAGACCCGAACCAATCTCCTCGGGAAACGAGAACAGATCGAGCTCCGCCCCCAAGCGGCGGTGGTCCCGGCGCTCCGCCTCCTCGAGCATGTGCAGGTAGGCGGCCAGCGCCTTCTCCGACTCCCACGCCGTGCCGTAGATCCGTTGCAGCTGCTCGCGCTTCTCGTCGCCGCGCCAGTACGCGCCGGCGACGCGCATCAGCTTGAAATGGCCCAGCCGTCCCGTCGACGGCACGTGCGGCCCCCGGCACAGGTCGATGAAGGCATCGGAGTTCCGGTACGTCGACACGACGCCACCGCCGCCGGCGTCCACCTCGTCGACCCCAGAACCGACCGCCGCGATGATCTCCTCCTTGAACGGCTGGTCGGCGAAGATCTCGAGCCCCTCCTCCAACGAGTGCTCGTGGCGCACGAAGGGCTGGTCCTCCTTGATGATGGCCCGCATTTCGGCGTCGATCCGGTCGAGATCCTCCTCGCTGAAGTGCGCCCCGTCCGGCAGCTCGAAGTCGTAGTAGAAGCCGTTCTCGATCACCGGCCCGATGGCGTACTTGGCCCCGGGCCACAGACGCCGCACCGCCTGGGCCAGCACGTGCGCGGTCGAATGCCGCAGCACCTCGCGCCCGGCGTCGCTGTCCGCGGTGACGATGGCGACCTGGTCGCCGTCGTGCAGCTCGGTGTCGAGGTCGACCTCCCGGCCGTCGACCGTGGCGACCACGGCCGCCTTGGCCAGCCTTGAGCCGATGTCGCGGGCCAGTCCGCCGGCCGTCGTGCCCTCGGCCATTTCCTTGACAGAACCGTCAGGAAGACCAACCGAGATGACGCCTGGCATCGTGCACCCTTTCTTTCAGCCGGAGAACACGGGAATCGCCCCTGGTCCGGACACCGATGTCGTGGCCTAACGTTACTTGACGCCATTGTCGTCCTGGCCGCCCCGTCGGCCCGCCGGACCTGGTCCCGGGCGCGTCGTCAGAGACCCCTCTGGGCGCAGCAAAGTGCCCTCGGATTGCGCAGACGACGCAAAATCGACCACAATTCACCCCACTCGTGACCGGTGCCGCAATGTGCCCGACGATGAAGCCAGGCCTCCCGCGCCGCATCCAACGGTTCGGGCGTGTCGGGGCGGTAACGCTCGGACTGGCTCTCGTAAGCGTGATCTCCGTGACGGCGGTCGCAGCTTCGGGACCCGTCGCGGCCGATCAAGTAGCCAGTCTCAAAGCACAGGCGACTCAGATCGCCCAAGACCTCGTGCTGGAACAGCTTCAGATCGACTCCTATCAACAGCACTACGACGTCGATACCGCCAAGGTCCAGCGGGACGAGGCGGCGATCGGATCCACTCAGAACCAGATCCAGTCGGACACGGGCCGGGTGGGTCGCGATCGCCATCGTCTTCAGGCCGAGGCAGTGCGCGCGTACATCAACTTGAGTCCGGAGGTCAACGCGACGGCGGCACTCTTCGAGAACGCGAAACAAACACCGACGAAAGCTGAGTACGAAGAAGTGGCAAGTGGTGATATCGCTCTGACGATTGACACCCTGCACACCGACGAGCACGGGTTACGTGCCCAACGCGCCACCCTTCAGCAACAAGAGGCGCAGGACCAAACGACCACCAACCAGGAGGCAACGCTGGCCAGTTCGGCGCGCCAGACGGGGGCCCAGTTGGCGTCCAAGCAGTCCGAGATCACCGGCGAACTCGCCGTGGCGGTGGCGCAACAGCAGGCAGCACAGGCAGCGGCCGCCGCAGCAGCAGTCCGGGCAGCACAATCCAAGGCCGCGGCCGCAACCGCCACGCGCGCCCCGACACCGACTTCCGTCGCTGCGCCCCAGGATGGCGCCACCGCGTCCTCGGGCGACCCGTCGCTGCCCCCGTTCCTCCAATGCGTCCTGCAGGCCGAGTCCGGCGGCAACTACAGCGCCGTCTCGCCGGACGGTACCTACATGGGCGGTTTCCAATTCAGCCAAGCGACGTGGAACGAGGCAGCGGAACTGGCGGGAATGCCGCAACTCGTCAACGTCCCCCCGAACGAGGCGACTCCGGCGGAACAGGACGATCTCGCTATCGCGCTCTACAACGCCGATGGCCAGCAGCCTTGGAACGACTCCTGCAGAAAGAGCTGAACCACCGAACGAGCCACGGCACGATCGCTCACATCACCGCCCGGTCCGCCACCAAAGTCCGTCCTGGCGCGATTTCCTGCCGGCCCCCTCTACAGCTTTACGGACACGCTGGTGAAGAGGCCGGAGGCAATAAGCGTGTTGGCAAAATTCTGAGCGGTCGTCGCGGTCCCCATGATCGTGATGTCGTAGGTGGACTGGCCTGCGCCCGGAACGTCGTCGTTGCTAAAGGCAGAATTTCCGTTGCCCAAGAACGGGTTGATCAGTCCCTCCAGCTGTGAGGCAGTGGCCGAAGGTGCAGTCACCGCCTCGATGACGTGGTACGTGGTGATCCAGCTGGGAACCAAGCTCGCACCGATCACCTGAAGCCCCGAGACCGGGTCGACCCATTGCGCCGTGAGGCCGTAGCCAACGCCCTGGGTGTACACGAGCGCCGAGGGACCGCCGACGAAGTCTTCCGCCGCCGACTGGAGAATCGAAAAGTCCAAGTTGCGGGCTTCCAGAAGGCTTCCGTTCTGCGGGTCCAAGATCACCGTCGGGGGCGTGAACGCGTACGTCTCGGCTCCGTTGTTTGGATTGAGGGTGACCTGCTTCGGCATAGAGAAGGCAAGACCACTCGCCCCGGCATGAGTCGTCATCGTCCCGAGCGCGCTGATGCCGGGCAGCAGCGAAAGGGTGTTGAGCATCTCTTGGCCGAAGCCGGACCACTGCCCCTCGAGCGGACCGACGAGGAGATCGGTCAGGCGGAGGAAGCCGACGACACGGGCCGGCTCCCCGGTCGCGTAGTTGTCGATCTCATTGATCCCCGTCGCGCCGTTTGCCAGCTGGGCGGCGAGGGTTGACGGGTCGTGGGTGATGTTCGCGACGTTGATCGGCCCCACCGGCGTCCCGCGAGCCACCGCTGTCGCTTCGAGGCCTGCAGAGCACCCAATGGCCGGCTGGTTCGCCGGCGTGGCGACCAACCCCATCTTCTGCCATGCCTGGGCGTTGGCCGAACTAGGGAAGGCGGCGGTGCCGAACTGCTGCGAGGTGCAGACGGCACCGGTCGCATTGGACCATTCACCAATGGCGATCGGGATGTCTGCGGTCGCGCTCGTGGCCGACGTCCCGCTTCCCGTGGTGACGTTGGCCGACAACTCGCCTTGGAGTTGGTATTGGTACCACTCGCCGGCGGTCAGCGGTGGAACCGGCGGGACGGCGTCAGCGAGTCGAGCGATCTCGGCCGCTGCGGCCGGTGCGGATGGCCTCCGCGCGGACGGCACGACCAGGAGCGCGATGACGATGCTCGCGGCTGCGACCGTCGTGATGCCGATGCTCCAGCGGACAGAGCGCCGAGATCGGCGGTGAGTTCGCGGCGAAGCGCCGGACCCGGACCGCACATTGTTGCCGTTGGCCAGCTCGAGCGCGATCGCTTCGACCAGACTGGACCGGGCCCGTGGCAAGTCCGGCCCGGACCATTCGTCAACTTTCATAAAGTCGCGGACAAGGTCAATCTCAGTGCTCATTGGTTTCCCTTCGGGCTGGCGGAGGCTCCTTCTGCCGGTGGCGGTCCCTCTAGGTAGTGCTCCGAGCCGCCAAGCAGTTCTCGCAGACGTCTGCGCGTGCGGGACATCCGCGATCGAACTGTGCCGACGGGAATCCCCAAGGAGGCGGAGACTTCCTCGTAGGTGAACCCGGGCCCAGCGACGAGCAGCAGGACGTCGAGGTGGGCGTCGTCGAGCTGTGCCAAGGCTTGTGCGACCGCTCCCTCCTGGGAAGAAAAGAATGCTCTCGCCGTTGCCTCGTCGCTGTGGTCGTGCTGGGTGGCTCCGGTCATACCTGCCGTATCCCGCGACTGGCGCCGGACCTCGGAGCGCCAGAAGTGGCGAGCATGGTTGGTGGCGATGCCGAACAGCCACGGCCTGGCGTCCGACCGGCTGAGGTCATAACTCGATCGCGCTCGGAACGCCGTGACGAAAGTCTCACCCAGCAGGTCCTCGGCGTTGTCCAGACCGACACGCTTTATCAGGTAGCGATGCACGGAACCGGCATGTCGCTCGAACAGGATTGCAAACGCGTACGGGTCCACCAGCGATACCTCGATGTGCCGTGCATCGGTCAGCTCCGCCTGATCACCGTCGCCCATCGGTTGAGTATTTCCCGCGAGCGGGACGCCGGTTCCCTCAGCACCCTCCCCCTGGGCGGTCGCCTTTAAAGCGTGACCCCCAACAAGGCCGCCCCGTTGGCCACCGAGCGCCCCGCCGCGGCCTCGGCGTCCAACGCAGCCAACGCCGCCGGCGTATCCAGGTCTTCCGCCAGCGCCGCCCGTACCGCCTCCAGCCCCGCCGACCCGTCCCCGCCGACCGCGCTCCGCCACAGCGCCAACCGGGCCGCCGCCGCCGGCATGTCCTCAGCCGTCCGCCAGTCCCAGTCCCCTCGATAGTGGTGCGCCAGCAGGGCGAGCCGCACCGCCGCGGCGTCCCACTCCTTGCACAGGTCCCCGACGAACACGAGGTTGCCGAGCGACTTCGACATCTTCGTGCCGTCCAGCCCCACCAGCCCGACGTGGAACCACAGGCGCACGAACGGAACCCCGGTCACCGACTCGGACTGCGCGGTCTCACACTCGTGGTGTGGGAACACCAGGTCCCGCCCGCCGCCGTGAATGTCGATCGTCTCGCCGAGCTCGCGGAGCACCAGAGCCGAACACTCGATGTGCCAACCGGGCCGTCCCGGCCCCCAACGCGACTCCCATGCCGGCTCGTCGGGCAGCGAGGGCTGCCACAGCACGAAGTCGAGCGGGTCGCGCTTGTTCGGGTCGTCAGGCTTGCCGCCGTGCTCCGCCGCCAGCTCGAGCATCCGAGCACGGTCGTAGTGACTCACCTCGCCGAACGCGCCGAACGACGCCACGCTGAAGTAGACCGAGCCGCCCGACTCGTAGGCGTGACCACGATCGAGCGCCGCCCCGATCAACGACAGGATCTCTGAGATCGCGGAGGTCGCTCTCGGCTCGCTCCACACCGGCAGCAGGTTCAACAGGCCCATCTCGGCGTCGAAGCGCGCCATCTCCTCGGCCGCCAGGTCGAGATAGTGCACGCCCAACTCACGGGCCTTGCGCAAAATGTCGTCGTCGACGTCGGTCACGTTGCGCACGCAACGCGTCTCGTGCCCCAAGTCCTGGAGGACGCGCTGCAGCATGTCGAAATAGACATAGACGGCAGCGTGGCCCAAGTGCGCCGCGTCGTACGGCGTGATCCCGCACGAGTACATCGTGACCAACGGGCCCGGCTCGAAGGCGACGACCTCGCCCCGCGCCGTATCGTAGAGCCGCACCCGCAACCCCGACCTTCTAGATCCCGGCCAGCCGCAGCGTTGAGTGCGCCTTGTAGCGGATGTTCAACGTGATACAGACCGCCGTGAACGCCTCGATCGCCGAAGCCTGGTTGAGGCTGCCCGCGTCGAGCGGCCGCAGGCCACGCATCTGCGCGATGAGCTCCATGGTGGCCGCAGTCGCCTCGGGATGGTCGGAACACACCAGCACGTCAGCTTCCAACCCCGATTCGAGGTTCTCCATTTCCGACGCCGGCAGGTGGTGGAACGCGGCAGCCACCAACGATCCCGGCAGCGCCGCCTGCACGGTCGCCGCCACCGACCCCCGGGGCGGGATCAGCGCCAGCATCTCGCGCCCCTCCTTGGCCAGGGCGTTGGCCATGGAGATGACGACCTTGCCGGCCAGCGGCTCGCGCAGCACCCGCACCGTGGGCACCACGCTGTCCCATGGGGTGGCGACCACGATCACCTCGGCCGTCGCCGCACCGGCGTTGTCGTCCGCCTCCAACATGGCCGCCACGTCGGGAACCTTCTCCCTCATCTCGCCGACGATCTGTGCGGCCCGCTCCGCGTCGCGCGATCCGACCGTGACCCGGATGCCGGCCTCGGCGAGCCGGACCGCCACCCCGCGCCCCGCGGGACCGGTCCCTCCAAGGATTCCGACGTGCATGCCCTCACCTTGGCATAACCTCACAGGCCCAGTGGGACTCCTCGACGGCAAGCGGCTCCTGATCACCGGCGTGCTCACCGATGCCTCGCTGGCCTTCGCCACGGCCAAGCTGGCGCAGGAGGAGGGGGCCGACATCGTGCTCTCCGGTGCGGGGCGCGCACTGAGCCTGACCCAGCGCACAGCGCGCAAACTGCCGACCGAGCCCCCGGTCCTCGAGATCGACGTGACCTCGCCCGAACAGCTGGCGGCGGCCGGCGCCGCGCTGGCCGAGCGCTGGGACCGGCTCGACGGCATCCTGCACGCCATCGGGTTCGCCCCCCCAGACTGCCTTGGCAACGGCATGTTCGCCGCCGGTTGGGACGACGTGTCGGTGGCGCTCAACATCTCGACCTACTCCCTCAAGGCCCTCGTCGACGCCTTCATGCCGCTCCTTGCGGCCGCCGGAGCGGATGGTGGAGCGTCAGTGGTCGGCCTCGACTTCGACGCCGCCGTCGCCTGGCCGGTCTACGACTGGATGGGAGTGGCCAAGGCGGCGCTCGAGTCCCTCTCCCGCTACCTGGCCAAGGAGCTCGGCCCCAAGGGCATCCGCGTCAACTTGGTGGCCGCCGGTCCGGTGCGGACCATGGCGGCGAAATCCATCCCTGGTTTCTCCGCTTTTGAGGACACCTGGGCCGGCCGGGCCCCGCTCGGCTGGGACGTCCACGATGCAAGCGCCGTGGCGAAGGCGTGCCTCGCCCTCTTCAGCGACCTCTTTCCCATGACGACCGGGGAGATCATCCACGTCGACGGCGGGGTCCACGCCGTCGGCGGCTCGGCCTGAGCCGAACCCAGCCAGTCCTCAGACGGCGGCGATCCAGGCACGACGGATCCAGCGTTCGTTCGATACTTGCACTTTTGATCCACGAAGCCGGCTCGGGGCCGACAGTCTCGGCCGACTTGGCTGTTCCCTCTCGTGTAGGGGGACGGATCGAGCGTGTAGGGGCGCTTCGGAGGCGGTGGCAAGGGAGAGGCTGTGAGCATCTCAGAATCTTCAAAAGTCGGCACTGTCGAGCCCACGGCGGCGAGCGGTATCGCGACCGAGCCCAATTTCGCCATTCCTTCTGAGGTCAGTGTTCCCGGCCGGAGGCGCCGCCCGGCTCGGGGTGCCTCCCCCTACCGCACCATCAGCGATCGCGAGCTCCTGTTCGTGCAGATCTCGTGCGACTTCATCTGCGCCTGCATCGCGCTGCCTCTGTCACTGTTCATCCTCTCGAGCCTCTCGTCGGTGCCGACGAACGCCTGGTCGGAGTTGATGACGAACATCAAGGTCGACTCGCTGTTCCCCGTGGCCGTCGTGATCTCCCTGGCGTTCGGGGGCGTCTATCGGGTCACGCACCGCCAGCTGCAGCCGAGCGCGTTCCTCGAGTTCCGCGAGATTGCGTTCGGCGTCGGGTGCGGCTGCGTCCTCACCCTTGCCATCGGCTCCTTCTTGCATGCCGCTTTCGGGACCGTCGAGCCGTTCGCCACCCAGCTCGTCATCGCCGTCATCGTCACGATCGCCGTGATCACGGTCGGGCGGATCGTGCTGCGCTATTTCCTCCACGCGTTGACCACGACGAGGGTGCTGGTCGTCGGCGGTGGCCAGACATCCGAGCGGATCATGATGAGCGTCCGCCAGGACCCCGGGATGACCGTGGTCGGACGGGTGGTGGAAGGGGACCTTGCTGACGCCGGTGCGCTGGGCCGGGTCACTGACCTGCCTGAATTGTGCCGGCGGCTGGACGTACACCGAGTCCTCATCGCAGCCAACGACCAGTTCTCCAGCGAGTCCCTCGACATCTACCGCGAGCTGCAGGACTTCGTGCACATCGCGATGGTGCCGCGCTACTACGAGCTGATCAGCTGGCGTTCGCGGCTCACCGACCTCGCCGGCATGCCCTTCCTCGAGATCGCACAACCCCACCTGAGTCCGTGGGACAAGTTCATGAAGCGCGCCTTCGACCTCTGCATCAGCGGGGCCGTGCTGTTGGTCACCTCGCCGATCCTGCTCGTCGTCGCCCTCGGCGTGAAACTGAGCTCCCCGGGTCCGGTTTTCTTTCGCCAGGTCCGCCTCGGCCGCTACGCGCAGCCCTTCATGGTGACCAAGTTCCGCTCCATGACCACAGACGCCGGCCACGCCGCCGCGAGCGGCGACGAAGACGAGCACGTGGACCCGAACCTCCCGCTCCACGAGGTAAGGAAGAAGAAGGACGAGAGCTGGCGCATCACCAGGTTTGGGGCGTTCCTGCGCCGCACGGGCATCGACGAGATCCCTCAGTTCATCAACGTCTTCAAGGGCGACATGTCGGTAGTGGGCCCACGCCCGTTCATCCCGAGCGAGTCGCGGGTCGAGGGCTGGGCCGTCCGGCGCTTCGAAGTGCGACCCGGCATCACCGGCCTCTGGCAGGTCTCGGGCCGCAACGACCTGACCCGCAATGACCTGGTCCAGCTCGACTACCTCTACGTCGCCTCCTGGTCACTTTGGTGGGACCTCAAGATCATGTTCGAGACCCCCAAGACGATGGCCCGGGGCACCGGCGCCTACTAAGCGCCACTCCCCGCCTCTCGCAGTCCCGCCCCAGCCGCTGCGCCCAAATTCCGTCGGCCGAAACGCCACCGCGTCCTCACCGCAGGCGCACTCGGGATGTTGCGTCGCAGCCGCCTCACGCGCACACCCTGCCAAACGCAAACGCTGTCTCGGTACTTCCTGTGCGCCCCAACGGGTGTTCGCGGGCCCGTCGCGTGGGCGCCGTCGTCGTGTTACCTGCGCTTCACACCCAGGCTGATCTCACCTGGGAATTCAAAAGACACTGGGGTTGCAGTGAAATTTCTTCGCAAGTGCCCAGCGCAGTACCTGTTTCACAAATGTACGAAATCGGAAGGCGATGCTGGAGTGGCGCACGTTCGATTTCGCCAGGGAGGCTTTTTAGGCGTGCTGCAGCATCTTCGGAATTTCCTCGTGAGCCTTGGAGTGGCCACCGCGTGTGCAATGGCACTGGCAGTTGTTGCCGGCACCACTGCTGCGAGCGCCGCCACTCGCTATCGCTCGGGAAGCGTCCGTACGCAGCTTGTCGACACCAACCACGTCACGTCGAACGCGGCTTCGGCCAGCCTTGGCCTTACCGGCCCCGATGTCATGGCGGCCATCGTCGGCCTCATGGCGCTCCTTGCCTTCGTGTTCATCGTCGTCACCTTCATCCGGCGCCGAGTCACCCTCGCTTAACTCTCCCTCCGCAGGTCTTCGGGCCTGTGGTTGCCGCACGCTCGTTGAGAAGGTCTCGTGACGCGAGCTCGAACCGGTGCCCGAGGTCGTCGGGCACGCGCCGTGACGCACTACCCGTTTTGCGACTCCATCGCCTGCACGATCTTCATTGCCTCGCTTTGCGTCAGGTCACCCGAGATCTCGCCCTTTCCCCTGAAGGATTTGAACGACTTCTCCGCCGGCTCGATGATGGGCGCAGACACGACGATTCCCGCGACGTCGACGGCCAGCATTTGATGAAAGCTCTGACGGGCCACCTTGTCCCACTGGGTGGCGCCCGACGACGTTGTCGTCCAGTCGACGGTCCAGCCCGCCTTGCCCTTCGTTGCGGTGGCCGAGGCGATGGCGCTGCTGTTCATCTCTGACGGATCGAGGAGATAGCGCGTGCCCTGCGAGGTGGGCGTGGCCGAATAGATCGACGACCCGCGCAGGCCAGGCAGCAGCACGGCGGCTTTCGGGGAATCCCGTGCCGGCTTCGTCGTTCGCACGCCTTCGAGGATCGCGTCGGGCTGGGGCGATTGGTAGGTGTACCCGGCGGCCGATCCATTGGGCGTCACGACGAGGGTCGAAGGGTTCCGGAGATTCGCCGGACCGCACAGAGAAGCCGAGACCGCGGGTTGGTGTCCCGTGACGAACCGGTCGTATGGGGGGATGGCGCACAGCACCGGCCGAAAGAGCACGCCTGAATAGGTCGCGCCCGACCGGATCACAGCGCCGGCCGGGAGCGGAGCCAAAACCGACAGGGAGAGAGCAGCCGTCAACGCCACGAGTCCGCCCGCCAACCGCCGCCGCATCACGGGGCCAGAGCCTAGGCCACGGACCGATGCGACCGAACGGTCGTGAGGCGACGGTAGGTTGCCTGTCCGTGAGCATGCGCGGACACGGGATGGGCGGCCGAGGTGGCGGGTGGGGTGGCATGCGTTCCCTGCGCCAGGACCGCTCCGTCCTCGAGCACCGGGTCAAGAAGGGCACCGCCCGCCGGATGCTCACCTTCGCCGTGCCCTACCGGAAAATCCTGGCCATTTTCCTGCCGGTGGTCATCATCGATGCGGCGATCGGCGCGGTGAACCCGCTCATCCTGCGGGCCCTCATCGACAACGGGATCGCCAAGCACGACGCCCACCTCGTCACCGAGCTCGCCGTCCTGGTGGCGATCCTGGCCGTCACCGACGCCGGGCTCGCGCTCACCGAACGGCGCATCTCGGCGTACATCGGCGAGTACCTCATTTACGACATGCGGGCCAAGATCTTTCGGCACATCCAGCGCATGCCGCTGGCCTTCTTCACCCGCACCCAGACCGGGGCGCTCATCAGCCGGTTGAACAACGATGTGATCGGCGCGCAGCAGGCGTTCACCGACCTCCTCTCCAACGTTGTCGGCAACTTCGTGACGGTGCTCATCGTCCTCGGGGCGATGTTCTTCCTCAGCTGGCAGATCACGCTGGCTGCGCTGGTCCTCCTGCCGATCTTCCTGATCCCGGCGCGCTTCGTGGGGCAGCGCATCGGCGCGCTCACCATGGAGGGCTACAACCTCAACAGCGAAATGAACATGGTCATGCAGGAGCGCTTCAATGTCGGTGGCGCAATGCTGGTCAAGCTGCTCGGTCGACCCCAGGTCGAGGCGGACTCGTTCGAAGCCAAGGCGGGCCGGGTGCGCGACATCGGGATCGCGCAGGCCACGTACGCCCGGGTCTTCTTCGTGGCGCTCACCTTGACCGCGTCACTGGCCACCGCCATCGTGTACGGGGTAGGCGGGGTGGCCGCGGTGCACGGCGCATTGGCCGTGGGGACGGTCGTCGCGCTGGCGCAGTACCTCACCCGGCTCTACGCGCCGCTCACCCAGCTCTCGAACGTCAATCTCGATGTCATGACGTGCCTGGTCTCCTTCGAGCGGCTCTTCGAGGTCCTCGACATCGTCCCGATGATCGAAGAGGATCCCGATGCGGTCGACATCCCGCGGGGGCAGGCCTCCATTGCGTTCGACGACGTGGATTTTGCCTACCCCGGAGCGGAGGAGGTCTCGCTGGCCTCGCTGGAGTCCGTGGCCGTGCTGGAGAAAAACGCCCGCAACGAGGTCCTGCACGATGTGAGCTTCCGGGTCGAGCCGGGCCAGATGGTGGCTCTCGTTGGCCCGTCGGGCGCGGGCAAGACCACGATTTCGAACCTGGTGCCCCGCCTCTACGACGTGACGGCGGGCTCCGTGCGCATCAGCGACGTCGACGTGCGCCACGCCACCATGGCCTCGCTGCGCGATGTGGTCGGCGTCGTGACCCAGGATCCCTACCTCTTCCACGACACCCTGCGAGCCAACCTGATGTACGCCCGCCCCGATGCCACCGAGGCCCAGGTCCTCGCCGCCCTCGACCAGGCGCAGATCGGCCACTTGACTGGCGAGCTCCCCGACGGGCTGGACACCGTGGTCGGCGAGCGCGGCTACAGGCTCTCGGGCGGCGAGAAACAGCGCGTGGCCCTGGCCCGGCTGATGCTCAAAGCGCCCGACGTGGTGGTACTCGACGAGGCCACGGCCCATCTCGACTCGGAGTCCGAAGCGGCCGTGCAGCGTGCTCTGCGCGAGACCTTGACCGGGCGCACATCCCTCGTCATCGCGCACCGACTCTCTACCGTGCGCGAGGCCGACCAGCTGTTGGTGATCGACGCCGGGCGCATTGTCGAACGGGGGACTCACTCGAGCCTCCTCGCCCAAAACGGCCTCTACGCCGAGCTGTACCGCACTCAGTTCGCCGATCAGGAGGACTCAGATCAGTCCCCCGCCGCGGCGCCCGATCCCGTCCCCTGACGGCGCTCACGCCTCCTCCCCCACGGAGTTCACGCGGCCACTTTGGGGATCCGAGAGAACCCTTCTCATCTGGGAGGCGGGACTACCGGACTACCCGATTTGCGGCAGTCGGATCCAGCGCCGACATCTCCAATTGTCGAGTTATGCCGGGGCAACCCCGTCGGCCGACAGGAGGGTTCGAGCGCCCAGCCGGGAATAGCCGACGGCCCACCTAAGTCGAGGTAGTGCCCGACGTCGGCATCGAAGGCAAACACCGTCTGACCGCCGATGCCTGCCGCCCAGAGCTGCACCGGATGCTGGCTCAGGTCGGCGGCCGGCCAGGCCCCTAGGTTCCATCTGCACGCTTGCCGGTCTAGAACCGGCCCTCGGTGTCCGGCGCCGTGGATCGGTGTCGGGCCGTGGCCTCGGCTGGATCCTTCCCCTTCATCACAACCGTCTCAGGTCTGGGTCCCCCGCGTGCATCAAGAGGGCGAGTCAGCGGGCGCTGACCCGCCCTCCGTAACGACGTGCCCCCTGACTCCTCGGATGGCCTCGGCGTGCCTGGCCTGAAGGGTTACAGCGACGCCTACCGACCTCGCCGATTCGCTTCACCGCGCCATACCGGGACCACCGGCCACTTGGCTCCAGATCTGGCGTCACGTGATCCAACTGGTTTCGATCCCTCGCCGCCCCGGACCGCCGCTTCGGCGCTGACCCCATCGGATCCCTCGTTTCCCAAGGCATCGACCGTCGACTGCTGAGCTTGAACAATCAAAAAGGCGCGAGGACTCTCAGCCTCAATGACCATTAGGTCCGTAGCGCGACCGGGCGCCCGGGATACCCGGGCGCCCGACCACTCAGTTCACTGCTTGTTCAGTCCGGAATCGTCTGCAGGTCAATCGCCATGCCCACGATACCGGGCTCGACGATCCCACCCTCTGACTCGTAGAACTGGGCATCGCCATAGGCAAACACACCGCCGTCCTGCGCGAACTCCCAGTACCCGTTGAAGTCTGGCGTCGACTCGATACCCTCGATCGGCGCCTTGAGGTTCAGGGTGTTCGCCGAACCGTAGTAATGCCCGTCACCGAAGGCGAAGACACCACCGTCCGAAGCGGACATCAGGTAGCCACCGCCATCGGGCGACTCGACCAACCCGTTGATCGGCTTGGCCAGGGTGTAGTTCGCCGCCGAGCCCTCGAAGTTGGCGTCGCCAAAGGCGAACACCCCACCGTCAGAGGCCACCAGGAGGTAGCCACCGCCGTCGGGCGTCTTGGTCATCGACACCACTGGCTTGTTGAGCTTCAGGCTGCCCGTTGAGCCGTAGAAGTGCGCGTCTCCGTAGGAGAAGATGCCGCCGTCCGAGGCGAGCAGCCAGTAGCCACCACCGTCAGGCGTCGACGTGATCCCGATAATCGGCGCGTTGAGATGCAGGCCACCCGTTGAGCCGTAGAACTGGGCATCGCCGAAGCTGAAGATGCCGCCATCAGAGGCCACGAGCCAGTAGCCACCGCCGTCGGGCGTCGCTGCGATACCGACAATGGGGGCGTTGAGATTCAAGCCCGAAGCGATCTCGCCGTAGTACTTCGCGTTGCCGAACGAGTAGACGAGGCCCTTGGCGTCAGTCAGGTAATAGCCCTGCACGAGCGGGCCGCCAACTCCGGTCAGCGTCACCTGTTCCAGGCCGCCAGGGGTGTTGTCCACGATGTCCAGCACCGCTTGGCGCAAACCCACCGCCGACGGCGTGAAGTCGATCGCCACTGTGCAGCTCTGGCCCACGCCGAGCTGGAAGTTCGGCGGCGAGGTCGGGCATGTGCCCTGGAGCGGCACTACTGCGAAGTCGCCGGGGTTCACACCCACGATTGAGAGCCCACTCACCTTCAACGGCGCCGTCGTGCTCGTGTTGGTGATCACGACGTCCTGCGTCGGGCTCGTAGTGGTGATCGGCACCACGCCGAAATTCAACCCGTTCGCCGTCATGTCGGGGCCGCCGAGGCTCACCGAGCCCGGCTGGATGCCGTTGCCCTCGAGCTCGATCTGCTGCGGGAACCCGGACCCGTTCTTCGGGAAGAAGGTCAGGTAGGCGTATTGCGGCCCCAAAGCGGTTGGGTTGAACTGGACGTTGATCGTGCAGGTGTCGTTCGTTCCCACCTCGGGCGGGTCGATCACGCTGTTCTTACACAGGTCATTTGAATAGGAGAACTGACCGGTGCCCCCGACTCCCATCTCGTTGTGACCCGTCAGGTCGGTCAAGGTGACGTCACCAAATCCGGGGAAGAGCAGTGCGAAGTTCGAGCTGCCTCCACCTGCCGTGTTGGTCACCGTCACGAGATCCGGCCCGCTGGTCGTGTTCAGCGCTTGACTGCCGAAGTTGATCGTCGGCGACGGGTTCACCGAGTATGAGACGGCGGTGCCAATCGCCTGGCCGGTGAGCGGCACCACCTGCGCCGCGCCATTCGAGTTGTCGAAGATATTCAGCTGAGCCGTCTTGATCTCGTTCGTGTCAGAGCTGAACGTCGGCGCAAAGTCGACGCCAATAGTGCAGGTCTGCTCTGGCGCCACGCCGAATGGGTTCAACGTCAGGCAGCCTTCGCTGACGATCTTGAAGTCGTGGGGGTCCGTACCGCTGACCGTAACGTTCGCCACGTTCAGCTGATTCCCGCCGATCGGGTCGGTGTTCTCGACCGTCACGAGCTCCTCGTCGGAGATGCTGCCGACACTGATCTGTCCGAAGTCGAGAGCACTGGGCGAACCGGTCCAGGTGATGTCGGGCGTGTTCGCCGGCGGGACGCCTTCGCCCGAAAGCGGAACGTCGAGGAGGCCACCTTGGAAGCCGATGACGAGGTTCGCAGATTCGGTCCCGTTCGCCGAAGGAGCGAACGTCTCCGCCACGACGCAGCTTGCGCCGGGGTCGAGCTCGCCTGCCGTGGTGCAACCGTTAGGCGACTGGACATGGAAGTCGCCGCTGTTGGTTCCATCGTTGGCCACGGAGCTGATCACGACGGCCTGGTTCGAGTTGTTCGTGATGGTCGTCGTTTGCTGGGCACTCGTGACGTCGACGCCGACCTGACCGAAGTCAAGCGCTGGCAGATTGGCGGAAAGCGCTCCCCCAGGGGGGCCGGCGGTCGCGGTTGCGGTCAACGCTACGTTCTGCGGACTGCTCGCCGCGTTGTCGACTACGCCCAGGGTTGCCGAGACGGCACCAGCGCCGAGCGACGATTGCGGAGTGAAGTGGATGGCAATCGTGCAAGACGACCCGGGTGCAATCGGCGAGAAGACGACGCATCCGTTGGCGGTGTCGATCTTGAAGTCGTTGGCGTCAGTGCCCAGGATCGGGGTTGACGAGATGACCAGGTTCTGAGTGCCCGTGTTCTGCACGGTCACGTACTCATCGGTGCTGGTCGAGCCGAACTGAAGCGGTGTCGGGAAGTTCAACGGGTTCGGCGACACGCTCACCGTCGTCTCCGGAATACCAGTACCCATCAGCGGGATGATCTGGGTCGGCAGAGGCAGCGGGAACGGTGGTCCCTGTTCTCCTTCGCCGCCCGTGACGTCCAGTTCCGCGTTGAATGGCCCGGTACTTCCGGGTTCGAAGTTGATGGAGATCTGGCATTGCGCTCCGGCCGGGATCACGAGGAAGGTCCCACCACATCCGTCGGTGGTGATCGGAAACGCACCTGAGTTGAGCCCAGTGACCGTGGCCGCGGAGAAGACCTCGTCGACGCCCGAGGTGTTGGTCACCGTGAAGACGTTGGTCGAGGCCCCGTTGACCGGTGTCGGCGGGAATGTGAAGTCTGGCGACACCGTGAACGATGCCTCGACGCCCACGCCGGTGAGAGCGGCGTTCAGGGGTGTCCCACCGGTTACCGGCACGGACACCGAACCGGGATCCGTCCCCGAGGGAATGGTCGGATCGAAGGCAACCACGATGACGCAGCTGGTCATCGGTTGCAGCGTCCCACTACAACTGGAGTCGCCCGGGACGATCGAATATTCACCACTTACTGAGGCAGTACCAAGCCCCAGGGCTGTCGAGCCGTTGTTGTAGACGGTGACGTCCTCGGGCGTGCTCTGCGATCCCGTAGTCCAAGTGCCGAAGTCGATCGGTCCGCCGCTGGTACCAGTGCTGATGCTGTACGACGGCGCGACCCCGGTACCGCTTACGACGGCGGTCAGGTCGGGCAGCGCGGGACCGCCATCCGTTTGCGCCACGTCGAGAGTCGTCGTCTGCATGCCAGTCGCGCTGGGCGCGAATTCCATCGTGATGGTGCAGCTGCCTCCGGCGTTCATCACGAATCCGGTGTGGCAGGACCCGCCGGTGATTGAGAATTCACCGGTGACTCCGGAGATGCTCCCGAGCGTGATCGTCGTGGGCCCGCTGTTCTGGATCGTGGCCGTCTGGGTGCCGCTCAGGGTGCCGGTCTCGACGTTGCCAAAGTTGATCACCGCCGGCGTGATGAAGGAAGTTGGCGGCGTCGTGACATCATTGGCCACTAGGGGAACGTCGACCTTGATTCCAAACTGTGCGTCGACCTCGAGCGTTCCATTGTCTGCCCCGTTGGCGTTGAGGTCCGTCTGCTCGTAGTTGACCGTGACGCTGCACGAGTCGCCGTTGTCGAGCACGGCAGCACTGCAACTTTGGGCACCGAGGTGGAAGTTGCCAGAACCGCTGAGTGTGGGCGTGCCGTTGATGTCCGCCTCTCCGGAACCGATGTTGGTGATCGTCACCGTCTGCGAAGCAGGCGTCCCGTCCACAACGGTGCCGAACGAGGTCGGGTCCTGGTTCGCCTGCAAGAGCGGGCCAGCGCCGCTTCCCGTGAGTTGAACGCTGAAGTTGTCGGCACCGCCAGCGGTGTCGGTGAAGTTGGCTTGCGCCGTCTCGAGGCCGACGATCGACGGCTTGTACACAAAGGTTTCCGAGCAGGTTGTCCCGGCGAACACGAAGAGCTTCCCTTCGCAGCTCCCGCTGTGTGAGAACTCACTGTTGTTGGTCCCCGTGATGTTCGCGATGCTCAACGTCTCTGGGGTGAGGACCGCGGTCGCGGTGAACGTGATCGTCTGGGAGCTCGTCGTCCCGATGTCTGTCGTCGGGAACGCGACGGAACTCTCGGACCACTGGTACGTCACTTGCTCTGGCGCGGCTGAAGCCACGCCAGAAGTCGCGACCACTGCACCGAGGGAGCCAGCGACAACCCCGAAGAGAAGTGATACCCCGAATGCTGCTCGGACAAACTTCGTCAAACGGCGCGAAATTCGCCGATGGTTCTGATAGCTGGCCGCCTTGCGCATACCGCCTACGCTCCTTGTTGTGTTCCCTCTCGAACGCCACTACTTCCACACGCCGCAATAAAGGGCATGGTCCCGCTCCCCAACCTGCTCCAACGGTAGTGCAACTTCAGCCCAACTGCAACCATTTGTTATTACATTGACCTGGGACAACAACCGAGCCGCACCCGGACCGCAATCAGGCGTTGTGTGACCCGCAATGTTTGCAATGATTTACCGTGACCGACCTGGCGCCGAGGAACGCTGCATCGGCTATTTGTGCAGGTCTCTTGTCCGGTGGGGTGCTTGCTACCCCTTCAATAAACGTTGCATCCGGCTAGCCCGGAGACATGGTCACGATGGCGGCATTGAGTGGCTCTGACCCCGCCGACCCGAAGAACGCGGCATCGCCGTAGCTGAAGATGCCGCCGTCCGAGGCGACCAGCCAGTAGCCCTGGCCGTCCGGGGTGGGCGACATCCCCACGATCGGCTTGTTGAGTTGCGTCCCGCCCGTCGAGCCGTAGAAGGTGGCGTCGCCGTAGCTGAAGATGCCGCCGTCCGAGGCGACCAGCCAGTAGCCCTGGCCGTCCGGCGTGGGCGCCATGCCCACGATCGGCTTGTTGAGTTGCGTCCCGCCCGTCGAGCCGTAGAAGGTGGCGTCGCCGTAGCTGAAGATGCCGCCGTCCGAGGCGACCAGCCAGTAGCCCTGGCCGTCCGGCGTGGGAGCCATGCCCACGATCGGCTTGTTGAGGTTCGTCCCACCCGTCGATCCGTAGAACATCGCGTCGCCGTAGCTGAAAATTCCCCCGTCTGAGGCGACTAACCAATAACCCAGGCCGTCGGGCGTGGGAGCCATGCCCACGATCGGTTTGTTGAGGTGCGTCCCACCCGTCGAGCCGTAGAAGGCGGCGTCGCCGTAGCTGAAGATGCCGCCGTCCGAGGCGACCTCCCAGTAGCCTTGGCCGTCCGGCGTGGGCGCCATGCCCACGATGGGCTCATTGAGGTGCGTCCCCCCTGCCGAGCCATAAAACGCGGCATTCCCGTAGCTGAAGATGCCGCCGTCCGAGCCAACCTCCCAGTAACCACCCGCCCCTTCCGTACCGGGACGACTGCTGATCGCCAACTCGAGAGGGTTCAGCGAACTCGTCCCCGGTGTCGTCGAGGGCGTCAACGTGAGCGTGACGCAGCCCGATGTCTCCGAGAGACTTTGATCGGCTACCTGGAGCCAGGTCGTGCCGTCCCACCACAAGACGGAATGTCCAGAACCAACCTGACAGATCGATACCGTGACCGACGAGAATTGGCTGGCGGGGCTCGCGGCGAGCCACACATATTCACCAGTCCCGCCGGGCGGTGCGCTCGATACAGGATCTCCCTGGAGGTCGGCAAGGGTCAAAGCTCCAAACCCCTCCCACGAAACCTGCGCATTCGCGAGTTGTACAGAACCCGACCCCTGTGGTGACGGTGACGTGGCCGAAGCGGACGCCGAACTTCCCGACGGGGGTGACGGGGCCGTTGGTCCGACGGAGACAACCACAGTGCCGCTCGAAGGCGCGTCGTCAGGATCGCCGCCGCTGTAGTTCGCCGTCACCGTTTCGTTCGCGCCAACGGGCGTGGTCGTACTGGTGCAGGAGGCAACCCCGCCCGAGAGGTTCCCAGAACAGAGGGACGTCGTGCCGATCTTGAAGTTGATGGAACCCGTGGGGTTGCCGGAGCCCGCGCTGCGTCGAACGGTCGCCGAGTAGGTGATGGTTCCACCGGTAACGACGGCGCTCGGCGTGGCCGACGCGCTCACGGTGGTGGACGCCTGGCTGATGACCTGGGCGAGGGTGTTGGATGTGCTGCCGTTGAAGGAGACGTTGTCGGTGGGGATGAAGGTGGCGACGATGTCGTAGGTGTTCGGTGCGGGAGCGGCAATGGTGCAGCGGGCCACCGCCGCGGTGACCACGATGGCGTTGGTCCCCGAGCACGAGGCGATGGAGGTGCCGCTGCTCGTGAACGAGACAGTGCCTGCAGGCGAGCCCGAACCCGGCGCGCTCACGGCCACGGTGGCGGCGTAGGTGACCTGGGTGCCGAAGGGAGCGGGATTCGAGTTCGACGTCAGCGAGAGCGTGGTCTGGGCCTGGGTGACAGTCAGACTCCCCGGGGAGGCAGGCGAGGATGCGAAGTCGGCGTCACCCCCGTAAGCGGCGGCGATCGAGTCGGACCCCACTGGCGCTCCCCCGACGGTGCACGAGTAAGCGCCTGATGTGATCGGCGCCGTGCACAGCGTGGTCGAGCTGGTCGAAACCACGACGCTGCCCGTCGGCGAGCCAACGGGCGACAAGGTGCTCACGGTGCCCGAATAGGTCACGCTCTGGCCGAAGACGGCGGTCAAAGGAGCGACAGACAGCGTCGTCGAGGTGCCGGCCGGCAAAATCGTGACGGTGTTGGTGCCCGACGAGCCTGAGAAGTTCGCGTCGCCGCTGTAGGTGGCGGTAACCGTCTCGGCCGTCCCCACCGGGCCCAGGTCCGAGGTACAGCTGGCCGCGCCCGACGACACCGTCCCATGACACAGCGTTGTCGTGCCGATGGTGAAGGTGATCGTGCCCGTGGGGGTCCCCCCGTCGTTGGGGGTGACCGTGGCCGCATAGCTCACCGACGAGCCGAACGGACCAGACACCGGGGCCACGGGGATGGCCGTCGTCGTCGTGTCCTGGGTCACCGTCACCGTGGTCGTCGACGACGATCCCAAGAAGTCGATATCACCGCTGTAGGTGGCGGTGACCGTCTGGTTCGCGCCCACAAGGGCATTGCTCGACGTGCAACTGGCCACCCCTGACGACAGGGTCGCCGGGCACAGCGTCGTGGTGCCGATGCTGAAGGTGACGGTGCCCGTCGGCGTCCCCGAACCCGCGCTCGGGCTTACCGTCGCCGAATAGGTCACCGACTGACCCAGCTTCACGGTGCTCGGCGTGGCCGACGCGCTCACGGTGGTGGACGCCTGGCTGATGACTGTCAACGCGAAGGAGCCGGTCGAGGACAAGTAGCTGGAGTCACCGGCGTATTGGATGGTGACCGTCTCGTTGCTGCCGACCGGAGCGTTGCTCGCGCCGCATTGCGCGTGGCCCGACGACAACGTCGCCTGACACAGCGAAGTGGACCCGATGGAGAACGACACCATCCCGGTGGGCGTGCCGGCAATGCCCGTCGCCGTGCTGTTCGCGGTCACGTTGGCCGAATACGTGACACTCTGACCGAAGTCAAGGGTCGTCGGCGTGGCCGAGCCGGTGGTCGTCGTCACGCCCTTGGTGATCGTGACACTGGTCGTGGCGGAATCCGTCGCGTAATTCCCGTCACCGGTGTAGAAACCAACGACCTGCACCACTCCGAGCGCGGCGTTCGAGGCCTGGCAACTGGCGGTCGCTCCCGTCACGGTGGCGTTGCACAGGGTCACGGAATTCCCAGACGCGAAGTATGCGAAATCTACGTCGCCGGTCGGTTTCACTGAATTCGTCGTCGAGAGGGTGGCGCTGTAGGTCACCGACGAACCGAGGGGCGCGGTGCTGGGATTCGTACTCACCGACAACGTGACGTTCGCCATCGAGACGGTCAACGCAGTGGTGGCCGTGGCGCCTGTGTAGTCGATAACGGGTGTGAAGGTGGCGGTGACCGGGTCACTGCCGACGGGAGCCAGGGTTGAGGAACACGAGGCCGTGAAGTTGGACAACGCCACCGAGCACAGGTTCACCACGGGCGATGTGCCTGTGGTGAATGACACGTTGCCGCTGGGCGTCCCACCCCCGGGGGCGGTCACGGCCACGGCGGCTGCGTAGGTCACCGATGTGCCGAAGCTCACGGCACTCGGGGTCGCGGAGAAGTTCGTGATGGTGGTGGCCGCGGTTCCGACCGTCAGTCCGAACGTGGTTTGGGAGTTGCCCAAATTGCCTGAGCCCGTGTAGGACGCCGTGACGGTGTCGCCACCAATGGGAGCGCTCGGAGAGTTGCACGAACCAGATCCGCTGACGTTCAAGGTGGCGGAGCACAGCAACCCAATGCTGGTGGTGAAATTGACCGAGCCGGTGGGGGTCGGTAGTCCTGCGCCCGCAGAGACAGTCGCCGAGTAGGTCACGCTCTGCCCGAAGACGGCCGACATCGTGCTCGCACTTGCGAGGACCGTGGTCTGTGCGCCAGTGATCGTGACCGTGCCCGTTCCGACCGACCCGTTGAATCCGGAGGTGCCGTTCCAGAAGCCGTCGTACGTGGCGGTAATGGTCGTTGGGTTCCCTGCTCCCGCCGTGCTCGCCGAACAACTCGTCGAGCTCGTCGAACCGGAAGCCGTGAGCGTCCCGGTGCAGAGGGTGACGGGCAACCCGGCGGAGGTCGTGGTGAATGTGACAATGCCCGTGGGCGCGGTCGTCCCAGTGGTGGGGCTCACCGACGCCGAGTAGCTCACGCTCTGCCCGAAGCCCGCCGTCGTCGGGTTCGCCGTCACCGAGATGACTGATGTCGCCGTCCCCTGCATGATCGTCTCGCTGGTCGACTGAGGGTTGGTCTGCGTGGGAGGCGCGGGATTGAAGTTCGAATCTCCCGAATAGCTCGCAGAGATGGTGTCAACGGTGGGACTGACCGTGAATGGCGTCTGCGTCGAGGAACACGACGCCTGGCCGCTCCCATTGAGGGTGCCCGCACACACGACCCCCATCGGCAACGAGCCTGCAGGCGTCGATGTGAACGTGACCGTGCCCGTCGGGACCACGCCGTTGGCTCCCGGCACCGTGGCCGAATACGTCACGAGCTGGTTCTGGGCGGACGTGCTGGGTGAACTGAATACCGCGACGGTGGTGGTCCCCGGGGCAACCGTGATCGAAAGTGCCTGCGTGTCCGTATCACTCGCGGCGTCCGTGGCCTCGACCGTAAAGTTGAATGCGCCAGCAGTGGTGGGCGTCCCCGAGATCGAGCCCGACGCGACCACCGTGAGGCCGGGAGGGAGGGTGCCCGAGAACAACGACCACGTCACGCCTCCCACCGCGCCGGTGGCGCTGAGCCCGGTTGAGTAGCTGGCGGCGACCGTGCCGCTTGGGACGGACGTCGTCGTAATAGTGAGGCTGCCGCTCGCGGCAGCCGGGGCAGACGACAGCACCGCGCTGGCCAAGATCACCGCCAATACCAGTGCTGGGACAAAGCCCGCCCTGCGAAGAGCTATTCGCATTCCCTCATTCCCGCCGAGTCGGCTCAATCTATCTTGACGCCGAAGTGCCTCTTCGTCAGGCGCGGGCCGCGCCTAGACGCGACGGTCGCTCACCCCCGTTTCCGATGCGGCCTCGGCGCCGTGCCTGACCCGCGCCAGCTCGCCGCAGCCAAACGCTTGTCAGGAGGGGGCGGCGGGGCGGAGCACGGAGTCCAATTGTTCAGAAATTGGCGTAAACGGCGGCATGACGAAGTCGCGCCGCAGCCAATTGGCACCGTCAACCACCAACGTGTGACCGGTCACGAAGCTCGCATAAGGCGAACACAGCCACGCGGCGGCCCACCCGAGCTCGTGCACGCGACCGAGACGACCGGCCGGCGACCGGCGAGCGTCCACGTCCTCGCCGTCAGGGCGCAATGCCTTCAGGTCCTCACGCATGTCCTCGTGGGGAAAGAGACCTGGGGCCAGGGCGTTGATCCGCACGGCGTCGGGGGCCCACTCGACCGCGAGCGACTTGGTCAGGTTGCCCACAGCCGCCTTCGCCGCTGACGCATGCGCCATACCCGGACCGCCGGTGAAGGACTGTGTTGCGAGAATGTTGAGAATCGCTCCACCCGGCAGGCCATCGGTCGTGACGCGGCGGTGGAGCTCCTGGCTGCAGAAGAATGTCCCGTCCATCACGATGTTCGTCACCGAGCGGAACGCGTTGGGACGCATCGTTGCGGCGAGCACCGGGAAGTTCGCCGCCGCGTTGTTCACGAGCACCGTGGGTGTGCCGAGCTCGTTGGCGATGACGTCAAAGGCCTGGGTGATCTCCTCCGGCTCCCGGATGTCGGCCGCGGCGTGGGCGGACCTGGCACCCACCGCGGCGACCGCCTCGACGCCGGCACGGCGGTGGTCCTCGGAGCGGGAGATGATGCCGATCGACGCACCGGCCCGGGCCAACTCGATCGCGATGGCCTTCCCGAGACCGGTCCCGCCGCCCGTGACGACCGCGGTGACGCCGTCGAAGGTGCCCGGGGGCAGAAAGGTGGATCCCGCCGGCGGCGGCTCTGGCAGTCCCATGGCGGTGGCCTCCCCTACTTGCCTTCGAATTCGGCTTGCTGCTTCTTGGCCTTCGCTGCGTAACCGATCGACATGTCGTCGCTCACGAACTCGACTGACGCGCTGAGGGCCTCGAACTTCAGCGCCGCGGGGAGCCCGCCGTAAGCGAACGTGTCGATGGTGCGCTTGATCGACTGGACGGCGAGGGGTGCGTTGGCGGCGATCTCGGTGGCGATCGCCGTGGCGGCGGGGACCAGTTCGTCTCTCGTTGTGACCTGCTGGACGATGCCGAGGCGATGGGCTTCGGCCGCATCGATGCGCCGGCCGGTCAGTGCGAGCAGCTTGGCGTACCCGGCACCGACTTCGTGCGCGAGGCGCAGGTCGCCGCCGGCGTCGATGGACACGCCGACTTGGGCCTCGGGCAGCGCGAAGAGCGCGTCGTCGGCCGCCACCCGGATGTCGCACATGAGCGCGAGCTCGAAGCCGAACCCGAGGCAGTACCCCTGCACGGCGACGACGATCGGCTGCGGCAGCTCGTAGAAGACGCGGAAACGATCGTGCACCCAGCGGATGCCTTCGTAGTAGTTGCGCACCTTCTCGGCGGCCGAGCGGCCGGTCACCCGGTCCTCGGGCATGCCGAGGTCGATGCCGGCGCAGAAGGCGCGGCCCTCGGCCTTGACCAGGAGGACGCGGATGCGGTCGTCGAAGCGGACCCGGTCGGCCAGGACGCCGAGCTGGCGGGTGGCCTCCCACGACCACATGTTCAGCTTCTCGGGGTAGGCGAGGGTGAGCGTGCCGACGCCGGAGCCGTCGCTCGGCGGCTCGAGGCGGAGCTGCCAGTCGTCCTCGGGCAACACCGGCTCGGTGCGAATCGGCATCGACGCAGCTCCCTCCCCGTGCGTGCGGCCGACGGATCTGCATTCCGGGCCGACTAAAAGTAGAATCTGTTCTACTTGCAGCGGGGGGATCCGGCAACCGGGCCTCCCCGAAGGTGGCGACTCGACTCCCGCCGCACGCAACGTACGCGCAATTAGTACGCACAATTAGAGCAGTCATCGACCCAGGAGGTCCCTCCCGTGCACAACGAACTCTGCGAACGCCTCGGGATCGAGTTCCCCATCTTCGCTTTCACCCACTGCCGTGACGTGGCCGCCGCGGTGTCCAACGCCGGCGGCATCGGCGTACTGGGCGCTGTGGGCTTCAGCGCCGACGAACTCGAGGTCGAGCTGAAGTGGCTGGACGAGCACGTCGGCGACCGCCCTTACGGCGTCGACATCGTGATCCCCGGCAAGTACGAGGGCATGGACGAGATCGACCCGGTCAAGCTGGAGGCCGAGTTGCGGGCCATGATCCCCGACGAGCACCGCACGTTCGCCA
Organism: Acidimicrobiales bacterium; assembly: GCA_036490155.1. Taxonomy (GTDB): domain Bacteria; phylum Actinomycetota; class Acidimicrobiia; order Acidimicrobiales; family RAAP-2; genus Bog-473. The sequence continues at coordinate 33,646 of DASXEK010000028.1, read as the reverse complement.
AGAAGATCCTGGCCGACCACGGCGTCCCCGAGATCGAGGGCGGCCCCAAGCGCGAGCTGCTCGGGTGGACCGCGGCCACGGCCGCCCCGCTCGTCGAGGTGATCCTGCGCCACCCCAAGGTGAAGCTGGTGGCCAACGCGCTCGGCACGCCGCCCGACGACGTGATCGCGCAGGTGCACGACCACGGCATGTTGATGGCTGCGCTGGCCGGCTCCGTGAAGCACGCGCTGAACCACAAGGCGGCGGGCGTCGACATCGTGATCTGTCAGGGCTCGGAAGGCGGCGGGCACACCGGTGACGTCGGGTCCATTGTGCTGTGGCCCGAGGTGATCGACGCCGTGGCGCCGCTGCCGGTGTTGGCGGCGGGCGGGATCGGCTCGGGCCGCCAGATGGCGGCCGCCATGGTGATGGGCGCGGCCGGCGTGTGGACCGGCTCGCTGTGGCTGACGGTCGAGGAGGCCGACGTGCCACCCAAGCAGATGGAGTCGTACCTGAAGGCCACGTCCCGCGACACGGTGCGCTCGCGTTCGTTCACCGGCAAGCCGTGCCGCCTGCTCAAGAACGACTGGACCGACGCCTGGGAGGCACCGGGCAACCCCAAGCCCCTCGGCATGCCGCTGCAGATGATGGTGGCCATCGACTGCGTGTCCCGCGGCCACGCGTTCCCGGAGGAGGCGCGGGACGTGAACTTCAACCCGGCCGGGCAAATCATCGGTGCGGCGACCTCGGTGCGGCGGACCAAGGACGTGGTGCTCGGCATGGTCGAGGAGTACATCGAGGCGACCGATCGGCTGCAGCAGGTGAACGAGGGCGCCACGGCCTGACCGGCTCGGCGAAAGCCGTGTTGCCCGCTGGGATATACGAGCAACGTCGCCGACGGTCCGCGACCTAAGGTCGCCGGTATGGAACTCCATGAGGCGCTCTACACCACGCGCGCCATGCGCCGGGTCCGCAAGGACCCCATCCCCCTCGACGTCCAGGCCCGCATCATGGACGCGGCGATCCGGGCGCCGTCGGGCGGCAACCAGCAGAACTGGCGCTTCTTGCTGCTCGACGACCCGGACAAGAAGGCAGCACTGGCACCGCTCTACCAGCACGCCATCGGCGAGCTGTGGAAGTCCGTCTACAAGACCCAGCTCGACGCGGCGGCCGCCAATCCCGACACGCCCGAGTCGGTCCAGCTCTTCAAGGTGCAGCGCTCGGCACAGTGGCTAGGCGACCACTTCGAGGACGTCCCCCTCTTCCTGTTCCCCTTCAGCCAGCACGACCCGACGGGCGGCTCGATCTACCCGGCGGTGTGGAGCGCCATGCTGGCGGCGCGGGCCGAGGGTGTCGGCAGCTGCCTGACCGCGCTGCTGCAGTTCTTCCATCCCGCCGAGACGTTCGAGATCCTGGAGGTTCCTACGGACCAGGGGTGGATCCTCTCGGGCACGGTCAGCTTCGGCTACCCGACCGGGACCTGGGGCGTGGGCGCCCGGCGGCCGGCCCACGAGGTCACGCACCGCAACACGTGGGGCGGCGACGTCGGCTTCGAGGTACCCGAGCCCCTATGGCCGGGCTGACAAAGATTCAGGCCGCGTTCGCCGGCACGGTGCTCCGGGTCGCCGCGGCCCCGGGGGACGACGTGGCCGCGGGCGCGGTGCTGCTGGTCATCGAGTCCATGAAGATGGAGCACGTCATTGAGGCACCGCACGCCGGCCGGGTGGACTCGTTCCTCGTGGCGGCGGGCGACGCGGTGCAGAGCGGCGACGTCCTGCTGCGTTTCGCTGCCTTGTCGGGCTCGCCCGGCGACGGCGCGACGGCGGCGACGAGCGCGTCAGTGGCGGCCGCGGCGGTGGCCGCAGACCGCGACGCCATCCGCCCGGAGCTCGCGGAGCTGCGCCGGCGCCGGGAGCTCACGCTGGACGCGGGCCGCCCCGAGGCGACGGAGCGCCGGCACGCGCGGGAGCGGCGCACGGCACGGGAGAACATCGAGGACCTCTGCGACCCCGGCAGCTTCGAGGAGTACGGCCGCTTCGTCATCGCGGCCCAGCGGGCCCGCCGCAGCACCGACGACCTGATCGCCAAGACGCCGGCCGACGGGCTGATCGCCGGCCTCGGACGCGTGAACGGCGACCTCTTCCCGCCCGAACAGGCGCGCTGTGCCGTGCTCTCGTACGACTACAGCGTGCTGGCCGGCACCCAGGGCCAGATGAATCACAAGAAGAAGGACCGGCTCTTCGAGCTGGTCGAGCGGCTCGGGCTCCCGGTCGTGCTGTTCGCCGAGGGCGGCGGTGGGCGGCCCGGCGACACGGACACGGCCACCGTCACCGGCCTCGACACGGCTGCCTTCGCGTTGTTCGGCGCGCTCAGCGGCCGGGTCCCGCTCGTCGGCGTCGTCTCGGGCCGCTGCTTCGCGGGCAACGCGGCGCTGCTCGGGTGCTGCCACGTGATCATCGCCACGCCCGATGCCAACATCGGCATGGGCGGCCCGGCCATGATCGAGGGCGGCGGACTAGGGGTGTTCGACCCCGAGGACGTCGGTCCGGTGTCGGTGCAGGTACCGAACGGCGTGATCGACGTCCTGGCGGCGGACGAGAAGGAGGCGGTCGACGTCGCCCGCCGCTACCTGTCGTACTTCCAGGGCGACGTGCGCGAGTGGACGGCGCCGGACCAGTCGCTGTTGCGCGACGTCGTGCCGCCTGACCGCCGCCGCGTCTACGACGTGCACTGCGCCCTCGAGCTACTGGCCGACGACGGGTCGGTCCTCGAGCTGCGCCCGTCGTTCGCAGCCGGGATGGTGACCGCGTTGGCCCGCATCGAAGGCCGCGCCATCGGCGTCATCGCCAACAACCCGCTGCACCTCGCGGGCGCCGTCGACGGGCCCTGCGCCGACAAGGCGGCGCGCTTCCTGCAACTGTGCGAGGCCTTCGGCCTGCCCGTGCTGTCGCTGTGCGACACGCCCGGGTTCATGGTCGGCCCCGAGGCGGAGGAGACGGCGCTCGTCCGCCACGTGAGCCGCATGTTCGTCGTCGGGGCATCGCTCACGGTCCCGTTCTGCTGCGTGATCCTGCGCAAGGGCTACGGACTGGGCGCCCAGGCGATGGCGGGCGGGTCGTTCCACCGACCCGTGTTCACCGTGGCGTGGCCCACCGGGGAACTGGGCGGCATGGGCCTCGAGGGCGCGGTTCGCCTCGGGTTCCGTCGCGAACTCGACGCGATAGACGACGAGGGCGAGCGCGAGAAGGCGTTCGACGCAATGGTGGAGCGAGCATACGAACACGGGAAGGCACTGCACGTGGCCGAGTTCTTCGAGATCGACGACGTCATCGACCCCGCCGACACGCGGGCGCGCGTGGTCCACGCGCTGCAGTCGGCCGGGCCGCGACAAGGTGGAGGCGGGCGCCGCCCGTTCGTGGACACGTGGTAGACGCCGCCTTGACCAGAGCCGTCGCACGCCTGCTCGGGGAGCTGACCCTGGACGAGAAGTGCTCGCTGACGGCCGGCGCCAGCCTCTGGTACCTGCCGCCGATCGAGCGGGTCGGCCTGCGGGCTCTGAAGGTCTCCGACGGCCCGTCCGGCGTGCGCGGCGACAGTTTTGGCGGCAAGCGCTCGCTCTCGCTGCCGTGCGGCACGGCGATCGGCTCGACGTGGAACCCTGAGCTCGCCGGAAGGCTGGGCGAGGCGCTGGCCGGCGAGGCGCGTTCGAAGGGCGTGCGTGTCCTCTTGGGGCCGACCGTCTGCATCGTGCGGACACCGCTGGCCGGGCGGACGTTCGAGTCCTTCTCCGAGGACCCGTTGCTCACGGCGCGCCTGACCGTGGCCTACGTGCAGGGCGTGCAGTCCCACGGCGTGGCGTGCTGCATCAAGCACTTCGCCTGCAACGACCAGGAGCACGAGCGCATGAGCATCAGCGCGGAGGTGGACGAGCGCACGCTGCGCGAGATCCACCTGGTGGCGTTCGAGGCCGCGGTACGCGAGGCCGGGGTCTGGGCCCTGATGACCGCCTACAACAAGGTCAACGGCGTCTATTGCGGCGAGCAGCCGGATCTGCTGAACGGGATCCTGCGCAAGGAGTGGGGCTTCGACGGCGTCGCGATGTCCGACTGGTACGGCACCCACTCCACCGCACCGGCGGCCCTCGCCGGCCTCGACCTCGAGATGCCCGGCCCGCCGACCTGGCTGGGACCGAACCTGGCGGCGGCGGTGCGCGACGGCTCGGTGGGCGAGGACGTCGTCGACGAGCACGTGCGCCGCCTGCTCGTGCTGATGGGTCGCGTCGGCCTGCTCGAAGGGACCGATGCCGGGCCGGAAGTGCCGGAGGTGCCGGAAGTAGAGGAAGAGGACGACGATCCCGGCCGGCGGGCGCTGGCGCGGCGCGCGGCGGCCGAGGGCACCGTGCTCCTGGTCAACGACGGTCTGCTGCCGCTCGACCCGCAGACGATCGCCCGGGTAGCCGTCATCGGCCCGAACGCGGGGCAGATGGCAATGGGCGGCGGCAGCTCGGAGGTCACCCCGCATCGGCGGCGCAGCGTGGTCGACGCCCTGGCCGAGCGACTGCCGGGGACCACGGTGACCTACGAGGTGGGCTGCCGCATCGACCGCGGCATCCCGCCCATCGACCTGCGCCTGCTCGAGCCCACCGGCGGCGGGACGGAGGGGTTCAGCGTCGAGTACTTCGCCTCGCCCGAGCTGCCCGCGGGCGAGGCGCCGGTGCCGACGGCGACCGGCCTCACGCACTCGGCGCGGGCGGTGTGGATCGGACCACCGCCCGGATTCGAGACCGGGCGGTGGTCGGCCCGGTTGCAGGCCACGTTCACGCCCGACACCTCGGGCCTCTGGCGGCTCGGGCTCGAGTCGGCCGGCCGGACGGTGCTCAAGCTCGACGGCGACGTGGTGCTCGACAACAGCGACCCGCAGCGCGGCACCGGCTTCTACGGCGCCGGGAGCGAGCCCATTGAGGTCACGCGCGAGCTCGAGGCGGGTCGGTCGTACGCGCTGACCGTCGACCTGTGGCCGCGGTCGCGCTCGAACCCCATCATGGGCGCACGCGTGATGGCGGGGCGGCCCGAGCCCGACGACGAGTTCGAGCGGGCGGTACGGGCGGCCGGTGCCGCCGACGTCGCCGTCGTGGTGGTCGGCCTCAACGGCCAGTGGGAGTCCGAGGGGTACGACCGGCCGAACCTCGCCCTCCCCGGGCTCCAACGCGAGCTGATCGAGGCGGTGCTCGACGTCAACCCGCGCACGGTGGTCGTCGTCAACGCGGGCGCACCCGTCGAGATGCCGTGGGCCGAGCGGGCGGGCGCCGTGTTGGTGCCGTGGTACGCCGGCGAGGAGGGCGCCGACGCTGTGGCGGACGTCGTGGTCGGGCTGAGTGATCCGGGTGGGCGGCTGCCGGTCACCGTGCCGGAACGGCTCGAGGACACACCGACAGCCGGGGTGGCGCAGTGGTACCCGGGGACGGACGGCAAGGTCGTCTACGAGGAGGGCATGTTCGTCGGCTACCGGCACTACGACACGATGGAAGTGGCGCCGAAGTTCGCATTCGGCCACGGGCTGACCTACGGCGACGTCGTGTGGGAACGCATCGACATCGAGGCGGGACGGGTCACGGTCCAGCTGTGGAACCGCGGGACGCGACGCGGCACCGAGGTGGTGCAGGTCTACCGCGGGACACTGGGGCCGGCAGTGCAGCGGCCGGCGCAGGAGCTGGTGGGGTTCGTGAAAGTCGAGTTGGAGGCCGACAGGCGCGAAGTGGTGGAAGTCGAACTCGACGCTGTCGCCTATCGGCATTGGGACGTGGACGCGCACGAATGGCGATCCGATCCCGGCAGTTACGAGCTGCTCGTCGGGGCCTCGTCACGTGACATCCGGGACTCGGCCGTCGTCGAGTGGGACGGGCGGTGACCTCGGAGTCACCGCGGCCGTGGACGTGGACGTGGGACCGGCTCCTGGTGGAGCCGCGGCGTCCCCAAGTCATCCGGGAGCGGCCGAACGCGCCGTGGTTCGCCGTCGCCGCCGTGTGCGTCGGCGCCTTCATGGGGCAACTCGACGCCTCCATCGTGACGGTGGCGTTGCCAACGCTGTCGAAGACGTTCGACGCCTCCGTGGGTGCCGTCACGTGGGTGGGCCTGTCGTATCTGTTGGTGTTGGTGGCGACGGTGACGGCGGTGGGCCGCTTCGCCGACATGTGGGGCCGCAAGCTCTTGTACGTCTACGGCTTCGTGATCTTCACCGGCGCCTCGGCGCTCTGCGGGCTGGCGCCCGGGCTCGGGTGGCTCTGCGGCTTCCGGGCGCTGCAGGCGATCGGGGCGGCGATGCTGCAGGCGAACTCGCTCGCCATCATTGTGCTGGTGGTGCCGACCGCGGCGTTGGGGCGCGCGATCGGCTTTCAGGGGGCGGCCCAGGCGCTGGGGCTCGCGTTGGGGCCCACCATCGGCGGGTTGCTGCTCGCGGCCGGGGGCTGGCGCCTGATCTTCTTCGTCAACGTGCCCGTCGGGTTGTTCGGCGCGGTGGCGGCGGTGCTGTTGGTGCCGCGGTCGCAGAACCTGCTGGCGCGGGTGCGCTTCGACTGGACGGGGTTGGCCGTGTTCTTCCCCGCCATAGTGGCGCTGCTGTCGGCGATCTCCTTTGGGGCGACGTCGGGCTGGGGATCGCCGCTGATCGTCGGGCTGTTCGTCGCGGCGGGTGTCCTGGGGGTCGGGTTCGTGTGGCACGAGCGGCGAGACGGCGAACCCATGCTCGACCTTTCTCTGTTCCGCAACGCGCGCTTCTCGACGGGGATCGCGTCGGGGATGGGCTCGTATCTCGTGATGTTCGGCGTGCTGTTGGTGGTGCCCTTTTATTTGGAGCGGGCGCAAGGCGCGGGTACGGTCCGCTCGGGGTTGGAGCTGATGACGTTCCCCTTGGCGTTCGGGGTGGTCGCACCGTTCGCCGGGCGGGTGGCCGACCGCGTGGGCGCCCGGCCGCTGTGCATCGGCGGGATGGCTGTCGTGGCTGCGTCGTTGGTGGTCATGGGCGCGCTGCGGCCGGCGACGGGGGGATTCCTGGCGTTGCTGGCCTGCATCGGCGTCGGCATGGGACTGTTCACCTCGCCCAACAACGCGTCGATCATGGGCGCCGCACCCGAGCGGCACGCGGGGATGGCGTCGGGCGTCCTGAACATGACGCGGGGGCTCGGCACGGCCTTCGGGTTGGCGGTGACGGGGACGGTATTCACCGTGGCGGGGGGCGACCTGGGGCGCGCCGAGGTGGCCATGGCAGACGCAGCCCACGCCTTCACGGTGGCCGTCTATGTCTTGGCGGCGATCGCCGGCGCAGCCGGCGTCGTGGCGGGGCTGCGCTCGGGCGGGACCCTGGCCAATGCCACGTTGTCGTCGGTCGAGTAGCAGGCGTTGGGTCGGCTCGCCGCCCCAACGGCCGTTTGAGCATTGGGCGGCGGCGAGGCGCAGGGCCAGGACGTCCGGGGCGTCGTCCCAGGACGGAATTGCCGATCTCGTAGACTGCGCAGGCGTCCCGGAAGGCCGGGTCGGACTGCGGCACCCGGAGAGTTGGAGGGCAGGACTTGGCTAGCACCAAACACGCGCGGCACCAGGCACGGCGGGTCTGGCAAACACCGCAGACGTTCAAGAATTGGGCGTCGATCCTGGCTGACATGGTCGGCGAGAAGGTGGGGCGCGGCCCCAAGACCCTCTTGTTCGAGACGAGGGAGGGCCTGACGATCGAGTGCCCCAACCAACCGGGGGCGCGTGTGCCGCTCTACGAGATCTTTGCCGAGGACTGCTACCACTTCGACTGGTTCCTCGGGCCGCTGGCTGGTCAGCCGCTCGGCGTGCTCGACGTCGGTGGCCAGATCGGCACCTTCGCGTGCCGCTTGGCGCAGATTGAGCCAAAGGCGATCGTCAATACCTATGAGCCCTCGCCGACGAGCGCAGCCGTCCTGCGGCGCAACGTAGATAGGAACAAGTTCGGCGACCGGATCACCGTCGTGGAGGAAGCCCTGACGTCGTCCATCGGCACGGCCGAGTTGGACGACAACGAGGCCGGCGGTGGACAGAACAGCCTCGTGGGAATTCAGGGCAACGTGGGCACCGTCACGGTGAAGACGACGACCTTCGACGCTGCGGTCGCCGGGGCGCCCGGGCCCGTCAACGTCGTCAAGATCGACTGCGAGGGCGGCGAATACGACCTCGTCGCCGCCTCGTCTCCCGAGAGCTGGGCCCCGGTGGAGCGCCTGGTGATCGAGTACCACCAGGTCCCCGGTCATTCGTGGGACGAACTCCGGACCTGGTTCGAGGGCGTCGGCCTTTCTGTCCAGCTCGAGGAGCCTCTTGGCCCGGGCCTGGGAGTGGTCTGGCTGTCCCGAGAGCCGCTGGCGCGCTTCGCCGCCTGAGAAAACTAACTCGATGAGGTGGCGAGTCCGGTCGCGACGTCGCTTCCCAAGCTGAGAACCGGGGGTCGGCTCTCGTCGGCCGTTCCCGTCGAGCGGACCGGGTCACGATCGACCTCGGGTGGCGGAGGGTCCCACACTTCTCACCCTCACCGCGGATCGTCACAGCTTGTTTCTAACCTGCGCGAATGATCGACGAGCCGGTGAGGTTCGGCGAGACCACCGGTTGGTCGTCATCGAGAGCCACGTTTGTGGCCTGCCCGGGGTCGGGTTCGGCGGTTACGTCGCCGGGTTGTTGGCGACCGAATTGGGAGTTGCCGCCAAGGTCGACTTCCTCCGCCCAGCGCCGCTCGAGGTCACGCTCAGCGTGGAACACGACGCGGCAAGCGGAGCCAAGCTGCTCGATGGTGAGGTCGTCCTCGCGGTGGGACGCCCACACGAGACGGGCGGCGGGCATCCCGCTCCCCCAGCGTGGACAGAAGCAGTGCAGGTGTCAACGAGCTACGTCGCGAGGACAGACAGCGACTACCCCAACTGCTTTGGCTGTGGCGCAGCGGTGCCCGATGGGAAGGGTATGCGGGTCTTTCCCGGCCCAATCGGTGCGCGCGACCTCATCGCGGCTGCGTGGACACCCTCGGAGGCATTCGCGGGACCCGACGGCGCCCTCTTGCCTGCATTCGTATGGTCTGCCCTCGATTGCCCGGGCGGACTGGCCAGCAGACAGTTCCTCACGAGTGAGCCGTCTGTGATCGCGAACCTGGCCGTCACGCAACAGGCTCCGGTTCTTGCCGGCAGACCGCACATCGTCATCGGTTGGCCCGTGCACCACCAAGGCTGAAAGTCATTCGTCGGCATGGCGATCCTTGACCAGGGCGGCGGCTTGTGCGCGAGCGGCGAAGCGCTCTGGATCACGGCGAGGCAGTGACGCGGCCGGCTTTTCGGAAGGTTGCCGAGCCACCAGGACCCAGAGCCGGGGCTTGCAGCCCGATGGTGGTCCTTTCACGGCTTCTGCCACCGCGTAAAGCGGTGCCCACCAGGATGCCCACAACCTGACACCCGCGTCAGGGGACAGATAGGGTGCCGGCGGTCCGGCGGGTATAGGTCGTCTGGGAAGGCCGGAATTGGACCATCGGGTGGGGTCCCCGCAAGGGGCGTGGCCACGCCTGAGTTATGTAGGTGGATGCCTGAGCGCGGGGGGCACACGTGAGTAAGAGATCTGCAGGGCTGCTGGGGGTCCTGGTGTTGTCCCTGGTCGCGACGTCGTGCGGCGCACGGGTCAGCCCGTACCTCGGCGCCAGCGGCGCTGGCGGCACCAATTCGGGCCAGAACACAGCCCAGGCCGACGGGACGACCACGACGACGGCCACGGGCGGTGCCGCGGCGGGCCCGCTCGGCTCCACTCCGAGCGGTCTCGGGGCCAAGACGGCGGCCGGTCACGCAACCGCCGCCACCCCGGCCGCCGGCGCGGCAACGAGTCCGCCGGCTTCGTCGGTGACCGCGACGTCCGCCGGCTTCAACTTCGCTCCGTCGGCCGAGGCCGGGTTGTGCAGCGGCGCGGCCGGCAACACGGCGTCGGACACCGGGGTCACGCCGACGTCGATCACGTTCGGCAACGTGAGCGGGCTCACCGGGCCGCTGACCGGATCGTTCCCGCAGGGGCCCCAGGGCGTCGAGGCGCTCTTCTCCGCCGTCAACGCAGCCGGCGGGATCTGCGGGCGCAAGCTCTCCCTCGACGTCGAAGACGACGGGCAGAACGCCTCGACCAATGCGGCCGACGTCCAGGACTTGATCCCCAAGGTGATGGGGTTCGTCGGGTCCACCTCGGACGGCGACAACGGCGGCGTGCCGGCCATGACCGCGGCCAACGTCCCCGACATCGGCTTCGCAATCAACTGCAACCGCTCCGAGGCGCCCGTCTACTGGTCCCCCGCCGGCGGGAGCTGCAACCAGACGCCTCCCGGCGGTCCGTACTACATCTCCGACGGCATCTACCAGCTCGCCAAGCAGTCGGGCTACCTGCCCACGAAGATGGCGTTCCTCTCCTACTCCATCGCCATCAGCGCGCAGGCGGCGGAGCAGTTCGAGCACGTGTACCAGGCGGAGGGCGGCACCGTCTGCTACACGGACTTCGCCGTCTCTCCGGCGTCGGCGTCGCTCGAGAGCGACGTGGCCGCCATGCAACAGAAGGGCTGCAACGGTGTGCTCGACACGATGGACGTGACCGGGAACGCCAAGATGCTCCAGGCGATGCAACAGCAGCAGTACATCCCCGGCTACGTCGCCGCCACGTTCGACGCCTACACGCCCGACATGATCTCGGTGGCGGGACAATCAGCCGCCCAGGGCCTGGTCGTCGGCCTGCCGTTCATCCCCCTGAACGAGAACCAGGTGATGGTGCAGATGTACCAGTCGCAGCTGCAGACCTACGAGCCGGGCGACTCCCCGAGCGGTTTCGGCTTCCTGGCCTGGGAGGCCGGACAAATGCTCGTGTACGCCCTGATTGAGAGCGGGCACAACCCGACCAGGGCGAATGTCGTCAAGGTGTTCAACTCGCTGCAGAATTGGAACGGCGGCGGCGCCCTCGGCGGTTACACGCCGAGCTCGCACGGCGTCTACGACTGCGACGTCGACGTGCAGATCAAGGGAAACGGCTTCGTGCGCAAGGCGCCAGCCTCCGGGCTCTTCTGCGGAGGCAAGGCCACCCAGGCCTCCTAGATGAGCGCGTACTGGCCGTTCATCGTCATCGGCATCTTCACGGGCGGCCTCTACGGGCTCGCCGCCATGGGCATGGTGTTGACGTACAAGACCGTCGGTGTCTTCAACTTCGCCTACGGCGCTGTTGCGATGTTCTGCGCCTTCACCTACTGGCAGCTGCACGACCAGTGGGGCATCACGGCGTGGCTGGCCATGCCGATCCTGTTTCTGATCGTGGCGCCGGTGATGGGGGTCATCCTCGAAGCGCTGTTCCGGCCGCTCAGCGGGGCCGCTGTCGAGGTGGTGATCGTCGTCTCGCTCGGTGTGCTCGCCGCGCTGAGCGCGGGGGCCGGGCTGCTCTGGCCGCAGGACGAGCACCTGCAGCCCATCTTCCCGATCTCGACGTTCGTCCTGGGCTCGCACCTGCACGTCGGGTACGACCAGCTGGGGACGCTGCTCATCTCGCTGTCGATGGCAGCGCTGTTGTGGGCGCTCTTGCGCCGTACCCGCTTCGGCACCCAGACGCGAGCCGTCGTCGACAACCCGGACCTCTCGGACATGATCGGCGTGCACGGCGACAACGTGCGGCGCATCGCCTGGATCCTCTCCACCGTTTTCGCCGCCCTGGTCGGCATCCTCATCAGCCCGTCCCAGGGCTTGGACGTGAACGAGCTGGTGCTGGTCGTGATCTATGCGTTCGCGCCGGCCGTGCTCGGCATCCTCTTCGGGCTTCCGGCGGCGTACCTCGGGGGCCTGGGTCTCGGGATCGCCGTGAGCATCATGTCGAAGTGGTCGAACTCGGGGACGGTGGCCAACTTCGAGGCCGCACTCCCCTACCTGGCGCTGTTCGTGCTGCTCGTCGTCTTCGGCGCGCGCCTCAAGTCGGCGGGATCCGGGGCGGTGGCCCAACGGCTGTCCGCGCTCCGATCGTCGGAGACGGTGGGACGGCTGCGCTGGCGGATCGGCTCGTTGCGCGTAGAGCGTGGGCTGGCCCTCGGGTTGGGGGGATTCGTGCTGGCGCTGCTCGTGCCGGTCGCTTTCCCCGGCCCCAACCTGAACTACCTGACGCAGGGGTTCATCTACGCGGCGGTCGCGCTGACCCTGGTGGTGTTGACGGGGTGGGCGGGGCAGATCTCGCTGGCGCAGTTCTCCTTCGTGGGCGTCGGTGCCTTCACCGCGGGGCACCTCTCTGGCGCGCACGGCCAGCACTTCCTCTTCGCCGTGCTGATGGGCATGCTATTCGCCGCGCCGCTCGGGATCATCGTCGGGTTGGTGTCGCTGCGGCTTTCGGGGCTCTACCTCGCGCTGGCGACGTTGGCCTTCGCGTTGGTCATGGACAACGTGGTCTTCAACCGCAACGACGTGAGCGGCGGCCTGACCGGCATCACCGTGCCGCGGCCCCATTTCTTCGGCATCTCCTTCACGGGAACTGCCTCGATGTACGAGCTGGCCGTGGTGGTGTTCGGCCTCTTGGCCATCGTCGCCTACGCGTTGCGCAAGGGGCCGGTCGGCCGACGCCTCCACATCGTGCGCGACTCCCCGCTCGCCGCGTCGACGCTCGGGGTCAACCTCACGGTCACCAAGATCGTCGTCTTCGTCGTCGGGGCGATGGTGGCCGCGCTGGCGGGCTCGCTCTACGGCGCCTGGCAGCAGGCCATCACGCCCCAGGACTTCATGTGGTCCGCCTCGCTCGAGCTGCTGCTGCTCGTCGTGCTCGGCGGGCGCTCGCTCATCGCGGGCGCGGTGATCGCCGGCGTCGTCTACGTCATCCCGTTCCTGCCCGAGATCCCGACCAAGATCGACCAGCTCATTCCGCTCCTCGTCGCGATCGGCGTGATCGGGCTGGCCCAGGAGCCCGAAGGCTCCGTGGACCTGACCCGTCGCCAGACCCGCTACGTGCTGGGCGTGCTGCGCCCCCTGCCGCGACCGGCCGGGCCGCCCGTGCGCGGTGGTGGCGGTGCACCGGCGGGTACCCCCAAGGTGGTGGCCAGTCATGTCCGATAGCACCGCGCCGGTCCCGACCGTGGCGGTGGCCGCGGTGACGCGCCGAGGCGACGCCGTGCTGGCGGCGGACGGGATCTCGGTCCGTTTCGGGGGGCTGAGCGCGCTCGACAACGTCTCGCTCGACGTGCCCCGCGGTCAGATCGTCGGGCTGATCGGGCCGAACGGCGCCGGCAAGACGACCATGTTCAACGTCCTCACCGGCCTGCAGGAGGTCACCGAAGGGCGAGTCCTCTTTGAAGGTGATGACATCTCGCGCTGGCCGGCCCATCGGCGGGGTCGGGCCGGGATGGCACGCACGTTCCAGCGCCTGGCGCTGTTCACGCGGATGACCGTGCACGACAACCTCGTGGCATCGTGGGAGTCCTCGCATCGCGGCGGCGTCTTCGGACGAGGGCGGTCCGATCGACAGCGACGGGTCGAGGACATCATGGGCTTGCTGGACCTGTGGGCACTGGCCGACCGGAGGGCAGGTGAGCTGTCCACCGGGCAGGGACGGATGGTCGAGCTCGGTCGGGCGCTCTGCACCGACCCGTGCCTTCTCCTCCTGGACGAGCCCGGCTCGGGTCTCGACGCCAGGGAGACGGCGACCTTCAGTGAGATCCTGCGGACGGTGACGTCGGGCGACGATCCCCCGGCCGTCCTCTTGGTCGAGCACGACATGGCGCTCGTGATGGACGTGTGTGCCGAGCTCACCGTCCTCGACTTCGGCAAGGTGATCGCCCGGGGGACGCCGGACCACATCAGAGGCAACGAGCTGGTCCGCGCCGCCTATTTGGGAGACGCCAGTGTCCTCTGACGCAGCGGCCCTCGAGATCCGCGGGCTGCGCGTGGCCTACGGCGGCGTGCGGGCACTGCACGACGTGTCCCTCACCGTGCCGCGCGGCGCGGTGGTGGCGCTGCTGGGACCGAACGGAGCCGGCAAGAGCACGACGCTGCGCACCGTTTCGGGGGTGGTGCGCGCCGAGGAGGGCACGATCACCTCGTTCGGCCGCCGCATCGACCGCGTGCCGGGGTACCGCATCGCTCGTCTGGGCGTGGTCCACGTGCCCGAGGGTCGGGGCATCTTTCCCAGCCTCAACGTGCGGGAGAACCTCGAGATGGCGGCCGGGGTCGGCGGGAACGGGTCCGGCGGCAGGGTGGACGTTTCGGGGGGCATCGACGAAGCGACCCAGATGTTCCCGGTGCTCGGGAACCGCCTGCGGCAGACGGCGGGGAGCCTGTCGGGCGGCGAGCAGCAGATGCTCGCCCTGGCCCGGGCGATCATGGTCCGCCCGCGGCTGCTCATGGTCGACGAGATCAGCATGGGCCTGGCGCCGATTGTGGTCGGGCACCTCTTCGAGGCCCTCCGTAACCTGGCGGCGACGGGCGCCAGCCTCCTGCTCGTTGAACAGTACGTGGAGACGGCGCTCGGGCTGGCCGACTACGTGTACGTGATGGACAAGGGCGTCATCGTCGATGTCGGCGAGCCCAACGACATGCGGGCCAGCAACCTGGCCGCGGCCTATCTGGGTGGCGCCGCATGACCACGGACTCGAGGAGGGGGACGCGACGGATGCGCTGCCTCCCGGCTTTCGCCGCCCCGCTGCTCGTCGGGCTCGTGGCGATGGGACCGCTGGCCGGGATCGGCGGTGCCGACACCTCGCTCGTGGGCTACAACGCGTCCGCGCTCGCCATCGGCACGCAGTTCGCCTTCAACGTGCCCGGAGTGGTGCCCCTCCCCAACCAGAACCTCATTGAGGACGACGTGCCGTTCGCCCGCACGTCGGTGGGCGGCGGTCCGATCGTCGACTCAATCGGGGCGCCGTACTACCCCGGCGACATCGCGGCCAACCTTGGCACCCTGCTCGAGACGTTCGGCGCGCCCGCACTGCCGCTGAATGACCCGCTGCTCGCCGAGAGCAAGTTCCCCACCTCTCCGGGCTACCCGGCGCACGCCGCGTTCCCCCAGGGCTTCAAGTCGAACCCGGTGACGATCGCGCAGGGTGGCGCCGACGCGTCGAGCACCGGCGGCGACGCGTCGGGCACGGTGAGCGATCTCTCAGTGGCCAACCTGCTCGACCTGAACAAGCTGCCCATCATCGGCGGGATCCTGTCGTCGACGACGGGCAGCATCTTCGACGTCGGCAACATCAGCGCCACCAACAACGTCACCCTGAGCAGCTCGGCCGTCACGTCGACGGCGACGACGACGCTGGGAGCGATCGACCTCGCCGGGCTGGTGGACATCGCCGGGATGACCGCGACGGCCACGGCCACCTCCGACGGGACGACCGGCAAGCCGACGGCCACCGTCAAGCTGGGCGACGTCACCGTCGACGGCGCCTCGGCGTACATCGACGGCACGGGCGTGCACATCGACAAGAACGCGGTCACCTCGGCCGGGATCACGCCGGCGCAGCTGCAGCAGACGCTCAACGGCACCCTCGGCCAGGACGGTGTCACCATCCGGCTGCTCGACCCCCAACAGACCTCTACCGGTGCCCAGGCCACGGCCAACTCGGGGGGCCTCGTGATCTCCCTCACCCACGAGTTCGCCATCCCGTTCATCCCGGGCGAGCCCACGATCCCCCTCCCCCTGCTGGGCAACGTCGGGCTGCCGGCCGGTGACTACACGATGACGACGTCGGTGACGTTCGGATTGGCCTCGGCGAGCGTCGATGCCTCGGCCCCGGCGGCCAACACGGGCGCCACGGGGAACACCGGCGCCGCCGCGGCGACGACACCGTCGACCCTGGGGTCGTTCGGGAACTCCGGGACGACGGGCAACACGGGATTCGGCTTCACAGGCGGGACGGGCACGGCCCAGAGCCTGGCCCCCACAGGAACGGGGAGTAGCGGCGCGACCACGCCGACACCCGAATCGACGAACGCCACCGCCTTCCCGATCAGCGGCATTCCGCCGCCCCTGGGCTGGACGATCACGGCATTGTTGGCCTGTGTGCTGCTCGCGTATCCCCTCTTGTTACTGGCGCGCTGGCAGTTCGCAGCGGCCGGAAGGAGACGAAAATGACGTTGGACGTGGACAAGGATCTCGCCGACATCTTCCGCGAGGAGGAGGCGAAGGCGCCGCAGGAGGGCGTGGGCGCGCCGGCGGCCGAGGCCGGGCCGACGTCGGGGGACGGTGACCGCCAGGACGACGGGGGCGACAGCGGAGGCGGTGGGCACACCAGGATGGCGCGCTGGGCCGAGAAGTACGACATCCGCAACAGCTGGCAGGTGATCGCCGGGGCGATCCTCATCCCGCTCGGCGTCGTCTTCATCATCCTCGGGTGGTACGGGGCGGCGCACGCCCGGGTCGTGCAGCAGCAGATCCCCTACATGGTGTCGGGCTCGTTCATCGGGCTCGGCTGCATGATCGTCGGGGGTCTGCTGTTCTGGGGGCATTGGCTCTACCGGATTTACGACCAGGCGGACCTGCACCACGAGGAGCAACAGCGTGTGCTCGAGACCATCGCCGCAGCGTTGCTGGCGGGCCGCGGGGTGGACGGGTCCGGTGTGGCGTCGGGACTGAGTGGCGCGGTCAGTGGCGCGGCGGCCGGTGGTGTGGCCGTCGCGGGTGAGCCGGCGCCGACGACGTACTACGCCACCGCCTCGGGGTCGGTGTACCACCGCGCGGACTGCGCGGTCATCGCGCACCATCCCGACGACCTGCGCGTGCTCGGACCTAACGGCGTGGTCGGGCTGCGGCCGTGCCAGATCTGCTCGCCGGGGCCGGCGTAGCGGAGCGACGAAGGGAGCCAGCCTGGTTCGGTGGTCTCGAAGACGACCGAGCTGGGGAGCACACCGGTCTGGTTGTCCGACTCGACGGGGACGCGAGTACCGTGCTGCGGTGCGCGTCGTGGTCAATGCCCTGCCCGTCCGCGGCACGAGTCTCGGCGTGGTGACCGAGAACCTTCTCGGGGGTTGGGACGAGGCCGATGACGTGCACGTCGTGCTCCGGCCCGGGGTCGAGCTCGAGCTTCCCGGGCGCATGACGGTGCACCCCGTTGGCGGCCAGCGCGTGGTGGCCATGGAGCGGGCGGTGCCCGACCTGTGCCGGCGTCTCGGCGCCGACGCCATGTTGGGCGTCACGCCGGCCACCACGATCGGGCCGCTCCCCTGTCCCCGGGTGATCATCTCGCTCGACGTCCGCCACGAGATGCGGCCGCACCAGTTCAGCTACCGCACGCGCCTGCTGCGCGGCGTGAGCTACGGCATGGGCTACCGGCGTGCCGACGCCATCGTGACCATCTCGCACCGGACCCGGGACGACTTGTTGCGCGTGCACCCGTGGCTGCGACGCCAGACGATCACAGTGGCCCAGCTCGGCGCCGACCATGTCGTCGGGTGGCCGGGAGCCGGTGGTGGGGACGGCGGGTATGCACTCGCCTTCGGGCAGTGGGGCAACAAGAACGTGGGCCTCGTGCTCGACGCCTGGGCGATCCTGCGGCGCAAGGGCGGCGACCCGCCCCCGCTCGTGATCGTGGGGCTACCGGAGGCGGACCGGGCGAGGGTGCAGGCGGACGTGGCGATGCGGGGCCTGTCGGACGTCGTGACCGTGCGGCCCTGGCTCGACCCCGACGAATTCCACCGCCAGTTCACGGGGGCGTCGCTCGTGGTGTTCCCCTCCGACTACGAGGGGTTCGGCCTGCCGGCGCTCGAAGCGATGCGCCTCGGCATCGCCGTCGTCATCACGCCGGACCCGGCCCTCTTCGAGGTGACGGGTGGGCTGGCGACGGTGATGGACGGCTGGGACGCGGCCGCGCTCGCCCGGGCGGTGCCTGTCGCACGGGCGCAGAGCGCCGCGGATCTCGAACGCGGCGTGCAGCATGCGTCGGCGTTCACGTGGCGGCGCACCGCGTCGGACGTGCGGGCGACGCTGGCCGCCTGTATCGCCTGACGCGGGAGCGCGCGGTCGGCGATCCTCAGGCGGAGGGCCAGCCGAGATCGTCGAGCGTGCGACCGATGGCCGGAATGTCGGCCTGGATATCGCTCACCAAGAACTCGGAGAGCGACACCGACTGGGGGTCGCCCTGGCCGAGGACGTAGCGGTAGTCGACGCCGGGGACGGCCTGGGCCAGCTTCCAGTAGCAGGTGTTGATGCCCCCGGAGGGGAAGAGCTCGACGACGGCGGCGCCCGGGCTGGCAAAGACGAGGTTCACCAGGCCGGCGCTGTGGGCGCCGACGATGAGCGACGCCTGGGCGAACGCCTCGATCTTCTCGCCGGCGTGGAGTTTCTCCGGCTGCATCACCTCGAAACCGCGGCCGGTGAGGTAGTCCATGAGTGCGTCTTCGTTATCGACGCGGCGGTTGTTCATGCCACCGCCGCGCTTGACGTAGATGGCTTTGCCCTCGACACGCCCGATCGGCGTCGGCAGCAGCTTGCGCCGCAGGTATTCGATGCTCCACGGCGGGTTGATCACCACCATGGCCGGCGGCGACGGGACGACGAGCGTCTCGGCCACGACGTGGCGGGTCTGCGAGCTGTCGATGACCTGCGAGAGGTCGACGTCCATCATCGTGAGGAGCTCGCGCTGGAACTCCTCGCCTTTGGGCGCGTACCAGAGGTCGGGCGGCGCAACGTCGGGACACTGCTCGAGGACGCCGAGCCGGGGCAGCACGTCCATGACGAAGTGGTAGTAGTTCGAGTCGCCCTGGAGGGCGAGGGCGCCGAGGCGCCCGCCGACCTCTTGGGGCAGGCCCGGGAACGGGTGCAGGAAGATCGGGTGCTCGCGGGCGCGGCTGGTCCCGAAGTACAGGCTCAGCTCGACGAGCAGGTCGTCGTTGCCCGTGATCACCGCGTTGTGCGGCGAGAGGACGCGGCCGTGGGGCAACTCCGCGACGGCGACGCGGCGGACGTGCTCGTTGAGCCACGGCACATAGTCGGCGCTGCGGTCGGGGTAACCGGGGGGGATGGTGCGGGTGATCATCTCGGGCGGGCGCACGGTGCGGCAGGTGCCGCCGGTGGTGGCGGCCGCCTCCTCCATGCTCTCGACGTACCCAGTCGGGAGGTAGCCGCCGCGCAGCTGGCTGGCCTTGACGGTGACCGGCGCGACCATGCGGGTCGCCTGCGTGTAGGCCGGCTTGAGGTAGGGCCACATCGGGCGCAGCCGCGGAGACAGACGGACCATGACTACGCCCTGGCCTCTGCGCGCCGGCGCTCGACCAGTCCTCTCATCGTTCCTCCGCTCCTGGCTCGTCTCGGGCGGCATGCTTCGGCGGTGCCGGCTGGGTGGGATCGCCGGGCGCGCGGCGTGCCTGCGCCTCTCCCGCGCGCGCACGACTCACGTACGTACGACGACGGGCGGCAGCATCTTACCCGGCTCCACGGGGGCCCCAGGGAGGGTCATGCGGCCCGGTGGAGACCGTCGGAGAGAGCGCAAGGAGCCTTGGACCGGCCCGTTCCACAGGGACCACCCCTCAGCCCCTCGCCGGTGAAACGTTGGGCGATGTCCCTCGACTAGAACATGCGCAAAGCGATGCGGTAGAACCTGTCGCCAACGGGGTCCGCAAGCGAGTGGACGAGACGACTTCGGGAAGGATGAACGTGCGGACACTGATCCTCTGCGGCGGCAAGGGCACCCGGGCCTACCCGCACACGCTCGAGCTGCCGAAGCCTCTCCTCGAGGTAGGAGGACGGCCCGTTCTCGTCCACGTGATGGAGATCTACGCCCGCCAGGGCTTCACCGACTTCGTGCTGGCGGCCGGCTTCAAGTTCGAGCAGATCGAGGAGTTCGCCTCCACCCTGCCGTCGGAGTGGAGCGTCGATGTGCGCAATACCGGCGTGGACACCAACACGGGCGGCCGGGTCATGGCGTGCGCGCCGGACATGGGTGAGACCTTCTTCCTGACGTACGCCGACGGGCTGGGCAACGTCGACCTGCGCGCCCTCCTCGATTTCCACCAGGGCACCGACGGCAGCGCCACGGTGACCGTCGTGCCGCTGCCGTCGCAATACGGGACGATCGAATCCGACGAGAGCGGGCGGGTCGTCCGCTTCACCGAAAAGCCGCGGCTCCCCGACTACTGGATCAATGCCGGCTTCTTCGTGATGGACCAGGGCGCATCGAACTGGTTCGCCGGGCAGGACCTCGAGCGCGACATCCTGCCCGCTCTCGGCCAGGCGGGCGAGCTGTACTCGTACGGGCACCACGGCTTCTGGAAGTCGATGGACACCCACAAGGACGCGGTCGAGCTCACGGCGCTCTACGAGGCCAGCACCGAGCCCCCCTGGACCTTCAACCGAACCCCCGACAAGGAGAGCATCCGATGACCGCGACCCCGACGGAGCCCTCCGAGCACGCCTTTCCCGCCGACGCCCGCGTGCTGGTAACCGGTGCGTCCGGGTTCATCGGGTCCCACCTCGTGCGCCGCCTCCTCGCCGACGGGGTCGAGACCCACGTCCTCACCAGCACCGTGTCGAGCGTGCTGGGCGTCCGCCTCGTCGACATCCGCGAGCAGATCACGGTCCACGAGGGCAGCCTGGCCGATCGGAGTGCCATGGACGCCGTCGTCGATGCGGCCGCGCCGACCCACGTGTTCCACCTCGGTGCGTACACCCACGTCGGCAAGTCATGGCACCGGGTCGACGAGTGCGTGCAGACCAACGTGCAGGGCACGGCCAACCTGCTCCAGGCGCTGGACGGGACGGGCTACACGCGGTTCTTGAACGTCGGGACGAGCGAGATCTACGGCGACATTGAGGTCCCGTTCCAAGAAGACAAGCCGGTCCACCCGGTCTCGCCTTACGCGGCCACAAAGTACGCCGCCGAGTGCCTGTGCCGGGTCTTCCACGACGGTCACGGCTGGCCCATCGTCATGGTGCGACCCTTCAACGCCTACGGGCCACGCCAGACCGTCGACCGCATCATCCCCGAGGTCATCATCCGGGCCCTGCGCGGCCAGCCGCTCAAGATGACTCAGGGCCGCCAGACTCGCGAGTTCAACTACGTGGAGGACATCGCCGACGGCATGGTGCGCGCCATGCTGGTGCCGGGGGTCGAAGGCGAGCTCTTCAACATCTGCTGCGGCGAGGACGTGTCCATCCGCACGGTGACGGAAACGATCCTCACCCTGCTCGACAATCCGGTGCAGGCGGAATTCGGCGCCCTGCCAGACCGGCCGACCGAGATCTGGACCATGCGGGGCGACAACACGCGAGCCCGCGAGCGGCTCGGATGGAAGCCGCGCTGGTCGCTCGAGGAGGGACTGGCCGAGACCATCAAGTGGTACCGCGGCGAGGTCGACAGCGGCCATTCGCAGTTCGCCCTGGCCTGAAGGCGTCTCGGGCTCGGCCTGAGACGCCGGCTCGGGTCGTTGGGCCTCGACCACGAGCGACCTGCGCCAGACCGCCCAGCCAGTTAAGAGGCGCGAGGGCGCGCGATGCCGAGCGGGGAGAACGCTTCGGGCACGAGCTCGTCGAACGCCGAGAGGGCGGCCTCGTCGTCGCCGCGGCAGACGGCGACATCCCAGAAGTCGTAACCGAGGTGCGCCGGCCGGGGTTCGAGGCTGCGCGCCTTCTCGGCCGCTTCACCCACATCGAGCTGCCCCATCGGATCGCCGGCGTTGTCCCAGACGGCGAGACGCGAGTAGCCGAGGGCGGCGACGGCGTCCCAGACGGCGTTGGGATCCACGCCGGCCACCTGGCGGGTCAGGAGCGGGTCGAACTCGAAGAAGAGCACCGGCCCCGCGTCCGCCCATTGCCCTGCGATCGCCGGGACCAGCGTCGTGTCGAACCCGTCGGTGTCGCTCTTGACCAGTCGGAGGCCGGCGAAGTCCGGGTGTCGCTCGTACAGGTTGCCGACCGAAAGTATGGACTCCGATTGCAGGGCCTCGCTCGCAACGAAGTGGCTGGTGCCACCGCTCCGGACCGCGGTGGCGCCGCCGGACCAGGAGTCGTCGTTCGGGGTCAGCAATGCTTCCTCTATCGCGGCCCGGGGGTTCGAGTCGAGGTTCATGTGGAGATAGGTGCTCCAATGTGGATCTGCCTCGACGCACAGAACCCGGGCCGATGTCGCGGCCATGATCTGCGCCGCCGAGTCACCGACATTGGCCCCGACGTCGAGCACGCCCATGGAGGCGGCGTCGTTGCCGAGTCGCTTCTCCAGGGCCACGGCCAGGTTGACCAGGTTCTGACCGTAGCTCGGCCGGGCGCGGGCGTAGTCGGGCAGCTGATGGGACCAGGGGAGGAAGAGGTCGGTCCCCTGCACGTGGCGCTTGACCGTGCGGTTCTTGAGCAGCCGGCGCCAGGGCGCGTTCACGCGCACGTACACCAATCGTCGCTCCCACTTGGTCGCTGGCACGTCAGGGCCCCCAATTCGTCATTGCTCGAGCCTCCCGCGCACCCGCCATTGGATGACGCGGCGGACAGTCTTTCACGCCGATCGCCAGCCGCCGAGCCCGGCCCGCCCAACGCGCGCTCGACCCGGACGGACAGCGTGCGATGCGGCTGCGCCGGAGCTGCGCTCCTACCTGACGACGCAAGTCAGTGATGGCCGTTGGTCATCGCGCGGCGGCGCTCGATCGTCTCTTGCAGGTTGCGCGCCCAACCAGCAGGGCTGAGCCGGCTGGCGAGCCCCCGGCTGATCTCGGACATCTCGCCGAGTCGCTCAGGCGACTGGCTCGACAGCTGCGTCAAGCACCTCGTCCACGCGGCGACGTCGCCTTCGGGCACCGACCAGCCGTTGTAGCCGTCCTGCAGGAGGCCGGGCACGGCCCCCGCCGTCTCAGAAACCAGGAGCGGGAGGCCGGCGGCCGCCGCCTCGTGCACCACGATGCCGAAATGCTCCGAACGGGAGGGCAGCACGAACCCCGAGCACTCGTGCATGAGGGCGGCCAGCGCAGGCGCATCGCACCAGCCGTGCAGGGTGACGCCCTCGATGCCACTGACAAGGCGCTCTTCGGGACCGAGCCCGGCGATGTGGAGCTCCCAGGGCTCGGCCACCTGGTCGCGGTACTGCCGGTACGCCGTGGCCAGGATGTCAAGACCCTTGAATGCCACCAGCCGTCCGACATAGAGGAACCGACGGCGCGAGGCGAGTTCGTCCCCGCTGCGGGGACCCGAATCGAACAGAGGGGTGTTCCCCGTGTACCCGCCCCGGATGACGTCGTCCGCGCCAAAGCCGAGACGGCGCACCAGGAACTCCGTCCGCTCCCCCGGCACCATGGCCACATCGAAATACGGGTCGATCATGAAGCGATGCACGGCGCGCCCGACCCACTGCTTTGCTGTCCCCCGCCAAGTCGTGTCCGTGAACATGATTCGCACGACGGGTGGCCGCATCTGCTTCATGACCTGCTTGAAAATCGGCGGCACGGCCCATCCGCGCGACATGACGGCGTCCGGTTGGTATGCCTCGATCCGCTCCAGCAGGTCCTTGGCACTCGTGTGCTGGTCGACGAGAAAGACCTCTCCCCGCTCTCGCTCGCGCTCGCCTATCGGCCCGAAGGCCGTGTGCTCGGCATCGTCAACAGCTCCGTAGCCCACCGCCAGGAACGAGTGGCCGAGATCGAGCCAGGCCTGGGAACAGACGTCGGAGTTGCCGTTGACCGAGCCTCCTATGACGACGGCGCGCAGGGGTCGGCCAGCCGGTGCGGTCCGCACCTCCGCGCCTTGGCGCTCTTCTTGATCGGTCATGCCTGCGCAGCGTCCGCAAAAGGTACTGACTCCACGCTGGGGTCAAAGCGGTGCGCGGTCTGGATGAGAAGCACCAGTGCAGCGACCGCGAACACCGCGTAGCCGATCGCCGCGCCGGCGAGGGCAGCCCGCACGCCCCAAATGACCCCTCCCCCGAGGCTCAGCACGAACACGCTGGGGAGGGAAGCCAGTGAGAGACGGAACGTCTTCTTGGCGGCCCGCATGGAGCGAAGCCCGGCGCCCAGCATGCCGCCGAATCCCATGGCCGCCATGCCGATGCCGGTCAGCGGGACGAGTTGGCGGGCGTTGGGCCACGCCGGGCCCAGCAGCTTCGTCATGGTCGCGGTGGGGACGGAGTACACGGCCAAGGTCCAGAGGAGGCAGACCGCGGCGATGGCTATGGCGACCCCGATGACGAAGCGGAGCGCCTTCTTCGCGTCTGTTGCGAAGTACCTCGAGGCAACCGCCACCATGGAGGTACTGATACCCGAAAGGACCACGATCGTCGGTGCGATGACCAACTGCGCCAACTTGATCTCACCCACTTCGGACAGCGAGAAGATCACGATGAGAAGGTAGACAGCGACGTACGTCCATGCGTTCTGGAGGAGCGACTCCCCGGCGAAGCGGAAAGCTACGGCCCGCTCACTCCTGGCCCAGAAGGCAATGAGGTTCCGCTGGTTGCGGATCACCAGGTGATTCCACAGCGCGTAGAGGCCGACGAGCGCCCCCGTGGCGCTCCATTCCCCGAAGATCCACGGCATGGAGACGAAGCCTCTCTCGCGCAGCACGACGTAGGCGACGAGAAACAACACGAGCCAAGCCGTGTCGAGCCACACGGCGTACAGGGGGTTGTACCTCGTGATGCCGATATAGCGAGCAAAATCCTGGCAGGCGAGGAGCGGGAACGCCACGGCCAGCGTGATGAACGTGACCCGGAGATCCGAGCTGAACGCAGCGCCCACACCCAGCAACACGACTGCCGCAACGAGGGCACAGCAGAAGGCCGAGAGGAACCCCGCACTTTCGTAGCGCGGCATCACCTCGTCGGAGTCGCGTCGCGTGAGCAGGCAGTCGCTCGTCAAGCTCCTGACGATCGACTGTGTCAGCACGTAGGTCGTCTGCACCACGGCAAAGGTGCCCAGGAGGTGCGCGGTGCTGGAATGAGCGATGAGGAACGCGACGGCGAAGTTCGAGGCGCTCGACGCCCCTTGGTCCATCACGGTGAGCATCATCACCCTTTGCCGGGAAATGGCGTTCCGTCGCGGCGTCGGGATCGATCTGGAATGACTTCCACGACCGCGCAGCGTGCGAAGGCCCGTGATCTCGGGTGCCACCTTCGTGCTGTCGGGTTGCACTGTCAGGCTCCCCATGCGGTCAGTGCGGAATCCCCGTCAGCGCGTGCTTGCGCGTGTCATCTCCACTCATCTGTTCGAAGACCCAGTCGTAGGTCTTCGCCAACCCCGTCTCGAGCGTGATCGACGGCGCCCAGCCGAGCCGCTCGCGGATCAATGTGTTGTCGCTGTTGCGACCGCGAACTCCCTGGGGTGCGGTCAGGTTGTAGTTGCGCTTGAGCGATACGCCCGCGATGCCTTCGACAATGTCGACGAGCTCGTTGATCGTCACCAACTGCTCGGAGCCGACATTCAAGGGCTCGTGCACGTCGCTCGCCGTCAGCCTGAGGGTCCCCTCGAGACAGTCGTCGATGTAGGTGAAGCTGCGAGTCTGGAGGCCGTCGCCCCAGATCTCAATCTCCTGGCTCCCGCTCAAGACGGCGTCGGCGACCTTGCGACAGATGGCCGCCGGCGCCTTCTCGCGGCCACCGTCATAGGTTCCGAACGGTCCATACACGTTGTGATACCGGGCGACGCGGGTCTCGAGACCAAAGTCCTCGTAGTAGTGACGCGCCATGCGCTCGCTGAACAGCTTCTCCCAGCCGTAGCCGTCCTCGGGCGCGGCGGGGTACGCGTCGGCCTCGCGCAGCGGCTCGACCTCAGGTGACTCCTGCTTTCCCGCGGCGTAGACGCAGGCCGAGGACGAGTAGAAGAACCGCTGCACTCCCGCGTGGCGCGCTGCCTCGAGCATGTGCGTGGAGATCAGCACCGAGAGCATGCACAGTGCCTTGTTGTTCTCGATGAACCCCATGCCCCCCATGTCGGCAGCCAAGTTGAAGACCGTGTCGATCCCCTCGCAGGCCGCCTGGCAGCTGGAGAGGTCCTGCAGATCGGCCGAGTGGTTGTCCACGTCGTCAAAGCGCTGGTACCAGTCGCCCAGGGGCACGCGATCGACACCCCGGATGTGGTCCACGCCCTGCTCGCGAAGGCGCGCGATCAGATGCCCACCGATGAACCCGCCGGCTCCAGTCACCAACACACTCTTCATCGGGCGTCCCTCTCCTTTTGCTCTGTCGGAACCCTGCGTACCGTCACGGCCCGGCGCCCTTGGAGGGGGCGCCCCTGCTCAACTCGCCTGCTGTCGCACCAGATGCGGCGCGGGCCGCCCGTCGACTGGTTCAGCGAGCTTGGGAAGCGGCTCGGCGACCAACGTCTGGAACACCTCGAGAAACCGATCGGCCGCGTGCTCGGGGTTGAAAGCCTCCTCGGCGTACCGCCGGCCTGCCAGGCCCAACGCCCGACTCGCGTCCCTCTCGTCAAGGAGCTCGGCCAGCGTGGCGGCAACATTACCCCGGTCCGCCGGGTCGACGACGCGTCCCGCACGGTGCGTGGTGAGGATCTCGGCGACGGCATTGTCGGGGGGAAGCACGCCGAGCACGGCACGGCCCGAGCACATGTACGTCAGGACCTTGGACGGCACCGAGAACCTCGACGCGTCCGCCTCGAGAATGGCCACGAGCACGTCGGCGCTCGCGAGCACCAGTGGGAGCTCGTCGTAGGACTGGTAATCCAACAGGACCAGGTTGTCCGCCTCCTGGTCCTGCTGCCAGCTCTCGAGCCATTCTCGACCGAGACCCTCGGAGACCACCACCACCTTGGCGTCGGGGTGCGATACCCGCAGTCCGTCGGCGATCAACGCGAGGATGCTCGGGTCGTGCTTCAGCCCCAGGGTGCCCGAGTAGAGCACCACCTGGTGCCCACTGAGGCCCATCCGGCGGCTCCAGGCGTTGTCCGGAGCGTGGACCGGGAGCTCCTCGATGGGCGCCCAGTTCGGGACCACGGTGGACTTGTCCGCTACCCCCCAACTCGAGAGCCGCTCGAGGAACGTGGGCGAGATGGCGACGACCGCGGCGCTGCGGCGGGCGATCTTGCGCTCCATGCGGTTAGCCAAACGAGCGATCAGTGGGCCGAGTAGGGGCAACCGGCGGCGCGCCGCCACGCCGATCGCTTCCGAGTAGATGTCCTGGTGCCAAAACACCATCGGGACTCCCCGCCGGGACAGGTGGCGGGCGAGCACGGCGTGGGCGATGAGCGGCACGTTGCTGATGACGGCGACGCCTGGATCCTTAGCGGCGATGTTCCGACCAGCCTTGCGCCCATAGGCAAGCTCCTGCCGGACACGGATAAAGGCCGAGTAACGGGCGAAGGTGCCGTCCATCGGGCAGGCCTCGAATGTGAGGGTCGCCGGATCGCCGGGCCGGCGCTCGAGCGACCCCTTGCCGGTGGTGTAGGAGGGACAGTGCTGGTGCGTGACCTGGTAGCCGCGCCCGGCCAGGGCGCGGCTGAGCTGCGCCTGCCCGGGGTGGCCCGAGTAGTCGTGAACGACGATCCGAGATGAGCGTGAATGCACTGGTCGGCAAACCCCCAGATTTGGTGCGACCGGGACGGAAGCGATGCTCGCCTTGGGGTAACGCCGATCAGACCCGGATCTTGCAGGGCGTCCAGGGAGACGCCCCTTTTGGGCATCCGAATGCCGTGACTTGCGGCGACGTGGCTCTACACATCAGTTGCAGCGCCGGTGCAACCCTGAAATGGCTCCTCAAGGCAGCCACGAGCCCGAGCGAGGACGGCCCGCTGGGGCCAGCCGGCCTCAGGCGCGTCGGCGTGCGAAGATCACGAGGGCCATCCACATGGACACCGGGAGATGGCGCTCGGCGCCGGCGACCCCGCGACGGAGCCGCGGCCACGGCTTGAGGTACTGCTCGAGCCCCGTGCGGTGAGCAAGAGCCCAGTCGAAATCGGCGTCGAAGAGGCGAGCCAAGTCCTTGCGCGTGTTCATCTTGTAGGCGGTGCGAAAGACGTCGCGCTCGGCCCGACCGGGCTGGAGTCGCTCGATGGCTCGCGCATGACGGTCGTTGGGCACAACGCGCGCGGCCGAGGCGAGGAGCGAGCGGCGGCTGACCGTGCGTGCGATGAACGTGCCCCCTGGGCGAAGCACGCGCACGAGCTCGCGCACGAAGGCCTCGGGATCGGTCACGTGCTCCAGCACGAAGTCGCTCACGGCGAGGTCGACGGAGACGTCGTCCAGCGGCCAGCGGCCGTCGTCGCCGATGAGACGGAACTCGTCGATGGCCGGGTTGTCGGTGCCAGTGTCCTCGATGTCGATGCCGATCACCTTGCGGCCCTGGCCCCTGAGGTCCGCCCAGGGACCGCCCGGCTGGTCCGTGTCGACGGCGGCGCCCCGTCCGCATCCGACCTCGGCCACGACCTCGGAGCGGGACGCGACCGCTTGCGCGCTGACGTAGAACACGTGCGCGCTGTCGGTGCCGAGGATGCGATTGTCGAACATCTCACCGAGTTCGGCTGATCCGGGTGTCATGGCTGCACCTCGGTCATGCTCATTCACGCGCACGACACCTACGACCGCGGGGGGCCCGGCGCAGCGTGGCGGCCCCGGTCGGCCGGAGCGTGCTGGCCCAGGCTGGCCGGAGCGTGAGCACCCACGGCCTCTCCGTTTCCGCGACCACCCACCGTGCCGAC
The DNA here is from genome assembly GCA_036490155.1 of Acidimicrobiales bacterium. GTDB lineage: Bacteria > Actinomycetota > Acidimicrobiia > Acidimicrobiales > RAAP-2 > Bog-473. Next base: position 5,091 of record DASXEK010000028.1, on the reverse strand, counting down.
GACCCGGCGCGGCCGCGCGCTGGCGACGGGGAGCTCGGCGATCCCTTCCGGTGCCGGCACCGCGGGGTCGCGAAAGCACAGGCCGAGAATGAAGACGAACCACAACCAGCGGTCGATGAACGAAGGAGCCTGAAGGGAGAAGAACACGACGAGAATGCAGGCGGCAAAGACGGTTGCGCGCAGCGTGTCTTTGTTCTTACCCCTGAGTCTTCCGCCACTGACAAGGCGGTTGACCGATGAGCCCATCATTATGAGGACGCCCACCAGCATGAAGATGCCGCCCCCGAACCAGTACAGAATGATCATGTTGTGGGGCGGGTAGTGCACGTAGAGGAATTGGTCGTAGTAGACCGCGAGGGTCGTTTGATCGAGTCCGTGCCCGAGGATCGGGCTCTGAACGATTCCGTCCCAACCATCCTTGATGGTGTCGATGCGGAGCTGCAACGTACCGCTGTTGCTGGTTCCATTGGCATGTGTGGTGGCTTCGATGCGCGCAATCAGGTTGAGATTGGAGCCCGGATCGATCACGCTGAACACCAGCACGTAGACAAAGGCGAACGAGAGTAGGACGGCAAACACCGTGCGCAGGTTGAACCCCTGCACGATGAAGAGCGCGAAACAGCCGACGAGTGTGGTCGCGAAGCCCCCGACGCTGCCGGTCAGCAGGTCTGCCACGACCATGACGACAATGCAGGCGACGAGCCACCGCTTCCGGTGCCAGCCTCGCTCGACGAGCAGGCCGAGCGAGAACACGATCCCCAAGGCGAACGAGACGCCCGCGAAGTCCGGTTGGCCGCTCAGCCCGATCGCTCGGGTGTCGCCGCCACTGATCGCCCCCGGTCCGGAGGGGGCGAAGGTGAGGATGTGGAGCCCGACCTGAAGGATGCAGACGAAAGCCGAAACCGTCGCTCCGACTATGTACGCGACCATCGCGTGCTGGATGCGCTCCCGGGTGTCGAGGAGCTGCCGCAGCAAGTACTGGAGCACGAAGAAGACGTAGATCGCGTTGAAGACGACGAGGAGTGACAGCGCCTTGTAGTCGGAATTGATCGACGCCGCCACCCCGGCCAGAACGAACAGGAACGCCCCGACGTACCAGGCTGGTGTCCGTGGAGCCGGCTTCGGCGGCCGGCGGCTGAGCAGTAGCAAGATCGCGGCGATGGCGAAGATGCCGTCGCTGAGGTTCAATCCCTTCGTGATTTTGAAGTGCAGCAGCAGCACGAAGGCCACGCCGACGTAGGCGATGGCACGGGACGCGCGCACGAAGATGTCTTCGCGGTCCTCGCGCGTGTCCGCCCTCCCTTGCGCCAACTGCACGGTCTCAAACCTACATCGCCCTCTGACAGAGCCCGTACAATCCAACCTGCCGAGGGCCAAATTCCTCCCAATGGATGAGCCAAATCAACCGTTTGGTTGAACAAGGACCGTGCCGGTGATGCGCTACCCTTTCCTGGATGGATCGGCTCATCGGCGAGACGGAGCACACCGCGGAGACGACAATGACCGCCGACAAATTGCACGACCAGTTGGAGGGGCTCGGACCATTGAACGGGGCGCAGGAACCAGAGCAGTCCGGAATCCGCGAGTACGTGCATGTGCTCTGGCGCCGCAAGTTCGTCATCATCCTCACCGCCGTGGTGGTGGTTGGAGCGGTGTTGGCCTACTGCGAGGTGGTGGGGAAGACCTACAGCGCGACGACCACCGTCCTGTTGGAGCCGCCGATCTCGTCCATGCTCAACAGCTCCGCAGCTTCGAACCCGACCTTGCCCCTCGTCAACGTGCCGGACCAGATTCAGATCATTGAGAGCTCATCCATCAGCGACATCGTCGCCAAGACGATCCCGAACCCTCCCTCGGTCACGGCAACCCAACAGGGCATACTCTCGACGGACGACACCGTGCAGCTCTCCGTCTCGTCTTCCAACCCGCAAACCGCGGCGGCCGCCGCCAACGCCTACGCCAACGCGTACATCAGCAACCAGCGGGCCATTACGAAGAACACCTTCGACTCCGCAGAGGCGCAGCTGCAGAACAAGGTGGACACGGTCCAGCTGGCCATCTCGAACGCAACGAACGAGATCAAGGCGACGCCGGCGGGGGTCGACCTGACGCTCGAGGAGACACAGCTCGGCGACCTCGAAGACCAGCTCAGCACCCTTCAGAACACCCTCCAGCAGTACCAGTTCTACGCGACGCAGGGGACGAACACCGAAGTGGGTCAGGTGATCTCTGCGGCGACGGTACCGACCAAGGCGTCGTCGCCCAAGACGGTCGAGTACACGCTCCTGGCCTTGATCTTCGGCCTCATTGCCGGCGTCGGCCTCGCGCTGTTGGTCAACGCCGTCAGCACGCGCGACTGACGGATTTCGACTCGTTCCCTCCACTTCCGGGGCTGCGGGGCTCTGGTCCCCCCCGTTGCAGTGCCCTCACCATTGCGGGAGAGCGCCGGGTTTCGACCCCAATTCGCTGAGCTTTGTGCTGGCCCGGCATACGCCCCGAGCAGCACGAACGTCGCACAGCGCTGCGCCGCCCGCCGGCGCGGGGTCGACACCGCAGGTCGGAACGCCAACGGACGTTCTCTGAGAGGGGAAGGCGGCGGCCCTGTCGGGGGCCGAATGGAGGCCGGGGGGTTTCCGAATGCCGGCGCAGCATCGAAAGCACCACCAGACACATCACTGGCGGGGCACCATTCCGTGGCGCCTGGCCATGGGCACGCTCGCGCTCGCCATCACCGTCTCCGCTCTCGTCCTGGGCCAGTTCGTCCCCGGTGCACACGCCCCCGGACTGTCCCGCCTGGCCACGGCGCGGGTGGCGTCAAACCGTGGCGCCTCTCAGGCCCCGACCGCCGACAAACTGACCGACGATTCGTCCTCGCCCTCTTGGGCACCCCAGGCAGCCACCTACGGCACGGGCTCGCTGGTCGACCAGCCGGTGACCATGAGCGACGGCACCATCCTCAAAGCCAACGTGTACTTCCCCACCGTCGCCGGCAGCACGACGACCCCCGCGCCCGGGACGTTCCCGGTGTTGTTGCAACAGACCCCCTACGGCAAGGCGTTCATCGTGTACGCCAGCGCCATCGCGCAGACCGACGTGAACTACCTCGTCGACCGCGGTTACATCGTGGTGATCGCCGACGTGCGCGGGACGGGTGACTCGGGCGGCACGTTCGACCTCTTCGACCCCGTGCAGTCGACCGACGGCGCGACGCTGGCCCGCTGGGCCGCGCACCTGCAGCAGAGCAACGGCGAGGTCGGACTGTTCGGCGAGTCCTACATGGGCATCAACCAGTTCCAGACCGTGGAGGCGGCCGGCAGCAACTCGCCGATCAAGGCGATGTTCCCGATCATCGCGGGCAACGACATCTACGCCGACACCGTGACGCAGGGTGGAATCCCCGACATCGAGTTCGACGCCACGTACATCGCGTTGCTCTCGGGGCTCAACCTGACCAACCCCGCCCTGCAGCCGCTCGTCGAGGCCGCCACGAGCGGCAATACGAAGGTGCTGGCGTTGGGCCTGTTGGGCCTGGCCCCCACCGTGGCGGCGCACAGCCCCGCGCTGGTGAGCTTCTTGAAAGAGGCTTTGGATATCGAAACGGGGCAGGGCGCCGAGGCCTTCGACGGCGCGTACTGGGCGGCCCGCAGCCCGGCCCAGGACCTGCCCACCGTCGTGGCCGACCACATCCCCGCGTTCTTGGTGGGCGGGTGGAACGATCTCTTCGAGTCGGGTGAGCCGCTGAACTACGTGGGGCTCCAGAACCTTTACGACGGGCGGGCCCAGGATGCGGCGATGACGCCGAGCCAGCCCGTGACCGCTCGGTATCAGCTGTTGATGGGACCATGGCAGCACGTGACCACGGGCACGGGCGTGAACATCTCGGCCCTCGAACTCGAGTGGTTCGACACGTGGTTGTTGGGTGAACGGACGCCGTTGTCGACAACCACGACGCCGCTCCACCTCGATATCCGCAACTCGGGGCCCGGGACGGGCAACTGGGTCGACGCAGCGCAGTGGCCCTTGCCCAACGCGACGCCCGCCTCGTACTACTTCGGGCCCAGCGGCAGCGGCAGCGGCAGCGGCAGCGGCAGCGGCAGCGGCAGCGACCCCGTGTCGCAGAACGACGGCTCGCTGACGACGACGGCGCCGACCACCAGCTCGGGCTCGGACCGTGTGCTGTGGACCGGCGTGTCGAGCCCGTGCGACATCCAGACGGACCAGTGGGGCGCGGGTCTGCTGGCCCTGGGCTTCCAGTCGCTCGGGAGCGACGACCCGTGCGACCTCAACGACGTCACGCTGGGGGCAGGGCCTGGGTCGCTGGTGTACACCTCGGCGCCGTTCTCGACACCCGAGGTCGTGGCGGGACCGATCGACGCCACCGTGTACGTGAAGGCGAACACCTCCGACACCGAACTGGCGGCGACTGTCGAGGCCGTCTCCCCCACCGGGGACAGCCTCCCCATGTCGTCGGGGGCGCTGCTGGGGTCGCTGCGGGCGCTCGATCCCTCCCAGACGTGGACGACGTCCAGCGGCGCCACGCTGCTGCCAGTGCATCCGTTGACGCAGCAGTCGGCCCGACCGGTCGTGCCCGGGCAGCTCACCCGCCAGGACATCCAGGTGTACCCCACCATGACCGAGGTGCCGGCGGGCTGGCGCCTCCGGGTCACCATCACGACCGGGGACACCCCGCACCTGCTGCCGTCGCTGGCCCAGGCGCCCAAACTTGTCGGAGGGATCTACGAGGTCCAGCGCACCGCGGGGGCCGCCTCGATGCTGACCGTGCCGCTGGCGCCGCTGTCGTCCCTCGGCGTTGCCTGCGGCGACGTCTGCTCGCCCCAGGGCCCCTGATCGGCCGCCGCACCGCACCAGAAGGCGGGAAGTCGATCGGGCCCGTATGGAGCGAGGTCGCCGGTGGTCACTTCGAAGTGCCTACGAGGTCGTACTTATAGTTATAAACCTGACGAACAGAAGTGGTGTTCGAAACATAAGGAGCAGCCCGTAGGCACACTGACCCACGCCCCGGGGAGGGGCCCGGCGGTGAGACGGGGCGGCCAGGCCGGATAGCCGGCGTCTCCCGTACGATGGGCGCCG
>DASXEK010000026.1:0-19019 GCA_036490155.1 Acidimicrobiales bacterium | reverse complement strand
GTCACCCGCCGGCATCGTCGCCATCCCCACGATCGGCGCGTTGAGCGGCTGGCCGCCCATGGAGCCCAAGAACGGCGCACCCGCGCCGTAGTTGAAGATCCCGCCGTCGGAGGCCACGAAGCGGTAGCCGGACCGCGCGATGGGAGCCATGGCCTCGAGCGGGAGATAGTTGCTGCCTGACATTTGGGCGTCGCCCGCTGCCACGCACGCCCAGTCGGTGATGCAGTCGACCGCGTAGTAGTCGCTGCCGCTGGACGACGTGGGGCTCGCCGGCGTGGTCGCCTCGCTCCAGTTCTGGCCGTCCCACGTGAGCGCCTGGGGCGTGTTGCCCGACGCTCCCGCATCGCCGAGCTCGCCGACCGCCGTGCACGACGTGGCGCTGAAGCAGCTGACCCCAATGAGGTTGCCGCCGCCCGACGGGGTGGCGACAGTGTCCAGTGTCCAGGACGATCCGTTCCAGGTCTCGACCACGTTCTTGTTCTCGTTGCCCCCCACTGCGGCACAGAAGCTCGGCCCAGCGCACGACACGCCGTCGAGGCCGTAGTTCGGCGAAGCCGTGACAGCGGGAACTGGCGTCACCGTCCAGGTGGAGCCGTTCCACAGTTCTGCGAGCGGCAGTGCTGTGGAGCTCCCATTGGTATACCCGACCGCCATGCAGGACGAGATCGTCGTGCAGGAGATTGCGCTGAAATACGCGTCGGAGAATCCTCCGGGGATACTGAGCGTCGTCGGCGTCCACGTCGAGCCGTTCCACTGCTCCACGTAGGGGGCGGTGTCGGTCCCGCCTATCGCCATGCAGAACGTCGTGCTGAGGCAGGAGACATCGTAGAGGTAGTTGTCCGAGGACGGGGCCACCGTGCCCTGGGTGACGCTCCATGCGGTCCCGTTCCATTGCTCGACGAGCGACGTGTAGGTGTTCCCTGAGGAGTAATACGCGTATCCGGCGGCCATGCAGAAGCCCGTTGTGACGCACGAGACTCCGGCGAGAACGACTCCTCCCGTCGAGTTCGCCACGGTTGGCATGGTGAGTGGCGACCAGGTCGACCCGTTCCACGATTCAGCAGTCGTGGCGGGAGTACTCTGGTAGTACCCGTTTCCGACCGCCATGCAGAACACGGAGGACACGCACGAGACACCTGTGTCTGTGTTCGTCGGGGTCGCCGCAGCGGTCGTGGGCATCGTCGCCCAACTCGATGCGCTCACCTGCGCCGGCGCCGTGAGACCATGAGGGGTGGCCGCCTCGACAGCGCCGCCCCCGAGGAGGGCCAGCGGGAGTGACAGGAGGGCAACCGCGCACCCGGCCGTGAAGACTCGTAGAGCTGACCGCATGGCAACCTCCGCATCATTCCTTGTTGCTCGAGGCGCCGACGCGTCCTGACTGGCATCTTCTACCCGAGGTGTTGCACCCTCGTGACAAGGACGTGACGGCGAATGTTCCCTCGCGAACCGTACTGCCCGGGCCGACTTCATGCCGTTGGTTCATCCGAAGAGACCTCTAAGCCCACGATCGGGTCTCCGGCATCCCCAGTTACGCCAGCGGGTCCCTCCACCCGGGCGACGCCGTCCGTGCGCCGGCCGCCACCCGCAGCCCGATGAAGTTCTTCTGCGCCTCCACCGTCCCCGCCCCGAAGCACAGGCCGCGGATGTCGCGGTAGGCCCGTTCCACCGGGTATTCGCGCGAGTAGCCGTAGCCGCCGTGGATCTGCATGGCCTCGTCGCACACGAACTTGGCCGCCAGGTTCGCCGCCGTCTTGGCGAGCGCGGTCTCCAGAGGCGGCGGCGTCCCGCCCGGCCCGGCCAGCCGCACCGCCCGCGCCAGCAACAAGCGCGCCCCCTCAAGCTGCACGGCCATGTCGGCCAGCTTCCACTGCAGCCCCTGCAGGTCGGCCAGAGGCCGGCCGCCGATGACGCGCTCGTTCATGTAGCGCACGGCGTGCTCGAGCGCGCCCTGCGCTGCGCCGACGCACATCGACGCGTTGCCACAGCGCTCGTGGTTCAGGTGCGAGAGCAACACCTTGAAGGCGGCGGTGTCCGCCGGGTTCCCTGCGAGCAGCACGTCGTCGGGGGTGATCTCCACGCCGTCGAACGCCAGCTCCGCCTCGGTCGCGGCGTGAATGCCCATCCCCTCGTGCCGCCCGGTGATCGACACCCCGTCTCGGTCGGTCGGCACGATCACCGCGCCGATACCCTTGGCGCCCTCGCCGCCGGGCCACCGGCACCACACCAGCACCCCCTGTGCCACATCACCCAGGGTCGAGTAGTTCTTGTAGGCGTTCAGTCGCCAGCGCCCGGGCCCGTCCTCCACCAAGGCGGCGCGCATGTTCTGCACGGCCGAGCCGGCGTCGGGCTCGGTGATGCCGATGCTGATGATCGCCTCACCGTCGGCCGCCGCCGGGAGCCACCGCTCCTTCATGGCCTCGGGACCGAGATGCTCGATCCCCCGTGGCGGGCCGTTGTAGGTCAGCTGGCAGCAGATGGCCGACGACACGTCGGCCCGGGCGATCTCTTCGAGCACGATCGACGCCTCGACGTCGCCCAGGCCCATGCCGCCCCAGCGCTCCCCCACCGTGATGCGCAAAAGGTCAGCTGCCGCCAGCGCCTTGCGTACCTCGGCCGGCACGCACCCGTCCTCGTCGGCCTGGTGCGCCCGCGGCGCCACCTCCCGCTCGGCCACGTCGCGCGCCAGCTGGCGCAGCGCCGCCTGGTCGTCCGTTTCGGCCAGGAGGTCGTCGCCCGTCGCTTCGCTCATCACCCGAGCTCGGTGCCGACGATGCCGACGAAGCTGACGCCCTCGCCGGGCGCGCCGCCCAGGTTGTGCGTGAGGCCGAGCGTGCGCCCGGGACCGACGGTGTTGATCTGACGCTCGGGCGGCGCCTCGCCGCGCAGCTGGAGCCAGCACTCGAAGAGCATGCGCAACCCCGACGCCCCGATGGGGTGCCCGAAGCTCTTCAGGCCGCCGTCGGGGTTGACCGGCAGGTCGCCGTCGCGGTCGAAGGTGCCCTCGAGCACCTCCTTCCACGCCGTGCCCCGCTCGGCAAAACCGAGGTCCTCCATCAGCACGAGCTCGGTCGGCGTGAAGCAGTCGTGGACCTCGGCCATCGCGAGCTGCGTCCGCGGCTCGGTGACGCCGGCCTGCGCGTAGGCGTCCGCCGCCGAGCGCACGACCTCCTCGAAGGTGGTGTAGTCGTAGGCCGGGTCGATCGGGCCGGCCGCCGGCCCGGCCACGAAAGAGAGCGCTTTCACGTACAACGGATTGGCGCAGTACTTCGAAGCGTCCGCGGTGCGGCAGATGATCGCGGCCGCGGAGCCGTCGGAAACGCCGCTGCAGTCGAAGACGCCGAGGTCGCCGGCCACCAACGGCGCCTTGGCGATGGTCTCCATGGAGACTTCCTTTTGGAATTGTGCCCGCGGGTTGCGCGCGCCGTTCTGGTGGTTCTTGAACGCGATCCGGCTCATGACCTCCTTGAGCTGATCGCGATCGACGCCGTACTTGTGGGCGTACGACGGCGCCAGGAACGAGAAGGCCGCTGGGGAGGACAGGCCGGGGTCCGTACCATCGCCGACCGCACGGATCCCCGTGAGCCCCGAGTACCCGGTGTCCTTGAGCTTCTCGACCCCGATGGCCATGGCCAGGTCGTAGGCGCCCGAGGCCACGGCGTAGCAGGCGTTGCGGAAGGCCTCGGAGCCGGTGGCGCAGTAGTTCTCCACCCGCGTGACGGGCTTGTAGTCGAGCTTCAGCGGACGCGAGAGCGTCACCCCGCAGACGCCCGACGTCATGGTGCCGAGCCAGAAGGCGTCGATGTCGTGGATGGACATCCCCGCCGACGCGGCGGCATCGACGGCCGCATCGGTCAATAGGTCGTCGACGCCCTTGTCCCACCGCTCACCGAATTTGGTGCAGCCCATGCCGATGATGGCCACCTGGTCTCGGATGCCGCTGCTGCCCATGGCCCTTAGTCTCCTCGCTCCCCAGCCTCGCCCGACGCATCCGCGCCGCGGGAGTCCTTGGCGCCGACCAGCGGCCGGGCCTTCCAGAAGTAATTGTGCACGCCCTGGGCCGTCCAGACCCGCCGGAACGTCATCGACACCCGATCGCCGATCGACACATCGTCCGGCCGGGCGTCGGTCAGCTCGCAGCGGAAGCGGCCGCCCCCGTCGAAGTCGATGATCACCCCGACCACCGGGGGCGACAACGAGAAGGCCAGGTGATCGATGGTGAAGGTGGCGACGGTGCCCGGGACGTCGGCCAGGCGCTCGGGCTGCATCTGGTCGATGGCGTGGCAGCTGAGGCAGGCCCGGGTCGGTGGCATGTGGCGGAACCCGCACGCTGTGCAGCGGCTCGCCGCGAAGGCGTACTTCCATTCCTCGGAGCGGTGCACCGTCGGCGCGCCAGGGCGCTCCGGATCGGGTCGGCGCGGCGGCTCTCGATGCATCTGCCCGCGCCACGTCAAGAATGAGGCATACGACAGATCATCCCGCCCGGCCGCCAGCTGCTCGGCCACCGAGAGCACACCCGCCTCGATCCGCGCTCGCTGCGCCTCCGCCAGCGCCGGCGTCGTCCGCAGCACGAAGGCGTCCGCCCCGTCGGCCAACGACAGCACGGCAATCACCTGACCCGGCTCGGCCCGCTCAAGCACATCGCACAACGCCACGCCGGCGTGCGCCGCACCCAGGTTTCCGACCGCCGCCAACAGCTCAGCCGACAAGACGCCGTCGCGCACGCCCAACCCGCCGGCCACCGCCTTGGTCGCCCGCGCGTGCAGGCCGGTGACCACTGCGTGATCGACGTCGCCCTCGGACAGCCCGGCATCCTTCAAAGCCGCCGCAAAGGCCTCTCGGGCCAGCGGCACGTAGATCTCCTCGCCGAAGCGCTCCTCCCACACGTGGGAGTCGGCCTCGCCCGGCACGCGCCAGCGATCGAGGAACTCGTCGCTCGCGGCGCCACGCCCGACCAACTCGGCCACCGCCCCTTCCGGCGCGCACACCAGCGCCACCGCGCCGTCGGCGCTGTCGCGCTCCTCGGCCGAGCCGGCGAGCCCGGTGCGCAGGTCCGAGACGACGGCCATGGTCGTACGACCGGCCCCCGCGCCCACCATCGCCTGGAGGAGCGTCGCCAGCGCAGAGCGCGACGAACCGGCGAAGTCGTAGGCCCCGCACGCCCGGCCGAGCCCGAGCGCCGCGTGCACCGTCGTGGCACTCGTCTTGTCGAGATACCCCGGGTCCGGCGTCGAGAGGAACAAATCCTGTATGGCACCCGCGCCCGGCCCCACGGCCAGCGCGCGCCGTCCCGCCTCCACGCCCAGGGTCGTCGTGTCCTCGTCGTACGAGGCGACCGCCCGGCTCCCTCGCCCACCGCTCCCGCCGAGGACGGCGCCGATGGCGGATCGCTGGAGGCGCCAATAGGGCAGATAGGTGCCCCACGCCGCGATGCCTGCTCCCATGGTTGCCGTTCTACCCGACCGACCGGTCGACCCGACAGTCCGCGAGCCACCGGGGTCGATCCAGGCGCTCGACGGCTGGCTCTCGCGCCCCTTCGGGGCCACCGGCCGCCTCCGGGCCGTCCCTCTCCGGCGGTCGGGGCCGCGCCGCCGAACCCAAGGCGGTCACGCCGTCGCGAGCACCACCATCTCCCAGCTGTCCACCTCCAGCGGGCCACCCCCGCCCGCCTGGAAGCGGACGTCGTGAAAGCCGGCGGTCTCGAGCCAGACCACCCATTCGGGCGGTGTGGGAAGGCGCACGAAATAGGTGGCGTGTCGCACCTCTCCGTCGCGGTGCGCGGTGCGCTCGATGCACATCCGCCCGCTCACCGGATCGAACGTCCATAGCTCGATCATGGTGTCGTCACCGCGTTGCACCGCCACCGCATCGGGCGCGGGGGTGTAGTGCCGCACGCCGCCGTCATGGTGGAGCGTGTCGATGGCCACCACGCCTCCGGGGCGCAGCACCCGGTGGAACTCGCTGAGCACCCGGTGACAGTCCGCGTCGTCGTAGTAGCCGAACGAGTTCAACCAGCAGACGACGCCGTCGAAGGGCCCATCGACGGGCAGCTCGCGCACGTCGCCCACGACGTAGTCGACCGTGCCGGGGATCAGGTGCGGGTCGGCGCGAGCCTGCTCGAGGTACGCGGGCGTCACGTCGACTCCCGTGACCGCCATGCCCGCAGCCGCGAGGCGCCGCGAGATCCGGCCATGCCCGCACGGGGCGTCGAGGATATGGGACCCTTTCGGCAATTCGAGCAGCCTGAGTATCTCCGAGGTGTCCGTGTCGGAGTGGGCGTCGTCGATCGACTCCTCATAGAAGTAGAGGTAGTCGTCCCCGAAGGTCGCCTCCAGGTCGAAGGGCATGCGCCATCTTCGCCGCCGATAGGGTCCCCTGCATGCCGGGACCCGAAGACCTCTCCTTTGACGCGGCGACCGCCGTGCGCACGACGGGAGTTCCCGGGGCGTTCGAGGTCGACGTGCATCCGCTCTGGACCGTGGGCGACAAGCCGAACGGCGGCTACCTGCTTGCTCTCCTTGGCCGCGCCGCCCGCACCACCGGCCGGGAGGATGGTGGTGCCACGTGGGAGGTCGTCTCTTCGGCGATCACCTATCTACGGCCGCCCGAGCTTGGTCCTGCGACCATCGTCACGACCCTGCTGCGCCGAGGTCGCTCCGCCGCCCAGGTCCGTGCCGTCCTGCGTCAGAACGACACCGACATCGTCGAGTCCACCAGCGTCGTCGGCGAATTGCCCGCGCATGCCTCGACCCGTTACAACGCGATCGATCCGCTCGGTGCGCCCGATCCCGAACAGTGCATGCGAGTCCCGCCCCAGATGCCCGGCGGCGTTGCCGTCGGGATACTGCAGACCACGGAGCTGCGCCTCGACCCGTCGACCCTGCCCTTCGGAGACTCGCCGGCGGCGGCCGATGCCCGGGCGGAACTGCGTGGGTGGACCAGGTTCGTCGATGGGCGCGCGCCCGATCCTCTCTCGTTGCTCTACTTCAACGACGCCATCCCGCCCCCCACGTTCAGGATCGGCTCGACCGGTTGGGTCCCCACCCTCCAGATGTCGACCTACGTCCGTGCTCGCCCGGCTCCGGGCTGGCTCGGCATCCGTATGACGGCGAACCTCGTCGCCGACGGCATGGTCGACGAGACCTGCGTCTTGTGGGATTCGACGGGCCAAATTGTCGGACAGGCCTCCCAGTTGGCGCGACTGAGGTTTCCCGACGAGAGCGCGTCACCGGGCTGACAAAGCCTGCTGCAGCCTTCGCACGGTCGCCGGAGCCTGCCTAACCTGAGCTCGATGCTCCCGCGTACACCCACGGCGAAGGTGCGAACATGACCGAAGCGCTGGCCCGCCTCGGACGTGCAGATCTCGACGCGATCGCGCAGCTGTGCGCCTGCTCCGTCGTCCAGCCACCCTCCGTCGAGGAGCTCGACGGCGCGCTCTTCACCGACGATCAGCCGGCGGTCATCTTCGGAGACCCCACCCGTGGTGTCGTGGCGGTGGTCGAGTGCGAGGACGGCCCGCACATCCGGCTCCTCGTGGTGGACACCTCCGCCCGGCGCCACGGTCTCGGGGACGCGTTGCTCGACGCGGTCGAGGCCTGGGCCCGCGAGGCGGGCCACACCAGCCTCATCACGGGCGCCGATCCCCCGTACTTCCTCTGGCCCGGCGTGCCGACCACCGAGACCGCGCTCATGTGCCTGTTCGAAGGGCGGCATTACCACCGGGCCGAGACGAACTTCAACATGGACGTCGACCTGGCGTCGATCCCCGACGATCCCGGTGGTCACGTGCTCGCGCTGGCCCAGGACTACGACGAGGTCGACACCTGGATGCACACCCACTGGTCCAACTGGCGGCCGGAGGTCCTGCGGGCGCTGGGCAAGGGCAACCTGATCATCGCCCGGGGGGACGGACCAGACGCAGGGATCACAGCCTTCTGCGCGTTCGAAGTAAACCGCAGAGGGCTCCTCGGCCCGGTCGCCGTGCGCCCCGACCTGATGGGTCGAGGCATGGGCAAAGGCGTGCTCCTCGGCGCGCTGCACGAGCTGCGCCGCCGCGGCGCCGACAAGGTGTCCGTCGTATGGATCGGGCCGGTCGTCCCCTATGCCGCCGTCGGCGGAGAGGTCTCCGACGTGTTCTTCGTGTACCGAAAGCAGCTCTGATGAACCTTCTCCCCGTCCCCCGGACGCTCGAGCTGAGCGGCGACACGGTGGCCAATCGGTCGGCCACCCGGCGCCACGACGCCTCGCTACGCGCACAGGGCTACGAGCTGCACATCGGCCGGGACACCGTCGAGCTCGCCGCGGCGGACGATGCCGGCTTCTTCTACGGCGAGGTGACGCTGGCGCAGCTTGCGGCGCTGCACGACGGCGCCCTTCCCGCCGGGGTCGTGCGGGATCACCCGGACCTCCCGGTGCGCGGCGTCATGGTGGACATCTCGCGCGACAAGGTTCCCACCACCGCCTCGTTGCACGCGCTGATCGACCGCCTGGCCTCCCTCAAGCTCAATCAGCTGCAGCTGTACTCGGAACACACGTTCGCCTACCGCAATCATCAGGAGGTCCACGCGGCAGCGAGCCCGCTCGACGCCGAGGAGATCCTGGCCCTCGACGCCTACTGCCGCGAGCGCCACGTCGAGCTGGTGCCAAACCAGAACTGCCTGGGCCACATGAACCGCTGGCTGGCCCATGAGAAGTATCGGCCACTCGCCATCGCGCCCGACGGCTTCACCGACCCGTACGGCATTACCCGTGCGCCGATGACGATCGAGCCGAACGATCCGCGCTCGCTCGAGCTCGTCCGCGAGCTGCTGGCCGAACTGTTGCCCTCGTTCACGAGCCGCCACGTCCATGTGGGGCTGGACGAGGCCTGGGAGCTTCCGCCCGAGCGCATCGACGATTTCTTGACCTGGGCCGCCACGCTGCGCGCGCTCCCCGAGCTCGAAGGTCGGGAGATGTTGATGTGGGGTGACATGGTGTCGGGCCGGTCCGACCTGGTTGCGCGTCTCCCCGCCAGCGTGACGGTGTGCGAGTGGGGATACGACGACTGGTACCCCTTCGATGAGCGGTGCGCGGTCTTGGCCGATGCGGGGGTGCCGTTCTGGGTCGCCCCAGGAACGTCGAGCTGGATGAGCATCCTCGGCCGCGTGACCAATGCCCGCAACACGTGCGAACGAGCGGCTGCAGCCGCCGTGGCGCACGGAGCGACGGGCTACCTGAACACGGACTGGGGCGATCTCGGCCACCTGCAGCAGCCCGTGATCAGCGAGCCCGGGTTCGCCTACGGCGCCGCCGTGTCGTGGTGCCTCGAGGCGAACCAGGACCTCGATCTCAGTGCGGCGTTATCGACCCACATCTTCCACGACGCCAGCGGCAAACTGGCCGACGCCGTCCTTTCGCTCGGTGACGCCCACCGGCTGGTGACGCCGCAGTTCCCGAACATGTCGACCCTCGTGATGAACCTCTACTATCCGCAGCTCCCGGTGGGACGGGGCCTCACCAAGGGACTCGTCGCAGGTGAGCTCGACGAAGTCGAACGGTGCCTCGACGCGGCCCGCGTGTCGGCGACCAGGTCACGTCCGGAGCGTGCGGATGGGGCACTCCTCCGGGACGAGGTTGCCTTCAGCGTCGACCTGGTCGCCCTCTTGCTCAAGGATGCACGGGCGCGACTCGGTGGGGACGGCTTCCTCGCGTCGGTCCCACCCGCCACGCGGGCCGAACTCGGCGCCGAGCTCGACGCGCTGACGGATCGCTACCGCGACCTCTGGCTCGCACACAACCGTCCCGGCGGCCTCGACGACAGCGTCGGATGGTTGACCAATCTCCGTCAGGCCTACGAGACGGGTCGGCCCGATCCGGCCTGGGCCGGCATCCGAGTCCCTACGCGCGAGTAGGCAGCACGAAGCAGGTTCTCAGCGCCCGCCTTGGAACGGGTGTTTTCACCCCGCTCTCGCAGTGGTCGTTGCGCGTTCTCATGGCAAACACATGTCTGGCTCATTGAATTCCCATGTCGCTTCAAGCCCAGCCCAAGTTGGGCGGGTAGTTCTCCGAGGTGCAAGACCTTCCGCGAGGCGACGACGCCACACCTCGTCGCCTCGGCCATCGGCCTGCCCTCGATGGCGTCCGCGGCATCGCGTGGGGCATCGTCTTCTGCTCGCATGCGTTCGTGCTCCCGCTGGCCATCGGCCAGGCGGGCATGTTCGTCTTCTTCGCGCTGAGCGGCTTCCTCATCACCGGTCTGCTCGTCGAGGAGCGCTTCCGCACGGGAGGCGTCTCGCTGACCAATTTCTTCGCCCGGCGAGCGTTGCGGCTGTTGCCCGCCCTGGTCTTCTTCCTCACCGGATGGTTCCTCGTCGTCCTGGCGACCCGCGGCACCGCTCCTTGGACGACCACCGTCCCGGGAGGCCTCGTCGGCAGAGGCACCTCGCCGTGGACCGCGTTCGAAGGTGTGGGGGCCGCGCTCCTGTACGTCACGAATTGGGCCGAGATTTGGGGTTGGTTCACCGGCTATGTCCCACTGGGCCACATGTGGTCCCTCGCCGTGGAAGAGCAGTTCTATCTGTTGTGGTCGCCGGTCGCCGTGCTCCTGCTGTGCCGTTCTGGCCGGCGCGCGGTGGGATGGGTGGCCGTGATTGCAGCCGCGGCGTCGTTCCTCGACGTCGCGCTGCACAGCCACGGCGGGCTCACCTTGCGGGTCGACATGAGCTCGGACACCCGGGCTGGTGCGTTCCTGGTTGGTGCCGCGCTCGCGGTGGCGTGGTCGCGAAGGGCACGCTGGCTCCGTATGGCGGAGGGACAGGCGCGGCACGTCCTCGTCGCCGGGTCGCTCCTGATCCTGGGTTGGGGTTCGTGGGTGTTCGACCAGAAAGTCTCGGCCGCACTGTTCACCGCGACCTGGGTCGCGGTCTCCGTGGCCGCCGGGCTCCTGGTGGTGGTGTTCCTGGGCGACCGGACACGCTCGCACCGCAGCATCGTGGAGTCACCCATCGCAACGTACGTCGGTCGGCGCTCGTACGGCCTCTACCTGTGGCACTACGTCTGGCTCACCTGGCTGGCCGGCTTCGGCCTGCTCCGTGTCCCATTGGCGCTCGTCGCGACGTTCGTCGCGGCGGAGGTTTCCTGGCGGCTCGTGGAACGACCCGCTCTTGGTTGGAAGCGGCGGTTCTCTTCAGTCGAGGCGGCGCCGGCAGTCGTGAAGCCGACTCACCTCGACAAGGAGCTGGCCGAAGTGGCCGCCTGAGCGCGCCGCCGCAGAGCCACGTCGCGACGGCTCAGGCGGCTTTGTCGCCCTTCCCGTCGGCGGCACCGTCCTCGTCATCGTCTGCGTCGTAGCAATCCCATGAGCAGTACCCCGCGATCCGAGGAGACGCCGGGTGGAAGTGGCAACGGCGGCACAGCGTCTCCATCGTGTCCCTCGCTTTCTGTCTGGTGGCTTCGTTCATCGTGATGTCGATTCGTTCTCGGGTCAGGTTCACACCTCATTCCAGGAACACCCTGGTCCGCGGCTGCGACTCTCCTGGGTAGTGGCGCCCCAAAATGCAAAAGAGCCGCCCCCCTGCTTAGGGAAGCGGCTTCTCAACGTCGGGACTTTGTGTCGTCCTTCCTACGGCGTTGAGGCCACCTCCCACGAGCTCAGCTTGGGGATTCCACAGATCTGTACCTCGGACATGGCAGCACGCGGCTGACCGAGGGCGTACTTCCCTCCGGACAGACACCGAGAGACCCGATTGAGCGCCGTGTGCGAACTCATGATGAAGCGAGTATACGCAACGCTCGCACCGTCTTTGAACGCGCGGCGCGAACTCTTGCCGATTCCCGAAGAGTTCATCCCCGCGTCACGTGTCTCACCGGTTCTCGACCCGGCCGGATTCGTCGCCCGCTCGGACGACTCGGTGAGTCCGCTCAAGCGGGTGCGGAGGCGAACCGGGCTCGCAGCTCCGGCTTGATCACCTTCCCCGTCGGGTTGCGGGGCAGGGCATCGACGAAAACGAACTGGCGGGGCACCTTGTAGTCGGCCAGGTGTTCGAGGCCGAAGGTCCGCAGCTCGTCGGGCGTGGCCGTCGCGTCGGGCTGGAGGACCACGAACGCGACGACGTCCTCACCGAGCACCGGGTGGGGGGCGCCGACCACGGCGACCTCCTTGACAGCTTCGTGTTGGACCAGGGCATGCTCGACGTCGGTGGCGTGCACGTTGTTGCCGCCGCGGATGATGACGTCCTTGGAGCGGCCGACGATGTAGAGGTAGCCGTCAGCATCGAGCTTGCCGAGGTCGCCGGTCACGAGCCAGCCGTCCCGCCACATTTCGGCCGTCGCCTCGGCGTCGTTGAAATACTCGCGCTGGCGGCCCGGCATCTGGAGGCGCACCTCACCGACCTGCTCCGCGGGCAGCGGAGTGCCGTGGTCGTCAACGATCTGAACGACGGCCGGCGGGGCCATCTGGCCGACCGAGCCGGGGCGCTTCACCGCCTCGCCCTGCGGCATGATGCAGTAGGCGGAGCCGGCCTCGGTCATGCCGTAATTGTTGGAGACGAGCGCGTCGGGCATCTTGGCCTGCAGGCGCTCCACGACGTAGGGCGCCAGCGGCGCACTGCCGACCGAGCACATGGTCACCGACGAGAGGTCCGCCTGGTCGAAGCGGGGGTGATCGATCAGCAGATGCGCCATAGCTGGGACGAGGAAGACGGCGACCGGGCGCTCCTCCTCCACCACGCGCAGCCAGCGGTCGGCGTCGAAGCGCGGCTGATAGATGACCTGGAGCCCGAGCTTCATCGGCGTGTAGACGAGCGCGATGCCGGCAAAGGTGAACAGCGGGCTGGCGTGCACCCATCCGCCACCGGTCCAGTTGGGCTCGACGGCGCCGATCATGGACCCGTTCGAGTGGCGAACGGCCACTCCCTTGGGCCGGCCCGTGGTGCCCGACGTGTAGAGGATGTCGGCCAGGTCGTCGGAGCCCCGCGGCGCCTGGAACGGCGCGCGGTCGCCGGTGACGGCATCGTCCCAGGCGAGCACGGGCGCGGTGGCGCCGGGTGGGGGCGGCACGGTGGGGCCCTCCGCGCCGGCGTCGATCAGGAAGGCGAGGCGGCCACCGCCTGAGGCGAGGTCGGCCGCGACGAGGTCGCCGGCGGCCACGACGCCCGTGGCGCCGGAGTGGGCCAGGACGTGGGCCACCTCGGCGGGGGCGAGGCGCGGGTTCATGGGCACGGCGACGCCGCCGGCCCGGTGGGCGGCCGAGTACGAGACCAGCCAGCGCAACGCGTGCTCGGGCTGGAGGTGGATGCCGACGCGGCCGCCGGGTTCGAGGCCGGCATCGAGGAGGCGGCGGGCCAGCGCGTTGGCGGTGCCGTCCCACTCGGCGAACGTGAGGGCGCCGACGTCGACCACGCTGAACGCAGTCCGGTCACCGAATTCGGCGGCCATTTGGCCCAGATGCTCGTCCATCAACACGATGCGGTCCCCCGGGAGGCTGAGTCGGGCGCCAGTGCGGAAAGTTGACGCCGGCGTCAGGTTCGTTGCAGCATGACCGATGCGCTCCCGGGGGTCAATCCCGGGGGTGACCACCGATTTTGTTGCCAGGGGGGCGCGGCCGCCGGGCACCTTCAGGAAGGGACACGACCTGTCATGACCGAGGCCACCGACGCCGTCATCGTTGCCGCCACCCGCACGCCGATCGGGCGTTCCGGGCGCAGCCTGGCCGGGCTCAGCCTGCACGATATCGGGATGCAAACGCTCGCCGGCGTCATCGCCGCCTCTGGGGTGGACCCGGCTGACATCGACGACCTGATCGTGGGCGAAGTCCTGCAGGGGGGTGGCGACACGGCGCGCTACCTCGCCAACGCGTTGGGCCTTCCGCCCGACACGCCGGGCGGCGCCGTGCAGCGCCAGTGCGCCACCGGGATGATGGCGGTGCAGGAGGCGGCGGCGCACATCCGCTCGGGCATGGCCGACGTCGTGCTGGCGGGCGGAGTGGAGACCATGACCCGCGGCCCGATGCTCTTCGAGAAGTCGCCCTTCCCCTTCGGCGGGGTCGAGCGCTACATGCCGCCCAGCCACCCGAACACGCCCGACGCGCCCAACACGAACATGCTGATCACGGTCGGCGAGAACACGGCGCGCGAGTGCGGCATCACCCGCGAGGAGTCCGACCACTGGTCGTACCACTCACACATGCGGGCAGTGGCGGCGACCCAGGACGGCCGCTTCGCCGAGGAGATCGTGCCATTGAACGTGCCGGCGGGGCGCGGTGAGACGGTGACCGTCAGCGTGGACGAGCACCCCCGGGCCGACACGACGCTCGAGAAGCTGGCGGCGCTGCGGGTGCTCTCGGGGCCCGACGGGCAGGTGACGGCCGGCAACTCGTCGGGCATCGCCGACGGGGGGGCCGCCGTCATGGTGACCTCGCGGGCGTACGCCGAGGCGCACGGGCTGGAGCCGCTGGCGACGGTGCGGTCGTGGAACTCCGCCGGAATTGAGCCGGCGCGCACCGGGCTGGCGCCGACGATCTGCGTGCCGCGGGCGCTCAACAAGGCCGGCCTGACCGAGTCCGACGTCGACCTGGTCGAGATCAACGAAGCCTTCGCCACCATGGCCGTCGCCTGCTCGCGCAAGCTCGGGTTCTCCCACGACATCGTCAACGTGAACGGCGGCGCCGTCGGCCTGGGCCACCCGATCGCGGCGTCGGGGACGCGCATCTTGGTGACGCTGATCCACGAGCTGCGCCGACGCGGCGGCGGCATCGGGGTGGGCACGCTCTGCGCCGGCGGCGGTATGGGCTCGGCCACCGTGGTCGAGGTGCACGCCCCGGCCTGAGGGCCGGCGACAGCACCGCCCAGCGGGAGGGGCGCCGTTACTCCTTCTCTTCTCCCCCGCCCTCTGCCATGTGGTCCTTGATGGCGTTGACCACCGTGGGGTCGAGCAGCGTCGTGACATCGCCGAGCTCGGTCCCGTCGGCGACGTCGCGGAGGAGGCGCCGCATGATCTTGCCGCTGCGGGTCTTCGGGAGCTCGGGCGTGAGCAGGATCTGGCGCGGCTTGGCGATCGGCCCGATCTCGTGGGCGACGTGCTCGCGCAGGTCCTTCACCAGTGCCTCGCCGGCCTCGCCCTCGGTGTCGATGCCGCCCTTGACCGTCACGAAGGCGACGATGGCCTGGCCCGTGGTGGCGTCGTTGGCGCCGACCACGGCCGCCTCGGCCACCGCGGGGTGGCTGACGAGCGCGTGCTCCACCTCGGTCGTCGAGATGCGGTGCCCCGAGATGTTCATCACGTCGTCCACCCGGCCGAGCAACCAGAGGTCGCCGTCCTGGTCGCGCTTGGCGCCGTCGCCGGCGAAGTAGCGGCCCGGGAAGCGCGACCAGTAGGTCTCCTTGTAGCGCTCGTCGTCGCCGTAGATGCCGCGCAGCATGCCCGGCCAGGGCTCGGTCAGCACGAGATAGCCGCCCTCGTCGTTGTCCACGGAGCGGCCGTCGTTGTCGATCACGTCGACGGCGATGCCGGGGAACGGCGTCATGGCGGCGCCGGGCTTGGTGGCCGTGATCCCCGGGAGCGGCGTGATCATGATGCCGCCCGTCTCGGTCTGCCACCAGGTGTCGACGATGGGGCAGCGCCCACCGCCGATGAAGGTGCGGTACCAGATCCACGCCTCGGGGTTGATGGGCTCGCCCACCGAACCGAGGAGGCGCAGGCTCGACAGGTCGTGCGCTGCGGGCAGGTCCTCGCCCCACTTCATGAACGTCCGGATCGTCGTCGGCGCGGTGTAGAGAATGTTGACCTTGTACTTCTCGATCAACTGCCACCAGCGGTCGCGGGTGGGCGTGTCGGGCGTGCCCTCGTACATGACCGATGTAGTCCCGTTGGCGAGTGGCCCGTAGACGATGTAGCTGTGGCCGGTCACCCAGCCGATGTCGGCGGCCGTCCAGAAGACATCGGTCTCGGGCTTGAGGTCGAAGACCAGGCGGTGGGTGGCCGAGACGTGGGTCAGGTACCCGCCGCTCGTGTGCAGGATGCCCTTGGGCTTCGCCGTCGTGCCGCTGGTGTACATGATGTAGAGCGGGTGCTCGGCGTCGAACGCCTCGGCCTCGTGGTGCTCCGACTGGCGGGGCACGACGTCATGCCACCAGACGTCGCGGGCGTCGTCCCACGCGACGTCCTGGCCCGTGCGCTGCACGACCAGCACCTTCCGCACGTCGGGGCATCCGGCCAGCGCCTCGTCGACCGCCGGCTTGAGCGCGCTGGGCGCGCCGCGGCGATTGCCGCCGTCAGCGGTGATCACGAAGCGGGCGTCGCAGTCGAGGATGCGGCCACGGAGGGCGTCGGAGGAGAAGCCGCCGAAGACGACGGTGTGCGGTGCGCCGAGACGGGCGCAGGCGAGCATGGCCACCACCGTCTCGGGGATCATCGGCATGTAGATGGCGATCTTGTTGCCGGCGCGCACGCCGAGCTCGGTCAGCGCGTTGGCGGCCTGGCTCACCAAGGCCAGCAGGTCGGAATACGTGATCGTGCGGGTGTCGCCCGGCTCGCCCTCCCAGTGGAAGGCCACCCGCTCGCCCAGCCCCGCGGCGACGTGGCGGTCCACGCAGTTGACCGAGACGTTGAGCTTTCCTCCGACGAACCACTTGGCGAAAGGTGCGTCCCACTCGAGCACCTGCGACCAGGGCTCGGCCCAGGTGAGCCGGCGCGCATGGGCCTCCCAGAACCCCAGACGATCCGCGTCGGCCTCGGCGTAGATGCCGGGCTGCGCGTTGGCCGACCGGGCCAGGTCCTCGGGCGGGGGAAACGTCCTGGTCTCGTGCAGCAGGGCCGACAGCCCCTCTTCCGCGCGCTCGCTCATCTCGGTCGGCCTCCTCTCTCGGGATCCGACCTCCATCCTGCCTGATCAGGCTGCGGCGTGTGTCACGGCGAGGACGCGTCGCCGCGGAGCTCGAAGCCGTCGAAGGTGAACCCGGGTGTCACCGTCGCCCCAACGAGGGCGTAGCGCCCGAGGGGACGCGCCGACTGCCACACGCCGGACTCGACGACGGCCTGGGGGCGGTGGCCCGCCGCGACGTCGGGCCCGAGAATCGTCACATCGTGCGAGCCGTCGGGCCACTCACGCCGGAGCTCGAGCGGGTCACCGGCGTAGAAGTGCCACAGCTCGACAGCGTCGATGCGGTGTGGGGCTGAGACCTCGCCGGCGAGCAAGAGGTAGTAGATGGCGCTGCCCGCCGGACGCTCGCCGGCGGGCGCCGTCGACTCCCAGGTGCGGCGGTACCACCCGCCCTCGGGATGCGGCGCGAGGCCGAGCGCGGCGATGAGTGCTTCGCCGGGGCGCATCCGGCCAGTCTGCCCGTCAGCCGAGGGTCACCCCAGGGAGGCGGCAACGACGAGCGAGTGCTCGGGCGCGCCACCGAAGAGCGCGCCGTCGGCCTCGGCCCGCTTCATCAGCAGGTGCCCGTCGTGCTCCCAGGTGAAGCCGATGCCGCCGAACGACTGGAGCGCCTCGCCGCAGACCTCATGCTGGCAGTCGTCGCTGGCCGCCTTGGCCATGGCGGCGGCGCCGGCGCGCGACGGGGTGTCCTCGGCGATGGCCGCCACGGCGAAGTAGCACAACGAGCGGGCGCGCTCGAGGGCCAGGAACATATTGCTCATCTTGTGCTTGATGGCCTGGAACGAGCCGACAGGGACCCCGAACTGCTTGCGGTCCTTCACGTAGGCGAGGACCATCTGGAAGAGGGCGTCGCAGGCGCCGACCGTCTCGAGCGCGAGCGCGCCCGTGGCCTCCTCGACGGCGCGGGTGACGGCCCGGGTGGTGGCGGCGCTTCCGGGATCGCCGAGCGCGCGGTCGTCGGGGACGAGCACGCGGTCGAGCGATGCGGTCGAGAGGGGTCGGCTGGCATCGAGCGAGTGCACCGCGGTGAGGCCGGCCTCCGCGGCCGGCACGACGAAGACACCCACGCCGTCGTCCGCCCGGGCCACGACCGCGACCTCGTCGACGCCGTGGCCCGTCATGACGCCGAGCTTCGTGCCTTCGAGGACCCAGCCACCCTCGGCGCGCTCGGCGCGCAAGGTGACGTCGTCGAGCACCCAGCCGCGCGGGTGGTCGGCCAGGGCCACCGCGCCAGTGCAGGTGCCGGCGGCCACCGAGGACAGGAAGCGCTGGGCCTGTGCGGGCGTCCCGGCCTCGCGCACCATCGGGGCGAACTGGCTGATCGTGGCGAGGAGCGGTCCGGGGGCGGCGCAGCGGCCGAGCTCCTCGACGACCACCGCGGTCTCGACGAAGCCGAGGCCGACGCCCCCGAATTCCTCGGGCACGGCGAGGGCGGGCCAGTCCAGCGACACCATGGCCGCCCAGAGCGCGGTGGGCGCCTCACCGGACTCGACGACGTGGCGCACGACCCCGAGGGTGCACTCCTTGTCGAGGAACGACCGGACCGACGCGCGCAGCTCCTCTTGCTCGCCCGAGAACTCGAGGTCCACTGCGCTCCTTTCCCCGCGTCGACGTGGCGCGCCGAACATCTTCGAAGCCCGCCGCAGGGCGTGCGAGCGGGTGCGATTGTACCTGACGCCCACGTCAGCCCCCCTGGTACCGTCGTGGCGCCGTTGGTCAAGACGGGGCGACGGGCGTCCCTCGGCGGGGTCAGTCCCAACCTCCCTCGCCCCGCACTTTCGGGTAAGCCACGGCTGGTCGCTCGCCTACACTCTCCGAGGCGCCTCTAGCTCAACGGCAGAGCAACGGACTCTTAATCCGCAGGTTCCGGGTTCAAATCCCGGGGGGCGCACTTGGAGGTCTTCACGTTTAGACCTCACCCATGTTCACGTTTGTTGTAGCAGGCGGTTATCTCACGCCCTCGACGCCCCGAGCTCCGCGGCTTCCTCTGTCTGGACGCGTCTGGTCAACCCTTGCCCGGGCGATGGAGTCGGGTCCCCTCACGGTGGCGCATTGGGTCCAGCTGCGACCAGGTCGGCGACGGTGGTGCGGCGCCGGCGGCGTGTGCGCGGAGCGAGTCCTTGGGCCGCTCGGCGCTCGTTGTCGGCCTGACGCGCCGCGAAGGAGG
>DASXEK010000024.1:0-34845 GCA_036490155.1 Acidimicrobiales bacterium | reverse complement strand
CGCCACCGCCACGGCCACCACCCCCAGCCAGCTCCGTGGCGTCCCCGGCGAAGGTCGCGACCACCTGGGCGACCCTCCGCTTGTCCATCTCGACGACCTTGAAGACCCAGTCGCCGACGCGCACTTCCTCGCCCTCGCTGGGAATGTGACCGAAGCGCTCGAAGAGCAGCCCGCCCAGCGTCACGTATTCACCGTCTGGGATCTCGACGCCGAGTCGTTCGCGCACGTCGTCCATGTTGGTCTGCCCGTCGAGAAGCCATCGGGTGTTGTCGACCCGGACCATGCGTGACTCCTCTTCCTCGTCGAACTCGTCGTGCAGTTCGCCGACGAGCGGTTCGAGGAGGTCCTTGACGGTGAGGAGTCCCGCTACTCCGCCGTACTCGTCGACGACGACGGCGACAGCGCGACGGTGCTTGCGCATGTCGGCCAACGCTTCGAGCACCCCGAGGGTCTCGGGCACCAGGTGTGCCGGCCGGACCTTGCGCGAGATCTCCAGCGGGCTGGGGTCGGTGGCGTCGCGGTCGCGGGCTGATTCGCCGCCGGCGTCACTGCGGGACCCCCCGCGGCCTCCCGTACGAAAGATGTCGTTGACGAAGAGGATGCCGATGAGGTCGTCGAGGTCGTCGTGCACGACCGGGAAGCAGCTGTGCCCGGTGGTGCGCACCGCCTGGGCGATGTCCTCTGCGTGCACCGGGATGGTGAGGTAGGTGACGTCCACCCGGGGCGTCATCACCTCGCGGACGTCCTTGTCGCGCAGGTCGGCCAGGGCCTCGAGGATGATGCGCTCCTGCTCGCTGGCGGAGGCCGACGCCTCCGACCCGTGGAGGGCGCTGCCTCGCGCCCCGGCGTTCCTGGCGCTGCTGTCTTGGGTTCGGCGCCGGCGCAACCAGCGCGAACGCCCCGTCGGAGGGGGTTCGGAAGGCTCCCGGCGGTTCGAGGACACGGCGGCGCCGGTAATCAGTGTTTGGGCTCGGGTCCCGCCTGGAGCTGGGGTCCGGCGCCCACCAGCACGGGCACGGGGGTGAACGAGTCGTCGGCAAAGGTGCCGTCGTTGAGGAGAGCCTTGACGGCACGCCGGAGCCGCAGCGGGTCGAGCGGCTTGACCAGCCAGCCCTCCGCCCCGGATCGACGCGCCAAGAAGACGTCGGGGCGGCGGTCGAGGAGCATCAGGACCGCGATGTGATCGATCGCGTCGTACGACTCCTGCAGCCGGAGCTCGAGGCATACCGCCATGCCCCCCATGTTGCCCATCTGCATGTCGACGATCACGAGGTCGGGCGACTCGTCGGCCACGAACGCCACCACCTCGGGTCCCGAGGTCACCGAGCGCACCTCGATGTCGGGCCCGCTGATGACGGCTTCCACCTCCTTGCGGACGGTGAGCGCGTCGCTGGCGACCAGGATGGTCTGCACCGACGGCAGACTATCGGACCCCTTCTGGGTCCGGTAACCCGCACAACCCCCAGGCGCGACGCTCGGGTCAGCCGAAGAGGCTGTCGGCCGCCCGCTCCAACCCGGCCAGCTCGTGCACGTCGTGTCCAAACAGTGGGATCCGACCGACGGGGGCGGGCGAGACCTGCGCCGCCAGGCCCGCGTAGCTCGATGCCTCCCGCGCCGCCACGACGTTGAGCTCGGCCAGGTTCGCCTCCAAGGGCTCGAGCTCGGCTACCCCGGCGACGCCGGCCGGCGGCTCGGCCGCGCCGTCCTCGGTCCCGAACGACGGCGCGATCCGGTTCACCACGAGTGCGGCCACCGCCACTTCTCGCTCGGCCAACTTGGAGGCGAAGAAACCGGCTTCCTCAACGGCGTCGGGTCGGGCCGAGGTCACCAGTACGTAGGCCGTGGCCGGGTCGGCCAACAGCTCGTGCACCGCAGTCGCCCGGGTGCGAAAACCCTCCTCCATCCCCTCGAAGGCCTGGAAGAAGGCCACGGCGTCCTGCACGATCTCGGCGCCCGCCACCTTCGAAATCGTCCTCAACAGCGCCTGGGTGGCGACACCCACCGCGCGCAGCGACATGCGGGTCGGCACCAGCAGCGCACGGAAGAGACGGTTCTCCAAGAAGCGCGTCAGGCGCCGCGGCGCGTCGAGCAGGTCCAGCGCGTTGCGGGTCGGAGGCGTGTCGACGACCACGATGTCGAACTGATTGGACTGGACGAGCTCGTAGAGCTTCTCCATCGCCATGTACTCCTGCGTCCCCGAGAGGGCGCCGGCGAGATTCTGGTAGAGGCGGTTCCCCAGGATCGACTCCGCCTGCTCCGGCGTGCGGGCGTACCGCTCGACCAGGTCGTCGAAGGTGCCCTTGGAGTCCAGCATCAGGGCGTAGAGGTGCCCGGGCCACTCGCCGGCCACCTCCGTCGGGGTGTTCGGAAGCGACTGCACGCCGAGCGCGTCGGCCAGGCGCCGCGCCGGGTCGACCGTGACCACACAGGCCCGGCGCCCCGCCCGCGCGGCCGCCAGGGCGAACGTCGCCGACACCGTGGTTTTCCCGACGCCGCCCGAGCCGCAGCACACCACGACGGAGCGGTCGCGGACCAGGGCCCCCAGAGCAGGCGCCACCGCCCCCGCCGGCGCCACCGCCACCGCCGATGCCGAGACCGAGGCCGCGCTCACGCCGCGCCCTCAGGCACCAGCGACTCCACCGCCGCGGCCAGTGCGTCGGCGAGCACCTGGGTCTCTCCAGGGCCGATCCGCTCCGCGTCGATCGACGGCACCAGCAGGTGCGGCAGCGGCAACTCGCGCCGTAAGCGC
Source organism: Acidimicrobiales bacterium (assembly GCA_036490155.1). Classification (GTDB taxonomy): domain Bacteria; phylum Actinomycetota; class Acidimicrobiia; order Acidimicrobiales; family RAAP-2; genus Bog-473. The sequence goes on along the minus strand of DASXEK010000024.1, from coordinate 32,096 downwards.
TCCACCTGCTCGGCCGAGACTCCGTGCCGCTCCAGGCGGAACAACCGGGCCTCCTCCAGGGCGGCCAGGTGCGCCGGCGCCAAGGACTCGGCGACCCCCACACCTGCCGCAGCCGCCACCTCGGCCGCCGGGCGGTCCAGGCCGACCGGTTCGGGGTCACAGGCGTTCACGATCACCGGCCCCAGCTGGACGCCCGCCCTGTCCTCCAACGTGTAGGCCGACTCGATCGTCTCGGAGACGGGGAGCTCCTCGGGCAGCGTGACCAGGATGACCCGGCACCGGGCCGGGTCGCTGAGCAGGTCGACCACGTCCTGAGCCTGTGTCCGCAAGGGCCCGCCCCGGGCGGCGTCGACCATGCCCCGGGCGGAGGTCAAGAAGGTGATGGCGTGGCCGGTGGCAGGGGCGTCCACCACGATCAAATCGGCGACGCCCTCCCGCTCGAGCTGTTTGACCTTGCCCAGCACCAGGACGTCCCGGATGCCGGGGATGGCCGTCGAGACCACGTCCAACACCCCTGAGTGCGCCAGCCGCTTGGACACGCGCTTCAACCCGTGGTCCTCGAGATACTCGACCAGCGCGTCGTCCGGCGTCAGCCGTCGGGCCCGCACGGATGCTCCCAGCTGCTCTTCCTCGTAGCCCAGGTCGCCCTCCCGGCCGAACGCCGCGGTGATCCCGGACTTGCCCTCGAGCTCGACGATGAGCACCGATTTGCCGACGTCAGCGGCCATGCGCGCCACCGCCGCGCTCATCGTCGTTTTGCCCACTCCGCCCTTGCCGGCCACGACGAGGACGTGGCTCTGTGCGCAGAAGGTCGCCACGTCCATGTCGGGCCGAGCGTAGTTGCCGGGCTCGCGACCAAGATCGATGGCTCGCCAAAGATCCTGGTCAAGACCCTTGAAAGCGGGAAACCCCGGCGATAGCTTGGCTCGCAGGGGGGGTTCTGAAGTGCCCTATCGGGGGGTTTCATGCGCCAGGGACAAGAAATGTGGCAGTTGAAGGCAGCCTGCAGGGGACCGCAGGCAGCGGTTTTCTTCCCGCCTTCACACGCCGAACGGAAAGAGGAGAAGGCCTCCCGCGAGATCAGGGCGAAAGCGATCTGTGACCAGTGCCGAGTGAGGTCTGACTGCCTCGACTACGCCATCCGGATCCGCGAACCGCACGGGATCTGGGGCGGGCTGAACGAGATCGAGCGCAAGACGGTGCTCGATCGACGCGCGAGCTGAGTCACCGCGCGCTACGCCGGAGGCGTGATCTTCAGCACCTGATCCGCGGCCACGACGCCGCGGCTCTCGCACACGCTGTCCGGCTTCTGCCCGTCCACCGCGCAGATGGCAGCGGTGATCTCGTTGGCGGCGGAGACGACCGCCTCGGTCAGCGGGCTGGTCGGTGAGCTCAGGTCGCCGGCGATTTGGTCCTGCGTCAGCCCGAGCAGGACGCCCGGCGTGAAGCTCGATGCGTTCAGGACCCACCGGTTGCCCACGTCGAGCAACGGGAACGTCGTCGCGCTCGATGCGTAGCCCGAGATCGCCGCACGCTGGCGCGTGTCGGGCGTCTGGAGGCTCAGGTACCGCGCTCCCGTCGGGTTCAACGAGCTGTAGCGCTCGACAGGCTCGAGGATCACGTGCGCACTCGTGTAGTACGTGTCGTAGAAGGTGAAGGTGGACACGTTGGCGAAGGCCGTCGTCGCGCTCGATTGCATGAGCCCCAACTGGCGGAAGGTGCCGAAGCGCGACAACGCCAGCACCAGGGGCCAGCGCTCGGCGGCGGCGTAGGGCGCGAACTCGGCGCCGTAGAAGAAGACCACCGGCTCGGGCGGCCCGCCGTTCACCGTGGCCTGCCACATCGGTGCGGCACCCGAGCCCGACGTTGCGCGCAGTGGCGTGATCGGGCTCGCCGGTGACGACACCCCCACCGTGTCGAAGACCGTCTGGGGCAGCGTCGCCAGCGTGTTGACGAGCGACGAGGAGGCCGGGGTGAACGTCTCGGTGGTCGGCGAGCTGGAGGGGGCGTAGTGGTCCCGGACGAGCACCAGGGCGCCGAGCAGGAAGATGGCCACGATGATGAGCCCGAGCGCCAAGTAGCGGCGTGGCACCTGGCGCAGTGTGGACCCAGGCGCCGGCGCACCCCCGGGCGCGTCGGCGGGCGCGGGCTCGAAATCGGTGCTGCTCATGGGATGGGTCAGGTTAGCGAAGGGGTGGCCCCGTTCCGGGGGCGCCGCCCCGTACCGCCGGTACCCTCATGGCGTGCCTCCCGCGGTTCCTCCCTCCGAAGTCGCCATCCGCCCCGCCGCCACCGTCATGCTGGTGCGGGACGCCGTCTCGCCGACGGGCGACGGCGCGCTCGAGGTCCTGATGGTCCGGCGCAATTTGCGCTCGGACTTCGTCGGTGGCGCCTACGTGTTCCCCGGCGGGGCGGTGGACCCACTTGACGGCGGCGCCGAGGCGGAGGCCCTGTGCGCCGGGCGCAGCGACGCCGAGGCCAGCGCCCTCCTGGGCTTCGACGCCGGCGGCCTGGCCTACTGGGTGGCGGTGGTGCGCGAGACGTTCGAGGAGGCGGGCCTCCTGCTGGCGCAACGTGAGGGCGGGCCGGACCTGCTGGCGGGCGATCCCGCCGAGGAGGCCCGCTTCGTGGCCGAGCGCCTCGCGGTGAACGCCGGCACCCGCCGCTTCCTCGACCTGTGCCGCGACGAGCGCCTGCGCCTGGGCGTCGGCGACATCCACTACTTCGCGCACTGGATCACCCCGCGCGGCGCCCCCCGGCGTTACGACACCCGCTTCTTCGTGGCGGCCGCCCCGCCCGGCCAGATCGCCGCGCACGATGCCGGCGAGACCATCGCCGAGGTGTGGATTACACCCGACGACGCGTTGGCGCGCCACCGGGCCGGCGAGATCGAGATCATCTTTCCCACCATTCGCAACCTGCAGGCCATCGGGCGCTTCGCCACCAGTGCCGACCTCCTCGACGCTGCTGCGGCCGCCTCGAGCTCGGTGCCGGCCATCGAGCCGCGCGTGGTGCCCGACGGCAACGGCATGCGCATCGTGCTCCCGGGCGACCCGGCTTACGAGCGCGCGCCGGTGCCTGATCCGGGCGGCGATGGCTCGCTCGGGGACTTCAACGCCGCCGTGCGCGCGGTGTCCATGCAGGCGAACGAGGAGGGTCCGGACGCCGCTCCTGGCCCGCGGCCGGCCGACCCGTGATCCCTGCGGTGCCGGACTTCGGCGTCGGCCCGGTTCCAGAGCCAGGCCGGATCGACGAGGTGGCACCGGGTGTCCGTCGGCTCACCGCCCCGAACCCCGGGCTCATGACCGGTCCGGGTACGAATACCTATCTCATCGGCGACACCGAGCCGGTTGTCGTGGACCCGGGTCCGGACGACGCCACGCATACCGCGGCCATCGTGGCGGCGGCCGCTCTGCTCGGACCGATCCGCACCATCGTGGTGACGCACACCCACGTCGACCACGCGCCTGGGGCCGCCGCGCTTGCCACCGCCACCGGCGCCCGCGTCGTCGGTTTCGCTCCGGCCGAGACGTTCGCTCCCGACGAGTGCGCGGGCGAAGGCTGGTCGCTCACCAGCCCCCTCACGTCCGGCGCCGCCGGCTCGCCGGCTGCACTCACCCTCCGCGCGCTGCATACCCCGGGTCACGCGTCCGATCACCTGTGCTGGCTGGTCGAGGAGCACGCCCTGCTACTCACCGGCGACCACGTCATGCACGGCTCGACGGTTGTCATCCGCCCGCCCGACGGCGATCTGCACCAGTACCTCACCAGCCTGGCCCGGGTGCGCGACGAGGCGCCGGCCATCGGCACCCTCGCTCCCGGGCACGGCCGGCTGATGGACCACGTGCCCGACGTCATCGACGCGCTCATCGCCCATCGCCTCGGCCGGCACGAGCGGGTGGCCGAGGCGCTGGCACGGCGCGGCGAGGGCTCGGTCGACGAGCTCTTGGGCGAGGTCTACGGCGATGTCACAGAGCGACAGCTCCCGGTGGCGCGCTTCTCGCTGTGGGCGCACCTGCGTGCCCTCACCGAGGAGGGACGGGCGACGCTCGTCGGTTCCCGCGACGCCGGCGCGGCGGGAGACACCATCGCGAGTCGCTGGGCGGCCTGAAGGCCCAGCGGCTGTCATCCGCCACTCAGCCCGCTTCGGCCTCTCCTTGGGCCACGGCGGCCTCGACGTGTTCGAGCATCCGAGCCGTGCAGCCTTCGGCCTTGATCAACGGTGCGACCTCTTCGGCGACGACCCGGGCCATATCGGCAAAGACCTTCGCCAGCTCGCCGCCATCCTGCGCGGCAACCGGCATCCCCGCGTCCCCACCCGCGGCGAAGTCCGGGTGCAACGGGATCGAGCCGACCAGTGGCACGCCGAGCCCGTGGGCCAGGCGTTCGCCACCCCCCGATCCGAACAGTGCGTACGTCGTGCCGTGCTCGCAAGTGAAGTCGCTCATGTTCTCGATCACCCCGGCCACCCGCAGGTAGCCCTTACGGGCCATGTCTGCCGCCCGGGCGGCCACCTTCTGCGCGGCCATTGGCGGCGTGGTCACCACGAGCAGCTCGGTCCGCGGCAGCAGGCGGGCCAGACCCATTTGGATGTCGCCCGTTCCGGGTGGCAGATCGATCAGCAGGTAGTCGAGGGCACCCCAATGCGCGTCCTGCAGGAACTGCTGGACCGCACGGTTGAGGACGAGACCGCGCCACATGATCGCCTGCTCTTCGTCCGCCAAGAACCCCATCGACAGCACGCGTAAGGTGCCGGGTCCCACGCGGCGCTCGAGGGGAACCATCTTTCCCTGACGGGCCTCGACGTCGCCTTCCATGCCCAAAAGGCGCGGCACGGAGAAACCCCAGATGTCTGCATCGAGAATGCCCACGGTCAAGCCGCGTGCCGCGAGCGCGACGGCCAGGTTCACCGTCACCGACGATTTGCCCACGCCACCCTTGCCCGAAGCAATGGCGAGCACGCGGGCGTCCACCGGGACGGCGGTCTCCGGGGCGTCCTCCCGGGCCTTCCAGCGGGCCCGGGACATGACGGCGGCCCGTTCGTCCGCGTCCATCGCCGCCACCTCGACCCGGACCGAACGCACCCAGTCGAGCGACTGGACGTGACCGGTGACATCCGTTTCGATCTGGGTGCGCAGCGGACAGGCCGCGATGGTGAGCGCTACCTCGACGGTGACGTCGTCGTCCTCGATGGTGACGCCCCGGACCATCCCCAGATCGACGATGGTGTCCCCGAGTTCGGGGTCGACCACGGCCCGCAGGCGCTCGCGCACCTCGTCCGCACGTTCGCCGGACGTCGACTCCCCTGAAGGCAGTGCCGTATCGGATCTCTGGGCCATCAAAACACATTCTACCTGCGTGATGGCGATTTCCGATCTTTGTGTGCCGGGGTGCTGCTCCCCGAGCAGCACCGATAACATGAAGGGCGTCCCGCGGCGCATTGAGTGCCGCAATCGGCCGGCTTTCAGGGAGCCGGGGCGACGAGGAGGAACTAGTGACGACCATGACCACTTCCGTGAACATCGGGAAGAAGCCGGCGCCGGTGACCCTCAGCGACACGGCCACCGTCAAGGTAGGCGAGCTCCTGGCCCAGGAGGACGGCGACAACCTGGCGCTGCGTGTGGCGGTGAAGCCGGGTGGGTGCTCGGGTTACAGCTACGAGATGTTCTTCGACACCGAGGTCATGTCCGACGACGTGGTGAGCGAGTTCGGCGCCGTCAAGGTCGTCGTCGACGCAGCCAGCGCCGAGCTCCTGACGGGTTCGACGCTCGACTACAGCGATGGGCTCCAGGGCGCCGGTTTCAACATCAGCAACCCCAACGCGACCCGTACGTGCGGTTGCGGCTCCTCTTTCAGCTGAGCCGCCGCGCGTTGGCGCACCCGGGCCCCTGAGCAGCACGAAGCCTCGACGCGCTACCGACGCGGCCATTGCCGTACCGGCTGAAGGTCTGACGCGGATCCCCTTCGTCCTGAACGGCGAGGCGGTCAGTGCCGGTGACGGGATTTCACTGCTCGACGCGCTCCGCGAGGAACTCGGCTGCCGTTCGTTGAAGGACGGGTGCAGTCCGCAGGGCCAGTGTGGGTGCTGCACCGTTTGGGTCGACGGCGCACCGCGGGTCGCCTGCGTCACGCCGATCCGGCGGATCACCGGACGCCACGTGACGACGCTCGAAGGCTTGCCGGAGGAACAGAGAGCCCGCTGGTCGGAGGCCTTCGTTTCGCACGGCGCGAGCCAATGCGGGTTCTGCACGCCCGGCATCGTGATGCGCCTGGCCGCACTGGAAGGCAGCGGTGCCGGAGCCGTACGGGCGCGACGCGCGTCGCCGGCCGAGTTGCGCCGCGACATTGAAGCGGGTCTCCTCGCCCATCTGTGTCGCTGTACCGGCTGGCAGTCCATCGTCGACGCGGCGGCCGATGCGCTTGGCGGCGCGACGGTCACCGGGACCGGCGACGGGAAGGCCCGTAACCAAGTGCTGGCCGCGTGGCGCGCCCAGATCGAGGGGCCAGCCTTCCAGTCCTCGGGGCCCGAGGTCGTCCTCGGTGGAGGCGGCTTCGCCGACGACTCGGCGCCGCCCGATGCACTCCTTCAGCTCGGCGCGGACGCCCCACTTGCTCCAGGCATTCGGGCGGCGCGAGCGGAAACGGGTCGGGTCCAGGGGCGCAACAGCACGGTGCCCTTGTCGCACCCGGTGGCACCACCCGACGGTGATTGGGCGCTCACGCTGCGGACGACTTGGGTCGAGCCGGCCTATGTCGAGCCCGACGCCAGTTGGTGCCGACCCGGCGACCCACCGGTCTCTCCCTTGGCGAACGGTGGGGCGTTCGGAGGAAAGCGACATAGCCCCGTCCCCGGCCGCGCGCGGGCACTGGCCGACGAGCACGCCGAAGTGGTCCGGGTGTTGTGGCGACGAGAAGACGTGGTGCGGCGCGGCCCCAAGCGCCCGCCCTTGGGTATCGCGCTGCGCCATGACGGGAGCGGGGTCGTCCGGATCGGTCGGACCCCGGGCTCGTCCGACCTGACGCGGTTGACCGAGCGGGTCGAACGTCTCGCGCCGGGGCTGCGGATCGAGCTGGTCGATGTCGTTGGTCCCCCGGTCGGACCCGAGCTGCGTGGTGCCGGTTGGGCCGAGGTGCTGGCAGCGATGCACGCGCTCCAGGCACTGACCACAGATTCGGAGCAGCCGAACCCGGACCGGTCGTCACCAATGAGAGGGACGGGGCGAGCCGATGTGACGGTGCCCGACGCAGGCCGCGCCCTCGTCCAGCTGCGCCAGGAGGAGGGCGAGCGCGGCCGCCTCGAGGTTGATCTGTGGGCGGGCGAGGTGCTGTGCCCGGTGACGCTGCGCTCGTACGCACTGGGTGCGGTGCACCAGGCGCTCGGAATGGTCTGGAGTGAGGGCGTCGCCGTCGACGAGGCGGGCGAGCCGGTCGACCTCACCATCCGTTCCTTCGGCATCCTCGCCGCCCGCGACATGCCCGAGGTGGTCATCAACCTGCACGAAGACGACGGATGGCCGGTGAACGGTTCCGACGCTGTCTTCGTCGCCACACTTGCGGCCGCCTGGATGGCAGAAGGTCTGCCCGGTGCGTGGCCGACCCGTCGTACACGAGGGCGTGCGCCTGGGCGCGATGTGCCACCATCTGGCGTTCGAGAGGAGGAAGGGTGAGCCCTGCCGTTGGTCCGTACTCCCCCGTGCGCCGCGTCGGCGACTGGGTCATCACGTCTGGTCAGGTCGGGCTGGGCACCGACGAGGAGGGGAAGCCCGCCTTGGTGCCCGGTGGCACCCTCGCCCAGCTGCGCCAGGCGCTCACGAACGTCATCGAAGTGCTCGCCGTCGAAGGCGCGACCTTGTCCGACGTCGTGAAGACGACCCTCTACCTGATGGACATGAGTGAATTCGCCGCCGTGAACGAGGTGTGGGTGGAGTTCTTCACTGAAAACCGACCCACCCGCTCCGCCGTCGCGGTCGCCGCGCTGCCCATCGGCGCGCGCGTCGAGGTTGAAGCCTGGGCCTACGCCCCCGTCGTCTGAGGCGACGGTGTGCTGGTGCCGGCCGCGGCGTCAGTCGCCCCGGCTCCGTTGCGCTGGGACACACCGGGATGCCAGGCCACTTGGCCGAATCGGTAACCGACCGACCGCACGGTCTGGATCAGGTGCGCGTGCTCTTCGCCGAGTTTGGCCCGTAGACGACGGATGTGGACGTCGACCGTTCGGGCACCGCCGTAATACTCATAGCCCCACACCCGGCTGAGCAGGGTTTCGCGGGTGAACACCTTGGCCGGGTGTCCGGCCAGGAAACGCAAGAGCTCGTACTCCATGTAGGTCAGGTCGAGCACCCTCCCGGCCACGGCGGCCTGGTAGGTCTCGAGGTTCAGCATCAGTGGGCCGTATTCGATGATGTCGGGGCGCATGCTCTGTCCGGTGCGCCAGAACAGATGCTGCAGCCGAGCCACCAGTTCCTCTGGTCGCGCCGGGAGGACGCAGAAGTCGTCGTAGAGGTCGTCGCGCAGGAGAAGCTCGCCGATCTGGTCGGAGCCGATCAAGAGGAGGAGCGGGGCCAGCGGCACCTCGCGCATCCGCAGGTGTCGGCAGAACGCGACCGCGGCGGTCATGTCGCTTCCGGCGGCGACCAGGGCACCCGAGAAGCCTGCGGCGCGCCCGTCGGGGCCCGGTACCGCGACCTCGTCGGGCCCCGCCACGCCGTGATGGCCCAATCCGGCGCTCTGCAACGCGAGCGTGACCTCCGCAGGCAGGTCGGCAGGGAAACAGAGCAGCGGGTCCATTGGCGTCAGAGGAGAGGGAGGTAGCGGTCCAGCTCGAACTGGGTGACCTGGCCCTGGTAGGCGTCCCATTCCTCGCGCTTGTTGCGGATGAACCATTCGAAGACGTGCTCGCCCAGGGTGTCGGCCAGCAGCTCGGAGCCCTCCATCTCGTTCACCGCGTCGTGCAGGCTGGAGGGCAACGGCTCAATGCCCTTCTTGGCTAGATCCTTGGCGGTGAGACTGAACAGATTGTCGTCGGCCTCAGGCGGTAGGGGGTAGTCCTCGGAGATGCCGCGCAGTCCGGCCGCCAGGATCACGGCGAAGGTGAGGTAGGGGTTGCAGGCGCTATCGGGAGCCCGATACTCCAGCCGCGTGGAGTCCGACTTGCCCATCTTCACCACCGGTACGCGCACCAGCGCCGAGCGGTTGTTGCGGGCCCAGCTGACATGGACCGGTGCCTCGTACCCGCCAATGAGACGCTTGTAGGAGTTCACCCATTGGTTGGTGACGGCGGTGATCTCACGCGCGTGGTGGAGGAGACCGGCGATGAACCGGCGGGCCACCTCGGAGAGCCCGTACTGGTCGCTCTCGTCGACGAACGCATTGCGCTCGCCCTCCCAGAGCGAGATGTGGGTGTGCATGCCCGAGCCCTGCACGCCCTGGAGCGGCTTGGGCATGAAGGAGGCGAAGACTCCCTGCTGGCGCGCCATCTCCTTGATCACCATCCGTGTCGTCATGACGGTGTCGGCCATTGTCATCGCGTCGGTGTAGCGCAGGTCGATCTCGTGCTGGCTGCGCGCGTCCTCGTGCTGGGTGTGCTCGACCGGGATTCCCATCTCCTCGAGCACCAGCACCGAACGCCGGCGGAGGTCACTGGTCAGGTCGGCGACCGAGAGGTCGAAGTACGAGCCGGTGTCGAGCCCCGTGGGGACGTGGCCGGGATCCGCATCCTCGAAGTAGAAGAACTCGACCTCGGGGGACGCGAAGAAGGTGTAGCCCGCCTCGCTGGCGCGCTCGAGCGTCCGGCGCAGCGCGTGCCTGGGGTCTCCTTCGAAGGCCGAGCCGTCGAGGTTGGCGATGTCGCAGAAGACGCGTGCCACCTGGGCGTCGTCGTGGTGCCATGGCAGTAGTTGAAATGTCGTGGGGTCGGGTCGGGCCAAGACGTCCGCCTCTTGGACCCGGCTGAACCCGTCGATGGCGGAGCCGTCGAAGGTCATGCCCTCGTCGAGGGCGTTTTCAAGCTCGGCCGACGTGATGTTGAAGCCCTTGGGCGTGCCGAGCACGTCCGTGAACCACAACTGGACGAAGCGGATGCCCCGCTCCTCGACCGTCCGCAGCACGTAGTCCCTTTGGCTCTGCACCACGCAAGCTTGGCAGGTGCTGGAACGTCCTCGGAAATCTGGTCGCCTTGACCCCGTAGCGTGGTCCGGCCTTTAGCCTTCTCCTCGTGGAGGTGCTCAGCATCGGGCAGCTGGCGGAGGCGGCCGGCGTGCACATCGAGACGATCCGCTACTACGAGCGTCGCGGGCTCCTGCCCGAGCCGCCCCGCACGGCGGGCGGGTACCGCCAGTACGGTGCGCACGACCTGTGGCGCCTGGAGTTCGTCGGGCGGGCGAAGGCCCTCGGCTTCACCCTCACCGAGGTCGGCGAGCTCCTGAGCGAGGGGGTCCGCGGCGACCCCGGCTCGGTGCGCACAATGGTGCAACGCAAGCTCGGGGCGATCGAGGAACGCCAGCGCGAACTCGCCAGGGTCCGGGCCCGGCTGGCGCGCCTGGTTGACATTTGTGCCGACCCCGACAGCGCCGACTGCGGGGCGCTGCGCGTTACGAGCTGAACGTTCGGTCGAGCTCTTCCATCAACCGCGCCTTGCTGCGCGCACCGACGAGCCGCTGGCGCAGCTCGCCCTGCGAAAAGAGCAAGATCGTTGGCACGGCCAACACCTCGAAGCGGCCCGAAAGGTCGCGGTGCTCGTCGGAATTGACCTTGTAGACGCGCACGCGGTCGCCGAGCTCGGTGCTGATCTCGTGGAGGATCGGCGCCAGCACTTTGCACGGCGGGCACCACTCGGCCCAGAACTCGACGAGCACGGGCGACTCCGCGCGCAAAATCTCCTCGTCGAAGGTGGCACTGGACAGCTCGGCAACGGTGACGGACATGGTGGCTTCCTTCCTCTCGGCGTGCTTTCGGCCGTGGTGTGACCGTACGGCCCGTACCGTGGTCCGGAGTCAAGGGGCGCCCACGACGTGCGCTCTGACCTGCGACAGGACGCCGGTATCCTGGGAAGATGACGCACCTCCGCCTGGCTGCTGCGCAGCTCGACACGGTCGTCGGCGATCTGTCGGGCAACGTCGAGAAGATCTTGCGCGCGCTGGCCAATGCTGAGGCGGCGGGAGCCGACCTCTGCGTGGTGCCCGAGTTGGCCATCCCCGGGTATCCACCCGAGGACCTGCTCCTCAAGCCGGGCTTCGTGGCCGACAACGTGGCCGCGCTCGAGAAGGTGGCGGCGGCCACCGGGCAGTGCGCCGTCGTCGTGGGGTTCGTGGGTGCGGCGCCAGGCGGCTACGGGCTGGCCAATGCGGCCGCCGTCTGCGCTGGCGGCCGGGTGGCGGGGATCTACCGCAAGCACTTCCTCCCCAACTACGGCGTGTTCGACGAGCAGCGCTGGTTCCTCCCGAGCACCGAGGCCCCCACGCTCTTCGGCATCGGCGGGGCCTGGGTGGGCGTCTCCATTTGCGAGGACGTGTGGTTCGACGACGGGCCGGTCGCGCACGAGGGGCGGGCCGGGGCCGACGTGGTGGTGAACCTGAACGCCTCTCCCTACAACCGGGGGCGGAGGTCGGAACGTCTGACCATGCTGGGTGGGCGCGTAGCTGAGGCGGGTTGCGCGATCGCCTACGTCAACCAGGTGGGCGGGCAGGACGAACTGGTCTTCGACGGCGACTCGTTGATCGTGGCCGCCGACGGCTCCCTCGTGGCGTCGGGCGCCCAGTTCGAGAGCGACCTGGTGCTCGTCGACCTGCCGATCGGCCCTCACCGGGCCCACGCCGTCACCGAGCTACTGCCGAGGATCGTCGTGACCGAACCCCGGCGCGGCAATCGGGCCGCCCTGGCGCCGGCGGCGCCACGCGCGCCGCTGAGCGACCACGCCGAGGTCTACTCGGCCCTCGTCCTGGGCACCCGCGACTACCTGGCGAAGAACGGATTCAGCGAGGCCGTCATCGGGCTCTCCGGCGGCATCGACTCGTCCCTGGTGGCCACGATCGCCGTCGACGCGTTGGGTGCCGAACGCGTCCACGGGATTTCCATGCCGTCGCGGTACTCGAGCGAGGGGTCGCTGCGCGATGCGGAAGCCCTGTGCGAGCGGCTGGGCATCGACCTCAATGTGGCGGCGATCGAAGAGGCGCACGTCGCCTTTGCCTCGATGCTGGCGCCGGTGTTGGGACGCGAGCCTTTCGGCCTGACCGACGAGAATCTGCAGTCACGCTTGCGCGGCGTCCTCTTGATGGCGGTTTCCAACGCCAAGGGCTGGATCGTGCTGACGACGGGGAACAAGAGCGAGATGGCCACCGGCTACTCGACGTTGTACGGCGACTCGGCGGGCGGGTTCGCCGTGATCAAGGACGTGCCCAAGACGCTCGTGTACGACCTGTGCCGCTACCGCAACACGCAGGCCGTGCTCGAGGGTCTGCCCGGACCGATCCCCGACAGCGTGCTCGACAAGCCGCCGTCGGCGGAGCTGCGTCCCGACCAACGCGACGACCAGTCGCTACCGCCCTACGAGGAGCTCGACCCGGTGCTGCAGGGCTACGTCGAGGGCGACCTGACCGCCGCCGATTTGGTGGCCGAGGGCTTCGACCCGGCCGTGGTCGACCAGGTCGTCCGGCTGGTGGACGGAGCCGAGTACAAGCGGCGCCAGATGCCGCCCGGCGTGCGCATCACGACCAAGGCGTTCGGGAAGGACCGGCGGATGCCGATCACCAACCACTACCGTTCCTCGGCCCTCGAGGAGTCCGGGGGTGGCTGAGCCAGCGGCCGGAGAGGGAGTCGCCTGGCGGACGATCGACGAGTTGGCCGGCCTGGTCGGCGCCTACTGCTGGCTCGAACACCGGCTCTTCGAGCTGACCGGGACGTGGGCGATCGCACCAGGGCCGGGGGAGGCGGATCCGGGCGAGGCCGAGCTCGGGGTTTGGTGTGCGGCGGTGTCGCGGCGACGGGGCGACCTCGCCGGGCGCTGGGCTGAGCGCCTGCCCGTGCGCGCCGGCGTCGACGTGGTGGCGCTCGTCGCCCCGCCGGAGCGCCCGGAGGGACTGGCCCGGGCCCTGGACGAGCTGGCGGAGGCAGGGACGGAGGAACGGAAGGTGGGCGTGGCCGGGCTCGTCGGGACCGTTCTCCCATGGGTGGGCGGGGTCTATTCGTCCGATCTGGCTGCGGCGTCGCCGGTCCGCGAGGCCTCGGTCATGGAGGTTCTGGTGGAAGCCCGCCGGGACGGCTCGGCGGAGATCCGAGGCGGCCAATCCCTGTTGCGGCGCCTCCCCGAGAGTGGGAAACCCTCCCGTCACCTGGGGACAACGTTCGAACGGGCGTTTAGCGACTCGGGTGTTTTCCCTGCTGTACGGCCATCTTGACAGTGCCTTTACACTAGCTGGGCAGCCCAGTTGCGCCAGGAACGGGCGTCCGCTGCGTTTCATAGTTGCCCGGCGAGGGTCCCCTGCCGAGCCGAAGATTACGGGAAGGTTTGGCGACGATCTTGGCCAAGGAACGAATTGAGCGCGACGACGAGGACCTCGTACGGCTCTATCTGACAGACATCGGGCAATACCCACTGCTGACCAAGGACGACGAGGTCCGGCTGGCCCAGGCCATCGAGGCCGGGCGGGCCGCCGAGGCCGACGTGGCCAAGGCGCCCAAGGGCCTGACCACGGCGAAGAAGCGCGAGATGCGCCGCTGCGTCATGGAGGGCGAGCAGGCCCAGCAGACCTTCGTGCAGTCCAACCTGCGGCTCGTGGTGTCGATCGCCAAGAAGTATCAAGCCTCGGGCCTGCCCCTGTTGGACCTGATCCAGGAGGGCAACCTCGGCCTGATGCACGCCGTCGAGAAGTTCGACTGGCGCAAGGGCTTCAAGTTCTCCACCTACGCCACCTGGTGGATCCGCCAGGCCATCACGCGGGGGATCGCCAACACCGGCCGCACGATTCGCCTCCCGGTCCACGCCGGCGACACCCTGGCCCGGGTCCAGAAGGCCCAGGCCCGCCTCGAGCTCAAGCTGGGCCGGCCGGCCACGCTGGCCGAGCTCGGCATCGAGGTCGAGATGCCCGAGGACAAGCTCGTCGAGGCCCTGCGCTTCCGCGCCGAGCCGCTGTCGCTCTCCGAGCCGCTGCGTGAGGACGGGGACGCCGAGCTGGGCGACGTGGTCGAGGACCGCTCCGCCGAGTCACCCTTCGAGGTGGCGGCCGTCTCCCTCCTGCCCGACGAGATCGGCCGCTTGCTCTCGCCGCTCGACGAGCGCGAGCGCGAGATCCTGCGGCTGCGCTTCGGCCTCGACCGCGGCGAGCCGCGGACGCTCGAGGAAGTCGGCGAGCACTTCAACCTGACCCGCGAGCGGATCCGTCAGATTGAGGCGCGGGCGATGTCGAAGCTGCGCCACCCGTCCTCGGACACCGGCGCCCGCGACCTGCTCACCGTCTGAACCTCTGAGCCGCCTGGGCGCTCCGGCGTCCTGGCGTCCTGGCGTTCCTCGGTTCCTGAGCTGCACCGTCGGTTTCTTTTCGCCGTGCCGCGCGGTTCGTGTCGTCGCAGCGCCCGCCTAGGATTCCCCGCATGAAGAAGCTCATCATTCTCGCCCTGCTGGTCGCCCTCGGCGTCGTCGCCGCCCGCCGCTTGCGCGAGGCCTAGACCCTCTCAGTTTTAGGCGGCGCGTCCGGACGCGTGGCGGCCGCGATGGCCGCGGCGCCACAGGATCAGCGCGGCACCCGCGACCGCGAGGCTTGTCGTCACCACCGGCGTCGTGCGCCCGACGCGGTCGCGCAGCCGGATCGGCTTGACGAAGTTGCGGATCTCCCAGCCGCGCTCGCGCGCGATCTTGGCAAGCGCCCGGTCGGGGTTGACCGCCACCGGCCGTCCAACCGCCTCGAGCATGGGGAGGTCGGTGGCCGAGTCCGAGTAAGCGCTGCTGGCGCCGAGATCGAGCCCCGTGCGCTCGGCCAGCTCGCGCATGGCGGTCGCCTTGCACTCGCCTTGCGCATAGAAGGCCATCCGCCCCGTGTAGCGCCCTTGCTCGTCGACCTCGCCGCGCGAGCAGATGGCGCCGTCGACACCGAGCAGGTCGGCCAGCGGCAGCACGATCTCCTCGGGCGAGGCCGAGACCAGGTACACGCGGTGGCCGGCCGCCCGGTGCAGCTCCATGAGCTCGAGCGCCTCGGCGTACATGATCGGCTCGATCGTCGCCAGCATCGTCTCGCGCACGATCTGGCGTACCTGGGCGCGGTCCCACCCCTTCGTCACGGCGAGCATGGATTCGCGCACGCGGACCAACCGATCCTCGTCGGCCCCGAAGTAGAGATAGATGACCTGCGAGATGGCGGCACGGGCGACCAGCCGGCGGTTGATGAGGCCGCCCTTGAGGAACGGCCGTCCGAACGCGGCGATGGAGGCACGGTCGATCACCGTCTTGTCGAGATCGAAGAACGCAGCCTCCATACCCTTCATCGTACGGGCGAAGGGGCCGCAAACTTGAGCAATGGTGACAAAACGAAGACCGGGGCGCGAACTCTGCGCTGCGCTGAGCTGGGGCCACGACGCCAACCCGACCCGGGTTGCGGTCGGGTGGCTCAGGCCATCTGTTCGGCGATGAACACCGCGTGGACGCCGTCTTCCGCCTCGGCGGTGACCAAGACGAGCACCTCGTCGCCCGACTGCAGCGTCGTGTCGCCCCTCGGCACGATGAGCCGGTCGGCGCGAACCACGGCCACCACGACGGCGTCGCGCGGGAAGGCCAGGTCGGCGATCGCGGTGTCGTTGGCGGGTGAATCCTCGGCCAGGGTGATCTCGACGAGGTGGGCGGCGCCCCCCTGGAACTGGAGCAGCCGGACCAGCGAGCCGACCGATACCGCCTCCTCGACCAGCGCGGTGAGGAGCTGGGGGGTGGAGACCGAGACGTCGACCCCCCAGCTCTCGTTGAACAGCCACTGGTTCTTCGGGTGGTTGACCCGCGCCACCACGCGGGGCACGGCGAACTCCTGCTTGGCCAACAGCGAGATCACCAGGTTGTCCTCGTCGTCGCCCGTGGTCGCGACGACCACGTCGACGGTGGAGAACCCGGCGGCATCGAGCGACGCGACCTCGCACGCGTCGCCGGCGACCCAGGTGATGTCAAGGGTGGGACGCAGCCGTTCGACGAGGTCGGGATCCTTCTCGATGACGAGCACATCGTGGCCGTTCGCGTGCAGGTCCCCTGCGATGGCGGTGCCGACGCTGCCGGCCCCGGCGATGGCCACCTTCACGAGTTCATCCCCCGCCCGGCCAGGCGCTCCAAGGCCTCGTCGAGCTCGCGCAGCGCGTCGTCGAGGACGGCCAGGTGCAAGACGTCGCCCTCTTGGCCGACGAGCTCGCGCGCATCGAGGCGCGGGACCCCGGCGCGGGTGAGGGCGACCACGGTCAGGCGGCCCGGTTGCTCGAGCTCGCTCAGGGGGCGGCCGGCCCACGAGTCGGGGAGGGCCCGGTCGACCAGAGTGAGACGCCCCGTGGCGTCGGACCACCCGCGCACGTCGTCGCCGGGCAGCAGGCTCCGGCGCACCTGGTCGATCGTCCAGGTGACCGTGGCCACGGTCGGGATGCCGAGGCGCTGATAGATCTCGGCGCGCCGCGGGTCGTAGATGCGCGCCACCACGTTGGGGATCTTGTAGGTCTCACGCGCGATGCGCACGGTCAGGATGTTGGTGTTGTCGCCGCTCGTCACCGCGGCGAGCGCGTCGGCGTGCAGCGCGCCCGCTGTCTCGAGGTCGTCGCGGTCGAATCCCGAGCCCACCAGGCGTTGACCGTTCCATTCCTTCAGGCGGCGGAAGGCGCGCTCCGACTTGTCGATCACCGCCACCGTGTGCCCCTCGGCGCTCAGCGAGACGGCAAGCCCGGAGCCGACGCGGCCGCATCCGACGACGATCACATGCACGCCACAGTGCAACACGCCCGCCCGGGCTGTGCAAAAAGCTGCGATTGGAGGCATGCCGCGACCCCGCCGGCGCCTGCGGGCGTCCGGGGGAGCCTTGCGATTGCTTCTACTCTGTGGCGGTGGCGACCCCCACCACCGCCCGGCCGACGGTGCCGTTGCCGGGCGTCGCCGCGGGGGACATCCCCGAAACCCGGCGCTACCGGCTGAAGAACAAGCTGCTGGGGCCGCCGCTCGTCACCGAGCAGCTGGCCTCCGAGCGGCTCCGCAAGCCGGTGGCGCTCGGCGTGCTGTCGCCCGACTGCATCTCGTCGTCGGCCTACGGCACCGAGGAGATGCTCACCCAGCTGGTCCCGTACGTGGGCCTGGCCGCCTTCACGCTGGTCGTCCCGATCACCCTCGCCATCCTCGGCGTCCTCTTCTTCGTCACCCTGTCGTACCTCGAGGTGATCCAGCTCTACACGAAGGCGGGCGGTTCCTACGTGGTGGCCCGGGACAACTTCGGGCCGCGCATCGCGCAGATCGCGGCGGTCGCGCTGCTCATCGACTACTCGGTGACCGTGGCGGTGCAGACGTCGGCGGGCACGGCGGCCCTGACGAGTGCCGTGCCCAGCCTGGCCAACTCGTTCGACACGGTCGCCATCACGGTCGGTGTCATCGTGATCCTGCTCTACGGCAACCTGCGCGGCATCCGCGAGGCGGGGAGCTACTTCGCCGTCCCGACCTACTTCTTCATCTTCTCGTTGGCGTCGGTGATCATCGTGGGCATCGTCAAGGAGGCGATGGGCACGCTCCACGCCATCCCGCTGCCGCCCCACGACCAGCTCTACGGCGGCCGGATCGGGACCCCGGGCTCGGGCTGGCTCATGGGGTTGGCCTTCATTTCGCTGCTGCGCTCGTTCGCCAACGGCGGGTCGTCGCTGACCGGGCTCGAGGCGATCTCGAACGGGGTCAGCAGCTTCCGCAAGCCCGAGGCGCGCAACGCCCGCCAGACGCTGGTCACCATGAGCGCGACGCTCGGCTTCCTGGTGCTCGGGGTCACGCTGCTGGCGCGGTGGACGCACGCCGTGCCCTACCAAATCGGGTCGCCGACGGTCGTCTCGCAAGAGGTCAAGGCCGTCTTCGGCACCAGCGCCATCGGCCATGTCGGCTTCTACGTGGTCCAGCTGGGCACCATGCTGATCCTCTACACTGGTGGCAACACGAGCTTCAACGGCTTCCCCTACCTGGCCAGCTTCGTGGCCGGGGACCGCTTCTTGCCTCGCCAGCTGACTCGGCGCGGCCACCGGCTGGCCTTCTCCAACGGGATCCTCGTGCTCACCGGCGTCGCGCTCGCGCTGGTCCTGGCGTACAAGGCTCAGGTCAACGGGCTCGTCGCGCTCTACGCCATCGGCGTCTTCACCGGTTTCACGATGGCCGGCGCCGGCATGGCCAAGCACCATCTGACGGCGCGCACCGGGCACTGGCGGCGCAGCGTCATCATCAACGGCTTCTCTGCCTTCCTGTCCTTCACCGTCGTGCTGATCTTCGCGGTGGCCAAGTTCAAGGAGGGGGCGTGGCTCATCTTCGTGGTGGGCCCGCTGCTCTACATCGGATTGATCCGCCTGCACCGGCAGTACGCCCGGGAGGACGCCATGCTCGAGACCGGCGTCGTAGAGGCGTCGGAGGCGCCGGTGCTGCGGCGCCACGTCGTTGTGGTGCTGGTCGACCGCCTCGACATGGCGACCGCCCGGGCCCTGCAGTACGCGCGCATGCTGGCGCCCGACGACCTGCGGGCGGTGCACTTCGACATCGACACCAAGGCGGCGCGAGAGCTCGAGGCGGAGTGGGGTCGTCTCGGACTGGCGCGCTTGCCGCTCGACATCATCGAGACCCCGGACCGCCGCCTCGGCCGGGCCGCGATCGAGCTGGTGGCGGACGCCACGCTCGACGGCGACACCGAGTGCACCGTCCTCCTGCCGCGGCGCAGCTACGCCCGGGTCTGGTCGCGGTTCCTGCACGACCGCACCGCCGACAAGATCGCCGCCGTGCTGGGCCAGGTGCCCCACGTCAGCGCCACCATCGTCCCCTTCGCCGTGGAGAGCGGACGCCTCGGCGAGCGGGTGCGCTCCTACGGCCGGCTCGTCCAGCAGCGGGCCCGGCAGGGAGACGACGGGGCCGAGGAGGGCGTGACGGTTGACGCCCAGGGTCGCAGCGGGGTCGACCGCCTGGGGCGCAAGGACGGGCCGCGCCGACCCGGGGTGGTGCTCGAGGCGGACGCGACGCTCGCCCTGCGGGCCGGGGCGACGACGCCGATCGCCGCGGTGGTGCCGCGCCGACGCGTGCGGGTGGCCGGCCGGGTGAAGTCAGTGCGGGTCCAGCCGCGGGCGGGGACATCCAATCTCGAGTGCGTGTTGAGCGACGGCACGGGCGGCATCCTCCTCGTCTTCCAGGGGCGACCCAAGATCGCGGGTATCGATCCCGGCGCCCGCCTGGTGGCCGAGGGCATGGTGGGGGCCTGGAGTCGCCGGCCCGCCATGCTCAACCCCTCGTTCGAATTGGTGCAGGGGGCCACGACCGACCCGGCCGAATCCTGACGTCGCGGGCGGCGTCCTCAGCGTCCGCCCAGTCCAGGAGCGAAAACCCGGCCACTAAATTGCCCGCCCCGGCCTCAGTCGCTAACGTGCCCGGCGGCCCGGCGGCGGGTGCGACCACTCCGGCGCGTCCTCGCCCTGGGATCACGACATCGACCGCTGTGGTGCTGAGCGCTGCCGCACCGCACGGACGGGGGCGCGGACGCCCTCACTCCACAGGGCGTACTGGAACAGAAAGGGCACATCGGGAATGATGGATCTCCTCGCCGCAAAGGGTGGGTACCAGGCCTTCCACTTGGGCGGGGTCGACAAGACCTGGCTGTATCTGTGCCTGGCCGCCGGCATCGTCGGCATCGCCGCCGGGCTGCTCCTGGCCCGCAACGTGTTGGCGGCCGATCAGGGCACGATCAAGATGAAGGAGATCGCGCAGGCGGTCCAGGAAGGCGCCGAGGCGTTCTTGGCCCGCCAGTTCCGGGCCATCGCGATGATCATCATCCCGCTCGCCGTCCTGATCTTCTTCACCGCCACCCAGGTGGTGAAGCCCGACGGCGGGATCGCCCTGAGCTTCGCCCAGGACGGTCTCTACCGGGTGATCTGCTTCCTGTTCGGGGCCGCCTTCTCGGGTCTCACCGGGTTCATCGGCATGAGCATCGCGGTACGGGGCAACGTCCGCACGGCCGCCGCCGCGTCCCAGGGGGGTGGCATGGCGGGGGCGCTGCGGGTCGCCTTCCGCACCGGCGCCGTCACCGGCATGCTCTGCGTCGGACTGGGCCTGGTCGGCGCCACGGCGATCGTCCTCATCTTCCAGAACTCGGCAACGGCCGTCCTCATCGGCTTTGCGTTCGGCGCCTCGCTCCTCGCGCTCTTCATGCGTGTCGGCGGCGGCATCTTCACCAAGGCCGCCGACGTGGGGGCCGACCTCGTCGGCAAGGTCGAGGCCGGGATTCCCGAGGACGACCCGCGCAACGCGGCGACGATCGCCGACAACGTCGGCGACAACGTCGGCGACTGCGCCGGCATGGCGGCCGACCTCTTCGAGTCCTACGAGATCACCATCATCTCGTCGCTGATCCTCGGCTACTCGGCCTTCCGGACCATCGGGCACAACCCCACGGCGGCCGTCCTCTACCCCCTCATCGTCCCGGCGATGGGGATCCTCGCCTCGGTGGTCGGCGTCCTCGTGGTGAAAGCGCGCAAGAAGGACCGCAACGCGCTGGCGCCCATCAACCGCGGCTTCTGGCTGGCCGCGCTCTTGACCATCATCGGCGCCTTCCTGGTGGCGCAGTACTACGTGCACGACCTCAAGGTCTTCTACGCGGTGCTGACCGGCGTCATCCTCTCGCTGGTCGCCAGTCAGATCACCGAGCAGTTCACCTCGACCGAGCGCGGCCCCGTCAAGGAGATAGCGGCGTCGGCGCGTACCGGGCCCGCCACCACCGTGCTCTCGGGCATCTCGATCGGCCTCGAGTCGTCCGTTTGGGCCATCATCGCCATCGCCATCGCGATCGGCGTGGCCATCGGGCTGGGCGACGGCAACATCGAATTGACCTTCTACCTGGTGGCGCTCATCGGCATCGGGCTGCTGGCCACGGCGGGGATGGTCGTCTCCGAGGACAGCTTCGGTCCCGTGTCGGACAACGCGGCGGGCATCGCCGAGATGTCCGGCGAGTTCACCGGGGACGCCGAGCGGATCATGGTCAGCCTCGACGCCGTGGGCAACACGACCAAGGCCATCACGAAAGGTGTCGCCATCGGCTCGGCCGTGATCGCGTCGGTGGCCCTGTTCGCCTCGTTCATCGAGACCATCGGCGAGCAGATCCCGAGCCTGCACGCCACGGGCGCGAAGCTCTTCAGCGTCATTCAGATCAACGTCGCCAACCCGACGACGTTCATCGGTCTCCTGATCGGTGGCTCGATCGCCTTCCTCTTCTCGTCGCTGGCCATCCGCGCCGTCGGCCGCTCGGCGGGCACGGTCGTGCTCGAGGTGCGCCGCCAGTTCCGCGAGCACCCGGGCATCATGGACTACACCGAGAAGCCCGAGTACGGGCGGGTGATCAGCATCTGCACCGCGGCCGCCCAGCGCGAGCTGGCCACGCCGGCACTGCTGGCGATCCTGGCCCCGGTCATCGTGGGCTTCGGCATCAACTACCTGGCGTTGGGGGCGTTCCTCGCCGGCACCATCCTGACGGGGCAGCTCATGGCGAACACGCTGTCGAACTCGGGGGGTGCGTGGGACAACGCGAAGAAGTACATCGAGGACGGCAACGAGGGGGGCAAGGGCTCCGAGGCGCACAAGGCCGCCGTCATCGGTGACACCGTGGGTGATCCGTTCAAGGACACCGCAGGCCCGGCGCTCAACCCGATGATCAAGGTGATGAACCTGGTCTCACTGCTCATCCTGCCGGCCGTGATCACGCTGCGGCACCACACAGGTGCCCGTCTCGGTATCGCGGCCGCCGCGCTGGTCGTTTTGCTGGCGGCCCTGGCCTTCTCGAAGCGGTCCACCCAGGCCATGGACTCCGACAGCGCCGATTCCACCCCCGCTCCAACCGCGGCCGCCCCGGTCGATTGACCTGCTCAGACGCCTAGGAGACCGTTCGGTTTCTGCACCGCCGCCCCGCCCTGCTCTTGACAGGCGGGTCGGCGGACGCTCACTCTGATTGACCATGCCTTCCGAGAACCCATTCCGGTCAGTGCCCCGCGGGGTGCGTCGTGGGTAAGGCGCTCGTCATCGTCGAGTCGCCGGCCAAGGCGCGCACCATCGGTGGCATGCTCGGGCCCGACTTCATCGTCGAGTCCTCCATCGGCCACATCCGCGACCTGCCGCGCGGCGCCGACGAGGTGCCCGCGGCGCTGAAGGGCGAGTCCTGGGCGCGTCTCGGGGTCGACGTGGACAACGGGTTCAAGCCGCTGTACGTGATCTCGACGCCCAAGAAGTCTGTAGTGGCGAATCTCAAGAGGCTCCTCAAGACGGCCGACGAGCTCTACCTCGCCACCGACGAAGACCGCGAGGGCGAGTCCATCGCGTGGCACTTGTCCGAGGTCCTCAACCCGACGGTGCCGGTCAAGCGGATGGTGTTCCACGAGATCACGCCCGCGGCCATCGCGCGGGCCGTCGAGGAGTGGCGTGACCTCGACCGCCGCCTGGTCGACGCGCAAGAGGCGCGCCGCATCCTCGACCGCCTCTACGGCTACGAGGTGTCGCCGGTCCTGTGGCGCAAGGTCATGCCGCGGCTCTCGGCCGGACGGGTGCAGAGCGTCGCCACGCGCATGGTGGTCGAGCGGGAGCGGGCCCGCATGCGGTTCCGTTCGGCGACGTGGTGGGGCATTGAGGGCACGTTCAACCGCGAGGCCGCCGCCAACAACTTCGGCGCCTCGCTGGTGTCGCTCGCCGGGACGGCGGTTGCCACCGGTCGGGACTTCGACGAGCAGGGGGAGCAGAGCGCCAAAGGCCAGGTGCGGGTCCTCGGCGAGGACGAGGCCACGTCCGTGGCCGAGGCCCTCGTGGGGCAGAGCTTCACCGTGAAGTCGGTGACGGAGCGGCCGTTCCGCCGCTCGCCCGCGGCGCCCTTCATGACCTCGACCCTGCAGCAGGAGGCGGGCCGCAAGCTCCGCTTCAGCGCGCAGCGGGCCATGCAGGTGGCCCAGCGGCTGTACGAGCAGGGCTTCATCACCTACATGCGGACCGACTCGACGACCCTGTCCGACCAGGCGCTCACCGCGGCGCGGTCCCAAGCCCGCGAGCGCTACGGCGATGCCTACGTGCCGGACGCGCCGCGACGCTACGAGCGCAAGGTGAAGAACGCACAGGAGGCGCACGAGGCGATCCGCCCATCCGGCGAGACGTTCCGCACCCCCGAGCAGGTGGGCCGCCAGCTCTCGGGGGACGAGCTTCGGCTGTACGAGATGATCTGGAAGCGCACGGTGGCCTCGCAGATGAACGACGCCACCGGGACCAGCGCCCAGGTGCGGCTGGTGGCCGACGTGCCGAGCGGTGCGGCCGCGGGACAGGAAGCGGAATTCTCCGCCAGTGGCCGGGTCATCTCCTTCAAGGGCTTCCTCGAGGTGTACGAGGAAGGGCGCGACGACGACGAAGCGGAGGCGGAGAGCGCCGAGGAGCGGGTGCTCCCTGCGCTGGCCGAGGGCGACCGCGTCCAGGGCAGGGCCTTCGAGCCGGGATCGCACACGACGCAGCCGCCGGCCCGGTATACGGAGGCCTCGCTGGTCAAGGCGATGGAGGAGCTCGGCGTGGGCCGGCCGTCGACGTACGCCAGCGTCATCGCCACCATCCTCGACCGTGGCTACGTGTGGAAGAAGGGGACGGCCCTCGTCCCGAGCTTCACCGCCTTCGCCGTGGTGGGACTGCTGGAGCGCTACTTCACGAACCTGGTCGACTACGGCTTCACCGCGTCGATGGAGGACGACCTCGACGACATCGCGGCGGGGACCGAGGAGGCCTTGCCCTGGCTGACGCGGTTCTACTTCGGCAGCGACGCGCCGGGCGCCATGGCGAGTGACGGGACGGAGTTGGACACGCTCGGGCTGAAGGCGACGGTGGCCGCGCACCTCACCGAGATCGACGCCCGTGAGATCAACTCCATCCCTCTGGGCGAGGGCAGTGACGGCGAGCCGATCGTGGCCCGGGTCGGGCGCTACGGGCCGTACCTGCAGCGGGGAGAGGACCGGGCCTCGATTCCCGACGACATGGCGCCCGACGAGCTGACCATTGCGCGGGCCGAGGAGATCCTCGCGGCGCCGTCCAACGACCGGGTCCTGGGCGCGCATCCGGAGAGCGGGCTCGAGGTCTGGCTCAAGGCCGGCCGCTTCGGGCCCTACGTCCAGGTGGGTGAGGCCACCGACGGCGGCGAGAAGCCGCGCACGGCGTCGCTGTTCTCGGCGATGGACCCGGCGACGCTCACGTTCGAAGAGGCGCTCGAGCTCCTGCGCATCCCGCGCACGGTGGGGACGGACCCCGGGACCGGCGAAGAGGTCGTGGCGCACAATGGCCGCTTCGGCCCGTACCTCAAGCGCGGGTCCGACACGCGCAGCCTCGGCGGCGAGGAGCAGCTGCTCACCGTCACGCTCGAGGAGGCGCAGGCGTTGTTCGCGCAGCCCAAGCAGCGGCGGGGGCGGAACGCCGCGGCGCCGTTGCGCGAGCTGGGAGCCGATCCGTCCACCAACCTGCCGGTCGTCGTGAAGGAGGGCCGCTTCGGCCCGTACGTGACCGACGGCACCACCAACGCCAGCCTGCGGAAGGGCGACACCGTCGAGGACATCGGCATCGACCGGGCGGCGGAGCTGCTGGCCGATCGCCGGGCGGCCGGGCCGTCGACGCGCAAGAAGAAGGCGGCCAAGAAGAAGGCGGCGCCGGCCAAGAAGAAGGCGGCCAAGAAGACCGGCGCGGCCAAGAAGACGGCGGCCAAGAAGGCGGGGGCGGCGAAGAAGGCCGCCGCCTCCGACGGGGCCGATCCCGCCGCCATGAGGGCCGCGTCGACCGAACCGTTCTGAACGTGCCAGCAGGCCGGGGTCGCCTCATCGCGCTCGAGGGCATCGACGGTTGCGGCAAGTCCACCCAGGCCAAGGCGGTGGCCGCGGCACTCGGCGCGCGGCTCACTCATGAGCCCGGGGCCACGCCGCTCGGCGCGTTGGTGCGCCAGGTGCTGTTGGCGCCCGACTCGCCCCCCACCTCGCTCCGGGCCGAGGCGTTGCTGATGGCGGCCGACCGGGCCGAGCACGTGGCGCAGGTGATTGAGCCGGCGCTGGCGTCCGGCGTGTGGGTGGTGACCGACCGCTACTCGGGCTCGACGATCGCCTACCAGGGCTATGGCCGGGGCCTCGAGATCGCCGGATTGGCCGAGCTGGTGGCGTGGGCCACCGGGGGCGTCGAGGCGGACCTCTCGATCCTCGTCGACGTGCCCGTCGAGGTGGCCGCGGCGCGGCTGGCCGGCGGGGCGCGGCGCGGGCGCGGCGCGGACCGCATGGAGCGGTTGGGCCCCGACTTCGCGGCTCGGGTGCGCACGGGCTTCCTGGCTCAGGCGACCGACGACGTCGTGCACTGGGTCATCGTCGACGGCACGGGCGAACCGGGCACGATCACGGCGCATATCGTCGAGGCCGTGCACGCGCGCCTAGGAACAGAGCCGGGGCTTGGCCGGTGATGGCCGACCGCCCGTCACCGGCACTCTTCGAAGGGGTGGTCGGTCAGGACGACGCCGTCGCCGTGTTGCGCTCGTCGGCGGCGAACCCGGTGCACGCCTACCTCTTCCGCGGGCTCGAGGGCAACGGGGGACTGGCGGCGGCCCACGGTTTCGCCGCCGCCCTGCTGTGCTCCGAGGGCGGCTGCGGCGTCTGTGCCACGTGCCGCGGCGCGCTGGCCGGTACCGATCCGGACCTGCACATCGTCCGGCGGAGCGGGGCGTCGCTCAACAAGGAGACCATGCGCCAGGTCGTCGCACTGGCGCAGCGCCGTCCCCTGGCCGCCGCCCGCCAGGTCATCGTGGTCCAAGAGATGCACCTGGTCCTCGACCGCGCGCCGGTCCTGCTCAAGACGCTCGAGGAGCCCCCCGGCCAGACCGTCTTCGTCCTCCTGGCCGACGACCTCACGCCGGACCTCACCACGATCGCCAGCCGCTGCGCCGAGGTCCTGTTCCCGCCCGTCGGACGTGACGTGGTGGCGCTTTGGCTCGAGGCGTCCGGCGTGGCAGCGGACGTGGCGGCCGTGGTGGCCGACAGCAGCGGCGGCGACCTGGCGCGGGCCCGCGTGATGGTCGACGACCCCGACGTGGCGAAACGGGTCGCGCTGTGGGCGTCGGTGCCCGACGAACTGGCGGAGTCGGGCGCCGCGGTGGCGACGCTGACCCGGCGGGTGCTCGAGTCGGCCGACGGGGCCACGGAACCGTTGCGCGCCGCCCACGAGCGGCAGATCGAGACGCTCACCGAAGCGGCCAAGGAGATGGGCGAGCGCGGCCTGCCGGGACGCAAGGAGATCGTGGAGCAGCACCAGCGCGAGGAGCGCCGTTTCCGCACGGACGCCCTCCGGGCCGGCCTCGGGGTGCTGGCGCGCACTTATCGGACCCGCGTGACCGGTGCCGCGGCGCGGGGCGCCATCGCCGTGGGCGATCAGGACGTGCGGGCGGCGACCGAAGCGGTGGGCTTCATCACGGAGGTGGCGCAGGCGCTCCCGCGCAACCCCAACGAGGCCCTGCTGCTCCAATCGTTGTTTACCCGGCTCGCCGCGCTGGCGGCTTAGGCGCGAATTCTCGGCCGCCCCGCTCTCTGGGCGTGCGCTGAGCGCCTAGCATCAGTGCCCGGAGAGATCGGGAGTACCGAGATGGCGGGGAGTGGTTCGGAGGCGGCAACGAATCGCACAGACGTCGTGTTCATGTTGGAGATCCGGGTCCTCGGCCCGCTCGAGATCGCCTGGGGTGGCCGGGTGGTCGACCTCGGTGGGGTCAAGGCGCGGGCGCTCATCGCCCGCTTGCTGATCGACCGCGGCCTCATCGTGTCGGTTGACCGGCTCGTGGACTCGCTGTGGGGTGACCACGATGGGGACGGAGCAGAGATCGCGCTGCGCTCCACCATCTCGCGACTGCGCAAGCGACTGCGCGACGCCGGCGCGCCCGAGGACCTGATCGTGACGCGGGCGCCGGGGTACGCGCTCGATGTCGCGGCGGAGACGACGGACCTCTTCGTCTTCGAGCAGATGGTGACGGACGGCCGGCGACAGCTCGGCCGGCGCCGGCCGAGCGAGTCGCTGCGCGTCCTCAAGGCGGCGCAGGATCTCTGGCGCGGGTCGGCCTACAGCGAGGTGCGGGACGAGCCGTTTGCCCGCGCCGAGGCCCGCCGGCTCGAGGAGCTGCTGTTGGCAGCGATCGAGACGCGTCTCGACGCCGAGATGACCATGGGCCGCCACGAGTCCCTGGTCGGCGAGCTCGAGACGCTGACGACCGAGCACCCCATGCGCGAGCGCCTGTGGTCGCAGCGCATGCTGGCGCTCTACCGCTCGGGCCGTCAGGCCGAGGCGCTGCGCGTGTTCCAGGACCTGCGCTCGATCCTCGTGACGGAGATGGGGATCGAACCCGGGCAGGACGTGTCGTGGATGGAGCACGCCATCCTCTCCCAGGAGCCCGCACTCTCCTTCCCGATACCGGCGGAGTCCAGCCCCAGCGAGCCAGAAGTCCCCGACGACGATGACGATGACGACACCGCCGGAGCGGACTCCGGGTACCGCGTGCGCATCCCCACCTCGCCCAACGAGGGCCCGCTCGTCGGGCGCGACCGGGAGTCGGCGCTCCTGCGCGACTGGTGGGCGTCGGTGGGCCAGGGCGACGGCGGCCTCCTCCTGGTCGACGGCGACCCGGGCATCGGAAAGACACGCCTGGTCGGCGAACTGGCGCGCGCGGTGGAGGCGGAGGGGGCGCTGGTCCTGTGGGGCCGTTGTGACGAAGACCCGATCGCGCCGTTTCAACCCTTCGCCGAGGCGCTCGGCCGGTACTTCCACGCGGAGTCGGCCGATCGGATCTCGCGCATGCCTGCCTGGCAGCTCGCCGAGCTCTCTCGTCTCGTGCTCCGCTTGCGCCAGTACGCCCCGCCGTTCGAAGAGGACGCCGGAGACCCGGAGAACAACCGCTTCCGCTTCTTCGAAGCGGTCACTGCAACCCTGGGCGAGCTCTCGGCCAACGGGACCCTCCTGTTGGTCCTCGACGATCTGCACTGGGCCGACCAGCCCACGTTGCTGCTGATGCGCCACGTCCTGCGCAACATCGACCGCGCCAAGCTCGGCGTGGTCGGGCTGTACATCGACACGGAGGTCCCGTCGGACCACCGGTTGCGCCCCGCGCTGGCCGATTTGCGATCGGACCTCTCCATCGAGATGGTGCACCTGCACGGCTTGAACGAAGACGGCGTCGAGGAATTGGTCCGTCTCTGGCCGAAGGCCGACCGGGAGCTCGCCCCGCCTCTCTTCAAGCTCACCGACGGGAACCCGCTGTTCCTCGAGGAGATGCTGCGGCACCTCAACGAACGCGGCACCGCGCAGACCGGTGACGGCGGCGACGCCCCGGTGCCGCCCAATCTCGACCCACCCGAGGCGATCCGCGAACTGGTCGCCCGCCGGGTGTCGCGGCTACCTGAAGACGTGATCTACCTCCTGCAGGCGGCGGCGGTCGCGGGTCAGGAGTGCGAAGCGAGCATCGTCGCGGAAGCCGCCGAGCTGAGCCCGGATCAGCAGCTCGACGCGTTCGATTGGGCCGAGGAGTCGCGGCTGCTTCGTCGAATCGGTGGGTTGGTACGCGACCGCTATGCGTTCAGTCACGCCCTGGTGCGCGACGCCATCTATGGCGAGCTGTTGCGCGGTCGCCGGGTCCGCTACCACCACAAGATCGCTGTGGCGACCGAGCGCGTGCATGGTGACTCGCTCGACAGGTACGTGAACGAGCTCGCCCACCATTTCTACATGGGAGCGGCGTTGGCCGACTCGGACAAGGCGATTCGGTACTGCACCGCAGCGGGTGAACGGGCGCTCCGCCTGCTCGCGTTCGAGGAGGCGGTGGGCCATCTCACCCGGGCACTCGAAGTGGCGGAGAAGTACGGGAGCGGCGATCCCTCGACCCTCTGTGACACGCTCATCGCCCTGGCGGAGGCGCAGAACCGGGCCGGCGATGCGGCGCAAGCCAACGCCAACTTCGAGCGGGCTGCGTCGATGGCACGATCGATTGGGGACCCTGAGCGGCTCGCCAGCACCGCCTTGCGCGCCGGCCCCTTGACGTACCTCGGCATCGTGGGGGCTCACCAGGAACAGATCGTGTTGCTGGAGGAGGCTCTGGCGGTGTTGCCGGGCGATGACTCGCACCTGCGGTCCCGGGTCACCGCGCAGCTCGGTCTCGTGATCGTCGCTTCGTTCGGCGTGCCCGGACCGGGAGTGCTCGACCGGGCGCTGGCGTTGAACTCCGATGCGGTCGCCATGGCACGTCGCCTCGGCGATCGCGTCGCGTTGGGCTACGCCCTGCGTGCCCGCATGCATGTGTTGTGGGGCATCGAATCGGCACTGGAACGAATGGCTGCCGCAACCGAGCTCGGGCAGATCGCCGACGATGTCGGCGACCAATTCCTTGCGCTCCACGGCCACATGTGGCGGGTACGCGAGTTGCTGGCGCAGGGTGACGTGGACGCGGTCAACGAGGAGCTCGCCCGGTTCGAAGAGCGGGACGCTGGCCCGGTCCATCCGCTCGAGGCGTCCTACTCCCTCAATGTCGGGGCCATGATGGCGTTGATCTCGGGTGAGTTCGAGCAGGCAGAGTGGATGGCTCGCCGAGCAATGGAAGTGGCGCAGGGCCACAACGACCTCGCGCTCAGCTTCTACGGGGGGCTCATGGCGTGGACCTGGTGGCAGCGTGATGAGCTCGGGGCCCTGGAGGACATGTTCCGCGAGGTCATCGCGGACGCGCTGGATGGCTACCTGATCGTGGGGGCGTCGCTGGCGCTCATGCATGCTGAGGCGGGGAAGTACGACGAGGCCATGGCCGACCTCGATGCCCTCGCAGAGGTTGGCTGGGTGGTCGTGGCCAAAGACCAGACCGAGGGCCTCTCCCTGGCTCTGGCGGCGGCCGCGTGCAGCGCGCTCGGCGCGCAGGCCCGGGACCACGCGGGGCTCATCTACGAACAGATGCGCCCGTACGCCGGGACGGCGATCGTGCTCCGAGCACCGGCGGCGGCCTGCGCCGGCCCGGCGGATTACTACCTCGGGCTCCTCACCACCGCTATCGGCGACCTTGCCCTCGCCGAGGTGCACTTCGAAGCCGCGCTCCGGTTGGCGCATCGCATGCACTCGGAGCCCTTCGCGGCCGCAGCCGAGGTGGAGCTGGCGCGGACCTTGCGCCAACGCGGACGGGAGGGCCAAGAGGAACGGGTGGCCATCCTGTTGCGCAACGCCGAGGAGTCCGCGTTACGCCTCGGTCTGCAGCGGCTGGCCCGGATGGCCGCCGACCCGGGCTGACCCCGGAGCGGGGAGGGCTCAGGAAGCGGCGGAATTCCCGTTGCCGCTGCGTTCGGCGATCTCGGCCAGCTTGTCGTCGGCCTCGCGGATACGCCGACTCATGCCAACCAGGAGCGCGTTGCGGAAGCCCGGGATGTCCATCATCGCTTCGAACTCGCGCGGCCCCACGATCAAGACGTCGAGGTCCGATGTCGCCGTCACGGTTGCGCTGCGCGGCGCCGGCTCGATCGCCGACAGCTCCCCGAAGTAGCCGCCTGGTCCCCACTCATTGACGACCCTGTCGGCCCGGGTGACGACGACGGTGCCCTCGAGGATGATGAACAGCTCGCGTCCAAGCCGTCCCTCGCGCAGGATGATCTCACCCTGCTGGACGTGCAGGCGTTCGGCGATGCGAGCGATCTCGGCGAGCTGGCCGTCAGTGCACGCGGCAAACCACGGCACACCGTGAAGCCGTTCTGCGACGGCGCCGCCGTCTTGTGCTGTCATCCCCACCTCCGGCGCGAACGTTGCGTCAGGCTATGCGAAGTCGTTCGCCCACCGGAAGTTGAGCCGTCCGAGCCCCGTGAGCACGCGGAGTCGGACTTGCCGGAGTTGCTCGCCAGCGCTCGATCTTCTTGATCGATCGCCTCGGCGAGCCGGGCATCGGCCTCGCGCAGTCGGTTGGCCATGCTCTTGAACAACGCGTCGCGGAAGCCGGGGATGTTCGCCATGGCGGCGAACTCGCGAGGCCCGATGATGAGCACGTCGACCTCGCTCAGTGCGGTCACCGTGGCATTCCGAGGCCCGGGGTTCATGGCGGCCAGCTCGCCGAAGAAATTCCCCGCTCCGAGCGAGTTGATGCGGCGCCCGGCCTGGGTCACGCCGACGTCGCCCGAGAGGATCAGGAAGAATTCCCGGCCGATCCGCCCTTCGCGGGCCAGGACCTCGCCCTCGCCGACCTGGACCCGCTCGGCCAGGCGGGCCACCTCTTCGAGCTGCGCCCGCGTGCAACCCTGGAGCTGGTCGACCGCCTCGAGGCGGTCGATGGTCGCTTGATATCCCAGTGTGGCTGCCACGTCACTCGATTCCTCTCTGTGGGGCAGCGCATGCGCCCCCGGCGCCGCCGAGCCGGTCTCAGTACTCTGATCCGACGCCCTTGCAGCGACGTTGCAGGCGCGTGACATGCCGCTCGGGGGCGTCCGCACGGTTGGTTGGCGCCGGGCGGTGCCGGCCGTGAGCAGGGGGAATGCCTATGGGACGATCCTCGGGGGCCCGGCCTGATCGTGACGTTCGTGACCCCGGACACGGGGATCGGGGCGGCGCGCACCCTGACCTACACTGACTCACCGCCGCCAGCCCGGGGGATCGGTTCCCGCACGGGTGCCGTACCGGGCGTGACGGTCGTGGCTGCCTGGGTAGCTCAGCTGGTAGAGCAGCGCACTCGTAATGCGCAGGTCGTCGGTTCGAGTCCGACCTCAGGCTCCATGAGGTCTTCACGTTTAGACCTCACCCATGTTCACGTTTGTTGTAGCAGGCGGTTATCTCACGCCCTCGACGCCCCGAGCTCCGCGGCTTCCTCTGTCTGGACGCGTCTGGTCAACCCTTGCCCGGGCGATCGAGTCGGGTC
>DASXEK010000049.1:0-1539 GCA_036490155.1 Acidimicrobiales bacterium | reverse complement strand
GGTCCGCTGGGCGCGCAGCGCCTCGGGGTTTTCCGCCGCCGCGAGTTCGCGGCGGTAGAGGATGTTGACCGCGCCCTGGGCGCCCATGACGGCGATCTGGGCGGTGGGCCAGGCGAGGTTGACGTCGCCGCCGAGGTGCTTGGAGCCCATCACGTCGTAGGCGCCGCCGTAGGCCTTGCGGGTGATCACGGTGACCTTCGGGACAGTGGCCTCGGCGTAGGCGTACAAGAGCTTGGCGCCGCGGCGGATGATGCCCGCCCATTCCTGGGTGACGCCGGGCAGGAACCCGGGGACGTCGACGAACGTCAGCACGGGAATGCTGTACGCGTCGCAGGTGCGGACGAACCGGGCGGCCTTCTCTGACGCGTCGATGTCGAGGCAGCCGGCCAGGTGCTGGGGCTGGTTGGCGACCACGCCGACGGGCGCGCCGGCGACCCGGCCGAACCCCGTGACGATGTTGCGCGCGAACGCCTCGCTGACTTCGGCGAACTCCCCGTCGTCGAGCACCGTCCCGATCACCCGGTGGATGTCGTAGGGCTGGTTCGGGGAGTCGGGGATCAGCGTGTCGAGTTCCTCGTCGGCCGCGCTGATCTCGTAGTCGGGCACCGCGGGGATGACGGGGGGCTCGTCGAGGTTGTTGGACGGCAGGTAGGACAGCAGCAGCTTCGCGAACTCGATCGCGTCGGCCTCGTCGGACGCCTGGTAGTGCGCGACGCCCGACCTGGCGGCGTGGGTGCGGGCGCCGCCGAGCTCCTCGAACGTGACGTCTTCGCCGGTGACCGTCTTGATCACGTCGGGGCCGGTGATGAACATGTGGCTGGTGCCCTCGACCATGAGGGTGAAGTCGGTGACCGCGGGGGAGTACACCGCCCCGCCGGCGGCCGGGCCCATGATCAGGCTGATCTGCGGGATGACCCCGGAGGCGCGGACGTTGCGGAAGAAGATCTCCGCGAACAGGCCGAGGGCGGCCACGCCTTCCTGGATGCGGGCGCCGCCGCCGTCGTTGATCCCGACGACCGGGCAGCCCACTTTCATGGCGTGGTCCATGACCTTGACGATCTTCTCGCCGTAGACCTCGCCGAGCGAGCCGCCGAACACGGTGAAGTCGTGGGAGTAGACCGCGACCGGCCGCCCGTCGACCGTGCCGACGCCAGTGACCACGCCGTCGCCGTAGGGCCGGCTGCGCTGGATGCCGAAGTCGTGCGCGCGGTGGCGGGCCAGCTCGTCGAACTCGGTGAAGGAGCCCTCGTCGAGCAGCAGGTCAATCCGCTCGCGGGCGGTCAGCTTGCCCTTGGCGTGCTGCTTCTCGATCGCGGACAGTGAGCCCGCGTGCACGGCCTCGTACCTTCTGCGCTCGAGATCCGCGATCTTCCCCGCGGTCGTGTGCGGGTCGGGCAAGTCGCCAGGAATCGTGTCAGCTGCAGTCATGGGGGCAAGGTTAACCCGGCGGACGGTTGGGGTCACCACTCGGCGGTTACTCTCATCCACGTGAACATGGCCACTAATGACCGGATCAAAGACTCGGCCGAGCTTCCCGAG
>DASXEK010000090.1:0-37793 GCA_036490155.1 Acidimicrobiales bacterium | reverse complement strand
CCTTGATCAGCGCGATCGGGCCACCGAGGTACGCCTCCGGAGCAACGTGGCCGATCACCAGCCCGACCGACCCGCCCGAGAACCGCGCGTCGGTCATCAGCGCGATGGTGATGTGCCGATGGCGGCACAGCGCCGTGATGCGTGAGGTCGGGTCGAGCAGCTCGGGCATGCCCGGCGCGCCCCGTGGACCCTCGTAGCGGATCACGACCAGGTCGTTGTCCTCGAAGCGGTCGGGGTGCTGGTCCAGCGCCTCGATGAGCGCGCGCTCGCCGTTGAACACGCGGGCGCGGCCGGTGAAGACGCCGTCCTTCACCCCGCCCTCGACGCCGGCCACCTTGAGGATGGCCCCACCCTCGGGCGCGAGGTTGCCCCGCAGCAGCCGCAGGCCGCCCGTGTCCTTGAAGGGCTTCTCGACCGGGTAGATCACGTCCTGGTCCGGTGCGGGCGGGTCGAGACGACGCACCTGCTCGGCCAGGGTCTCACCGGTGCAGGTGATCGGGTCACCGTCGAGGAAGGCCGCCTCGAGCAGCTCGCGCACGATGACCTGCAGGCCGCCCTTGGCGTCGACGTCGACCATGGAGTAGTCGCCGAAGGGCCGCATGTTGACCAGGACGGGCAAGCGGCGCGCCAGCTGGTTGAAGTCGCCCTGGCTGAGCACGTCGGCCCAGAGGTCGAGGCCGGCGGCGCGGGCGATCTCGACACTGTGCAGCAGCACGTTGGTCGAACCGCCCATGGCGGCGGCGACCGTGAGAGCGTTGCGCAGCGACGCCGGGGTCACGATGTCGCGGGGCCGGATGCCCCGGCTCGTCATGGTGAGGAGACAGTCGATCATCTGGTCGGGGAACTCGCGCAGGCGGCGCGGGTCGTCCGAG
Source organism: Acidimicrobiales bacterium (assembly GCA_036490155.1). Lineage (GTDB taxonomy): Bacteria > Actinomycetota > Acidimicrobiia > Acidimicrobiales > RAAP-2 > Bog-473. The sequence goes on along the minus strand of DASXEK010000090.1, from coordinate 36,921 downwards.
GATGGCGACACCATGTGCAGCGGCTCGAGCCCGAGCACGGCGATGAAGGTCTGCATGGTGTTGTAGGTGAACATGCCGCCGCAGCTGCCCTGCCCGGGGCAGGCGTTGAGGGCGTAGCGGGCCCGCGTCTCGTCGTCCTGGTCTGCCACCTGGAAGGCCGACACCAGGTCGATGCGGCCGCCGGTGTCGGGGTCGACCCCGGGCCTGATCGGGCCGTCCGAGAGGATGACGGCGGGCGTGTTGTTCTCGAGCACGGCGGCCACGGTCCCGACCGGGGGCTTGTCGCAGGCGACGACGGCGATGAGCCCGGCCACGCTGTTGGCGGCCAGATGCACGTCGGCCACGTCGTGGACGAGCTCGCGGCCGACCAGCGAGAAGCGCATCTGCGGCGTGCCGTTGAGCTGGCCGTCGGACACGCCGAGGGTGAACGCGGGTGGGATGAGCCGCACGGGGAGGTTGTCCGCCGCGATGCGCTGCGACACGGCGGCCTGGACGCGCTGCACCTTCTGCGGGACGCCCAGGTAGCACTGGCTGTCGCCGAGGTTGCCGATCACCCCCCACACCGGGTCGTGGATCTTCTCGACGTCCTCACCGAGGAAGGCAGCGGTGCCGACCCGCTGCACGTCGCGTCCCGGGTTCAGGGACACGAACGTCGACACCGGTTGCTTGCTGCTCATGGCCGCCAAGCATACGGGCGCCCCTGCGCAGGTCAGGCGTGCGTACTCAGCGCCGGCGCCGGCAAGGCGGGCGCCGGCAACGCCGTCGGCGTGACCTCGATCCCGAGCTTGGGCAGGGAGCGGCCCATCCAGCGGGGCAACCACCAGTTGACGGGACCGAGGATCTCCATGATCGAGGGCACGAGCACCATGCGCACGAGCGTCGCGTCGACCAACACCGCCACCGCCAGCCCCAGGCCGAACACCTTGAGGATGTGCAGCGGGTCCTTGATCACGAACGAGCCGAAGACGCAGAACATGATCGCGGCGGCGGCCGTGATGATGCGGCCGGTCAGGGCCAGGCCGTCCGCCACGGCGGTCGAGTTCTCGCCCGTGCGCAGCCACTCCTCCCTGATGCGCGAGAGGAGGAAGACCTCGTAGTCCATGGAGAGGCCGAAGAGGATGACGAACATCGTGACGGGGATCCACGGGTCGATCGGGCCCTTCTCGCCGATGCCGATGACGCTGCCGGCCCAGCCCCACTGGAACACCGCCACCATGACGCCGTAGGCGGCGCCCACGCTGAGCAGGTTCATGATCACCGCCTTGAGCGGTAGCACGAGGGAGCGGAACACGACCATGAGCAACAGGAAGGACAGGATCAGCACGGCACCGATCACGAGGAAGAGCCGGTGGCCGAGAAAGTTGGCGGCATCAATAGAAGACGCCGTCTCCCCGCCCACCTGCGCGTTGACGTCGGTTCCGTGGACCACCGGCGGGATCACGTCCGAGCGCAACTGGGTGACCAGGTTGACCGTCTGCGCGGCCTGCGGCGACGTCGTCGGGACGACGGTGATGACCGCCCCGGTGTCGTTCCCGTTGAACTGGGCGGGTGCGGTGAACGCGACACCCGGCACCCCGGCAGAGAGCGCCCGGTCGAGGTGTTGCACCGTCGGCACGTCGGAGGGGCCGCTCATGGCGACGGCCACCACCAGGGGCCCGTTGAAGCCCGGCCCGAAGCCCTGCGCCAACAGGTCGTAGGCCTGCCGCGTCGTCAGGTTCGTGGGGTCGTTCCCGGCATCGGTGAACTCGAGTCGCATGCTGAACAGCGGGATGGCGAGCGCGACGAGGATCAACACCGCGGCGCCGCCAGTGAACCAGGCGCGGCGCTGCACGAAGCGGCTCCAGCGATGCCAGAAGCCGTTCTCGGGCGGCGGGCCACCGCTCTGCAGCAGGCCGGGCACGTGCAGCTTGTCGATGGCGCCGCCCGCGAACCCGAGCATGGCGGGCAGGAGGGTGAGCGCGGCGACGAGCACCATCAGCACGGCGGCGATGCAGCCCGTCGCGAGGCCGATCATGTAGGGCTGTTCGATCAGGTAGAGGCCGAAGAGCGAGATGACCACGGTGCTCCCGGCGAAGAGGACCGAGCGGCCCGCCGTCATGTGCGCCGTCATCACCGCGTCGCGCGGCGTGCGACCCTCAAAGATGCCCTGTCGGTAGCGCGTGACGATGAAGAGGGCGTAGTCGATCCCGACGCCGATACCGATCATCGCCGCCATCTCGGGCGAGAAGTTCGGCACGACGAACAGGTGCGTGAGCAGCTCGAGCAGGGCGATACCGATGCCCAGACCCGCCAGCGCGGTGATCACCGGCAGTCCCATGGCGACCACCGAGCCGAAGGCCAGCAGCATGATGAGCAGTGCGGCGGTGATGCCGATGCCCTCGCTCGCTCCGGGCGCGGCCGTCGCCGCCGCCGAGATCGGGCTCCCACCGAGCTCGACCTGGAAGCCGCGTGTGGCCGCAGCCTGCGCCGTCGAGATGACCTTCGTCACCGCCCCCGTCGGGATGTCCGCCGTGTCCGTCGTGAACTGGATCTCGGCGTAGGCGATGTCGCCTTTCGGCGCGATCTGGTGGGCCCCCTCGGGCGAGAACGGGCTGGTCACGCCCTGGACATAGGGCAGTGGCTCCACGCTGTCCACGACCTTGGTGATCGCGGCCTGGTTGTCCGGAATCGGCGTGGCGGTGCGGAACACGATGTCGGCCGTGTCGCCGGACTTGGACGGGAAGCGCTGCTGCAAGATGTTCTGCGCCTGTTGCGAAGGGGTGTTGCCCGAGGTGAACTTGTTCTTGAAGCTGGTGCCCACGACCTGGGAGAGCACGGTGATGCCGATGATGGCGACGATCCAGAGCACGAGGACGAGCCGGCGCCGGTCGTAGCACCTCCCGGCCAGGCGGCCGAGGGCCGTCGTCTCGATTTGGGGGGTCGTGTCCATCCCGCTCACCTCGTCGTGTTCGTTATGATTCATCACTGATGAGTTCTAACATACAATTCTCCGCTGGTGAATACCCTGACCCGTGGGCCCGCCAATTTGTGACACAGGGCTGGTGAGCGCGGTCGGGCGGCGGCCGGGCAACGCGGACACCCGGGGTGAGATCATCGAGGCGGCCAAGCGCGTCTTTGCCGCCAAGGGGTACGACGGGACCAGCCTGCGTGCGGTAGCCCGAGATGCCGGCGTCGACCCTGCCCTCGTCCACCACTACTTCGACGGCAAGGCCAGCCTCTTCGTCGCGGCGATGGCGCTCCCCTTTGACCCGAGGGAGGTCAAGTCGCACGCCGCGGCCCCCGAGTACTCGGGTGCCCGGACGATCGAATCCTTCCTCTCCATGTGGGACCGGGCCGAAGAGTCGGGCTCGTCCTTCGGCTCGTGCGTCTCCGCCATGGCGGCGTCGGCCAGCGTGGCCGACGCCATGCGGGAATTCGTCAACGAGCGCGTCTGGAGCGTCGTCAGCCGCAATGAGGCTGAGAGCGAGGCGGTGAGCCGTCGGCGCACGGCCATGGTCTCGTCGCAGCTGATGGGACTGGCCTTCACCCGTTACATCCTGCGGGTGCCGCCGATGTCGACGGCCTCGCCCCGTCAGATCGGCAGTTGGGTCGGCCCGACGCTCGACCGTTACGTGAAGGGACCGCTCGGCTCTTAGGCGGACTCGCGGCGGCGCAGCTCGGCCGCCACGTCCTTGCCGTTGGCCTTGCCTGACGTTGCCTGCATCACCTTCCCGGTGAAGAAGCCCATCAGCTTCTTCTGCTCGCCCTCGTCACCTCCGACGAAGCGAGCCCACTCCTCGGCGTTCGCCGCGATCACCTGGTCGACCGCCGCCGCCAGCGTGTCCGACGCCATGGCCTCGAACCCCATCTCCTTGGCCAACGCGGCCGGGTCCCCGCCGCCGCGCTCGAGCAAGGCGGCCAGCACGGTCTTGGATTGGGTGGCCGACAGCTGCCCGCCGGCCTCGAGGGCGAGCAGCGCCGCGAACGAGGCGGCGTCGAGCCGCAATCCGGCGTCGGCCTGCGCGGCAACCTCGTTGGCGGCTCGGGCCAACGCGAGCGCGGTCGGCGCGCCCGCCTCGGACGCGGCCGCCACCAGCCGGTCGAGGCCCAGGTCGACCACCGCGTTGACCTGGTCGATGTCGGCCGGGCTCGGGCCGTCGCCCAAGGACGCGACCAGGGCGGCCCGCCGGTCGGCCGGCATCGGCCCGAGGCCGCTGCGCACCTTGTCCTGCCACGCCTCGTCGGGTGCGAGGCGCACCAGGTCGGGTTCGGGGAAGTAGCGATAGTCGTTGGCCTCTTCCTTGGACCGCATCGTCTCGGTGCGGCCCGCCGCCTCGTCCCAGTGCCGGGTTTCCTGGTCGACCACCCCGCCGCCCTCGATGAGGGCGATCTGGCGGGCCACCTCGTAGTCGATCGCCCGCCCGAGCGAGCGCAGCGAATTGAGGTTCTTGATCTCGCACCGGGTGCCGAACCCGCTGCTCCCGACCGGTCGGACCGACACGTTGGCGTCGACCCGCATCGACCCCTCCTCCATGCGACCGTCGGACGCCCCCGTGGCCATGAGGATGCCGCGCAGCTCCGAGACGTAGGCCCGGGCCTGTGCCGAGTTCCGCATGTCGGGCTCGCTGACGATCTCGACCAGCGGGACGCTCGAGCGGTTGTAATCGACCAGCGCGTGCAGCGCCGCGTTGATCCGGCCGCTCGCCCCGACGTGGGTGAGCTTGCCCGTGTCCTCCTCCATGTGGGCCCTGGTCACGCCGACCCGGAACCCGTCGGGCAGCTCGAGCCACCCGTTGGCGTTCAACGGGAGGTCGTACTGGCTGATCTGATAGTCCTTGGCCTGGTCGGGATAGAAGTAGTTCTTGCGGGCGAACTCCGAGGGCCGGATCTCGCAGTGGAGCGCGGCGCCGATTCGCATGGCCAGCTCTACCGCCCGCTCGTTGAGCACGGGCAGCGCGCCCGGGAGCCCGAGGCACGCCGGGCAGATGTTGATGTTGGGCTCGTCGCCGAACGCGTTACGGCAGCCGCAGAACAGCTTGGTCTCCGTCGCCAGCTCGGTGTGCACCTCCAGGCCGATCACGGTCTCCCAGTCGCTCATGGCGCGTGCGCCTCCACGACCCGGGCGACCCGGAACAACACGGCCTCACCGAGCGCCGGCGCCAGCACCTGGACGCCCACGGGCAGGCCGTCCTCACCGGTGCCGAAGGGCACGGAGATCGCCGGGTGCCCCGAGAGGTTGGAGGGGATGGTGCAGACGTCGTTCATGTACATGGCCATGGGGTCGTCGACCTTCGCCCCGAGGTCGAAAGCGGTCGTCGGCGCCGTGGCGCCGAGCAGCACGTCGTACGACGCGTAGGCGCGGTCGAAGGCCTGCATGACGAGGGTACGGACGCGCTGGGCCTGGGCGTAGTAGGCGTCGTAGTAACCGGCGGACAACGCGTAGGTGCCGAGCATGATGCGCCGCTTCACCTCGGCCCCGAAGCCGGCCGTCCGGGTCGCCGTGTTCATCGCCTCGACGTCGTCGCCGTCGACCCGGAGCCCGTAGCGCACCCCGTCGTAGCGGGCGAGGTTGGACGAGGCTTCGGCGGGCGCGATGAGGTAGTACGCGGACAGGCCGTAGGAGAACTCGGGCACCGAGACCTCTTCCACCTTGGCCCCCGCCTTCGCCAACGCGTCGGCTGCCTCGTGCACCCGCGCCGCCACGTCGGCCGCGCACCCCTCGACCAGGTCGCGGCAGAGCCCGACGCGGAGCCCCTCGACGCCTTCGTCGATGCCGGGCAGCGTCGGCTCGGGCGCCGAAGGCAGGGAGGTGCTGTCGAGCGGATCGTGGCCCGCCAGCACGTCGAACAGCAGCGCCGCGTCCTGCACCGTCGTCGCGAACGGCCCGATCTGGTCGAGCGAGCTGGCAAAGGCCACCAGCCCGTAGCGCGACACCCGGCCGTAGGTCGGCTTCATCCCGACGACGCCGCAGAGTGCGGCGGGCTGGCGGATCGAGCCGCCGGTGTCGGAGCCCAGGCCGAGCGGGGCGAAGCCCGCGGCCACCGCGGCGGCCGAGCCGCCGCTGCTGCCACCGGGAACCTTTTCGGTACCGCGGGGGTTGCGCGTCGGCCCGAACGCGGAGTTCTCGGTCGACGATCCCATGGCGAATTCGTCCATGTTCGTCTTGCCCAGCGCGACGGCGCCGGCCCGCCGCAGCTGCGTCACGACGGTGGCGTCATAGGGCGGGAGCCAACCCTCGAGGATCCGCGACCCGCAGGTCGTGGCGTGGCCACGGGTGCACAGGTTGTCCTTCAGCGCGACCGGCACCCCGGCCAAAGGCCCCGGATCGCGTCCCTCCGCCACGGCGGCGTCGACCGCGTCGGCCTGTGCCCGCGCCTCGTCCCCCAGGACATTGAGGAACGCGTGGAAGCGGCTGTCGTCCGCGGCGACCGCTGCCAGCGCCTCGTCCGCGACGTCGCGGGCTGTCCGCTCGCCGGAGCGCACCTCGGCCGCCACACTCAGCGCCGTCATGGCGCCTCGCCGCCGATCCGCGGCACCCGGAAACGGTGGTCCTCCACGGACGGCGCGACCGCCAGCACCTCCTCGCGATCGAGGCTCGGCCGCGGCTCGTCGGGGCGCAACACGTTTTCGAGGGCGATGGGGTGCGACGAGGGCGGCAGGTGGGAAAGGTCGAGCGCCGCCACGTCGGCGGCGTGGTCGAGCACCGTCCGCAGCTGCGCCGTGAACAGCTCGACCTCGTCGTCGGTCAGCGCGAGACGTGCAAGATGGGCGACGTGGACGACGTCCTCCCGGCTCAGCGCGCTCGGGGCCCCGCCTTCCTTGGCCGTCCCGCTCACTGACCCGGGGCGGGCAGCACGCCGCTCAGGAACTCCACGGTGCGTGCCTCGATCTCGTCCTTGTCGTAGTCGAGCGTCGCCACGTGATAGCTCCGCTCGAGGATCACCTGCTCCACCGGTCCCTTGGCCCGCTGCACCAGCACGTCACTCGACTTGGGGTCGACGACGTGGTCCTGCTTGCTGGTGAAGAGCAGCACCGGGCAGGTGACCGAGCCGAGCAGGTCCTCGACCTCCGCCACGCCTTCGAAGAGCGACAGCGCCGCCTGCAAGGGCAGCTCGGCGTACGCGTCCTCGACCGATCCCTCCATCGCGATGTCGGAGCCGATGCCGGGCGCGACCTCGTCGCCGCCGTCGACCATCGCTTGAATGAACCCGGTCGTCGCCCCGTCGGGCGGGGTCAGCAACGGGTTCACCAGCGAGAGCGCCGCCACCTCAGGATGATGCTCGGCCAGCCAGACGGCGAGGCTCCCGCCCATCGACAGACCGACGACGGCCACGGCGTCACAACGCGCCGACAGCTCGGTGTACGCGTCGAGCGCGCCTTGACACCAGTCCTTCCAACGCGTCGGGACCATGTCGGAGATGTCCGTCCCATGTCCGGGGAGCAGCGGCATCTCGACCGTGAATCCCGCGTCGGCCAACGCCAGGGCCAAGCCGCGCATGGACTGGGGATTGCCGGTGAAGCCGTGGAGGACCAGCGCGCCGCGGACGTCGCCGGTCGCCGAATATGGCTCTGCACCGGGGATGATGGGGTGGGTCACGACTCGGCAGCCTACCGGCGAGGCGAGTAGGGTTCCGGCGGCCAACGGGCGAACAGCGGTCCCCGCGGCCCCCGAGATCGAAGACGAAGGAGCAGACCTACATGGCGTCGTACCCGTTCCTCAGCGACGAATGGCTGGACGAGGCGCGCAAGATCCGCGCCGAGTACGAGGGCAAGACGCCACCGATCGCCAATGTCGTCCGCATGAACCTCGTCGTGACGGCGGTCCCGTTCTCCGACGACGACATCCTGGCCCACATGGACACCTCGAGCGGCGAGATGGTCCTCGACGTGGGCCACCTCGAGACCCAGGACCTCAAGGTCACCGTGGACTACGAGACCGCCAAAGCGATCCTCATTGAGGGGAATCCGCAGGCCGGCATGCAGGCCTTCATGGCCGGCAAGGTCCGCGTCGAGGGGGACATGGCGAAGCTGATGGCCCTCCAGGCCACCCCGGCGGCGGCCGACCCCAACGCGGCCGAGATGGCCACCCGCCTGCGCGACATCACCGAATAGCGCCGGCCCGCCTCAGGCGGCGTCCGCCGCCAGCTGGGGAGTGCGCGCCGCGCGCGCCATCGGCCGGATGAAGAGCGCACAGACCACGGCGAGCGCGGCCACGGCGGAGCCGACCCAGAACGGCACGCTGAAGCTGTGCAGCAGGGCGGTGCTGTGGTGCACGTTGCTCAGGCCCGAGTTCTTCGCGATCGACTCCTGAATCGTCAACACGATCTGGATACCCGCCACCTCGCCCACCTGCGCGGCCAGCAACTGGGCCGCGCTCATCACGCCGTACTCGGACTCGGCCAGCTCGTTGGACATGGTCGACGAGGTCGCCGGCATCGACACGCCCATGCCGAGGCCCGACAGGGCGAGTGCCACCACCACGATGACGATGGCCGACGACGCGCCCAGCGTCGCGAACAGCACCATGGAGAGCAGCAGCGAAACAGTCCCGAAGAGCGTCGCCGTGCGCTCCCCCGTACGTATGGTCATGTAGCCCGCGATCGGGGCGCTGATGGCGAAGATCAGCGGGCGCGCCACTGACAGGAACCCCACCTGGGACACGCTGTACCCGTAGACCTGCTCCATGAGCAGCGGGAACAGGAAGAAGCCGCCGAAGTAGGCGAAGCTCGTCAAGGCCTTGGTGCCCATCGGGAACATGAAGTTGCGCCGGCGCCAGTAGGCCGTCGGGATGAGCGGCGTGGCGAACGTGGCCTCCCGCCACACGAACGCGCCGCCCAGCGCCACGGCGGTCACGCCGCAGACGATCACCCCGACCGAGTGCCAGCCGGCGATCGGCCCGATGCTCAGGACGAGCATGGCCGAGGTCACACCGCCGGCGAGGCACCAGCTCCCGACCCAGTCCATGCCCTGCCACACGTTCGACCGTTTCGTCTTCGTCTTCGCCTGGCCCCGTTCGCGTGACGGCAGCAGTACCGCCACCACGACCGACGCGATGACGAGGAGCACCAGCTGGCCCCAGAAGAGGGTGCGCCAGCCGAAGTACTGGATCACCGGCGAGCCGAGCGTGACCCCGAGGACCGGCCCGCCGGCGCCGACGAGGGACCACCACCCGAGGGCCTTCACCCGGTCCGCCGGCGCGAAGAGCTCGAGGATGATCGCCATCGACGCCGTGCCGGTGGCGGCGCCCTGCACGCCGTCGAGGGCGCGGGCGAACAACAGCATCCCCACGTCCGGGGCGGTGGCGGTGAGGACAGCGCTGACCATCGCCCCGACCAGGCCGAACTGGTAGAGCCGGCGGTGGCCGAACAGGTCGCCCGCCTTGCCGAAGAACGGCGCGGCGACGCCGAAGGCGAGCAGAGGCCCCGTCGAAGCCCAGGCCAGGACCGAGAAGTTCGTGTGGAAGTCCGCCTTGACCGTGGGCAGCGCCACGACGAAGACGGTGAAGGTGATGTTGAGGGACAGCAGCCCGGCCAACAGCGCCACCAGCGACCACCACTGGTAACGCGGGCTTTGGACCGCCCGGTCGGTGACGCGCCGGTGGAGCAGCGTGAACCAGTTCGTGTCGACCGACCCGTCCCCCAGGGTCCCCATCGCCGCCCCGCCGGGGTCGGCGACCGGGTCGAGGAGCGAGTCCGAGTCCGACTGCTCGCCCGGGGACGCCTCCATCGGCGACACCCTACCGGCGACGAATTTCGGGCCCGCCCGGGGCCCGGGGTCAGTCCGGTGCGGTCGTTGTCAGCGCAGCCCGCGCAGCCGGAACCACCAATTCGGGTCGCGGCCGTGCGCGTGGAAATGGTTAGGGATCTGGCGCATCACCCGGTCGACCGACCACTCGCCCGGGCCGAACCGCGCGTCGGCCACCCGGGTCAGCTCGGCCACCATGTGCTCGACGTCGCCGTCGGGCGGGGTAGGCCCGTGGTGTTTCCACACCACCATGGGCACGCCACACACCTCGCAGTCGGCCACCCAGCACACGTCGTCTTCGTGGTGCCATTCCGAGAGGCGCGCCGCCTCGCAGAGGTCACAGCTCGGGTCGAACGGAAGTGCCATCAGCGAAATGTCCTCAGTGCGTGATCAGCTGGACCATCGAGCCGGTCTGCACCGTCGATCCGCTGGAGGGTTGGGTCCCGTCGACATTGTGCGACGGGTTGCCGCTGACCCCCGACACCTGGAGCCCCGCTGCCTGGAGCGCGCTCGTCGCCTGCGGCACCGAGTCACCCTGCACGTTGGGCACCTGCACCGTCGGCGGCCCGGTCGAGACGTTCACCGTCACCGCCGACCCAAAAGGTGCCTGCGCCCCGCTGGCCGGCGCGGTCGAGATGACCTGCCCCGACGGCACCGTCGCGTTCGACTCGTTGTTCTGCGTCGCCGTCAGCCCGACCGCCTGGAGCGCGGCCTGCGCCTGGGCGAACGTGTAGCTGGTCGGGATGCTCGGCACCGTCGCCGGCTGGTGCCCGAGCGACGGCACGAGCGCGATCGTGCTCCCGTACGGCGCCTTGGTCGGGTTCTGCGTCGAGCCGATCGACCACAGGTCGAGCACCCCGGCGGCAATGTTGTTGTTGTACGCGCCCGGCGCACACACGGACTTGAAGTGCGCCCCGGTCAGCGCGCTCGCCGCCTGCGCACACGTCATGCCGGCGAGGTTCGGGACCGTCACGTTGGGTGGGCCGTCCGAGACGACCACCCTGACGGTCGAGCCCTCCTTGGTCGACACCCCGGCCTTCGGGTCCTGCGACACGATGCCGCCCGAGCCGACCGTGATCGACTTCACGGGCGCGCCCTCGGCCAGGTTCATGTGCACCTTGGCCAGCGCCGTCTTGGCCTGCGCCACCGTCAGGTTGGCCAGCGTCGGCGTCGGGTGGGAGGGCGTGAACACGTTGGTCCCGAACGCCACCGCCAGCCCGGCCGCCAGCAGGACGACGGCCACCACCCCGGCCGCGATCAACCAGGTCTTGCGCCCGATGCCACTGCAACCGCCCCCGCCACCGCGTCCGCCGAACCACCATCGCCGGCTCGACGCCGTCCGAGGTCGTCCGGCCGCCCCGTAGGGCTCGGCGTCGAAGACCTCGCCGGGCCCGGCCTTGGTGCCGACGGGGGCACCCGCCACGCCCGCCACCATGGTGCCCGTACCGACGCTCGTCGCCGCCGTCGCCACCCCCGCGTCTGTCAGCTCGTCGGGCTTCGGCGCGTGGAACCCGGCGATCGGCGCCGACCGCTCGACGTGCGCGAACACCAGCGGCAGCGGTTGCGGCGTCGGGAGCGCCGAGGCCAGCGCACCCAGCCGCGCCGCGAGACCCGCCGCGTCCAGACGCGCCGCCACGTCGGGCGCGGCCGCCCGGGCCAGCACGTCGTCGAGCGGCCCCAACAAGGGGTCGTGCGGCAGCGTCTGGCCGATCCTGGCCGCCAGCGTCCCCATCGTCGTGTCGGTGACGAAGGGCACCGTGCCCGTCACCGCCTCGTACAAGACCAACGCCAGGGAGTAGACGTCGGCGCGTCCGTCCACGTGCTTGCCCTCGGCGGCCTCCGGCGAGATATACCGGGCCGTCCCCACCATCGCCCCCGCCGGCTCGGTCCACGCGGCCTCCGCCAGCGCCCGAGCCACGCCGAAGTCGGCGATCCGCACGCGGCTCTCCTCGTCGAAGAGCAGGTTCGCCGGCTTGATATCGCGGTGCACCAGCCCCCGCACGTGCGCGTACGCAAGGCCCTGCGCCACCTCGGCCCCCAGCTGCGCCGCCTGCGGGTGCGACAGCCGCACGCCCCGGTCGAGCAGGTCCCGCAAGGAACCCCCGCCCAGATACTCCAACACGAGGTACGGCTCGTCCGCCTCCTCGCCCCAGTCGAAGACCCGCAACACGTGCGGATGGTTCAGCGATGCGACCGAGCGCGCCTCGGCCCGGAAGCGCTTCAAGAAGGCCTCGTCCGCCGCCAGCCCCGGCTGCAACACCTTCACCGCGACGTGGCGCTGCAGCGACACATCCTCGGCGAGATAGACATGCGCGGAAGAGCCGGTGCCCAGGGCGGAGAGCAGCCGGTACCGCTTCCCAAGGACCCGGCCGATGGAATCAGAGATCAGGGGCATCGGGCGGATTTCAGGCTACCGGCGCCTGGCCCCCGGTCGGTGGACACCCCCCGACCTGCACGGCCCTTGCGGTTCCCCGCGGCCGCCCTCCCGCACGCGCCTCATCCCGGCAACGCGCCCGTCTCGAGCAGCGCCTCGAATCCCGTCGCGTCCAGCATCGGAATCCCGAGCTCCTCGGCCTTCTTGGTCTTGCTCGCCCCCGGCGCGTCCCCCACGACGACCACGAACGTCTTCTTCGACACGCTGCCGGGCGACTTGCCGCCCCGCGCCATGATCGCCTCCTCGGCCCCCTCCCGCGTGTAGCCCGGCAGCGCACCGGTGACCACCACCGTCTTGCCCTCGAGCGTCTGCGCCACGGCGTCGGCCGCCCCGGCTCCGCCACCCGCCGTCCCGGCGGCCCCCGGCTCCTCCGCATTGACCCCCGCGCCCCGCAACCGCTCGAGCACCGGTTCGTTCTGGCTCAGGAACTCGGCGACGCTCGCCGCGATGACGCCGCCCACCCCGTCGACGGCGGCCAACTCCTCCACGCTGGCGGCCTCGATCGCCTCGAGATTTCCAAAAGCCCGGGCGAGCGCCTTCGCCCCCGTCGGTCCCAGGTGCCGGATCCCCAACGCCACCAGCAGCCGGCTCAGGGGCTGTGTCTTCGACGCCTCGATCGCCGCCACCAGGTTGGACGCCGAAATCTGTGCGAAGCGCTCCAGCTGCGCGAGCTGCTCGACGGTCAGTTCGTAGAGGTCAGGTGGGTCGTTGATCAGCCCCGCACTGACGAGCTGGAACACACGCTCCTCGCCCAGGCTCTCGATGTCCATCGCCCCCCGCGACGCGTAGTGCGCGATCCGCTGCACCCGCTGCGACGGGCAGTCGATGTTGGTGCAGAACGTGTCGCTCTCGCCGGGCAACCGGACCAACGGCTCGCCGCAGGAGGGGCACTTCGTCGGGAACTTCCACTTCGGCTTGCGGCGCGCCGGCACCCCCGGTCCGTCTTTCACCGGGCCGACCACCTCGGGGATCACATCACCCGCCTTGCGCACGATGACCAGGTCGCCGGGGCGCACGTCCTTCGCGGCCACCTGGTCCTGGTTGTGCAGGGTGGCCACCCCCACGGTGGAACCGCCCACGAACACGGGCTCGAGGCGGGCGAACGGCGTCGCCCGGCCGGTCCGCCCGATGGAGACCATGATGTCGAGCAGCCGCGTCGTGCGCTCTTCGGGCGGGAACTTGAAGGCGATGGCCCAGCGGGGTGCCCGCGAGGTGGCTCCGAGCACCTTTTGCAACGCGAAGTCGTCGACCTTGGTCACGACGCCATCGATCTCGTAGGCGAGTGAGTGCCGCGTCGCCTCGAGTTCGCGGCACCGCGCCTCGACCGCCGCCAGACCCTCCACCCGGCGGGCGTCGGGGCTCACCGGCAAGCCCGCCTGGGCCAGCTGCGCCAGCGTGGCGCTCTGGGTGCCGGCGGGCCACTTGCTCTTCGCCGGCGCCCCTTCCACGACGCCGACCGCGTAGGCCCAGAAGTGCAACGGCCGCGTGGCCGTGACCGCAGGGTCCTTCTGCCGGAGCGCGCCGGCCGCCGAGTTCCGCGGGTTGACGAACAGGCGCTCGCCGGCGTCGGCCTGGCGCTTGTTCATCGCCTCGAACTCTGCGACGGGCATGTAGATCTCCCCGCGCACTTCCAACACCTCGGGGTACGGACCTCCGGCCTTGGCCAACTCATGCGGGACGTCGCCGACGGTGGCGACGTTGGCCGTCACGTCCTCACCCGCCACCCCGTCCCCCCGCGTGGCGGCCTGGACGAACTTCCCGCGCTCGTAGGTCAGCGACATGGCGACGCCGTCGACCTTCGGCTCCGTCGAGAACGCAAGTGTCGCCAGGTCGAGCTCGGGGAGGACGCGGCGCAGGCGTTCCGCCCAGGCGCGCAACTCTGCCTCGTCGAACGCGTTGTCGAGGCTCATCATCGGGAGCCGGTGCCTGACCTCTTGGAAGAGTCCCGACGGAGCCGCACCGACGGTGTTCGTCGGCGAATCGGGCGTCGCCAGTTCCGGGTGGTCCGATTCGAGCTGGCGGAGCTCGACCACCAACAGGTCGTACTCGGCGTCGGGGATCTCGGGCGCGTCGAGCACGTTGTACAGCTCGTTGTGGTGGCGGATCAGCGCCCGCAGCTCTTCGACCCGGGTCGCGGCCTCCCCCGCCACGGTCAGGCTGCGATGCCGGCGCCGACCACGGCGTCGGGGTCGCTGGCGTCGTAGAGGGCCACCGTCTGACCCGGGGCGACGGGCCGCTGCGGCGAGTCGAAGCGGACCAGCAGCCCGGACCCGTCGTCGTCCGCGTCGACGGTGCACGGGACCGGGCGACCGTGCGCGCTCACCTGTGCCACGGCCCGCGCCCCGCCGATGAGCGGGCGGTGCACCCAGGTCAGCGAACCCTCGAGCAAGAAGACGGACGACCGGGAGACCGCCTCGGCCCCGGCGACAGTGACCCGCCGGGCCACCACGTCGACGTGCGTCACGTAGCGCCGCTTCCCGTCGCCGCCGTGGCCCATGCCGCGCCGCTGCCCGACCGTCACCAATTCCACCGCCTCGACGGTGCCCGCCGGGTTGCCCTCGGCGTCGACGACCTCACCCGGGTGCAGCTCCAGCCGGCCCTCCAAGAAGCCCTGCCGACCCTCCACGCTGCCGATGAAGCAGACGTCCTGGCTGTCGGGCTTCGAGGCGGTCCGTAGCCCGAGCCGATGGGCGTGCGCCCGTACCTCGTCCTTCGTCATCTCCCCCACCGGGAAGACAACACGGGCGAGCTCGTGCTGGCCGAGCATGGAGAGCACGTAGGACTGGTCCTTGGCGGTATCGACGCCCCGTCGCAACCCGAGCGTGCGCCCGCTTGTCCCGGTGGCGACCCGAGCGTGATGGCCGGTGGCCAGCCGCTCGAAGCCCAGCCGGTCGGCCCGGTGCAACAGCCGGTCGAACTTGATCGTCCGGTTGCATTCGATGCACGGGTTGGGCGTCCGGCCGACGGCGTGCGCACCGACGTAGGGCGCCACCACCTGGCGGTCGAACTCTTCGGTCAGGTTGAAGACGTGGTGCTCAATTCCCAACTGCTGGGCCACCCGCCGGGCGTCCTCGACGTCGGCGACGGAGCAACAGCCGGAGTCCGACTCGCCGCCCCAGAGCTTGAGGGTGGCGCCCACGACCTCATGACCCTGCTCCACCAAGA
Organism: Acidimicrobiales bacterium; assembly: GCA_036490155.1. Lineage (GTDB taxonomy): Bacteria > Actinomycetota > Acidimicrobiia > Acidimicrobiales > RAAP-2 > Bog-473. The sequence continues at coordinate 21,599 of DASXEK010000090.1, read as the reverse complement.
GCGCGGCCGCGACGGAGGAATCGACTCCCCCGGACATCGCTACGAGCACTCGCATGCGCACAGTGTGCCACCGAGGTCAGACGGCCCGGCGCAGCGTGGCAGCCACCCCGGGCACGACGGCGAGGGCACGATCGATGTCGTCATCGGTGGTGTCATACCCGAGTGTGAAGCGGACCGCACCGGTGGCCAGGCCGGTCTCGACGCCCATGGCGGCCAGGACGTAGCTCGGCTCGAGCGCGCCGCTGGCACAGGACGAGCCGCCGGACACACAGATCCCCTCGGCGCCAAGCGCCACGAGCAACTCCTCCCGGTCCACCCCGGACAGACAGAGGTGCAGGTGCCCCGGAAGGACCGGGACACATTCGGGCACGGTGCGGTGCGCCGAGGGCACGGCGGCAAGCAGCCCCTGCGCCAACCGGTCGCGCAGGCCCGCGACCCGGGTCGAGGCCGCGGTGCGCTCCTTGGTCACCAGCTGGAGCGCCGTCGCCATCCCGACCGCACCGGCAACGTCCTGCGTCCCGCTGCGGCGCTCGCGTTCCTGTCCGCCGCCGTGCTGGCGCGGCCGCAACGCCACCCTCGGGCCCACGGCCAGCGCGCCGATGCCGACGGGCCCACCGCACTTGTGCGCGCTCAGGCCCACGAGGTCGGCACCGGCCGTCACCTCGGCCAGGTCGAGGAATGGGGCGGCCTGTACAGCGTCGGTGAACACGCAGGCGTTCGGCGCACTTCGCCGCACCGCGTCGACGACGTCGACCACCGGCTGGATGACCCCGGTCTCGTTATTGGCTGTCATCACGGCGATGACGGTGCAGCGCGACGAGAGCGCGCGCGCCAGGGCGTCGGGGTCGATCACGCCGCGGTGGTCCACCGGCAACTCGTGGACGTCGATGCCGACGAGGCCGGCCGCCTTCGCCGACTCGCGCACGGCGGGATGCTCGACGGCGGACGCCAGCACGATGGCCTCGCCGCGAGCACCGAACGCGGCTTCCGCGGTGCCGAGGACGGCCAGATTGGCCGCCTCGGTCCCTCCGGAGGTGAAGACGATCTCGCCCGGGTCGCGGCCGAGGAAGGCGGCGACCTCGTCCCTGGCCTCTTCAAGGAGCGCCTTGGCGCGCTGCGCCGGCGGATGGCTCCCGGTCGGGTTCCCGAGCCTCCGCTCGTGGACCGACGCCATCGCCGCGGCGACCTCGGGACGCAGCGCGGTCGTGGCGGCGTGGTCGAGGTAGGTGATCTCGCCGCTCATATGCGTGGTCTCAGGCGATCCATACCGTCTTCGGGTTGGTGAACTCCTTCAATCCGAGCTCTGACAATTCCCGACCAAAGCCCGAGCGCCTGATCCCGCCAAAGGGGAGCTCCGGGGTCGAGACGACCATGGCGTTCACGAACACCTGACCGGCCTCGACCTCCTCGATGCAGCGGGCGATCTCGTCCGCGTCGTTGGACCAGACACTCGAACCGAGACCGAACGTGGTCGAGTTGGCTGCCGCGATCGCGGCGGTGAGATCCGGTACGCGGAGCACCAGCGCGACCGGTCCGAAGAGCTCCTCCTGCGCCACGGGCATTTCACGAGTAATACCCGAGAGCACAGTCGGCGCGAGGTACCAGCCGTCACCGGACGGGACCTTGGCGCCGGCATGCACTGTCGCGCCTTGGCTGCGCGCCTCCTCGATCTGGTTGAGCAGCTCCGCGCGCTGCGCCTCTGTCACGATGGGCCCGATGTCGGTCCCCGAATCGAAGGGGTCACCGACCACTAGCGCGTCCATCGCCTCGGTGAACCGGCTCAGGAACTCGTCGGCCACCTCGTCCACGACGATGAAGCGCTTGGCCGCGATGCACGACTGGCCGTTGTTCTGCACGCGGGCGTTCACCGCCGTGCGGACGGTCGCCTCGAGGTCGGCCGACGGGAGGACGATGAAAGGATCCGAGCCGCCGAGCTCGAGCACGCTCTTCTTCAGCGTGCGCCCGGCGGCCGAGGCCACGGAGATGCCGGCGCGCTCGCTGCCGGTGAGCGTCACCGCAGCGATGCGAGGATCCTCGATCACCTGCGCGACGTCCTTGGACTCGACGAACAGGTTGGTGAACACGCCATCGGGCAGGCCCGCCCGCCGGAACAGGTCCTCAATGGCCAGGGCGGTCTGCGGCACGTTGGACGCGTGCTTGAGCAGGCCGACGTTGCCGACCATCAGCGCCGGTGCGGCGAAGCGGATCACCTGCCACATGGGGAAGTTCCAGGGCATGACGGCGAGCACGGGCCCGAGGGGCTGATAGTGCACGTACGACTTCGTCGCCTTCGATGGGATCACGTCGTCGGCGAGCAGGCGCTCGGCGTTGTCGGCGAACCACCGCAGTCCGACGGCACACTTGGAGACCTCACCCTTGGCGGCGGCGAACGTCTTGCCCATCTCGGTGGTCAGGATGCGGGCCACGTCTGGGACCTCGCCCTCGAGCAACTCGGCGGCGGTGTGGAGATGGCGGGCCCGCTCGGCGTAGGTGGTGCGCCGGTAGTCGGCGAAGGCGGCGACGGCCCGGTCGAGGATGGCGTCGACCTCCGCCGGGGTCATGGTCGGGAACTCTTTTTCCGTCTTCCCGGTGGCGGGGTTGATGGTGGCAAAAGGCATGTCCCAGTCTTACCCGGGACCGCCGCGGAATCAGCCGCCCGGTGCCTGCGGTGCCTCCGCGAGCCCGAGGTGTTCGGGCACGGCCCGGCGCATGAGCTTGCCCGTCGCGGTGTGGGGCAGGTCAGGGGCGGCGATGTACGACTTGGGCCGCTTGTACGGCGCCAGGCGGGACGACGCGGCGGCCCGCAGGGCGTCCTCGACGCCGGCACCGGCGCTGGAGTCGGCGCCGGAGTCGGCGTCGGCGTCGGCTACGTAGGCGACGCAGACCCGCTGGCCCCACTGCTCGTCGAGCAGCCCGAACACGGCGACCTCCCGCACGCCGGGGACGGCGGCGAGCACGTTCTCGACCTCGGCCGGATACACGTTGACCCCGCCGCTGATGATGAGGTCGTGGCGGCGGCCGGTCAGGTAGAGGAAGCCATCCGTATCGAGGCGGCCGAGGTCGCCGACGGTGCAGGCCGACCCGCGCCAGGCGTGCGCGGTCGCCTCGGGGTTACGCCAGTAACTGAATCGAGCGAACGCGGGCTGGTCGCACCAGATGGCGCCCTCGCCGTCGGCGTCCTCGTCGATCGGGCCGATGGAGAGCCGGCGGCCGGGGCGGGCCCGTCCGACCGTGCCGGGATGCTCGAGCCAGTCGTCGGGCGAACAGACGGTGTACTGGGCCTCGGTCGAGCCGTAGAACTCCCAGACCACGCCGGGACGGGCGCGGGCCATCGTCGCCCGCTTGAGGGACTCGGGGCAGGGCGCACCCGCGTGGGCAAGCAGGCGCAACGAGTCGAAGGTCTCGTCGTCATCGAGGTCGGGGTGCTGCAGCAGGCGTTGCAGGTGCGTCGGGACGAGGAAGGCCGTGGTCGGTCGGAGACGGCGCAGGGTGTCGAGCGCCGTACCGGCGTCGAAGCGGCGCAGGATGGCCAGGGAGCCCCCGGCGAGCAGCGTGGTGGTCGAGAAGCGTATCGAGACGGTGTGGTACATGGGCGAACAGACCATGTGCAGGTCCGACGGGTCGAAGTTCCAGACCGCCGCCTCGTCCTCGTAGACGAGCTTGGCCGTCGCCTCGTCCCACAGCCCCGTCGTGACGCCCTTGGCCCGGCCGGTGGTGCCCGACGTGTAGTGCATCGGACGGGTAAGTGGGTACGGGGCCAGCTCGACGTCGGCGGCGCCGGCGGTCAGCCCGGAGAGCTCCGCTTCGTCGAAGATGCGGACCGTCGGCTGCGCGTCGTCGGCGAGGGTGTCGCGCTCGACCTGGGTCAGGGTCGCGTTGAGCAGGACGGGGATGACGCCGACCCGGGCGGCGCCGAGTACGGCGCAGAGCAGGTCGGCCGACGAGCCGAGCGCGAAGACGACCCGGTCGCCCGGGCGACAGCCTTGGGCGAGGAGCGCGCCGGCCGCCCGGCGCTGGCGGACCTCGGCGTCGGACGCGTGGAGGAGTTCGACCTGCGGGGACATCCTCGTCCCAGACGTCGGCCTCGGCATCGGGGCAGCGTATGCCGGTCGCCCGTGCCACCATGGCCCCCATGGAGGAGCTGGTCCGGGCTCGGGCCCTGATTGAGCAAGCCCGGCGCGTCGTCGTCCTGACCGGCGCGGGGATCTCGACCGACTCGGGCATCGCGGACTTCCGTGGGCCCGATGGGATCTGGACCAAGAACCCCGAGGCCGAGAAGACGATGACGCTGCAGGCCTACACGGCGGACCCCGACCTGCGCCGCCGCTCCTGGGAACGACGCCTCACCTCGACCCTGTGGGACGCCGAGCCCAACGCCGGCCACCGGGCGCTGGTCGAACTCGAGCGCAGCGGGCGCCTGGACACGTTGGTGACCCAGAACATCGACGGCCTGCACCAGAAGGCGGGCAGCGATGCGGGACGGATCGTCGAGATCCACGGGACGACCCGTGACGTCATGTGCCTGCGTTGCGGCGACCGCCAGCCGAGCGACCCGGTGCACGAGCGCTTCCGCCAGGGCGAGACCGACCCGGCGTGTCTGGTCTGCGGCGGGATCCTGAAACCGGCGACGATCAGTTTCGGGCAGAGCCTGGTGCCCGAGGACCTCCTCCGGTCGGAGGAGGCGGCGGCGTCCTGTGACCTGCTCCTGGCCGTGGGCTCGACGCTCGGGGTGTTCCCCGCCGCCGGACTCGTCCCGACGGCCGTCCAGCACGGCGCGGTCGTCGTGATCGTCAACGGCGGGCCCACCGAGATGGACTCCCTCGCCGACGTCGTCGTCTACGGGCGTCTTGGTGAGTGCCTGCCGGCGATGGTGGAGGGGCTACCGGCGCTGACCGGCTGACGCCGGCCGAAGTCTCTACTTCTTCTCGTTGGTGATGCCCCCCGCGGCCTTGGCCTTGCGGCGGGGTTTGAGGGCGAACCACCAGATGCTGGCGATGGTCCCCAGCGTCACGGCGGCTGCAGCGACCGGCTTCACGACCTTGCGGGAACCGCTCTTCGGCATAGGTGCCAGACCTTATCCGGCCAGGCCCGGAGCGGACGTCGGGCTCGACCCGGTCCGGGCCGGGGGCTGAGGCTGCTCCGGGATCCGTAGCGTGACCGACTCGGGACGTTCGGGCCCGAACGCGACGACCAGGATGTGCTCGGCCACCCAGGCCGGCGAATTGAAGCGGTGCTGCTCGGCGGCCCGCCGGAACCGCTCGCGTTCGGGGAACCACGAGGCGTCGGCCCCTCGGATCGCCACCTGCATCTCGGTGTCGACCAGTCCGGGCGATACTGCGTACGCCAGCAGGTCGTGGCGCGCCTCTTCGAGCGCGACGACACGGGTCAGCTGGTCGACCGCTGCCTTCGACGCGCAATACGCCGCCCATCCCTCGTACGGCTTCGTCCCCGCCCCCGACGAAATGTTGATCAGCACACCACGTCCGGGCCGCTCCCGGACGTGTGCGGCGAAGACCGACGACCCGTTGGCGACGCCGGTCACGTTGACCTCGATCGTCCGTGCGACCTCGCCGGCGTCGGCCAGCGCGAGCGGGGCGATGGGGCCGAGCAGCCCGGCATTGTTGACCCAGAGGTCGATCCGGCCGAATCGAGCGACGACGGAGTCGGCGAAACGCTCCAGCGCCGCCCGATCCGTCACGTCGACCGCCGAGAGCACCGGCGTCTCGGACGACACGATGTGCCCGCCCTGCGCCGTGGGCCTGGTGCGGGCGACCAGGCGCGGCCGGTGGCGGGCGCACAGGCCGAGATGCATCCCCGACGCTGCGAAGTGCCCCGCCAACCCCGCCCCGAGGCCCCGGCTCGCCCCGGTGACGACGGCGACCCGGCCCGTGACGTTCGGGTTCACGCCGACGCGCTCCGCCGCACCGAACGGTCCTGGCGGTATGCCGACGCCGCCGCGACGAGCGCGTCGAACGGCCGCCGGTCGCCTTGCTCTTCGGGGTGCCACTGCACGCCCAGCACGAAGCGGGCGCCTGGGAGCTCGACCGCCTCGATCACGCCATCGTCGGTCGCGGCGGTCGGGACCAATCCCCGCCCCAAGTCACGGATGGCCTGATGGTGCGAGCAGCGGACGACCGGCCTGGGCCCGAAGACGTCGGCCGCCTTCGTGCCCGCAACGGTCTCGACGTCCACCTCGCCGAACACGTACGGCGCGCTGCGGTGCGCCAGATGCCCGATCACGTCGGGGAGGTGCTGGTGCAACGTGCCGCCGAGCTCGACGTTGAGGACCTGGCAGCCCCGGCAGATGGCGAGCACCGGCAGGTCGGCTCGCAGCGCGGCCGCCAGCAGCGCCCGCTCGCTGGCGTCACGGTGGTCGTCGACGCCGGCCACCTCGGGGTCCGGCTGCTCCCCGTAAGCCTGGGGATCCACGTCCCCGCCCCCGGTCAGCACGAGGCCGTCGAGCACGGCGATCACCTCGTCCGCCCCGGCTTCGGGCCCGTCGGGCGCGGTGCTCGGCGGGGGCACGAGCAACGGCCGGCCGCCCGCCGCCGCGACGAGCTCGAAGTACGACTGCGGCAGCACCCCCGAGCGCCGCTCCCACGATCCCCACTGGACGTCCGCGACGTACGTCGTGAGCCCGATCAGGGGGATCATCGGCGCCGGGACTGCCGTTCCTGGGCCGCACCGGGGGGCATCGGCCCAGCGTACCCACGGGCTGGACGACCGCCCGCGGCGCAGTCAACATGGCACATGCCAGGTCGCGAGATGATCGACGCCGGGATCGCCGACGGGTCCATCGACACCGTCGTCATCGCATTCCCCGACATGCATGGCCGGCCGGTCGGCAAACGCGTGACCGCCGACTACTTCAGGTCGCACGCCGCGGACCACGGGATCGAGGCGTGCGAGTACCTCCTGGCGGTCGACATCGACATGACGCCGCTGCCCGGATATCGCTTCGCCAACTGGGACACGGGCTACGGGGACGTCGTGTGCCACCCGGACTACGCCACGGCGCGTCGGGTTCCCTGGCTCCCCGGCACGGCCATCGTCATCGCCGATCTCGCCGACTCCGACGGGGTGCCCGTCGACGTGTCGCCGCGCCAGGTGCTGCGTCGCCAGCTGGAGCGCGCCGCCGAGCGCGGGCTCCGCGTGTGCAGCGCGACGGAGCTCGAGTTCTTCCTGTTCCGCGACACGTACGAGGAGGCGTCCGAAAAGGAATGGCGGGGGTTGACGCCCCACACCTCGACGATCGAGGACTACCAGCTCCTGCAGACGGCGCGCGAGGAGTACATCCTGCGCCGCATCCGCAACGAGATGCTCGGCGCAGACATCCCCGTCGAGTTCTCGAAGGGCGAGGCGGGCCGCGGCCAACACGAGGTCAACGTCACCTACGACGAGGCGCTCGTGACGGCGGACCGGCACCTCGTGTTCAAGAACGGCATCAAGGAGATCGCCGCGCAGGAGGGCAGGGCGGCGACGTTCATGGCCAAGTGGACGATGGCCGACGTCGGCTCCTCGTGCCACATCCACACGAGCCTGTGGGACGCTGCGAGCGGCGACCCGCTCATGGCGGACGCGTCGCACTCCAGCGGTCTGTCCACCGTCGGTCGCCGTTTCCTGGCCGGCCAGCTGCACGGCGCCCGCGAGCTGGCCTGGTGCGCCGCCCCGACGGTGAACTCGTACCGGCGCTACGTGCCGGGGAGTTGGGCACCGACGGCGGCCGTGTGGGGCGAGGACAACCGGACCTGCGGCTTCCGGGTCGTCGGACGCGGGGCGGCGCGCCGCGTCGAGTCCCGGATCCCGGGTGCTGACGTCAACCCGTACCTGGCGCTGGCGGCCGCCATCGCGGCCGGGCTCTACGGCATCGACCACGAGCTGGAACTGGGCGACCCCTATCCGCGCAACGCATACGAGGCGACCGACGTACCGAGGATCCCGTCCACGCTCGTCGAAGCCCTCGCCGAGCTGCGGACCTCCGCCGTGGCCGTCGAGGCCTTCGGACCCGTGGTCCATCACCACCTGCTGAACACCGCCCTGCAGGAGTGGGATGCCTTCAACCGCCACGTGACGGACTGGGAGCTGACCCGCTACTTCGAACGAATCTGATCCGTCGGTAAGGTCGTCCGGTCATGCTGCGCTCTCAGCTCTGCTCCGCCGAATCGCTCCGCTCCCCTGAGCTGCGGGACTGGGCCCAGCGCCTCCGACCGGTATGGGACGCCGCCGGCGGCGACGGCCGCGAGGTCATGCTCCACCGCAAGATGTGGGAGTGGCTCTTCATCGCAGAGGCCCTGCAGGAGCGCGGCCTGCTGGCTCCCGGTCACCGGGGCCTGGGCTTCGGCGTCGGACAGGAGCCGTTGGTCGCCGCGTTCGCCGCGCGCGGCTGTGATCTCGTGGCGACGGACCAGCCGCACGAGTTGGCGGTGTCCTCCGGCTGGACGGACTCGACGCTCGAATGGGCCGGGGACCTCGAGCGCCTGCCCACGCACGGCCTCGTCTCCGACGAGGAGTTGGCCCGCCGGGCCCGGTACCGCGACGTCGACATGAATCACATCCCCGACGACCTCCGTGGCTTCGACTTCTCCTGGTCGTCGTGTGCCCTCGAGCATCTCGGCACCTTGGCGGCGGGGGCCGACTTCGTCGTGGCGCAGATGGACTGCCTCCGTCCAGGCGGCGTCGCCGTCCACACCACCGAGTACCTCGTATCCCCTTCGGCATCGACCGTCGAGGCGGGTGGCACGGTCTTCTACCGCCGCTCGGACATCGCGGACCTCGTCGATCGCCTTGGTCGGGCCGGCCACACCATCGACATGGACTACACGCTCGGCACGACCCCCGATGACCTGCACATCGACGTCCCCCCGTATACGGACGTCCACCTCCGCACCCAACTCGGCGAGTACGTGACGACGTCGATGGCGCTGATCGTCACAAAGGGGGAGCCGGACCACGCCGGCCACCGCCGCTGGTGGCGCCGGCGGGCCGGGGCCTGACGCCGGGAGTCCCGTCCCGGTTCAGGACGTGCTCGCCGCTCCCTCGCCTCGTAGCCGCCGCCCGTTCAACCGCTTGTGGATCCCCTTCGTCTCCTTGTAAAGGTTGACAAACTCCTTCAGCAGCTCGGCGTAGACCCCCGCCGCCGCCGGATCGGGCTCGTAGGTCGCCTTGATCTCGACCGTGTCGGGAAGGTCAGCCAACGTGAGGTGGTCGAGGGCGACCAGCGTCAAGAGGCCGGCGCCATGCACGTTGGCCAACACCGGGTCCGCGACCTGACGGATCCGCCGGCCCATCGCGTCAGCGTGGATCTGGGACCACAGGTCCGAGTTCGCTCCCCCGCCGACGAAGGCCAGGGAGTCGAAGCGACGCTTGCAGAACTTCTCGACCGCCCCGAGAAGCCAGGCCGAGTTCAGCGCCACGCCGTCGAAGACCGCCCGCACCATGTCGGCCCGCGTCGAGGACAGCGAGAGGTTGTGGAAGCCGCCCCGGATGGTGTGGTCGTCGACCGGCGAGCGCTCCCCGTTCAGCCACGGGGTGAAGAGCACGCCGTGTGCGCCCGTCGGCACCGACGACGCCACGTCGTTCAGCGTCCCGAAGAACCCGGCAGGCGCGCTGCCCCCGACACCGCCACCGCCCCCGTCGCCGCCCAGCGCATCGTCCGGGTACAGCACGTTGTCGCGTAGCCAGGTCAGGCAGGCGCCACCCGTCTCGTGTTCGTCTGCCACCAGATAACGCCCCGGGATCCCCGAGGGGATCGAGGCGATGTTCGTCAGTGCGTCGGTCTTCTTGAACGGGATGTGGCAGCTCACCCAGCTCGACGTCCCGATGTAGAGGTGCCCGTCGTAGTCCTCCACCGCTCCGGACCCGACGGCGGCCGAGTGCAGGTCCCCGCACCCGGCGACCACGGGCGTCCCCGGCAACAGGCCCAGTTCGGTTGCCGCCACCGGCGCCAGCCCCCCGAGCACTGAGCCCGTCGGCACCAGGTCCGGCAGCTTCGACCGCTCGAGCCCGGCCAGCGCGATCAAGGCATCGTCGTACGCGATCGCCCTGATGTCACGGTTGTCGGTCACCCAGTGCAACGTGATCGAGTCGTGCGACGCCCGGGCGAGGCCGGTCAACCGCAGGCCCAGGTAGTCGATCGGCTCCAAGAAGACCGCCGCCGCCTCGTACACCTCCCGCCGTTGTTCGCGCAGGAAGTGGATGTGCCCCACCGGGTCCTTCCCCGACAGAGAGGGGATCCCACCGGTCTTGCGCACCCAGCGCGCCGCCTTCGACGGCGAGTAACCCTGGACCGTCAGCGCGCCCCGCACCGTCTCGCGCACAGCCCGAGCGCCCCGCGAGTCCATCCACGAGATCGCCGGCTCAATCGCCTGACCTCCCGCGTCAACGGCCACCGTCCCCGACCACTGCGCGGTACACCCGATCCCGACGACTCGTTCCGGCGCCACGCCGCTCTCGGACAGCGCCGTCCGCGCACACGCCGTCACGGCCGACCACCACGCCTCCGCCGACTGCTCGGCGCCGCCGTCCTCGGTCAGGGTGATGCCCACCGCCTCGAAGGCATGGGCCACGATCCGCCCGGTCGCCGCGACCACCGCCACCTTCGGCCCCCCGGTCCCGAGGTCGACGGCCAGGACGTAGGTCGCATCGGCCGGACCAGGCGCGACCGCACGTAGCGCAGTCGCCGCCCTCTCGCGCAAATCCCCCGCCGTCGGCCCGGTCGACATGGCGAGGAAGCGTACCCAGCGGCGACCGCCGTCCCGTAAGGGCAGAGGTCGCCGCCGGGTCGCCCCTCACCCACCGACCAGCGGCGGCGGGGGAACGAGTCGGTCAGTCGGCCAGTCCGGCCTCGACCTCCAGCTCAATGACCACCTTGTTGCCCACGACCACGCTGCCGTCGAGCAGCGAGTGGTTGAAGTTGACGCCGAAGTCACGCCGGTCGATCTCCGCGCTCGCCGAGAACGCCACGACGGTCTTGCCTTCCTGCATCGAGGGGCCCTCACCCAGGTACTCCACGTGGAAGTCCACGGGCTTGGTGACGCCACGGATGGTCAGCTCGCTCTTCAGGACCCAATGGCTGTCGTCGACCCTCCGGAGCCCGATGCTCGTCAGGGTCAGGGTCGGGAAGTTCGGGACGTCGAGGAAGTCATTCGTCCGCAGGTGATCGTCACGCATGGAGTTGGCCGTGTTGATGCTCGATGCTTCGACGGTCGCCGTCACGGTCGAGTCCTCGATGTTCTCGGCCACCGTGAAGGTGCCCGACACCTCGGTGAAGCGTCCCCGTACCTTGGTCCCGATCAGGTGCCGGGAGATGAAGCCGACCTCGGTGTGGGCCGGGTCGATCACGTAGGTCCCGGTCTTCGGAAGGGTGACAGTGCTGGTTGTGCTGGACATTTTTCCTGCTCCTTGGTTGATCGGACTGCTATTGACAGTATAGTATCTGATTACACAGATTCTTGTCAATCAGCTACTGGGGTAGCGACGAAAGTGCTCTGAGAGGCAGCGGAGCGACCGGATTCAGGAGAGACTTATGGAGATGTCGACGGCGACGGCAATCACGCAGGGCGGTGAAGAGGGCGACGTCGAGGGTGCCGACGCCCCCAACCCGTGTGGCGTCCTCGGCCAGATAGACGACGAGCGCCTCCACCTCATGGGCCTCATCGTCCGCTCCCACCGCCTCCTCACCGATCGCCTGGGCCGCGAGCTCGAGCAGGAGGTGGGCATCCCGCTCGTATTCTTCGACGTCCTGATCAACGTCGGTGCCGCCCCTGAGGGCCGGCTGACCATGAGCCGCCTGAGCACCGACGTCGCCCTGACCACCGGCGGTGTCACCCGTCTGGTCGACCGCATGGTCGAGGCCGGGCTGGTCGAGCGCCAGGCCTGCCCCAACGACCGCCGCAGCATTCACGTGGTCCTGACGGACGAGGGTCGCGGCGTCCTCAACCGGGCCGTCGGCGCGCACATCGAGGGCATCGACCGCCACCTCATGGCGCACCTCGACGACGACGACCGCGCCGCCCTCACGACGGCGCTCACGAAGGTCCTCGACGGCGGCCACTGATTCAGCGGTCCCCAGAACCCACCGTCCCCAAACTTTTTTCCGCCCGCCCGGCGGCACCCGACCGTTCTTTCGTCGGTGTCACCCGTCAGCGCTCCCCCGTCCACCGTCTCTTTGATCGCCCGGCTCTCCACGTCCGAGTTGATGGAGGAGGCGGCCGCGACGTCCCGCCAACTGGCCTCCCTGGCGGGCCGCATCGTTCTGCTGGCCGCGGAGCTCGATCGCCGCGAAGGCTGGCGCGACGAAGGTGCCACCAGCGTCGAGGCTTGGCTGGCCGAGCGATGCAACGTCTCGGCGGCCACCGCCCGCGCCTGGGCCCACGTGGGTGAGCGGCTCTTCGACCTGCCCCAACTGGCAGACGGGCTCTGCGAGGGACAGGTCAGCTTCGACCAGGTGCGCGCCGTCGTCGATGCGGCCACGCCTGATAGCGAGCGCTCCTTCTTGGCCCAGGCCTCCGAGTGCTCGGTGCGTCAACTGAGCGAACTGGCCAAGGCGCCACCGCACGCCGCCGCAACCACGACAACCTCCGCCCACGACCACGACATGCGCTCCGTGCGCTTCAACGACGCCCACCGCACCATGACGGCACAGTTGCCGGCCGAGACCTACGCCGAGGTGCGCGCCGGCCTCGAGTCGACCGCTCGTCAGGTCCCCTCAGACGGCGAGACCCGGTGGGACCAACGCCTGGCCGACGCCCTGGTGGTCTTGGTTCGTGCGGGCGGAAACCCCTCGCGCCGCACCGCCGACCCCGCGCCCGTTCCCACGCCCGGCCGCTACGTCGTGGTGGCGCACGTCCCACTTGCGACCTTGACCGACGAAGACTGCGAACTGGCCGGCGAGCTCGAGCACCACGGCCTCATCGATGCGGGGACCGTCCGGCGCCTCGCCTGTGACGCCAGCGTGGTGGTCGCGCTCGACGACGACGTGGGGCACACGATGTACGAGGGGCGGGCCCGCCGAGATCCGACCCCGACTCAACGCAGAGAGCTTTGGCGCCGAGATCGGCACTGTCGCTTCCCCGGATGTCCCAACGCCACGTTCGTCCACCCGCACCACATCGCGCCCTGGAAGCCGGGCGGTCGTACCGACCTGCCCAATCTCGTGTTGCTCTGCGAGCACCACCACCGGCGCCTGCACTCCAAGGAGTGGACGATGGCGGGCGACGCCAACGAAGAGTTGCGCTTCGTCGGCCCGAGTGGCCGGGTCATGACCTCGCGGCCGTCGCCGCTGTGGACCAGGGTGACTGCGCCACCGGGCGATTCGTCGAGAAAGAACTAACGCCGACCAAGCCGTCCAACCGGCTTCAGCCCTCGCGGTCGTCCTTTTCCAGCCAGACCCGCGCCGGCGCCGCTCCGTCGAGGTCCTCCAGCTCCAGGACGGTCCCCTCGCCCACCCCCGGCTCGGTCGAGATCTCGGTCGCCAACACCTCGCGGGCGATGAAGTCGAAGTGCTCGGCGATCGCATCGAGCCCGACCAGGTGCAGACGGATGCGATCCGACACCTCGAGTCCGCTCGTCTTGCGCAGGTCCTGCACGAGGCGCACAACCTCTCGCGCCAGGCCGCGCTTGCGGAGGTCGTCGCTCAGCGTGAGATCGAGCGCGACGACCTCTCCACTCTCCCGCGACACGGCGAAACCCTCCTGGCCCCGGACCCGCAGCTTGACGTCCTCGGGGGAAAGCTCGACCGGCTCCCCCGCCAGCACCACGGTGACCGGCCGTCCGGCCTCCAACTCCGCCGCCGCGGCGGCGCTGTCGAGCAATGCCAATGCCGTCTTGACTTCCTTGGCCCGTTCGCCCAGGCGCGGCCCGAGCGTCCGGAAGTTCGGGTCCAACTCGAACTCGATCACCTCACTGAGCTCGTCCGCCGTATCGATCTCGTCGACGTTCAGCTCGTCCGCCACGATGTCGCGGAGGATCTCCGGTGCATCCGCCGGGAGGAAGACCAGTGCGCGAGCCAGCGGCTGCCGAACTTTGACTCCCGCCTCGCCGCGAGCGGCTCGGCCCAGGGACGTCAACCGACGGGCGAGTGCCATCTGCGCCTCGAGATCACGGTCCACGAGCTCCGTCTCGGCCTTGGGCCAGTCCGCGAGGTGCACCGAGTCCGACTCCTCGGCCCCCGTGAGGTGCCGCCACATTGTGTCCGAGACGAACGGGCACATCGGAGCAAGCAGCAACGAGAACGTCGTCAGCACCGTGTGCAGCGTTGCGTGCGCGGCGAGCGTGTCACTCGGCGGCGCGTCGGGATCGGTGCGCCAGAAGCGGCGTCGGCTTCTCCGGACGTACCAGTTGGACAGATCGTCGACCAGCGTCCCGAGCGCAGAGGCCGCGTCCAGAGGCTCGTAGCCGGCGAGCGCGTCGGTCACGTCGGCGATCGTGCTCGCCAGGCGGGACAGGATCCAACGGTCGAGCGGGCCGCGCTCCTCCGGCGCCGGGATGGCGGGATCGGCCGGGTCGAAGCCGTTCAACGAGGCGTAGGTCGAGAAGAAGCTGAAGGTGTTCCACAGCGTCAACAACATGTCGCGCATGGCCGTGTCGATGGCGCCCATCGACGCACGCGTCGGGGTCCAGGGCGACCCTTGGCTGAACATCCACCACCGCATCGCGTCCGCGCCGCGCGTGTCCAGGATCGTCCAGGGGTCGATGATGTTGCCGAGCGACTTGGACATCTTGCGCCCGTCGGCGTCGATGATGTGCCCGAGGCACACCACGTGGCGGTACGGGCTCTCGCCGAAGACCAAGACGTTGATGGCGAGGAGCGAATAGAACCAGCCGCGTGTCTGATCGATCGCCTCGGAAATGAAGTCCGCCGGGAAGGTGAATGCCTCCGCCGACCCCTCTGCATGCGGGTAGCCCACCTGGGCCGCCGGCATGGAGCCGGAATCGAACCAGGCGTCGATCACCGGCTCAACCCGTCGGGCCACGGCGAGCTCGCCGTCTTCGTCGCCCTCGGCCGCGCACGAGGCGCAGGCAAACGTCACCTCGTCGATCGTCGGCCGGTGCGGGTCGATCCCGGTGACGTCGCGGCCGGCGAGGTCGGAAAGTTCGGCCAGCGAGCCGACGCAGCGCACATGGCCCCGGCCACACCGCCAGATGGGAAGCGGGGTGCCCCAGTACCGGTCGCGCGACAGCGCCCAGTCGACGTTGTTCTCGAGCCACTCGCCGAACCGACCGTCCCGGATGTACCCCGGATGCCAGTCCACCGTTGCGTTGGCCGCCAGCAGATCTGCCTTGCGGGTCGAGGTCGCGATGTACCAGCTGGGTTTGCCCCAATAGATGAGCGGCGTCCGGCAACGCCAGCAGTGCGGGTACGAGTGCACGTAGGGGAAGCGGCGGATGAGAAGGCCCGCCGATTCCAAGCGGTCGTTGATGTCGTGGTTGGCCTCACGCACCTCGCGGCCGGCGAGCCACTCGATGTCGGCGGTGAAGCGACCGTCCGGTCCGACCGGGTTGAGCGATGGCAGGCCGTTCTCGCGCCCGATCTGGCGGTCGATCTCGCCGAACGCCGGCGCCAGGTGCACCAGGCCCGTGCCCTCCTCGGTGGTGACGTAGGCGGCCGGGACCACGCGCCAGCCGTCGGTCCCCGGCGGCGGGTCGAGATCGTCGAACGGGCGCTCGTAGTGCAGCCCGACGAGGGACGCGCCGGGGACGCGCTTGGTGACCCGGGCCTTGGCACCTTCGCCCAGCACGTCGTCCACCAATTCGTCCGCCATGACCATCTGGTCGACGACGGCGTAGGTCAGGTCGGGGTTGACGGCGACCCCGGTATTGGAGAGAAGCGTCCACGGGGTCGTCGTCCACACCGCCAGCCACTGCGCGTCTCCCACGACGTCGGGATCGGGGTCGACCAGGCGGAACCGCACGTAGGCCGACTCGTCCTCCTCGTCGCGGTAGACGTCCTCCTGCCCGAGCTCATGACTCGACAGCGCGGTGCCACAGCGCGGGCAGTAGGGCACCACCTTGAGGTCTTCGTAGAGCAACCCCTGGTCGAAGAGCTGCTGCAGGTGCCACCAGACCGATTCGATGTACGAAGGGTTCAGGGTCCAATAGGCGTCAGCCATGTCGACCCAGTAGCCGATGCGGGTGGTCAGGCGCTCGAACTCGTCGACGTACGAATAGACCGACTCACGGCACAGACGAATGAACTCGGCGATGCCGACCTGGTGTTCGATCTGTTCCTTACCGGTGATCCCGAGCTTCTTCTCCACCTCCACCTCGACGGGGAGCCCGTGGGTATCCCAGCCGGCCCGACGCGCCACGAACGAGCCGCCCATGGTGCGGAAGCGGCAGAAGAGGTCCTTGTAGACCCGGGCCCACACGTGGTGCAGCCCGGGCATGCCGTTTGCCGTCGGCGGGCCCTCGTAGAAGACCCACGCCGGCGCCCCCTCCCGCTGCTCGATCGACCGTTCGAAGACGCGGTGGGTCGCCCAGCGCGCCAACTCGGCCTGTTCGAGGCCTACGAAGTCGGTATCGGGGGGGACGGGTGAGAAGACAGGCATGAGGAAGAAGTCGGGTCGGCGCCAGCGAACGAGCGCACCCGGCGTCTCGGAAAGGATAGAGGGTATGCAACGACCCGCTTCCGCCGTCTCACTGCGCACGGAGCCGTACGGGTCGCCAGGGCCTCGATGGGTCGTCGAAAAGGCGGAGGCGGAACTTGTGACTCGCTACGGCGGGCTCGATGACGGGGAATTCGGGCTGACGGCCGTCATGTTCGACCCGCCGGGCGGAGCGTTCCTCGTGGCCCGGGTCGAAGGCGTGCCCGATCCTGTCGGCGGCGTCGGTGTCCGCAGGGTCGCCGAGGGAGTCGGCGAGGTACGGCGACTCTGGGTCGACCCGGCCTGGAGAGCCCACGGCATCGGCCGGGAGCTCACGGCGGTGCTGGAAGGCGAGGCTCGAGGCCTCGGCCTCTCGGCGCTCATCCTCGCCACCGGAGACCGCCAGCCCGAGGCGGTCGCGCTCTACGAGGCGACGGGATGGGAGCGTCTCCACTTTGACGCCGACGGCGCGCCCTTGCCGATCTGGCACATCCGCTTCTCCAAAGTCATCGCGTGAGTCACTTGTCCCTGCGGTACCCCCGGTTGGCGAAGCGACGGGCGACCTCGTCCAACGAGGTCCCGTCGACCTCGGTCAGGGAATCGACGACGAGCTCGGCCAATCCGAAGGCGGGGTGACCGCCCTCGCCGGGCTCGGGCACGGCGATACAGGCCATCGAGGCCGCCTTTGCCGCCACCACCCCGGCCGGCGCGTCCTCCCAGACCACGCAGTGACGTGGCGGCACCCCCAACTTCGAAGCGGCTGTCAGAAAGACCGCCGGGTGCGGCTTTCCGTACTCCTCGTCCTCGGCCGAATGCACCACCGCGAAGCGGTCACGAAGCCCGAAGTGCGCCAGCGCGGCGTCGATCAGCCGGTATTGCGACGACGACGCCACCGCCAAAGCCAAGCCCCGCTCCTCGCACAGGTCGACCGCACCGACCGCGCCGGGCTTCAGCTCGCCGTCGGTCAGGATCAACTCGATCACCCGGTCGACGATCTCGAACGCCACCTCCGCCGGCGACGGCCCACCCGTCCACGGGTACAGCCCGTGCCAGTGCAAGGTCACCTCGCCGACGAACATCCCCTTGGTCGTCCGGCAGCCCTCCTTGTCGAGGGGGACGCCGAGGCGCTCAGCGAGTATCTCGATCTCGGCCTGATGCCACAGCACCTCCGAGTCGATCAACAACCCGTCCATGTCGAAGATGGACGCATGGAACCCCGCCGGAACAGGGTGCGGCGGAGTCAAGCGGTCAGCTGCGCCTCGATATCTCCCACGATCACCGAGTCCTCCGGCTCCACCTGCGGCCGGTAGCGCGCCACAACGTCACCCTTGGGCGACACGAGGAACTTCTCGAAGTTCCACGTGATGTCGCCCGCGTTGCCCTCGGCGTCGGCCTTCTCGGTCAGCTCGGCGTAGATCGGGTGCCGCTCGTCGCCGTTCACGTCGATCTTCTCCATCAGCGGGAAGCTCACGCCGTACGTGGCGGAACAGAACTGCGCAATCTCCTCGGCCGTCCCCGGCTCCTGGCCCAGGAACTGGTTGCTCGGGAAGCCGATGACCGAGAACCCACGGTCGCCGTACTGCTTTTGCAGGCGCTCGAGGCCCTCGTACTGCGGCGTCAGCCCGCACTTGGACGCCACGTTGACGAGCAACAGCGTCTTGCCGGCGTAGTCGCGGAGCTTGGTGTCAGCGCCCTGAAGGGTGTGGATGGGGATGTCGTAAAGAGCCATGGCGCGACCCTATCGGCCCCCGCCTGGCGTCGTTCGGGCCGCCCTAGTGTGGCCGGATGCGCGCCAACGTGATCCGGGACAACGAGCTGCATTGGGAAGACCACGACGACCCGGTCCCGGGCGACACGGAGCTCCTTGTCGCGGTGCGAGCGGCCGGGATCAACTCCGCCGACCTGGTCCAGCGGATGGGCTTTTATCCCGCCCCGCCCGGCTGGCCGTCCGACATCCCGGGCATGGAGATGGCAGGCGAGGTCGTGGCGGTCGGACGAGAGGTGACGCTGTTCGCTCCCGGGGACCGCGTGATGGCCCTCGTCGGTGGGGGCGCGCAGGCCGAGCTGGCCTTCGTCGACGAGATGCACGCGCTCGCCGTGCCCGACGGCCTGGACTGGCCCGAGGCGGGCGGCTTCACCGAGGCGTTCGTGACGGCGTACGACGCGATGTTCACCCAGGCCGCGTTGCAGATGGGCGAGCGCGTGCTGATAAGCGGCGCAGCCGGCGGTGTCGGGACGGCCGGTGTGCAGCTGGCGGCCGCGGCCGGCGCCCGGGTGACGGCGACGGTGCGCAACCCCGACCACCACGACGCGGTGCGCGAGCTCGGGGCCGACGTGGTGATCGCGCCCGGCGAGGAGGGCCAGCACGGCCCGTATGACGTCGTGCTCGAGCTGGTCGGCCAGGCCAGTCTGAGCGGGGTGCTGCCGTATCTCGCCCCGTGGTCCCGCGTCGTCGTCATCGGGGTCGGCTCGGGCGGCCGCATGGAGATCGACCTGATGCAGCTGATGACCCAGCGCATCCGTATCGGTGGCACCACACTGCGTTCCCGCACCCGCCAGGAGAAGGCGGACGTGGTGGCCGGCGTGCGGGCGCGCGTGCTCCCCTGGCTCGCTGCGGGACGGCTCCGCGTCCCGGTGGCCGACACGTTCCAGCTGGCGGAGGCCGGCGCGGCGTACGAGCGGTTCGCGGCGGGGGGCAAGTTGGGCAAGGTGGTGCTCGTCGCCTGATGCGACTGCGCCGATGATCGAGGCCGTCCTCTTCGACGGCGACCAGACGCTGTGGGACTTCGAACGCGTCATGCGCAATGCGCTGATCGCCGTCCTCGACGAGCTCCGGGCGGCGCGGCCGGGCGCCTTCGTGGACGCGCTGGCTTGGGAGGACCTGCAAGCCGACCGCGCCTTCGTGGCGGAGCGGCTGCCCGACGTGTGGTCGTTGGCCGAGCTACGCGTGCTCGGTTTCACTCGCACGCTGGCGCGGCGGCGGGCCGCCGAGGGTGGTGACGAGGCGATGGACGATGCGCTGGCAACCGAAGTCGGCGCTTCCTACTTCGTGCACCGCGACCGCGACCCGGCGCTCTTTGCCGACACGCTCCCGGGCCTGGACACCCTTCGGGCCGACTACCGGCTGGGCCTGCTCTCCAACGGAAGCCGGCTGCCCGAGACGGTCGGCTTGAGCGGGTACTTCGAATCGGTCGTCTTCGCGCAGGACCACCGCGTGGCCAAACCCGACAAGGGCATCTTCGAGATCGTCGAGCGCCAACTCGGCGTCGGGCCCGAGGTCTGCGTGTTGGTGGGCGACCACCCCGTGAACGACGTCGCCGGTGCACGGGGAGCCGGCTGGCGCTCGGTCTGGATCGATCGCGACGGCACGACGCCGTTCCCCGCCGAGGGTCCGCCGCCAGATGCCGTCGTGACGGCGCTGACCGAGCTGCCCGCGGTGCTGCGCCGGTTCGGCTAGTCGGCTAGCGGGTGAGGATCACGACGCCGGCGTTCGCCCCGCGCCCGACAGTGTGCGACAGCGCGATGCGTGCGCCTTCGACCTGGCGTGGCCCGCACTCGCCGCGGAGCTGGCGCACCAGTTCGACGACCTGGCCGAGCGCCGACGCGCCGAGTGGCTCGCCCTTGGAGAGCAATCCGCCGCTCGGGTTGACGGGTAGGCGGCCGCCGAGGTGGGTGGCGCCCGAATCGAGGAGCGCGGCCGATCCGCCGGGCTCGCACAGCCCCAGCTCTTCGCAGGAGCCGAGCTCGCGGGCGGCGTCGGTGTCCTGGCACTCGACGACATCGAGGTCCTGGGGTCCGAGGCCGGCCTCGTCGTAGGCCGCGGTGGCGGCGAGGGTCGTGGGAGCCGGCACGGCGTCGTCGGTCAGACCGGACAGCGGGGTCGACTCGCTCAGTACGGATCCGGGAATGTGCGAGCGCAGGACGGCGGCGGCGAGGGTGACCGGGACAGGGGCGGTGGGGACGGACGCCGCCAGGTCGGATCGGCGCAGAACCAGGGCGGCGGCTCCCTCATTGGGCGAGCAGAGCATGAAGAGGTGGAGCGGTTCGCAGACGACCCGCGAGGCCAGGACTTCCTCGACCGAGGTCTCCTTCTGGTACATGGCGTCGGGATTGGCGGCCCCGTGCCGGCGGTTCTTGACGACGACGCGGGCCAGGTGGTCCTTGGTGACGCCGGAGGTCAGGCAGAGCCGCTGGGCGCGCAGGGCGAAGAAGGCCGGGGTGGCGGCCAGGCCGGCCTCTTCCTGCCAGGGCTCGAAGAAGGACGAACGGATGATGCCCTTGGGCATCTTCTCGGTGCCGAAGACGAGGACCGTGTCGTACTGGCCGGCGCGGATGGCCCCGGCCGCCAGCATGAGGGCGGCACCGCCGCTGGCGCATCCAGCCTCGACGTCGACGATCGGCATGCCGGTCATGCCGAGACGGCTCAGCACCTTGTGGCCGGTGGCGACGCCGCCGTAGGCGGTGCCGCAGAAGGCGGCCTGGAAGTCGCCCTTGCCGATCCCCGCCTCCGCCAGCGCGGCACGCACCGCCACCACGCCCATGTCGGTGGTCGAGACGCCGTCGAAGCGCCCGAAGGGATGCAGGCCGACGCCGGCGACCGTGACGCCGGTCATGCCGGCGCGAAGGCGTAGGTCACGACGTCGTTCCCGTCGTGGTCCCGGTGCAGGGGGACGATGCGCAATTCCATGGGCTGCCCCTGGGCCAACGCGGCGGGGTCGCTCTCGGTCAAGCGGGTGATCACGCGCACGCCCTCGGGCAGCTCGACCACACCGACGCCGAAGGGCACCTCGCCCTCGTAGCCCGGGGGCGGCGCCGTCACCGCGGTCCAGGCCCACAGCGTTCCCCGCTGCGACAGCGCAATGGGCTCAGGGTCCGGCGTGGCGCAATAGGTGCAGGCGTCGGCCCGCGGGAAATGGACCGAGCCGCATGCACTGCAACGGGTCCCCAGCAGGGCCGGCGTATCGCCGTCTGTGAACAAGCCCTCGCGGACCTGGACGCGTACGCTCAACTCCCGAG
>DASXEK010000073.1:0-19198 GCA_036490155.1 Acidimicrobiales bacterium | reverse complement strand
GCCACGATCCGGTGCTGGTCGAGGAGCACGACCCGGTCGGCCAGCGAGATGGTCGAGAGCCGGTGGGCGATGATCAGGGTGGTGCGGCCCTGCATCAGGACTCGGAGTGCGGAGTGAATCCCCTGCTCCACCTTCACGTCGATGGCGCTGGTGGCGTCGTCGAGGATCAAGATGGGCGGGTTGACGAGCAACGCCCGCGCGATGGCGATGCGCTGGCGCTGGCCGCCTGAGAGCGTGTAGCCCCGCTCGCCGACCACGGTGTCGTAGCCATCTGACAGCCGGTTGATGAAGTCGGCAGCGCCTGCCGCCTCGGCGGCCTGCTTGATGTCGTCGAGGGCGGCGTCCGGTCGGCCGTAGGCGATGTTGTCCCTGATGGACACTGAGAAGAGGAAGGGCTCGTCGAGGACCACGCCGATGTTGGCGCGCAGGCTGGTCAGCGTGAGATCGCGCACGTCGTGCCCGTCGACCTTCACCGTTCCGCCGGTGGCGTCGTAGAACCGGGCCAGGACGCGGGCCACTGTGGACTTGCCGCTGCCGGTCCGTCCGACCAGCGCGATCGTCTCGCCGGGGTGGAGGTGGAGCGAGAGGTCGCGCAGCACTTTGCGCCGGTCGTCCTCCTCGTCACCGGACTTGGAGAGGAGGCTGTCGGTAGCGTAGGCGAACGTGACGTTGTCGAACTCGACGTCACCCTTGGAGTCGACAAGGTTCACGGCGTCGGGACGGTCGACGATGGTCGGGTACTCGTCGAGGATCTCGTAGATCCGCTCGGCCGAGGCGGAGGCCCGCTGCCCCATCATGATGAGCATGCCGAGCATCATGAACGGGGCCTGCATCATCACCAGGTAGAGGTTGAACGAGACGATGGAGGCCACCGGCAGGTGGTCATGGATGACCATCCAGCCGCCGACCAGCAGCACCAGGACCAGGCCGACCTGCGAGAGGTTCTGCACGAGCGGCGTGAAGCGCGCCCGCAGGTCCGCGTCCTTGATGTAGCCCCACTGCACCCGGTCAGCCGCCGTACCCAACTGGCGCAGCTGCTGCTGCTCGGCGGCGAAGCTGCGGACGACCCGGACGCCGTTGACGTTCTCGTCGACCACTGTGGCCACCTCGGCCAGGCGCGACTGGATGATCCACGAGACCGGGAAGAGCGACTGCCGCATCCGCACGCCGACGAGGTAGATGAACGGCATCGACGCCATGGCCACGAACGCGAGGGGCACGCTGATGGAGAGCATGAAGCCGAACGCCACGATGGCGATGGAGCACTGCACCAGGATCATCGGCGCGAACGTGAGGTACATCTGCACGGAACGGATGTCCGAGTTGGCCCGCGAGATCAGCTGGCCGCTCTGCACCCGGTCGTAGAAGGGGAACGACATCCGGGTGAAGTGCTCGTAGAGGATGTTGCGCAGGTCGAACTCGATCGCGTACGCCACCTTGAAGAGGTTCGTGCGCGAGATGTAGCCGAAGACGCCGACCAGGATGCCGAGAGCGGCGATCGCCTCGACATAGATGTGCAGCTCGCTCGTGTGCCGGATCAGCGCGTTCGTGATGCCGTTCTGGAGGATCTTGGGAATCCACACCTGGATGACGAGCCCGAGGAACGAGAAGATCAGCGCGGTGAACCACTGCAGCTTGTGCGCCATGACGATCGGCGCCGCCCGCTTGATCCAGCTCTTCGACTTGTCCGGGTCGATCGTGGATTTCGGGGCCTGGTAGCGGCTGAGCGCGCCCATCGGCACGTACGCGGCGAAGGGCAGTGTCTTTTCGGGCGTTGCCACCGCCTCGTCCGTCACCAGGCCGTTACCGGCGGCCGGGATCTGCCCGGTGTCCTCGAGACGGTCCTCGGTCTTGCTCATCCGTCCACGCCTTCAGCGGGCCGGGGGCCAGATGGCTTTGGCGCCTCGCGTGACGCCGCCATTGCTCGTCCCCACAGATCCAGCGAGCGCAGGGCCATGGACTCTTCTTTGGTGGGGAGAAAGCCAGCGAGCGAGGCCAGGTACTCGTCGACCGCCAAGTCGGCAGCGGCGAGGATCCGCTCGCCGTCCTCGGTGAGGCGCAAAGAGACCCGCCGGCGATCGCTGTCCTCTTGGCGCCGATCGACCAGGCCACGGGCCACCAGCCCATCCACGATGGCCGTGATGGATGGGCGGCGCACGGCCAGGCGGTCGGCCAGACCGGACGCCGCGGACGAGCCCTCGGCCAGGATGCCCATCACCCGGAACTGCGGAAGGGTCAGGTCGACGGTGCCGAGCGCCACCTCGACCCGCTTCGACAGCCAGGCCGCGACGCGGCCGTAGGAGCCCAGCACACGGGGCGGGGCGGTCTTCTCGGCGGCCTTGGCGGCCCGGGGCTTCCGGAGCGGTGCCGCGTCGGTCGAAGGGGGGGTGGTCACAGACACTTCGAGCATCATACAGTTAGAAGCTCTAACTACGTGCAGCCGGGGCTGTCCGCCGGGTCACGAGCTCCGGTGCGGCCCCTTCGGGCGGCCCGCGTTGCACAACCCGCGGTGACCGCCGCGGGTTGCACCCCACGATCTCCGGGCGCATCGTCCGTGTGTGCTCCGTCGATTCGGCGAAACGGCGGCTGCTCGACGTTTCGGCGGAAAATCCTTACAGTCCCAACGTCTGGGAATCCGTAGTCGGGTTGTTGCTACGCGAAGGAGTGGTGGGCTCAATGAAGCGTTTTTCGTCGTTGTTCGCAGTGTTGCCGACACTGTTTCTTTTCTCTTCGGTTGCGGGGGCTGCGTCGACCGCCGTCCCGCAGGTATTCCACCAGCCGATCAATATCTTGGGTGTCGAGCACAACAACGTGACTTCCGAGAACTGGTCCGGTTATGCGGTCGAATCGACGAGCCAATTCACCGAAGCGCTTGGCAGCTGGGTGCAGCCGACGGCGAGCTGCACCGGCCTTGGCCACACCTACGGCGCGTTCTGGGTCGGCCTCGACGGCTTCACCAGCACCTCGGTCGAGCAGCTGGGGACAGACTCCGACTGCAAGAGCCTCAACTCCCCGTCGTACTACGCCTGGTACGAGTTCTACCCGGCTGCGTCCGTCACCCTCTCTTCGTCGCAGTATCCGGTCAAGCCCGGCGACACGTTGACCGCCTCAGTGACTCGATCCGGTACGAGCTACACGCTGTCATTGCACAGCAGCGTGGGGTGGACGTTCTCCACCACCCGGACCGGGAGCGACGCCAACAGCTCGGCCGAATGGGTCGCCGAGGCTCCCGACACGTGCCTGTTGGGGTTGCTGTGCAGCAACGCCAACCTCACGAATTTCGGGTCGGTGACCTTCTCGGGTGCCGAGGCAGCTGTCGGCGGGTCGCTCGAGCCGGTGTCCTCGTTCACAGACAACAGCGGGCCACACGCCATCGCGATGACGACGAGCAGCGGCACGACACGGGCGCAGCCAAGTGCGTTGAGCACCAACGGCGAAGGCTTCAGCGACACCTGGAAGCACGCGTAGTCCGCTCGGCCCGGGAGGGCGTTCACCTGAGCGAGGCTTCGCTTGCCAGGAATCAGGAATACAGCCCTTTGTGGTGCGGCGGCTCGAGCGGGACTCAGTGGTCCTGTGTTGCCCACTCCGGGTCCAGCTGACGCAGGAACAGGGCGCAGCGCTGCTCCTCGTCCACCTCGCCGATGGCGGCGGCGGCCAGTTGCAGGTTATGGAGCGAGCGGAGGAAGCCGCGGTTCGACTCGTGGCGCCAGCGCACGTAACCCGAGCCACGCCAGCCGGCGGCCCGCAGCGTGTCGAGGCCGCGGTGATAGCCGACGCGGGCGTAGGCGTATTGCTCGATCGGGTTGTCGGCGAGCTCGGCGAGATCGGCCCAGGCCGCGAGGCAGCGCGGGTCGCGGGCGGCCACGGCCGCCACCGCTTCCCGACGACGGTCCGGAGGGAGGGACCGGGCCGCGTCGAGAGCGGCGGCCAGGTCCGGTGCGAGCGGGTCGAGGACGGTCTCCGGAGTACCGGAGGTGAACTGGACGGAATGCTCGGGAGTCACCGGGCCATGTTATGAGTGCGCGCCGTAAGGAACGGTCGGGGTCCCCACGCCGAGGCGCGGCGCGGCTCGGCGGAGGCGGAATGTCGGAACGCGGGAGGCCGGCGGTACTGTTCCGGGCCGTGTTGGTGCCCAAGCCCGCCTCGTCGACATCGTTCGACCATCATCCTGGCCTGCAGGGCCGCGAGGCCGAGGCCCACGAGATGGCCGACGTCCTGCGGCGCCTGATCCGGCTGTCGGTCAGTACGGCCCCGTCTGCGGAGGAGACGCAACGGCTGACGGCGCAGCTGGCCGCCGTGGCGGACGAGCTCGAGCAACACACGCCCGAGAGGCCGATCCCGCGCTTCATGGCGCCCGATCCCGACGGCCCGCCCAAGGAGGTGCCGCTCGGTGGCGCCATGCCGTACGACCCGATCGTCGGGCGATTCAACCCGATCGCGCTGCCCGTCGTCCTCGAATTCGACCCGCCGATCGCCCGTGGGCGCGCCGTGTTCGATGTCGTCTACGAGGGCGCCCCCGGGTGCGTGCACGGGGCCATCCTCGTGGCGGCGTTCGACATCATCTTGACGGCGGCCAATGCCATCGCGGGGCACACCGGCCCGACGGTGCGCCTCGGCGTGCGCTACAAGCGCCCGACGCTGTGCAACGAGGAGGCTGTGTTCGAGGGGTGGGTCACCGAGGTCGCCGGGAAGCGGATCCACTCGGAGGGCCGCATCATCCAGGGCGGCATCGTGACGGTCGAGGCCTCCGGCGAATTCGCAATCTTCGACAACACCGGTGTGCATCGCATGGCGGCGGCGCGCCGCCGGGCTTTCGACGGCGGCGAAGAGCCGAACGCCTCTTAGCGTCCTCGCTGTGAACCGCTTGTCGCTGGAGCCCTCGCGCGATCCGGCCGACTACGCCTTTGTGCACCGCTTGCGCACGCGCTTCGCCGAGACGGACGCCATGGGGGTCATCCACCACGCGGCGTACCTGCCGTACCTCGAGGAGGCGCGGGTCGAGTATCTCCGCTCGATCGAGCATCCCTACGGCGCCGTGCGCAGCGGAAAGGGCGAGGAGAGCCGGGACTTCCCCGTCCTCGAGGTGGCGCTGCGCTATCGCAAGCCGTTGCGCTTCGACGAAGAGGTCGATGTCGCGCTCGTGATCGGGGCGGTGACCGGGACCACCTTTCAGATCGCGTATCTCGTCTCGGTGGGCGGCGAGGCGCGGGCGACCGCAGTGACAGTGCACGGGTGCGTCGACCGCCGCGGGCGCCCGGCGCGCCTGCCGGAGTGGGTGGGGGAGAAGTTCGGCTCGGCGTAGGGCCGCTTCACTGGTAGTGGCGGAGCGAGGGCCACAACGCGCCCCATGCCCGCACGGGGCCGGTGCAGACGTACACGTGGCCGCCCTCCTCCTGGTTGCTCACGCCCTCGTCGTTGTGGATGGTGGCGGTGACGCGCACGTGAGCGAAGAGGGAGATGATGGCGCGCACCTGCGCCGTGCTCGCGTTTCCCGGGACGACGACGACCACGGTGGTCGCGTGCGGGTTGCCGGGCCCCCAGAACCACTCCGAGTTGTGCCCGCTGACTGCAGTCGGTAGCCCGTCCGACGTGCCGAGTTCGTTGATGGCGCCCGCCTCGCCGTAACTGCCGGTGAAGATGACGGCGTCGGCGCGTTGCGGCGCTGGGAGCGAGTGCCAGACCGTGGCGACCGTGTGGACGAATTCGGGCCAGCCGATGGTCTCGGCCGGCACGGGGTTGACCGGCGTGAACTTGGCGCCGAGCTTCGCCGGGAGCACGGGCAGGGTCAGCGGCAGGCTCACCACGACCGACACCGCCAGGGCGATGGAGAGCAGGCGGAGGCGGCCGGCCCGCAGGGCCGCCACGGAGGGATCGAACCAGCGACGCTCGAGCACGACCGCGCCGGCGCCGAGCAGGATCGGGTAGAGGGCGGCCACGTAGTACGGCTTGGCGCCCGACGTGGCCGCGAAGAACACGATGAGGATCCCGTAGGCCCAGGCAAGGCCGCGCCACAGCGGCACGCCCGAGCGCCACAAGGCGCGCAAACCGATGAGCCAGACGCCGATGAGGACCGGTGCGGCCATGAAGAACTGCGAGCCGATGAACGAGAACGCGTTGCCGAGCCCGCCGTTTTGCTGGGCCAGCGAACGCGTCATGGCGATGGTGGCCCAGCCGTGCGTGGCCTGCCACCACAGGTCCGGCACCGTCAAGAGGAGGGCGATGAGGAGGCCGGCGGCGGCGAAGCGGTTGGCGACGACGCGCCAGCCGCCGCTCAGCACCGCGCCGAGCACCACGGCGAGGGCGAAGAACGCGATGGAGTGCTTGTTGGCCAGCCCGAGCCCCAGCACGACGCCGGCCGGGACGAACAGGCGGCGGTCACCGGTGCGCCCGATGCGCACGACGAGGAGCGCCAGGGCCGGCCAGGCCAGCAGGTCGAAGCTGGTCGTCTCGAGCAGATGGTCCGCCCCGAGGTACGCGGGCGCCGTGGCGACGCCGAGCGCGCCGAGCAGTTGGGCGAAGCGGCCGCCGCCGAATTCCCGGGCCAGCAGGCCGCCGAGCACGACGCTGCCGAACGCGGCCAGCGCCGCCCACAGGCGGAGCCCCACGACCGAGACGCCGAAGAGCTTGAGTGAGACCCAGGCGACGAGGGGAGTGAGGACGGGTTGGTCGACGTAGGCCGCCTGCAGATGGCGGGCGCAGTCGAGGAAGTAGAGCTCGTCGCGGTGGAAGCCGTAGCGGCTCGAGAGCGCCATCAGCAACGTGCACATGGCGGCGCCGACGACGTAGATCCAGCGGTTGACGGGATGGAGCTGGTCGACCGGCGTCAGCGCGATGGTCTTCGGGTCGACGGCTGGCGGCGTCACTGCCGGCTCGAGCGTGTCGTCGGGTTGCAGCGTCGGCGGCGTCATCGAGTGGCGAGCCGGCCTTCCGCTCGCTCTAGATCGTCGACACGAGCCGCGCGAAGGAATCCGCCATCGCCCGCTTCGCCGTCTCGGCGTCGTCCGCTCGCGCCACCACCATGCCCGCTTGCATGATCGCACCGACGAGGAGGTGCGCGAGCGGATCGACCGCGGCGGGATCGATGCGACCCATTTCCGCGGCCACGGCGAGCACCGCCTTGGTCCCGCCGAACGCGTAGCGCTCGTCGAGCTCGTGCCAGGCATCCCAGCCCAACACGGTGGGGCCTTCGAGCATCACGATGCGTTGCACCTCGGGGTTGC
This sequence comes from Acidimicrobiales bacterium, assembly GCA_036490155.1. GTDB lineage: Bacteria > Actinomycetota > Acidimicrobiia > Acidimicrobiales > RAAP-2 > Bog-473. The sequence continues at coordinate 11,978 of DASXEK010000073.1, read as the reverse complement.
GGCACTGGTCCAAGAACGCGTTGAAGCCCACCTCGAGGATGCGGCGCGGGTCGGTCTCACCGCCGGCGGTGGCGACCTCGAGGATCTTCGCCGTCAGCTCGTCCTCGACCGCCTCGAAGGTGGCGCGGAACAGCTCCGTCTTGCCGGAGAAGTGGTGGTAGAGGGCGCCCCGGCTGACCGCGGCCTCGCTCAGGATCTCCTCGGTCGAGGTGGCCGCGAACCCCTTCTCGGCGAACAGGCGGCGCGCCGTCGCGATGAGCCGGCCGCGCGTGGCCTCGGAGCGTTCCGCCTGCGTGGGCATGGTGCGATCCTAACTCCCTCTTTACAAACAGACAGTTGGTATGTAGAGTATGGCGGCATGACCCCCACCAAGACAGGAACCAAAGAACCCACGACGGCGGTCCCGACGGTGCTGCCGCGTCAGATGGCAGGGCTGTCCGGCGGCCCCGTCGCCTACGTCGATCACGGCGCGCCCGAGGCGCCCGCCGCCCTGTTCGTGCACGGCGTCCTCGTCAACGCCGACCTCTGGCGCAACGCCATCTGGGACGTGGCCGACGTCCGCCGTTGCATCGCACCGGACCTGCCCGCCCACGGGGCGACACCGGTCCCGCCCGAGGGCCCGTCCGCCGACCTCACCCTCAACGGGCATGCGGCGCGGCTCGACGAGCTGTGCGCGCATCTCGGTCTCGACCGGGTCGACGTCGTGGCGAACGACACCGGTGGCGCGATCGCGCAGGTCTTCGCCGCCCGGTACCCGGGGCGCATCCGCACGCTGACGCTCACCAACTGCGACGTGCACGACAACTTCCCGCCCGAGTTGTTCAAGCCGTTCGTCGAGATGGCCGAGGCCGGCGAACTGGGCCCCGTCGTGACCGCCATGGCGGCCGACTACGCGTTGCTGCGGTCCGAGGCCGGTCTGGGCATGGCGTACGCCAACGTGGCCCAGCTGAGCGACGAACTGCTGACGAGCTATGTCGGCCCGTTCGCCGCCGACGGGGGCAAGGGCCTCGAGCGCTTCCTCGTCGCGCCGAAAGCGGAGGAGCTCATCGCCGTCGCACCGTTGCTGGCGGAGCTGCAGGCTCCGGTCCAGGTGGCGTGGGGCACGGCGGACGTCTTCTTCGAGCCGGCCTGGGCCGAGCGCCTGCGCGAGCTGATCCCTTCCACCGAGCGGGTCACCCTCGTGCCCGACGCGATGCTGTTCTGGCCCGACGAGCGCGCGGCCGACCTCGTCATCCTGCTGCGGGACTTCTGGGCGGCCCACGCCTGATCGGGCCCCTCGCGGTCGCCCCGGTGCGCGTCCCCCCGGCGCACCGGGGCGCTACCGTGCGCGGGTGGGCGACGCCGAACGCATGTCCTCGTTGCGGAGCGCGCGGGATCTGATGGACCGGCGCTTCGCCGACCCGCTCGACCTGGACCGGATGGCGTCGGAAGCCGGGTTCTCCAAGTTCCACTTCGCCCGCACCTTCAAGGACGCGTTCGGCGAGACGCCGGCCAACTACCTCACCCGGCGCCGGGTGGAGCGCGCCAAGGACCTGTTGCGCTCGGCCAACCTGACCGTGACCGAGGTGTGCATGCTGGTCGGCTTCTCGAGCCTGGGCTCGTTCAGCTCGCGGTTCTCCGAGCTGGTCGGGCTCTCGCCCCGCGCCTTCCAGCGGGCGGCGGCTGCCCGCGGGGGGCCACCGCCCATCCCCGGGTGCTTCATGATGGAGTGGTCGCGGCCGCGCTCGGGGGTCGGGACAAAGAGCGCAAGCCTGGAGAAGCCATCGAAGAGGTCGCCCTCTTAGCCTGAGGTGCACCACACCACCACCAGGAAAGGACCGCCGCGACCATGATCCGCCAGATGTCGCACACCAACGTCTTCGTCCTCGACCAGGACTCCGCCAAGGCCTTCTACACAGAGAAGCTGGGCTTCGAGGTTCGCTTCGACATCTCCATGGATGAGGAGTTCGAAGGGGCCGGCCAAGGCTTTCGCTGGTTGACCGTGTCGCCCAAGGAGCAACCGGACCTCCAGATCGTGCTGGCCACGTGCGGCATGGGCCGGTCTCCCGAACAGGCCGAGCAACTGCGCGCGCTGGTGGCCAGCGGCGGCATGGGGGCAGGGGTGATGACGACCGACGACTGCCACCAGACGTACAAGGAGCTCTCCGCCAAGGGCGTGACGTTCCTGTCCGAGCCGACGGAGCGCCCCTACGGGATCGAGGCCATGATGCGCGACGACTCGGGGAACATGATCAGCCTGACCCAGCCCTTCGCCTTCGCGTTCGACCCGGAGGCCGCGCCGGGCGAGTGAAGCGGGTCCCGATGCGGCCCACCCCGAGCGGACCGCACGACGTACCCACCCGAGCGGGGTGCGTACGGCCGCGTCAGGGGGTTGACACGGCTGGCTCTTTATATAACCATATGGTTATGTCACCGACAGCCACCGCAGAGTTGACGGAGAGCCAGCTCAACCGGGCCTTCGGCGCGCTGTCGGACCCGACCCGGCGGGCGATCCTGGCCCGGTTGGCCGAGGGCGACGCCGGGGTCCTCGACGTTGCCGCCCCTTTCCCCATGAGCCAGCCGGCCATCACCAAGCACCTCGGTGTGCTCGAGGAGGCCGGACTGATCTCGCGGCACCGGCGTGCTCGCCAGCGCCTCTGTCATCTCGAGCCTGTGCGGCTCAAGCAGCTCTCGGACTGGGTCGGCTCGTACCGCGAGTTTTGGGAGGACAGCTTCGAGCTCCTCGACCAACTGCTCGAGGAGCTCCAACAGACGAAGGAACCAGACACAAAACACAGGCAAAAGGAGAGGCAACGTGACCATGACTGACACACCGACTGAGATCACCACCCCGCCCGGGGAGCCGGTCATCCATATCCGCCGTTTCTTCAAGGCGCCGCCCGAGCTCGTGTTCCGGGCGATCACCGAACCGGCCTACCTGCGCCGCTGGTTCGGCCCGCGGCATCTCGAGATCACCGAGTGCGAGGCCGACTTGCGCGTCGGCGGCACCTGGCGGGTCGTCCACCGCGCCCCTGATGGAATGGAGTTCGTCTTCCACGGCGAGTTCCTCGAGCTGGACCCGCCCCGTACGCGGGTCGGCACCTTCGTCTGGGACGGCGCGCCGGACGCCGTGGCGACGGAGACCATGGTCTGCGAGCCGGTCGAGGGCGGCACGATGGTCGTCACGACGATGGTGCACCGCACTGTCGAGGCGCGTGACATGCACGTGGCCAACGGCATGGAGGGCGGGATCCTCGACTCCCACAGCCGGCTCGACGAGCTGCTGGCGGCAGAGCAGGCGACCTGACGACTCAAGATCGAGTGGAGGTAATCAGCGTGTCATCGTCTGTGCTCTACATGTCAATGTCAATTGATGGGTACATCGCTGGTCCAAACGATGGACCGGACAATCCCGGTGGCGACGACTTCATGCGGCTGCACGAGTGGTATGGGTTTGCTTCAGACGCGGGACCAAACGAGGAGTCCATTGACCCGTCCGGGATCGGCCAACAGTTCCTCGATGAAATCAATATGACCGGTGCGGTCCTGTCCGGTCGCAACACCGTGGAACAAGTCGATCACTGGGGCGGTGATCACCACGGCGTCCCAATCTTCGTGGTCAGTCACCGGCCGCCGGGACCGTCGGCCGCAAGGTACCCACTGGTGACGTATGTGCAGGATGGGATCGGCAGCGCAATGGCACAGGCGAAGGCCGCCGCAGGAGACCGCAACGTACTTGTTCATGGCGGCACGTCCACGGTCCAGACGGCACTCGAGGCGGGCGTGCTCGATGAGCTGCAGATCCACCAGGTGCCGGTGCTCTTCGGCGGCGGGCGACCACTGTTCGACCTGTTGCCTGCGAGGGTCGAGTTGGAAATCATTCGAGTGATCGACACCCCGGAAGCCACACACATCCGTTACCGTGTCCGTCCCTGACTCGGTCATCCGCAGCCTCTTTGGCTGTGGTTGGTCGGGCTGATACGCCGGCACTTCCAGTAGCACCGCCGGCGGGGCGGCCAACGGCTACGTCGAGGCGGGATGCCCCGGATGCAGCGGCGGGCTCGTGCGATGGGTGAGCAGCCCATGGCCCGGGCCGGCCACGGCGCGGCTGGCACGGACGACAAAGGCCTCGTGGTCGCCCACCGAGAAGTGGCCGAGGATCGTGCCCTCGAGCGCGACGGCGACGTCGGCCAGCAGCGGGGCCCCGGTCGTCCCGAGTCGCCAGTCGACGACGGCGAACTTGTCGACCACGTCGCCCGTCTGCTCCCCAAAGAGCCGAGCGAGCGCGAGCTGGTCCTCGCCCAGGAGGTGGAGGCCCATGGCCGAGGAGCGCGCGGCAACGCCCAGGGTGTGGTTCAACCGGGAGACGCAGGCGATGAAGTTCGGCGGGTCGATGCTGCACTGGGTCACGAAGCCGGCCAGGCAGCCGCTCATCTCTTCGTCGGGTGCTCGCACGGTCACCAGGTAGTACGGGTAGTCCACCCGGGCGAAGAATGGCGCGAGGTCGCCCGCCGGGTCACCCATGGGGACCCGTGGCAGCAGCCCCTTCGGCACGATCGCCTCCACGCCTCGACGCCAATAGTCCGAGGGGTGCGGTGCCCAAGTGAAGCCGTCCGAAGACCCATGGTCGATCCCATTTGGGCGGCACCCCTGCACGGTTCCACTACCCGCTCGACGGGTAGGCAAAACTCCTATGCCTATGCGGAGCGACGCAGCCAAACCGACGACAGGTGTGGGGGGGCGGCTCGCGCCGGCGACCACCGCCGGTGGCAACGGCCTCGATGGGGTGCCCCCCGGCTTCGACATCAAGCAGGGGGGTCTGGGCTCGGCGGCACAGAAGCTGGCGCTGGCCACGTTGTGCGCGGTCCTCTTCCTCACCTTCCTCGACAACACCGTCGTCAGTGTCGGGTTGGCCAACGTGCAGAGCGACCTGCACGCAGGCGTCACCTCGCTGCAGTGGGTGGTCAACGGCTACGCCCTGACCTTCGCCAGCTTCATGCTCGCGGCGGGGATGTTGGGTGACCTCCTCGGGCGCAAGCGCATCATGCTGGCGGGCGTCGCGGTGTTCTGCGTCGGGTCGGTCGTGGCGGCCACGGCTTCCAACGTCGACTGGCTGATCGTCGGCCGCGTCGTGATGGGCCTGGGGGCGGCGGCCAGCGAGCCTGGGACCCTGTCGATCATTCGTCACGTGTACCCGGACCGCGAGACCCGGGCCGACGCGCTCGGTGTCTGGGCCGCCATCTCGGGCCTCGCCCTCGCTCTCGGGCCGGTGATCGGCGGCGCGTTGGTGGGCTTCTCGAGCTGGCGGGCCATCTTCTGGTTCAACCTGGGCTTTGGCCTGGTCGCCTTCGTGCTGGCGGCCGTGACGGTGCCCGAGAGCGCGGACCGGCAAGGCCGGCGCATCGACTTCGCCGGGTTCTTCTTCGGTGCCGCGTTCCTGGCCTGCCTGTCGTTCGCGGTGATCCAGGGTGAGACGTCTGGTTATCTCAGCGGATGGATCGTGGCGCTCTTCGTCCTGTGCGGCGTATCGGGTGTGGCGTTCGTGATCACCGAGCACCGGGTCAAGAGCCCGATGCTCGAGCTCTCGCTGTTCCGGCGGCCGCCCTTCAGCGGAGCGAACTTCGTCGCGTTCGCGGCGTACTTCGGCACGTTCTCCATCTTCTTCTTCACGGCCCTGTACCTGCAGGTGGTCGCAGGCGCGTCCGCCTATCAGACGGCGGTCGACTTCTTGCCGATGGCGGCGGGGCTCATCATCGTGTCGGGGCTGACCGGCCCCCTGGTGGCTCGTATCGGTCCGCGCTGGCCCATGACAATCGGTTGCCTCCTGGGGGGTGGGGGCATCCTGATCGCGAACGCGGTCCTCGACCCGACCATCGGGTTCTCGACGCTGGGCTGGGCCCTCCCGATCGCCGGCATCGGCATCGGCATGCTGCTCGTGCCCGTGACCTCGGTCCCGCTCACGGTGGTCCCGCCGGAGCGGTCGGGCATGGCGGCGTCGGCGACCAATACGAGCCGCGAGATGGGCGCCGTGTTCGGCGTCGCCATTCTCGGCGCCATCGTCAACGCGAAGCTCACCGGGGACCTGGCCGCCCGCCTGAAGGCGATCGGGATCCCGCCCACCTTCCAGAGCCTGGTCGAGCACGCCATCCAGACCGGCGGCACATCGGGCGGCGCGGCCAGCAGCGCCGAGCACTCCAAGAACGCGACGATCGCGGCCATTTCGAAGAAGGTCATCAACGCGGCCTACGACGCGTTCGGCTCGGGCCTGCACGAGGCGCTCTTACTCTCGGGCTGCCTGATCCTTGCCGGGGCGGTGGTGTCGTTCCTTACCATCCACCGCTCGCGCGGCGAGACCTACGAGCTCTGAGCCCGGCGCTCAAGGCCGTCCGGTGACCTCCGACGAGTCGTCGGTGACGCGGCGCGCCCCCACGGTCACCAACGTGTCGGTCTGTGCACGGCGCTCGGGGCGTGGCCACGGTCCGACCGCGGCGGCGAGCAAGGAGGAGTTGGGCACCTTGAGCATGCCCTGCTCGGTGAGCACCGACACGTAGGTCAGGCTCATCGCTGTCACCGTGCCGTAGAACTCTCCGCCCAACGCACCCGAGCGCACCCTGATGTGATTGCCCACGGCGAAGGGCCGGGCCAAGAGCAGCACGAGACCGGCGAAGACGTTGCCGAGGCTCTGTTGGGCCGCGATGCCGAGGACGACCCCAGCGATGGCCCCGCCCAAGAGGAGGTGGCCGACCGGCACGGACAACAGGGAGAGCGTCCCGATCAGCGCGACGAGGTAACCCAACCCCGTGACGAGCATGCGCATCGCCGCACCGGCGGTCTGCCCGCCTCGCCAGCGGGCGAGATCGTCGAGCTCCGAGGCGGACGAACGGGCACACGCAACGATGAGCACCAGGAACACCACGGCCGGGAGGTCGAGCAGTAGGCGCCCGGCGAGCGTGTGCGCCTGTCGCGGCACGAGGGACGTTCCGACCACCAACGCGAGGACGGCACCGATTCCCGTGGTGATGGCACGACGAAACCTCGGCCGGCGAACCAGCTCGCGGGTTGGGTCGACCACCGAGATGCGCCGCTCGGGGCGCAGCCTCACCGCCGACGACGGAACGGCAGACCGCCCCTGTTCTCGCGCTTCGACGCCCGCGCGTGGCGGGCCGAGGTCGTGGGCGTCGTGGCCACCAGGAGGAGACCACCGAGGAGGCCGAGGTTCTTGGCCAGGTGGGTGATCTGTTGGTTCCGCGCGTCCTCGTCCAGCTCCTCCCAGAAGCGGTGCCCCGCCAGGGTCGTGGGGATCAACGACCCGATGAGGACCGTGGCGGCCAGTCGCCGCCAGATGCCGAGCGAGAGCAGCGTGGCCGCCACGACCTGCGTCGCGCCGTTCAGCCGGACCAGCGTCTCGGTGTCCTCGGGGAGCACGCTGACGCGTTCGGCGATCGGCTTGGTGACCGTTTCGGCCTTCTTGACCTTGCCTTCCGGGTGCAGCGCGGCGTCGAGGCCGCCGCGGATGAAGATGGACGCGAGGAGCGGGCTGGCCACCCGGGTAGGAATGCTCGCCGTCGACATGGAGGCTCCTTTCGTTCGGGTATCTCCGGCCACGACGCCGGTCCCACTGCTGGCCCCTCTCCTCCCGTACCCCGCTCGACACCGATCAATCGACCTGGCTCGACATCGTGGTTGCCCGCACGAACACCTCGACGGCGCCTCGGGCCCCCTCGTGGCGCGAGGGGGCCGCGGCCACCGCCGACCACCCCAGTGCCAGCGCGACGCGCACGACCTTCTCGACCGCTTGGGCCACCGACTCGGGATCTGCGGCCAGCGCGGCCGAGTGCAACTCGTACGTGGGTTTGACCAGCGCGAGCACGGTGGCGGCCGGCGCCAGGACCGCCGGGTCGATCTGGGGCAGCGCGTCGGCGAGGGGGAGATAGGACAGGTCCATGGTCACCAGGTCGACTGGTTCGGGCACCAGGTGGGGACCGACGTCGGCCAGGTTGGTGCGTTCGAGGTTGACCACGCGCGGGTCCGCGCGCAACCAGCCTCGCAGCTGTCCGGCGCCGGCGTCGACGGCGTACACCCGTGCGGCGCCCGCCTCGAGCAGTGCCTGGGTGAAGCCACCGGCAGCGGCCCCGAGGTCGAGCGCCACCAACCCGGAGACCGAGACACGCAACTCGCGCAGCGCGCCGCGCAGCTTCAGCGTGCCGCGCAGCGGCTTGGGCGCGAGGACCCGCACCGATGCGGTGGCGCGGACGCGGGACCTCGGGTTGGTGACGGGCGCACCATCGACCTGGACCAGGCCGCGGGCGATCGTCTCCGACGGGTCGACGATGGATGGAAACCTCCTGCGGAGCAGGGTGGTGAGCGCGACAAAGGGCGCGCGTTGGGGGGACGGCACCGTGGGTGCTCCTCTCGCTCGGACCGGATGGGGACCGAGCGGGCGAGGAGGCCCACGGGCGAACGGTGAGGAGGCGAGGCGACCGGACGCGCGCTGCGGGGCAGCGGGCGCGTGTGCTCGCGGACGAAGTTCGAGTCAGTGCTAACGGAACGGCATGTCGCTCACATGATCCCGCAGGAGCTGGACCGTGGCAAGGAGGTCGCTCGATGCTGTGCCCTGCCCGGGAGGGCAAGGCGGCGAGTCAGGACGGCGGGCGGCGCGTCTCGAGCAGGGGCCTGAGCTCCTCGAGGAGATCGCGGACGATGTCGTGTTGGAGGCGAAGGAAGGCGAGCGCCTCGTCGAGCTGTTGTCGGAGTGTGGCCACCTCCAGCTCGTTGTGACGCGACCGTTGCTCCATGTCATGGAGCTGCCCGGTCAGACGAAGCAACGCCGCCTCCACTGCGTCGAAGCGGCGGTCCGTCGCGCCGGCCACGATGCGCCGCCCCGGAGCGGCCAGCGTTGATCGGAGGGAGGGGCGGTCGTCGGTCATGGCGAAGTCACACGAGGGCGAGGCTCAGGCGTTGACGGGTTGGGCGCCGACGGCGTCGACACTCGTCACGTCGAGCAGGGTCCAGCTGGGCTGCAGGAACGGTGTGGGCCCGGGGATGAAGCTCTCCACGAACCATTGGCGGGGGCAGACCGTCTGCCGGCCGCTCAGCCAGGCACCCCACCACGAGAAGGTGGAGTTGGCGATGATGTGCTCGTCGCACGCCGCCATGAGGAAGAGGTCCTCGAAATTGCGGTTGTGCTCCATGAAGATGCAGTCGCCCGGCAGATGGCGCCGGCACCAGTCCAGATCGTCGGAGAAGACGAGGTAAGGGCCTTCGGTCAGCGACATCGCCTCGCGGTAGTAGTCGAGCGAGGGCTGGACGAAGATGCCCGGATGCAGCAGGTAGTCGGTGCGGCGCACGTGCAGCGATGTCTTGTGCTCGAGCGCCAGGAGATCGGCGAATCGGGTGGCCAGGCGCTTCCACACGGCGGGACGCGGCCTGAAGTAGTGCCGCACGGTGTCCTCGACGCCGTCGAGGTGGCCGAGGTCCTGGAGGAAGTCCCAGCCGCCATCGTGCGTCACCCCTCGCGCGGATTCCGAAAGGTCTGGGAACAGCTCGTCGGGCACGCAGAAGTAAGGCCGGTAGCGCCAGTCGGGGAAGCCGGCGACGTCGCCGTGGCGTCGCGCCGCGCCCAGGGTGCTGGCGATCTGCCACAGCTGGTTACCGAGCTGGCCGTTGCGGCCGAGCTGGCGGTAGGTGTACACGCCCCAGTATCGCGTACACGTGTCGATTTGGATGTGATCGAACCCAATCCAGACGGCACCGTTCTGAGTCCCAGCGCGGGAAGCCGTGGCCTCAGGCGTTCGCTGTTTTGGTAGCCTAACCGGAACTCACTATTCCGCTTCGGGTGGACCCACCAATGCCCCGCCAACACACCAACTACAGCCTCACCTTTGCGGTCCTGGCGACGGCCGCGCTGGCGTTCAGCCTGTTGCAGTCGTTGGTCATCCCGGCCCTCCCCGCGCTGGAGCACACGCTGCACACGTCGGAGAGCGGGGCCAGCTGGTTGTTGACCGCGTATCTGCTCAGTGCCGCCATCGCCACGCCGATCCTGGGCCGCGTCGGCGACATGGTCGGCAAGGAGCGCGTCATCGTCGCCGTGCTGATCGCGCTCTCGGTCGGATCGTTGATCAGCGCGCTGGCCACAAGCCTGCCCGTGATGCTGGTCGGGCGCGTCATCCAAGGTGCGGGCGGGGCAGTGTTCCCTCTCGCATTTGGCATCATCCGCGACGAGTTCCCGGCTGAACGGGTGGCGGGCGCCATCGGTGTCATGTCGGCCATCCTCGGTGCGGGCGCGGGTGCCGGCATCGTTCTGGCCGGGCCGATCCTGGTCCACCTCAATTACCACTGGCTCTTCTGGCTCCCGCTCATCATGTCGTTGGCCGCGACGGTTGCCACCTTTCTCTACGTTCCCGAGTCACCGGTGCGGTCGCCAGGCCGCATTAATTGGGTGGGCGCGGGCTTGATGTCGGGCTGGCTGGTGACCGGTCTGCTCGCCATCTCCTATGCGCCGACGTGGGGGTGGGCGAGCTCCTCGGTTGTCGGTCTCCTTGGCGCGACCGCTGTACTCCTGGTGCTCTGGGTCGTCTCCGAGAACCGCTCCGACTCGCCGCTGGTCGACATGAAGATGATGCGCATCCCGGCCGTGTGGAGCACGAACCTGGCGGCACTGCTCTTCGGGTTCGGCATGTTCGCGATGTTCATCGTGCTGCCTCAGTTCACTCAGACGCCGACCAAGGTGGGGTATGGATTCGGTGCTTCGGTCACGCAGTCGGGCCTCTATCTCGCGCCTTTCGCCGTGGCCATGGCGATCGTCGCTCCGATGACCGGCCGCCTCTCTGTCATCATCGGTTCGAAGAAGGTCCTGGTCGCCGGGTCGCTCTTTGCCGCCTCGAGTTACCTCGTCCTCGTGGTCGCCCACAACCAGCAGTGGACCATGTACTTCGCCACGGGGTTGCTCGGCGTCGGGATCGCGCTCGGGTTCGCCAGCATGGCGAACCTGATCATTGAGGCTGTGCCGGCCGGGCAGACCGGGGTGGCCACGGGCATGAACACCAACATCCGCAACGTGGGCGCCGCGCTGGGGAGTGGGATCGCCACCAGCCTGGTCATCGGGAGCCTGCTGTCCGACGGCTTCCCGAAAGAGCACGGCTACATCCTGGCCTTCGCTGTCAGTGGATTGGGGCTGGTCGTGGCGGCTCTCGCCGCGCTGCTGATACCCGCCCGCGGCGAACCCTCCGTCGTGACGCGGGAGTCGCATCCCGCGCTGACGGCGGAGGCAGAGGTGATCGTCGGCTCCATTGCGTTCGGGCCCGAGGACCTGGCGTGACCCGGCGCAGCGCGCCGGCAGCCGCCCCGAGTCTGCGTCCGGGCTCCGGTATCGGCCGGGACGAGGAGTTGCGACCGCTTCGACGCGACGCCGAGGTGAATCTCGGACGGATCCTTTCGGCGGCGCGCGACGTGTTCGCCGAGCACGGGTACGAGGCCCCGATGGAGACCATCGCCGCCCGCGCCGATGTCGGCGTTGGCACCCTGTACCGGCGCTTTCCCACCAAGGCCGACTTGTTTGGCGAGGTGGCGCTGGCGGCAAGGCGACGAGTACGCGAGATCGCTCACGACGTCCTGGACACGGTTGTGCGTGACGAGGCCGTCTTCGAGTTCGTGCGGCGGTGCATCGCCGTGCCCAGCGTCTGGCGAGCCACGATCTCGGCACCGCCCTGGGGGTCGACGCACGGCACCTGGCTCACCGAATTTTCCCCGCTGCTGGCCGAGATCGTGGAACGCAGCAAGGATGCGGGAGCGCTGCGCCGCGAAGTCGAGATCACGGACATCGTCGTCTTGCTGAAGGCGGTCCGTGCCATTGCCGACCTGTGCGACACGCCGGGGTCGAAGCCGTCCCTGCGCTTTCTCGAGCTCAGCCTCGACGGGCTGCGCCCGGGCCACGAGGCGCCGGCGCAGCCGCCCCTGAGCGTCGGGCAGCTGGCCAAGCGTCTCGACCGGCACTGACGGCA
>DASXEK010000062.1:0-6485 GCA_036490155.1 Acidimicrobiales bacterium | reverse complement strand
GCAGGTTGCTCACGTGCTACTCACCCGTTCGCCACTCGCTCTTCATCAGTATTGCTACCGAATGGAGCGCGTTCGACTTGCATGTGTTAGGCACGCCGCCAGCGTTCGTCCTGAGCCAGGATCAAACTCTCCATCGAGACTCACGTTCAGCCCAGTCCGAAAAGGACGGGACCTCCCGAAAATCAGAGAGTCACCATAGTTTGACTCGAACTATTAGTAACCACAGATCCGTTCACCCGAGGGATCCAGGATCTGCGTAATGCTTAATTGACGTACAACTCATCGGTTTGAGTCCCGATGAATTGCCCGCACTGGCTTTTGGCTCTCACTATTCCGTTTTCAAGGAGCGACCGGGCACACACCACTACTGCGGGTGTTGGTGCCGGGTTTTCCAAAGGACTGTTCCGGACGTACTGCAACTGCCGGAAAGTCTCCTTCGGACGCCGGACGGCTAGGGGGCCGTTCCGACGGGAGTGTCACCTTACCAGAGACGTGCGTGAGCGTCAACGCGTGCACGCAGGCTGAATTGCCCGGGACGCTGCCCGGGCCGGCGACTGCCCTCGATCGTAGCGGCCCGATGACCCGAGGCCGCGGATACCGGTGGAGCCGAGCGAACCTCGGGCCATGTGGCCGCACACCGTCTGCGCCACGCTGACCAGGTGGTTCCCGGTGGTGTCACACCGAACGGTGGCATGCGAAGAACCACTCCGGCTCTCCGCATGCCACCCGGTGTCCGGGGTACAACAAGCTTTCCGCTCCCGCCCTGCGCCAACCAGAGCCGCCTTTTGGGAGCGTGCGCCGCCCGCTGATCCACCTCGATCTACCGCATGTCGCACACGTGCGTCACAGCATCATGCACCGCCGCTGTTGCACCGCCGTGACAGGGCGATGACACTCCGATGGCGGCGCGCTCAGCAGGCGAATCCCAGGTCAAGGGCCCCTTCTTCAGGGCGCCGAGATGTTGGGGTCGCCGGGCACCCAGAAGCGCCAGCGACGCTCGGTTGCCTCCTTGATGCCGATCCGCGGCCCGCGCGCCGGACGTCGGGGCGGCGGGGTCCCGTCGTCCTGCAGCCGGACGCCGGCCCTCCCGCGGCCCAGCAGGTCCGTGCCGTTGTCGGCGCCGGTGATCCCGAGGGCCTGGCAGAGTTTCGCCGGCCCGCTGCACAGGTCCCGGTCGCGACGGGCCTTCGGCCGGGCCGCCCGCATGGCCTCGAGCCCGCTGACCGGCGCGAGCGCCCGGATCAGGACCGCCGCCGCCTCGCCGTCGGGGCCGCACACCACGTTGGCGCACCAGTGCATGCCGTAGGTGAAGTACACGTAGAGGAAGCCCGGCGGCCCGAACATCACGGCGGTGCGAGGTGTGCGGCCTCGATACGCGTGGGACGCCGCGTCGTTGGCGCCGTGGTACGCCTCGACCTCGACGATCCGACCGGCCCGCTCGCCCGAGACCAGGACCTTGTTCAGCAGCCAGGGCGCGACCACGACGGGATTGCCCTCCAGGTCGGCTCGCTGCACCGGGCCACCCTGGCCCAACGGGACGCCGCCCCGCCATCCCGTCGGCCCGCCGGGCGCCGGGGCGCCCAGGCTCAGGCGGTGCGGCCGCTCCGGTCGCGCCCCGGGTCCAGCGGTGCTTCGGGCGGGCGGGCGGCGGCGCCCACGATCGGTGTCGGGACGGGTGGCCGGCTGCCGCCGGCTCGATGGTGGCGGGCCGACGCCGCCGTGCTCTGGCGCCGCGTCCGCATCGCCATCTGGTTGAGGAGCGCCAGCTCGTCGACCATGGCCGCGGCCAGCGCGGGGAGCTCCGGCACGGCGGTGGCGCAGGCATTGATCCCGACGAAGAGCGAGTCGCGGTAGCTCTGCACCGTGATGTTCAGGGCCACCCCGTTGACTACGGGGCCGAGCGGGTAGACGCCGCACAGCTCCATGCCTGCGAAGTACAGCGGGAACGACGGTCCCGGCACGTTCGACACCATCAGGTTGCCGGCACGCAGCTTGCGCAAGATGCCCGAGCGCACGCCCAGCTGAATGATCGGCTTGGCGATCGCCGGCGGCATCGCCTCCGACAGCAGGGTGGCCATGGGGCCGTAGCCCACGTCACGCTCCTGGCCCTTGCACGACGCGCTCGCCTCGCTCACGGTGCGCAGGCGCTCGAGCGGGGTCAAGAGATCGTTCGAGAGCGGCACGAACATGGCGGAGAGGTGGTTGCCCTGGACCTCGGCGTCGTCGCCGCGCACCGAGACCGGCACGATCGCCACGAGCGGGTTCTCGGACTCCTGGCCGTTGGCCGTGAGGTGCGTGCGCAGCGCGCCCGAGCACACGGCCAGCACGACGTCGTTGATGGTCGAGCCGTAGCGGTCCTTGAGCGTGCGCACCTGCGCCAGGTCGAGCTCGGCGAAGGACACCGCCCGCTGGGCCCGCACGGGCGACTCGAAGGTCGGGGGCGCCCCGAGCGGGATCGAGATCGGGCCCGAGGCCTCGTCCAGGGCGTGGCGGGCCAGCCGGACGACGGTCTTGCCCACCTCGCGGGCGGCCCGCAGCACGCGCAGCGGGCTCTGCACCACGCTCGGCAGCGCGTCGGTGAGGAGGCGCGTGTGCGAGGGGAGCGCCGGCGGCAGCCACGGGGGGCACGTCTCGGTGACCGCGCGGCCCTCCGGGGCGAGGTCGAGCAGCTGCGCCAGGAGCTGCGCCCCGGCCACGCCGTCGATCACGGCGTGGTGCACCTTGGCGATCAACCCGATCCGGCCGCCGGACAGGCCCTCGAGCACGTGCATCTCCCACGGCGGCTGTCCCTGCGTGAGGGGTCGCCCCATGACGGCGGCCACCATGGCGGTGAACTCGTCGTCGCCGCCCGGCGCCGGCAGGGCAGCCCGATGCAGGTGGTTCGACAGATCGAAGTCCGGATCGTCGACCCAGCGGGGGTGGTCGAGCCCGAACGGCACCGCCATGAGACGACGCCGGAAGGAGGGCAGCGTGGGGATCCTCTCGTCGAGGAGCGCCCACACGCGCTCGAACGAGTACCCGTGCGGGGCCGACGACGGGTCGAAGACGCAGGCGTAGGCGATCTCCATCGGCGTCTCCGGAGTGTCGGAATAGATGAACATCGGGTCGATGCCGGTCATTCGCTGCACGGTGCCCTGCTTCCTGTCGTTGCGGTGTCCGTCCGGGGTGATCGGAGCTCCGGCGACGCAGCTCTCGTTGTGGTCCCGCCCCAAAAACCTCGCACCCGGCAAGGCGGTCGCTGCTCGATTCGTCGCCAAAGGCTCATCGTCGAAACGGCGTCCCTCCACAAGTACCGCACTTGGGCCGCCGGCACAACCGCCTTTCGTACTTCTTTACGTTGCGTTCACCTGCTCGTTTCGCCACACCGGGGTGCGTCCGCGCGACTGCCACCCGTGCGTCGCTTCACATCCCCCTCATCTTTTCGATGCCCCCACATCGCGCGCCCCAACCCTGGGCGGGGCACCGCTGGTGCCACCGTGTGGGTGTCGAGGCTCGTCCGAGGCGGGTCTAGGCCGGCGAGCCGGCCGGCCGCCACTGGGCCAGACGCGTCCGGTCCACGTCGAGCCGCCGCGCGAAGCGCTCCGCCTGTTCGGCGACCGGGCCGGGGCCGGCGCCGCCGGGGGTCCGCCGGCGGGTCACCGCCACGCCGGGCTCCAGCAGCTCCACCGCCGCCTCACCCAGTTCGGGATGCGCCGCCACGAGCTCGACGAGGGGCACGTGGCGCTCGAGCGACTCGCGCACGAGCCCTCCGATGAGCGCGTGGGCCTGGCGGAACGGCATGCCCTGCTCGACCAGCATCTCGGCCAGGTCGATGGCGGCGGCGGCGGGGCCATCGGCCGCCGCCTGCATGCGCTCCTCGTTCCACGTCGCCGTCTCGTAGACCCCGGCCAACGCGGCCAGGGCGGCAGCGACCTGGCGCACCGAGTCGAACAACGGCTCCTTGTCCTCCTGCAGGTCGCGGTTGTAGGCGAGCGGCAGGCCCTTCAGGGTCACCAGGACCGACTGCAGATTCCCCAACAACCGGCCGGTCTTGCCCCGCGCCAGCTCGGCCACGTCGGGGTTCTTCTTCTGCGGCAGCATGGAGCTGCCCGTGGCGTAGGCGTCGTCGAGGGTGGCGAAGCCGAACTCCTCGGTCGACCACAGCACGATCTCCTCCCCCATCCGCGACAGGTGCACACCGAGCAGCGCCAGGTCGAACAACGCCTCGGCGACGAAGTCCCGATCGGAGACGGCGTCGAGCGAGTTCTCGAAGCGCCCGTGGAACCCGAGCTCGGCCGCCACGTAGTCGGGGTCGAGCGGCAGGGAGGAACCGGCCAGCGCGCCCGCGCCCAAGGGCGACGTGTTGAGCCGGTCGACCGTCGTGACCACGCGGTCGACGTCACGCGCCAGCGCCCAGGCGTGCGCCAACAAATGGTGCGCCAGCAGCACCGGTTGCGCGCGCTGCATGTGGGTGTAGCCGGGCAGGTAGACGTCGCCGGCCTCGCGTGCCCGCTGCGCCAGCACCTCTTGGAGCACCATGATCTGCTCGGCCACCGCGATCAACGTGCGCCGGCACCACAGGCGCAGTGCCGTGGCCACCTGGTCGTTGCGGCTGCGGCCCGTGTGCAGCTTGGCCCCGACGTCACCCGCCACCTCGGTGACGCGCCGCTCGATCGCGGTGTGGACGTCCTCGTCCCCCGGCCCGAACACGAAGCGGCCCGACGTGAATTCCTCCTCGACGATGTCGAGCGCATCGATGAGCGTGCCGACTTCGCTGTCGCTCAAAATCCCGACCTTGCCCAACCCCTTGACGTGCGCCCGCGAGCCGGCCAGGTCGTCCGTGGCCAGCACCCGGTCGAAGGGCAGGCTCACCGTGAACTCCGCCACGGCGTCCGCCATCCCCGTCGCGATCCGTCCCTCCCAAAGTGTCATCTCCGCCCCCTTGCTTACTGCGACGAGTCTGCCGGAGCCGGAGCAGAACCGGTCCCGCCGTCCGCGCCCGGGCCCTGGCGGGCCGACCACGTGGCCACACCCAGCCCCCACAGCCGCACGAAGCCCTCGGCGTCCTGGTGCCGGAACGTGTCGGTGGCGTCGTAGGTGGCCAGGTCGTGATCGTAGAGCGCCACCGGGCTGCGCCGGCCGACGACGGTGCAGGTGCCCGGCGCGGCGAAGCGCAAGCGCACCTCGCCGGTGACGTGGCGTTGGCTCTCGGTGACGAAGGCCTGGAGCGCGCCGCGCAGCGGCGAGAACCACAGCCCGTCGTAGACGAGCTCGGCCCAGCGCGGCTCGAGGCGCGCCTTCTCGTGGTGCAGGTCCCGCTCCAACGTCAGGTCCTCCAGGTCCGCGTGCGCCACGATCAGGGACAGCGCCGCCGGGCACTCGTAGATCTCACGGCTCTTGATGCCGACGCGGCGGTTCTCCACCATGTCGAGGCGGCCGAAGCCGCGGCTCCCGGCGGTACGGCCCAGCGAAGCAATGAGGTCGTAGGGCGACTGCGACACCCCGTCGAGCGACACCGGCACGCCGGACTCGAAGCCGACGACCACTTCGACCGGTTCCGTCTCGGTGACCCGCGTGAGCGTGTACACGTCGTCGGGCGGCGGCGCCCACGGGTCCTCGATCTCGCCGCACTCGATCGCCTTGCCCCACAGATTGTCGTCGATCGAGTACAGCTTCTCCTTGGTGACCGTGATCGGGATCTCCCACTTGGCCGCCAGCTCGATGCAGTCCTCGCGGGTCAGCCCCCACACCCGCGCCGGTGCGTGGATCCCCAGATCGGGCGCCAGCGCGCGCACGCCGACCTCGAAGCGCACCTGGTCGTTGCCCTTGCCCGTGCAGCCGTGGGCCACGCCGTTCGCGCCGTGCCGGCGGGCCTCGGCCACCAGGTGCCGCACGATGACCGGACGCGACAGCGCCGACACGAGCGGGTACTTGCCCTCGTAACGTGCGTTGGCCGCCAGCGCCGGCATGCAGAAGTGCTCGGCCATCTCGTGGCGCGCGTCGATGACGACCGCCTCGACCGCGCCTGCCGCCAGCGCCCGCTGGCGCACGGCATCCCAGTCCTCGCCGCCCTTGTCCGCCGACTGGCCGACGTCGACGGCCACGGCGACGACCTCGACGCCCTCGTGCTCGATGAGCCACCGCACGGCCACCGACGTATCGAGCCCACCGCTGTAGGCCAGAACCACCCGATCAGACATGTTCAGTCCTCGTCCTTCCCATTCAATGTGATCTTGGTCGCCGCGGCAATGCCCGCGACGTCGCGCAACCGCTCCGCCATGGACTCGCCACCCACCGCCTCGGCCACCACCACCAGCACGGTGTCGTCGCCGGCCACCGTGCCCACGACCTCCTCGAGGCCGCTGCGGTCGAGCGCCGAGCCGACGACGTGGGCCGACCCCGGCGGCGTGCGCAGCACCACGAGATTCCCTGAGTGCGCCACCTCCACCACCCATTCACCGAGCACACGGCGCAGGTGATCTTCCGGGGCGATCTGGTGCGTCGGG
>DASXEK010000053.1:0-17192 GCA_036490155.1 Acidimicrobiales bacterium | reverse complement strand
TCCACGCATGAGGACACCCAGGTCGTACTCGGCTTCAGCAAGGAGACCGTCGGGATCGACCAGCTTGAAGCCGCCGCCGCTCTGGAGGGCATTCAATTGGTGCACATCGCCGTGCACCAACACAGCCCTCTCGTCGCGGTGCGCCTCTTCGCGCCGGCGAGCAAAGGTGAGTGCGTGGTCGACCGCTTTTCGGAGCATGGGTGATCGAGGTCCTCCCACATCAACACGATGAAGTCGGCGAGCCACCGGGCCTTCTCGGCCCCCGTGGGCAGACCGCAGTCCGGCGCCGGCCGCCATATGCGCGATGCGGTGGCGCAGAGAATCTCGAGGCGGCGCGAGAGCGGCAGGCCGAGTTCAAACATGGGCCGGCCCAGCTGTTCCATGAGCAGGGCACCGCGGTCGGCGTCGTATTGGTAGAGCACCGGGCATCCATCCCCTCCAACTAGGCGGAGCACGGTCGCCTCGTTGGAGGGGTCGTTCCCCGCGCCGGGCACCAATGCCTTCAAGACGGCCGGGGTCCCGTCTGCCAGGGCCGCTTCGGCCACGAAGGCCTCAGACCCGCCTTCGTACGGGCGTCCCACCGCGATCGACTAGTCAGCCTCCAGGCTGGAGACAAGCACCGGCAGTCCCTTGAGCCAGTCTTCGGCTCCGACAGCGCGAGCTTTGTTGCGCACAGCGGCCGGCACCTCGATCATTGTCGCAGTCTCACATCAAACCGCAGCCCCGATCCGATAGCGCAGACGCTGTGGCTCGCCATCGGGCACACGATCCGGAGACGAGCGAGGTGCCGATCAGCCGGCGATCTGAGACACCCGGAATCCGGCAGGAATTGGCGGATCGCCCCGGTTGATAGGCGTTCAGGATGCTGGGCGCCAATCGTTGTTGCTCGAATGATCGCCCGACAACCACCGAGTGAGATCACGATGTGCGTTGGCCCGGCGGGTGGCGTCGATCTTTTCGACGTCCGGATGATCCACGGTGAACTCGAGCACCAGACCGTTTGGATCGGCGAGATAGAGCGACCTGCAGTATCCGTGGTCGGCAATCATCATCACCTCAAGTCCAGCATTCTCCGCCCGAGAGCGAATCGCTTCTTGCTGTTCGGACGTGACGAGCATCGCGAAGTGCCTGAAGAGCGAGAAGGGAGGTGGCGGTGCGAAATTTTCGGAGAACTGGCTGTTGGCGAACTGGAAGAAGGCGAGACACCCGCCATCTCCGAGTTCGTACATCGTGTGGCAGAACTCCTGTTCTTCGCCACCCATCAAGTGCTCGATCTCTGTCCATGTGGCAACGAGAGGCACGCCGACGACGTCCTCATAGAACTTCCGGGTGGCCTCTTGATCGGCGGTGACGAAGGCGTGGTGGTGTAGACGCGCTGGAGGTATGGGATGGGCGCCTGAGACAGAAGGGCTGGGCATCGGGATCTCCTCCCGTTCGACTCTCCATCATTCTGCCATTCGCGAACGTCGCCGAGCCGGCGGTCGGGTCTCCCCAGGCGCCCGGTGGGCTGTATCCCAGTTGTGTCGGACTGTCCCGGCGGACTGGGACCGCGCCGAGTTTGTTACCTGTGACTCGTTAGCCTCGATCTGTGCGGTCGAGAATCGACTGAGTGAAAGGGGCCACGTGACCAAGGCAAGCGACATCCCGATCGCCCATACACCCATCGGAGGATGGCACGGAGAGATACCGCCGCCCGTGTTGGCAGGATGCGACGAACCGCTAGTGGTGGGTGCCCCCGACATTCGGGGCTTATGGGAAGTCTTCAAAGTCGAGGTCGGCGGCGATGTAATCGAGGACCACCCAGTGCTCAGGCAACGCCAGCGAGTGGAGCAGTGCGGTGACCGACTAGTCGTGACAGCGGGTGGAATCATCCACGACATGCGGTGCGACAGCACTGAGGAGCACGGTGTCAACGACGTCGCGCAGATCGACTACTTGACACCGATCGTCGTGGTGGCTTCATACGAGAACGGAGTCCACGTCCTGCGACCGATAGACACGCCCCTGACTGTCACCCGACACCTCGATGGCGATGTTTTGGTCTGGAATTACGGCGGGGTCTTCGTAGCTCGCCTCGAGCGCGTCGCCGAAGAGCGGTGAGGACCGGCTACCGCGGGACTGACAACACCATGCCATAGCCCGTAGCCGGCACCCTGGGACACCGTGGGCGTTGAACATACTGGGGCACCTGTGTCCACCGAAGCGGGTCAACTCCACCTTGGGTCCGGTCAACACGGAAGGTAGCGGTGAGCGTTGCCGAGCGGCTTAAGGCTGTTCATCGCAGCAATCCGGTATTCTCCTTCAACTCCGGCGCAGTCATTATCCAAGGAGGCTGTAGATGGCTGATGACCCAATTCTGCAGAGTCAGTACGCAGCCGAACATGGTGACTTTGTCGCACTCGCCCGCGAGCTGACTGATGGACAATGGAAGTCACAGTCACTTTGCGAGCAATGGACGGTCCGTGACGTTGTGATTCATGCCGCATGGCACATTCACCGCGACAGTAGTCAAGCGCCGAAGTTTCTTCTTCACACACTCATGTCCGGTCCGACGAGGGCAGCGGCGAAAGCGGCAGCCAGCGAAGCTGCACGTCACCAAGCTCAGTCTTGCGACAAGTTGCTTGAGTGGCTTGCCTCGCCAGGAACGTGTAACCGAGTCAACCTCGGTGAACTGATGATTCATCAACAAGACGTGAGACGCCCGCTGGGCTTGTCTCGAAAGATTCCCGTGGACCGCCTGTCGCTGATCTTGGACTATTGCCTATCACGGGCAGGCAGCATGACAGTGGTTCCCGGATCGCACAAGCACTCGAAGGGCCTTCGCTTTGTCGCCGCCGACATGGACTGGTCGGCCGGACAAGGGCCAGAGGTGAGCGGCCCGGCTGAAGCCATCTTGATGGCAATCAACGGCCGAAGTAACGCCATCGACGATCTGGTTGGTCCCGGCGTAGAAACGCTCGCCGATCGCGTCGCCACCAAGCGTCGCTCAAGCTGACAATACCGACGGTGCGCCCCCAATCGATCGAAGAGGGACGAGAGGCATTCGACCGCTGCGACTGGCCGGCGGTCGTTGCCGCATTGACGGGCGCTGAGGCGGATGGGGCGGAGCTCGACGCCGACAACCTGGAGCGATTGGCTCTGGCCGCTACCTGGGTGGGCGACTGGGAACTCTGCATCGGCTCCCGGGAGCGGGCGTTTGCGTTGTATTCGGCGGCGGGAAATCAGCGCAGGGCAGCGGGATTGGCCGTCGAGCTCTGTACCGACCAGGTTGCCAGGCAGCGTCAGGCCGTCGCGCTCGGGTGGTTCGAGCGGGCCAATCAGTTGCTCGATGGATCAGCGCCGTGCTCCGAACTGGCCTGCCTGGAAGATCTACGTGCGCTTGCAAACGCCTTCGTCTTTGGTGATCTCGAGACCGGTGCCGTCCATGCCCAGGCTGCGGTGGCACTTGGAGTCCAACTTGGTGATCGGGATATTGAAGCGGTGGCGCGCTGTCATCTTGCGCAAATCCGCATCCGTCAAGGAGACCTCAAGGCTGGCATGAAGTTGCTCGACCAAGCGATGACCGCCGCTGTTTCCGGGGAGCTAGGACCGACGGCGACGGCGCGGGTGTACTGCAACACGATCAGCATGTGCCAGGCACTCGGCGACCTGCGACGGGCACGAGAGTGGACGGAAGAGGCGATTCGCTGTTCGTCACGTCCGGGATTATCGGACTGGCCGGGTGATTGCCAGCTGCACCGGGCCGAGCTGACTCGCATGGGCGGCGATTGGAATACGGCCGAGTCCGAGATTCACCACATCCTTCCCGAGCTAGAGCGTTGGGACCCAGGCCATGCGGCGCTGGCCTGGCAGGAGATAGGGGAGATCCGCAGGCGGCGGGGCGACCTGGACGGCGCCTGGGAGGCCTTTACCCGGGCCCAAGGCCTGGGTCGCGATCCCCAACCTGGGCTGGCGCTCCTGCTGCTAGCAAAGGGAAACGTCGTGGCGGCAGACACAGCCATCACAGCGGCCCTCACGGCCGCAAACGGATCCGACCCGCTCCTCAGCGCGCAGTTGCTACCCGCGGCCGTGGCTATCCACCTCGCCCGAGATGATCTCGAAGCGGCCGATGCCGCCGCACTCCGGCTCGAGGGTCTGGCCGAGCGCTTTCCGACCATCGTCCTCCGGGCTGCTGCCGCAGCCGCGGTCGCGGAAGTGGCGTTGGCCCGGAACGATCCCGAAGTAGCAACCAGTGCCGCTCGTCAGGCGGTGGCGTTCTGGCGCGACGCGGGCGCTCCGCATGAAACGGCGGTAGCCCAAGTGTTGGTTGCCCGGGCAAGCAGAGCACTGGGTGACCCGGCAGTTGCTCGAGTCGAACTTGAAGCCGCCAACTCGTCCTTCGTTGCATTGGGGGCCGATCCAGACGTGGCCGCGGCGACGGCATTGCTGGCTGAGCTCAGTGGCGTGATCGACAGAGGCGAACGGGTTCGCCGGACCTTCGTCTTTACCGATATCGTCGATTCGACCCGCCTTGTAGCGGCGATGGGAGACGAGCAATGGAGCGCCGTACTCGCTTGGCACAACAAATCTGTCCGCGAGCTGCTCGCCGCCCACGGCGGAGAAGAGGTGAAACAGCGAGGCGGGGGAGACGGGTTTTTCACGACATTCTCCCAGCCCGCGGCCGCGGTCGCGTGCGCCGTAGACATCCAACGCACATTCGCCATCCACCGTCAACAAAATGGATTTGCCCCTTCAATACGCATCGGTCTTCATGAAGCCGATGCCACGCTCGCGGATCGCGACTACAGCGGTCGCGGAGTCCATGAGGCCGCCCGGGTGACTGAGCTGGCCGGAGCAGGCGACATCGTGGCAAGCACGGCAACGGTGATCAGCGCTGGCTGGAGCCAAACGTCGACACCGAACATGGCCGAACTTCGCGGACTGCCCGACCCGATCGAAGTAGTCCACGTGATCTGGACCTGAGCTTCGTTCGAGAACTAAGCCCGGACGGTCCCCACACGCCGGTTACTCACGGCGATGGAGTCTCACGTGCGGTGTCCTCTATCAATGTCATATCCAAAGTGGAGCATGTCCCCGAGGATTCGTTCGGGGGCGGGTGTCACCAGGTCTGAGTCCCGGTCGAAGACGACCCGCCGCGAACTGCGCTGCGAATACCAACTGCCTCGACGGGCACGTGCCGCTCCTGCTGGTGGAGTTCCGGGCGCGGTATCGAGTGCCGGTGCGGATACCGCTAGGAGAAGATGAGCGGTGCGGCCCGGACGCCGGCGATCACGGGGCTGGCCGTCCGCTCGACGGGCCCCGCCGGCGTAACCGACTCGAACCGCTCGGCCAACTCGCCGAGCACCACCCGGCCCTCGAGACGGGCCAGGGCGGCGCCGAGGCAGAAGTGGGGCCCGAAGCCGAAGCTCAAGTGGGGATTGGGGTGGCGGTCGACTCGGAGCTGATCGGCGTCGGTGCCGAACACCTCCTCGTCGCGGTTGGCGGACGCGTAGAGCAAGAGCACCGGATCACCTGCCGCCACGGCCTGACCCCGGATGGTGCAGTCGGCGGTGGCGGTGCGCATGAAGGAGATCACGGGCGTCGTCCAGCGGAGCAACTCCTCGACCGCGTTCGGGATCAGCTGCGGGTCGGCCCGCAGGGCGGCCCACTGCTCCGGGTGGGCGGCCAGGGCCGCCAGCCCACCCGAGATGAGATTGCGCGTCGTCTCGTTCCCGGCCACGAGCAGCTGGATGAGGAACATCGCCAGCTCCGCCTCGCTGAGGCGGTCGGCGGCGTCCGCACCTTCTTCCGAGCCCGTCATGGCCAACACCGAGACCAGGTCCTCGGCCGGCGCGGCGCGGCGTTCCTCCGCGACGCCGATGAGGTAGCCCCACATTTCCACCTGCAGCTCGGCGCGTTCGGCCTCCGTGTGCTCGCTCTCGCCCGGGATCACCGCCTCGGACCACTCGAAGAAGCGGGGCCACTGCGACCCGTCGACGCCGAGCAGCTCGCAGATCACCTGGAGCGGGAATGGGATCGACAGCGTCGGCACGATGTCCACCGGCTCCCCGCGCTCGATCGTGTCGATGAGCGTCCGGGCCTTTGCCATCACCCCCTCCTCCATGAGGCGCACCATCGAGGGCTTGAAGCCCGGCTGCACCAGCCGGCGGTAGCGGGTGTGGCGGGGCGGGTCGGTGTGCATCATGGTCGGCGGGTCGTCGTAGGTCGTGCCGATCTCGTCGGTCAGGATCCCGCGCGAGGAGCAGAACCCGATGGGGTCGGCGCCCATGGACGACACCTCGGGATGCGTCGACACGGCCCAGAAGCCGCCCCCGGCGCGCTCGACCCAGCAGAGGGGCGCATCCCGGCGCAGCTCGGCGTAGAGCGCGAACGGATCGCCCGTGGCGTAGAGCGACGGGTCGAGCAGGCTGCTGGCGTCGATTCCCATGTGGTGCTCCCAGCCCCTCGCCTCGCCGCGCCGCTCAGACGATGATGCCGTTGGGGCGCGGGTCGCCCTGCGCCTCGAGCAGCGCGTAGTACGCCTCGAGGGTGCTCGGGCCGTCCGAGACGGACTCGACCGAGCCGTCCGCGGCCAGGTTCAAGAGCGCGCCCTCAATGATGAAGCAGACGTCCGTGTCGCCGGTGTTGTCCTCGGGCACGTGCAGCGTGTGCACCGAGTTGGCCGGCTCGAAGAGGTAGGAGCCGGACGTCACGTAGAAGTCGTACTCGAGGTAATGCCAGCGGCCGGCCGAGGTGAAGGCGTCGACCGAGCCCGTGTGGCGGTGGGTCTGGAGCTGCACGCCGGGGCGGAAGCGGTTGAGGATGACCCAGGTGCCGTGTTCGACATCGAAGCGCACGATCTTGAGCAGCACTCCGATGCCGGTGTCGGCCCACGGTGCGTCGTCCTCTCCGACGAGGCGGACGACGTCACGGCTGGCGGGGCTGGCGATCGACATGGGTTCTGCTCCTTGTCTCCTCGGGTCCCGAGGTCCTTGCGGGTGCTCGGCCTTCGGGTGCTGCGTCCGGCGGTCCGCCGGGGGTTCAGGCCGCCAACGGTGCGAGCGTATCGAGGTCCAGGGCGGCCTCGAGGGCCGCGGCGGTGCGCAGCACGACCAGGTCCCCGTGCTGGGGCCCCACGAGCTGGACCCCGATCGGCAGCCCGCCGCCGCTCGTCCCACAGCGGACCGTGGCGGCGGGCGACTTGGTCATGTTGAAGGGGTAGGTGAACTGCACCCAGTTGGCGGTGCGCTCGCCGTTGACGGTGCTCTCCATCTCGTCGGCGAAGGGAGCCACCGCAGCGCAGGTCGGCGTGACCAGGATGCGCGCCGTGCGGAACAGCTCGACGAGCCGGAGGTTCAACAGGTGGAAGCGGTCGAAGATCTGCAGGATCTGCTCGGCCGTCGTCTGCTGCGCCAGGTCGACGAAGTGGCGCAGGACGGGGTGGACCTCGTCCCAACGCGGATGCCCCATGTAGGGCCGCAGGGTGCGCAGGGTGGCGGCCGCCGTGAAGGTGAGGAAGTCGCCGACGGGGTCGGTCTCGAACACAGAGTCCAAGACGGTGACCTCGGCGCCGAGCGACTCGAGGGTCGACACGGCGTGGTCGCACGCCGCCGCCACTTCCGCGTCGACCGTCGCGTAGCCGAGCGTCGGCGCGTACACGACCCGGACCGGCACGTGCGGGTCGTCGAGCGCGGCCAGCCAGGAGGCCTCGGGGCGGGGGAGCGCCTGCAGATCGGTCGGGTCGGGCCCCACGGCCACGTCGAGCGCGCGCGCCACGTCGGCGATGCGGTGCGCCATGGGCCCGTTGGTGGAGAGCCCGAGCCAGCCGGGCGGGTTGGCTCCGCCGCCGGGGACCCGTCCGAGGCTCGGCTTCATGCCCGAGAGTCCGCAGCAGGCCGACGGGATACGGATGGAGCCGCCACCGTCGGACCCGGTGGCGAGCGGCACCATGCCGGCCGCCAGCGCGGCGGCCGCCCCACCCGATGAGCCGCCCGGGCCCCGGCTGGTGTCGTAGGGGTTGCGCGACGGGCCGAAGAGGGCGTTGGTCGTGTTGCCCATCCAGCCGAACTCGGGCGTGTTGGTCTTGCCCACCACGACGCAGCCGGCGGCGCGCAGCCGCGCCACGAAGGGGTCGTCGACCGTAGCGGGCGGGTCGTCGGCGTGCAGCGCCGAGCCGTAGGTCGTCACGTACCCGACCGCGTTCTGCAGGTCCTTGACGCCCATCGGGATCCCGGCCAGCGCCCCCGGGTCGTGCCCGGCGGCGATGCGCTCGTCGATCCCGGCCGCCTCGGCCAGGGCGCGTTCGCCGTCCACCGCCACGAACGCGTTGTACGTCGGATCGAGCCGCTCGATGCGCGCCAGCGCCGTCTCGGTCAGCTCGCGCGCGCTGACCTCCTTGGACCGCACCGAGCGCGCCAGGTCCTCGATCGAGGTGGTGCGAAAGTCGATGTCAGCCATGGGCCGTCAGCCGGCCGACGGCGAGAGCCCCGCCACCGCATCGGCCAGGTCGATGCCGATCGGGATGATCGCCGGGGCGGGGATGGTGACGCCGTTGTCGACGTAGCGCTGCACGTGGCCGCGGCACTCGTCGATCGACCCGTGCACCACGAGCTCGTCCACCACCTCGTCGGGGATCGCCGCCAGGGCGCCCTTGCGGTCGCCGGCCGCCCAGGCGTCCCACATCGGCTGGAGCGCCGGGCCCCGGCCGAGCCAGCGGTGGAACTCGGCGTAGGCATGGACGTTGAGGTAGGCGGTGATCATGCGCCGGCCGATGGTCCGCGCCAGGTCCGCGTCCTCGCAGACGATCACGAAGATGCGGGCGACGATCTCGCGGGCCGCGCCCTCGGCCGCCTTCTCGACCTCGGCCACCGACGTGGCGACGTCGGACGCGCTGAGCCAGTTGAGGATGGCGCCGTCGGCCTCGCGCCCGGCGAGGTGCAGCATGCCGGGACGCAGCGCCGCCAGGTAGATGGGCGGCAGCTGCTCGGGAATCCTCGCCAGCTTGAAGCCCTTGACGGCGAAGGTCCCGAAGTCCTCGGTGATCTTCTCGCCGCTGAAGGCCAGGCGCAGGAAGCGCACGGTGTCGCGCACGCGCTGGAACTGGCGCTCGAAGGCCAACCCGTTCCAGTTGGCGACGATGACCTCTGACGAGGCGCCCAGCCCGCAGGCGACGCGGCCGGGCGCCGCGTCGGCCAGGGCGGCCAGGCTCTGAGCCAACAGCGCGGGGCCACGCGTGTAGACGGGCGTGATGGCGACGCCCAGGTTCAGCGTGGGCTCCCACGCCGCCGCCAGCGCGAGCGGCGTGAACCCGTCGCCGCCGTCGACCTCGGCGGACCACAGGTCTGTGTAGCCGAGCTCGCGCAGCCGGGCGAACCACTCGCGGTGCGCGTGCAGCGGGATACCGTCGAAGGGGATCGTGATCCCGGCCCGCCGTGCCGGGCTCACGCCTGCAGGCGCTCCTCGGCGCTGACCGCGCCATCAGGACCGTGCGTATCGTCGGCACCGTTCGGCGGCGGCACGTCGGGCCCGTGCTGGAACTCGGGATCGTCGAAGACCAGGGCCAGCTCGGTCATCTCCTCGGCCGCGTCGTTGGACGGCACGAACATGCCCCAGCGCGCCATGCCCGCCTCCATGCGCGAGATCACCGTCTCAATGACCTCCACCCGCCCGTGGCGCTTGTTCTCCGAAGAGATCACGTCCCAGGGCGCCAGCGGTCCGTGGGTCAGGCGCAGCATGTCGGACACCGCCTCGTCGTACTGCGGCCGCTTCTCGCGGTTGCGCCAGTCCTCGTCGGTCAGCTTCCATGACTTGAGGGGATCGTCGCGGCGCCGGATGAAGCGCCGGAGCTGCTCCTCGTGCGACATGTGCATCCAGAGCTTGATGACGATCATCCCTTCCTCGGCCAGGGTGTGCTCGAAGTCGTTGATCTCCTGGTAGGCGCGGCGCCACTGCACCTCGGTCGCCAGGTTCTCGACCCGCTCGACCAGCACGCGCCCGTACCAGCTGCGGTCGAAGATCGTCATGCCGCCCCAGCCGGGCAGCGGCGGCCAGAAGCGCCAGAGGAAGTGGTGGCGCAGCTCGTCGGGCGTGGGGGCCGCGAACGGGGCGACGTGGACGTGGCGGGGGTCGAGCGGCTCGACCAGGCGCTTGATGGCCCCACCCTTGCCCGCGGCGTCCCAGCCCTCGAACACGATGCACACCGGCGGGCCGAGCTTGCCCTCGTTCAGCTGGCCGCCGTTGATCAGCCGCAGGTGCAGCAGGCGGCGTTGCGCCCGTCCCAGGCGCTTGGCCTCCTCGTCCTTGGAGATCCGCAGCGACAGGTCGCAGTCCTCGAGGCGCGGGTAGTCACCGCCGTCCTCGTGGTACTTGCCCCCGATCGAGCTGTCGTCATGATGGCCGCCGCCCTGACCGCCGTGATCGTGCTTGCTCACGTTAACTGTTGTAGTCGATCCACCGCGGGCGCGTCAGGCACGGCCTGTTTGGCGCGAGATACGGCAGACTCCACCGGCGTTGACGCGCCGGAACGCGCCGCATTCACCACGTGACGCACCAGGTCCGCCTCCCCGGCGATGACCAGCAACTCCTGGTTGGACAGATGGCCGACGCGGCCGACCTTGCGCCCGGAGGGGTCGAAGATCCCAATGCGGGCCCCGACGTAGCGGGCCGAGTCGAAGGCGAGCGTGGCCACCGAGCGAGGGCCGCGCCCGCGGCCACGCGGGCCGGCCTGGGCGCACATCGCCTCGAGCTCGTCGAAGGCGAGCCAGGATTCGTCGTTGTAGGAGAGGACGAGCAGGTCGCAGTCGACCGAGCCGACGACCGCACTCAGCGCGCCGGCCATCGTCCTCTTCGAGTTGAACGGTGAGTGCGTCGAAGCGTCGCGCGAGTCGAGGCGCTTGCGGGCGACGCCGTACGCCTCGGGCGCGTCCCAGGCGACGAGGGTCTCCCACACGTGGTAGTTGGTGAAGTAGCGGTGTTGGTTGTAGGGCGGGTCGAGATACGCCAGGTCGTAGTGCCCGAGCACCGGCGCCAGCTCGACGGCGTCGCCCCTGACGGCGCGCCCCGGGCCCGCAAGCAGCTCGGGCACGCGCAGCTCGAGCGGGTTGAACGACCGCGGCGCCCACTGCTTCACGTACGCCATCTGCACGCCCGTCGTCGAGTCGACCCGGTCCGCGGCCTCGATGAGGCTCGTGAGGAGCAGCGGGTGCAGCGCCGAGTCGGCGTACTCGGCCTCGATGGCGTCGCGCACGGCATCGATCCGCGCCGCGTTGGGCGGCTGGAAGAAGCGGGCCTGGCGGCTGAACATCTCGGTCACGTAGCCCTCGGTGCCGCGAAGCGCGTTGAGATGGGCGACGGCCGCCCTGAGCGCGCCCACGTCGGTGGTGGCGGCGTCCGCCTCGACGTAGGTCCGGGCAAAGACGTGGGCGTACCGCGCGCTGTCGACGGCGGTGACGTGCACCCCCTGGGCCTTGAAGGCCTGGGCCACGCGGGTGGTGCCGGTGAAGAGGTCGAGCGCCGTCCGGGCGCCGGCGGCGCGGCAGATCTCGCCCAGGACGGGGACGAGACGGCGCTTGGAGCCCAGGTACTTGATCATGCGACGGTCACGACTGCATGCACGGGGCCGTCACGGCGACCCACCCTACGATGGTGCGCCATGGCGCCCGGGGACCGTGACGGAAGCGCAGCGCCCACCGCCGGCGGCGCCGACGAGCCCTCGCACTGGGTCAGGTGGCATGCGCCCTACGAGAACCCGGCGTCGAACCTGTCGCGCCGCCTGCGGTCGGTCCAGGCGATGGTGCGTTCGGCGCTCGACGCCATCCCAGCCGAGCAGCCGGGACCGATCCGTATCGTGAGCCTGTGCGCCGGGCAGGGTCGTGACGTGATCGACGTCGTCGCCGGGCACCCGCGCCGCGACGACGTCTCGGCCCTCCTGGTCGAGTTGGACCCGGACCTGGTCGCCTTCGCCCGGGCGAGGGCCGAGGCGGCGGGCGCGGGCCACGTGGTGCGCATCGTCGAGGGCGACGCCTCGCTGGCCCGGTGGTACGCCGCAGACGTGCCGGCCGACCTCGTGCTGGTGTGCGGGATCTTCGGCAACATCAGCACGGCGGACATCACGGCGACCGTGCAGGCGATGCCCTCGTTCTGCCACCCGGGGTCCCACGTCATCTGGACCCGGCACCGGCTTCCCCCCGACGCCACGCCGGGCATCCGCGCCGACTTCGCCACCGCCGGCTTCACCGAGCTGGCCTTCGATGCGTCGCAGGGGACTGTCATGACGGTCGGCCATCACCGCTTCGACGGCGCCACCGCCCCGTTCGACCCGGCCCGTCGCCTCTTCGACTTCATCGGCGACGGGTTCGTCCCGGTGTGACGGGCGCGGGATCAGCGGACGGTCCGATCCGAGCTGACCGCCACGAGCTGCACCCGCTCGAGCTGCTGTCCATGGCGGGGCGGACCCTGCGATTGCAGCCGACGCGGGTCGTGGTGCCCGCGCTCGTCATTTTCGGCCTCGACGCGCTCCAGGGGACCTTCTTCACCGAGCTGGCGGTCGACCATTTGGGGCTGGAGTCCGTGGCCTTCGCGTTCGTCTTCGGTGCCTCCACGCTGGGCCTGGTCTTTTACAGCGGGATGCTCGAACGCATGGTCGGCGCGGTGGAGCGCAACGAGACCCCGCAGCCCATCGGGCAGGTGCTGCGCACGCTCCCTTGGTGGCGCCTCCTCGCGGCCGACCTGATCCTGCTCGTGATCGGGGGCGCGGCGTCCGTGCTCGTGGTGGTGCCGGGCCTGGTCATTGACACCCTCTTCGCCCTGGTTGGCCCGCTGATCAACCTCCTCGGGTGCAAGGTGTTCGAAGCCTTGCGGCGCTCGGTGACGCTGGTGTGGCCCCACTTCGTCCTCGTGTTCTGTTTCATCGCCATTCCGCTGGCCGTGGAGCACGAGGTCGTTGTACTGGTGGCGGAGCTGGTCCCGCACGAGCAGGTCGGCCTGGTGTTCTTCTCGAACTTCGTCCTGGGGTGCGGGTTCGGCATGGCACTCGGGCTGACAGAAGTGTCGCTGGCCGAGCGACTGGTTCGGGGAGCGCGCGGGCCCGGTCAAGACGTACGCTCAGGCGACGTCGAGTTGCCCGGCTCGACGGCGTAGGCCGGCGAGCGGGCGCCCGGAGCAGTCCCGGAGCAGTGCAGGCGGTCACCCACCTTCGAGGAATCGGGAGGATCACGATGGAAGAGACGATTCACGGAACCACGATGCCGGTGCTCGAGCTCTCGCTCCAAACCGGCGAGTCGATCGTGTCGGAGGCCGGCGAGTTCAGCTGGATGTCCGACTCGATCCAGATGGCGACCAATACCGGTGGGGCCATGGGCGGCAAGGGCATCATGGGCGCCGTCAAGCGCGCCGTGGCGGGCGCGTCGATC
This sequence comes from Acidimicrobiales bacterium, assembly GCA_036490155.1. Lineage (GTDB taxonomy): Bacteria > Actinomycetota > Acidimicrobiia > Acidimicrobiales > RAAP-2 > Bog-473. The sequence continues at coordinate 3,804 of DASXEK010000053.1, read as the reverse complement.
ATGATGACCACCTACACGGCGGAGGGCGGTCCCGGCTCGATTGCCTTCGCGTCGAAGGTGCCGGGCCACATCCTGCCTATCGATGTGGCGCCGGGGAACGAGTTCATGGTCCATCGGCACGGCTTCATGGCCGCCACCCCGGGCATCGAGCTCAGCATGGGGTTCCAGCAGTCGTTCCGCGGCGGCATCTTCGGCGGCGAGGGTCTCATCCTCCAGAAGATCGGCGGCACCGGCCGCGCCTTTGTCGACCTCTCCGGCGAGGTGATCATCTACGACCTCCAGCCGGGCCAGACGATGCGGGTGCACCCGGGTCACGCCGGCCTGTTCCAGGCGTCCGTGACGTTCTCCACCCAGCGGGTGCCCGGGCTCGCCAACCGTTACATGGGTTCGGACGGGCACCACTTCGCGCTGCTGACCGGCCCCGGGCGGATCTGGTTGCAGTCGATGCCGCTCCCGATCCTGGCCGGTGTCATCGGCGAGTACATGCCCGACAAGGGCGACCACCATGACGTCGCCGCGGGGGCCGCCGGCGGGATACTCGGCGGTCTGATCAAATAATTCGGAGAGGTCGCTGCCGGCCGGCCGGCGAGTTGGCGGGCCTTACGTGAGGTTGATGGCGTTCGGCGGCACCGAGAGGCTGACCGCCTTGGCGTAGTGCGAGAAGACGATCGTGCTCACGTCGCCCGGCGTGTCGTTGATGATCTTGTAGACGATGGGCTGGCCCTTGGCGGCGATGTACATGTAGCCGGTGGACCGCTTGCCGTTGCTCACGACGGACTCCTTGACGATGACGACCTTGTGGCCCTCGTACGTCGTGAGCTTGCCGACGCTCAGCGGCGTGGTGTGACCCTCGAAGGCCGCGAAGACGAGGTCGTCGGCGTCGAGGAACTGGTCGAAGGAGACGAAGCGGGAGTCGAGGGCCGAGATCTCGAGCCACTTGCCCCCGTAGGTCTTGGCCTGCGACGCCGAGGCGCTCTTCTGCCAGTACTTCAACGGTGCCTTGAAGTAGAGGAGCGTGCCGACGCGCTCGAGCTGCATGTTGTAGCCGTTCTGGATGAAGGTGCCGCCGCCTTCCCCGTCGGCATTCACGACGAGGTCCAGATAGATCGGCGTCTTGCCCTGTTTGATCTTCCCCTCGATCTGGACGCTGCCGATCTTGGCCTCGGCCCCGATGGCCTTGAGGAGCCAGCGGTCGGCCGCCGACGGGGAGGGACCGCTCGTCGTGGTGGTCGGGGCCGTGGTCGTCGTCGTGGCGGGGGCCTTGGCCTTGGTCGTGGTGGTCGTCGATTTGGCGCCCGCAGGACCGGCCGGCCAGGCCGTGACGCCGGCGCCGAGTGACAGCACGGCGAGCGCGGACAGAGCGGCAGCAGCCGGCGTCACGCGGGGGTGCCGGCTGCGGGTTCGGGCGAGCAGGCGCGGACCGTTAAGGGTTCGTTCGGGGTGCTTGGCCACGTCAAGAGGGTAGTGGGGTGCCGCGAGCAGGTGGAATCGGGCCGCACCCCCACGCCCGCTGTCCCCCGTCGCGATCGAGGTCACACCGGGGTCGCTGCGCCCCTGGCGCCCTGTGGCCTCCGGTGTTGTGCAGGCGTTGCGAAGCCGCGTGGCGATGGACGTTCAGGCGGGCGTGTCGGGCTGATTCCACTCGATCCACCCGGTCCCGGTGCGGCCGTCGTCGGCCCGACACTCGAGGAGGGCCCGCGGGAAGCGGCTGGTGCGCCCGTCGTCGTTGCGCAACAGGACCGGGCCGAACGCCCGGGGGGTGATGTCCAGACCGAGGGCGGTGGCGGGCGGCGCGTCGTGGCCGCCGAGCGCGCCCGCGGTGAGGTCGATGCGGGCCTGGCGCGGGAAACCGTGTTGCCCGAGTTCCTCGGAGACGGCCAGCGCACTCAACGGGGCCACCGTGCCGGGTGTCTGCACGTAGCCGAAGAACATCGGCATGCCGGGCACCCGGATGTCGGCCAGGTGGACCCGCGTGCCGTCCTCAAGGCGAATGGAGCACCAGCACCAACCGAACGCCCACCAGTCGCGCACACCCCAGGAGTGGTCGCGCTGACCCTGGCCGTCGACCGCCAAGGTCTCGTCGCCGATGGTGACGGTGCCGCGGACGGTGCACGGGATCTCGTAGCGGGTCGTCACTCCGTAGTGATAGGGGACTCCGTCGGTGGTCCACGTCAGATCGATGGCGAGCCGGGTGGGCGTCCCCGTCTCGTCGTAGGTGCGCGCGTCCGGTGGGACGAGGAGGCCGGCGGTCTCGGCGGCCAGACGGAACTCCTCGAGCGGCCGGACCAGGTCGATCTCGACCCGGGTGTTCTCGTGCGAGGTGGTGGCGACGAGGGAGCCGCCCGGCGGGACGGGACACTGGTAGTCGACCGAGGCGACCCCCGGCTGACCTGGGCGCACGATCCAGGTGGTCCACCACGCCACCTGCCGGTTCGGATAGAGGCCGAGGCGGAGCCAGCCGGCCCACGACCCGTCGGCCTGGACGAAGTCGCAGTAATAGGACTCGTTCCACAGCTCCTCGGCGTCGGGCGTGTGGCGCGCCTCGTCCGCCGGGTCGACGGCGTACGGCGCGGTCATTGGCCCGGCCCCGGCCGCATGGCCGTCGCGCCCGGTGGCCCTTCGACCTCGACGATGACTTCGTCGCGGTCGTCGAACTCCGTGCGCAGGGCCTTGGACATCACCGCGTGCTGAAAGTACAAGGTTGTGATGTAGGTGAGCTCGAGGATGGCCAGGTCGTCGAGGTGGCGCTTGAGCTCCTCGAAGAGCGCGTCGGGGACGCGGCCGAGGTCGTAGACGAGGCAATCCGTGTAGGCCAGCACGGCGCGCTCGGCCGCGTCGTACGTTCCCTCGGGGGCGACGCTCCAGGCGGGAATATGGGTGATCTTCTCCTCGGGCATGTCGAGGCCGCGCATCGACTTGGCGTGCTGGCTGAAGACGAATTGGCTTCCCGCGGCCCAGCCGGTTCTGATCTGACCCAGTTCACGCAGCTTGGGATCGAGCTGGCGGTCGGGGGACTGGTAGAGACCGAATCCCTTCACGCAGTGATCGAGGATGTCCGGGCTGTTGGCGAAGACGGTCCACCAGTCACCGGTGGTTCCGTCCCACCTTCCGGGTTCGGCCACAGGGTCGCGGCCCTCGAAGAGCCACTCGTACATGGTGGTGACGATGGGCGCGGTGGCTTCGTCCTTGGGGATCTGGCGCAGGCGGGGCATCCGGTGGGTCCTATGAAATCCGGTCGGATGGGGGCGGTCAGGCCCGGATCGGCTGCGGATGAGCAGTCACCTCGGGCTCTGCGGCGAGGTGCGCCCCCTTGACCTTGGTGGCCCGGGCCGGGGCATGGGCGATGTCGGCGGGGGAGAAGTCACGCATCCAACAGGCGAACTCGAGCAGGATCCCGTCTGGATCCTGGAAGTAGACGCTGCGCACGAACACGCCGTCGTGCATGGCTTCCGCAATGCCCCACTCCGAGTCGTCGTGGTTGGCGACCTCGGTGCAGGAGACACCGGCGGCGATGAGGCGATCGCGATACTCCTCGATCTTCTCCGGCGCCACATCGAAGGCGACGTGGTTCATGGAGCCGATCGCGCTCGTCAGTTCACCTTGGTCGGGTCGCGTCGCCGGCGCGCTGATCCCGGGCACACCGTCGGGTGCGTCGGGGAACCAGAAGAAGGCGAGGCAGTCGCCGCCACCGCAGTCGAAGAAGAAGTGCTGTCCCATGCCGGCGGGCAATTCGATCGTCTTCACCAACGGCATGCCGAGCACGTTGGTGTAGAAGTCGACGGTCCGTTCCATGTCGCGGCAGAC
>DASXEK010000088.1:0-67298 GCA_036490155.1 Acidimicrobiales bacterium | reverse complement strand
TATAAACCTGACGAACAGAAGTGGTGTTCGAAACATAAGGAGCAGCCCGTAGGCACACTGACCCACGCCCCGGGGAGGGGCCCGGCGGTGAGACGGGGCGGCCAGGCCGGATAGCCGGCGTCTCCCGTACGATGGGCGCCGTGCCACGCTCCTCGCCGGACGGCCGGTCCGCGCCCAGGGGCCGCTCGCAGGGCGACACCGAGGTCACCCTCGAGGAGATCGAGGACGCCGTCGTCGACGGGGACAGCCCCATCCCGGCCCGGAGCGGGACGGCCCGGGCCGCGCTGTCGCACCGCACCTTCCGCATCGTGTTCCTGGGGGCTTTCGCCTCCAACATCGGCACGTGGATGCAGAACGTGGTCCTGGGGGCGTACGCCTACGACCTCACCCACTCGGCCACGTTCGTCGGCGTGATCATCTTCGCCCAGTTGGGGCCGACGCTCGTGTTGCCCATGGTAGGCGGCCTGCTGGCGGACAAGATCGACCGGCGGCGCTTCTTGATCCTCCTGTCGATCGAACAGCTCGTGTTCTCACTGGGCGTGGCATGGGTCGTGGTGTCCCCGCACCCGTCCAAGGTCCTGCTCGTCGTGATGGTGCTGCTGGTCGGCTGCGGCAGCGCCATGTTCGGGCCGGCGTACTCGGCGATCCTCCCGGGGCTCGTGGGCAAGGTGGACATGCCTGGTGCCATCTCGCTCAACTCGGCGCAGATGAACGCGTCCCGGGTGGTTGGACCGGTCATCGGCGGCGTGTTGTATTCGCTGATCGGACCGGGCTGGATCTTCGTCGGCAACGCGGCGACCTACCTGTTCGTCGTGGCGGCGCTGCTGATCGTGACGCTGCCGGCCGTGCCGCAATCGCCGGCCGAGGCCAGCCGGTGGCGCCAGCTGACGGCCGGGGTGCGGGTGGCACGGGAGGACCGCGTCGTTGGGCGCTGCCTGATCACGGTCTTCGTGTTCTCGCTGCTGGCTCTGGCCTTCATCGGGCAGATGCCCGTGGTGGCAGCGCACAATCTGGGCATCAACCTCTCGAAGTCGCCCGACTACGGGATCCTCTACGCCTCCTTCGGCACCGGTGCGCTGGTCGGCGCGATCTCCATCGGGACGGTGTTCGCGCGGACGTCCAAGCCGATGCTGGTGCGGGTGTGCCTCGTCGGCTACTCAGTGGCGCTGTTCGGGTTCGCCTTGGAGCGTGCGCCGGTGCCGGCGTACTTCAACGTGGCCGTGACCGGCGCGTTCTACTTCGCCTTCATCACGGCACTGAACACCACGTTGCAGTCGCGCTTGGCCGAGCACGTGCGCGGACGGGTCATGGCGCTGTGGATGATGGGCTTCGGCGGCACGGTGGGCGTCGGCAACCTGCTCATCGGACCCGTCGTGGCCTCCATCGGCATCACCGACGTCCTCCTGTTCGGCGCCGTGGTCGCGCTCGCGTTGGCCTGGTACGCCGATGTGCGCCCGCCCGGCGACGAGGTTCAGGTGGTGCTGGGGGCCGAGCTCGCCCAGTAGGCGTCGCGCAGCGGCTTCTTGTAGAGCTTGCCGTTCTCGCCGCGCGGGAGCTCGTCCATGAAGTCGACGGTGCGCGGGCACTTGTAGTGGGACAGGTGGTCCCGGCAGAACGCGAGAATCTCTTCTTCGAGCGCCGGGCCGGGGGTGATGCCGGGGGCGGGCTGGACGACCGCCTTGACCTCCTCACCCATCTCGGCCTCGGGGACGCCGAAGACGGCGACATCGGCCACGGCGGGGTGCAGGACCAGGACGGCCTCGATCTCCTGGGGGTAGATGTTGACCCCGCCCGAGACGATCATGAACTGCTTGCGGTCGGTCAGATAGAGGAAGCCGTCGTCGTCGAGGTGCCCGATGTCCCATAGCGTCGCCCAGCCCTTGTCGTTGAACGACTGGCGCGTCTTTTCGGGGTCGCCGTTGTACTCGAACGTCACGCCGGCGCGGCTGCCGAAGTACACGACGCCGTCCTCGCCCGTGGGCACCTCCGCGCCGTCCTCGCCGCACACGTGCGCCTCGCCCCAGATGGCCCGGCCGACCGAGCCGGGGTGGGAAAGCGCCTCCTCCGAGGTGATCCAGGTCATGCCCAGCCCCTCGGTGCCCGAGTAGTACTCGTGGATGACGGGACCCCACCACTCGATCATGCGTCTCTTTACTTCCGGCGCGCAGGGCGCGGCGGCGTGGACGACCGAGCGGAGCGAGCCGACGTCATGGGCCCGGCGCTGGTCGTCGGGGAGCTTGAGCATGCGCACGAACATGGTGGGTACGAACTGCGCGTGGGTCACCTGGTGCTCCTCGATGAGCTCGAGGCAGCGCTCGGGGTCGAACTTGTCCATCACGACGACGGTCCCGCCCATCCGCTGCACCGTCATCGACCACACGAGCGGGGCGGAGTGGTACAGCGGGGCGGGGCTGAGGTAGACGTCGCCCTCCTTGAAGTCCATGATGCGCTCGAGCATCGGGGCGATGATGGCGGAAGTGCCGAACGGTTCATGCGAGAGTTCCCGGCGCACGCCCTTGGGGTGGCCGGTGGTGCCCGACGAGTAGAGCATGGAGAAGCCCTCGCGCTCGTCGTCGAGCGCCGTGCCCGGATGGGGCGCCACGAACTCGTCGTAGTCGGTGTGGCCCTCGGGGTCGGCGGTGGCGTCGGCCTCGCCCACGACGAGGCGTAGGTCGATGCTGGGCGTGAGGGCGACCATGTCCGCGGCCAGGGGGTTGAGCGCACGAGAGGTGATGAGCGTGTGGGCGCCGCAGTCCTCGACGATGTAGGCCGCCTCATCGGCGGTCAGGTGCGTGTTGACCAGGGTGTAGTAGAGGCCGGAGCGCTGGAGGCCGAACGCCACCTCGTGCGTGCGGTCGTCGTTGAGCATCAGCACCGCCACGTGGTCGCCCTCGCGCAGGCCGTGCGCGTGGAGGGCCCGGGCCAGCCGGCACGAGCGCTCCTCCAACTCGGCGAACGTCACGACCCGGCCCGAGGACATGACCACGGCCGGGCGCTCGGGATTGGTGGCGACGTAGGTCGCGGGGCGGAAGTGGGTCGGTGCGGTGTCGGGGCTCACGGCCCATCTTCTAGCCCAGCCGGCTGCGGACGTGCTCGGACGTGACGCTCCGAGGGTGCTCGCCGGCCACGGAGGAGCTGATCGGGTCTGGTACTGTCGGCCCTCCGAGCCCGCGACCTGCGCCACCACCGCTCGGACCCAACGCCGTGACCACGCGTACCTTCTGCACAGTCCTCTCGACGAACTACCTCCCCAAGGCGCTCGCGCTCGCGGAAAGCCTGCGGCTCCACGAGGACGGCGCCAGACTCAAGATCCTCTTCATCGACCACGCGGACGACGCCGGCCTGCCGCAACTGGACGGCGTCGACTGCCTCAGCACGGCCAGCCTCGGTCTACCCCGCCGCACGGTGATGGAGCTCGTCACGTCGTACGACCTCGTGGAGTTCGCCACGGCGATCAAGCCGCTGCTGTTCAGGCGGCTGCTCGACGATGCCGACCAGGTCTTCTACCTGGACCCCGACACGTACGTCGCCTCGCCGATGGTGGAGCTGTCCCCTGCGCTCGCAGCATCCGACGGCGGCATCCTGCTCACTCCCCACTTCCTGCGGCCGCCGCCGCCCGATGCCGAGATCACGGACGGGCACATGCTCCTCGTGGGAGTCAACAACCTCGGCTTCGGGGGCTTCGACCGCCGGTCCTTCGACATGCTCGACTGGTGGTGGGGGCACCTCCGCAGCGAGTGCCTCTACGATCCCCTGGCCGGCCTGTTCGTGGACCAGAAGTGGATGGACATCGGGGCGACCCTGTTCCAGGCAGCCTCGTTCCGCCACGCCGGCTACAACGTCGGCGTCGGCAACCTTTCCGAACGCCCGCTGGCCCAGGACGCAGACGGCTACTTCATCGCGTCAACCGGGGAGCGGCTGCGGCTGTTCCACTTCCATGCGTTCGACTCGTCCGCACCCCAGAAGCTCTCGGTGCGTTTCCGCCATACGGAAGAGAACGAGGTCGAGGATGACGTGGTGCTTCGGCTCTGCAAGGAGTACGCGGACGTCCTCACCGGCTACGAACAGGGCCTGCCACCGGCCCCGCCCTACCCGTGGGCAACCGATACCCGGGGCCGGGCGATCAACCGACAGCTCCGGCGGGCCTACCTGCGGGAGTCTCTCGCCGCCGAGAGCCCACTGCCGTCACCATTCGAACCCTCCGAGTCCGCCGCCTACGAGCGGTGGCGGCGCCGGGCGTGGCGGCCGATCGCGAGGGGACTGCTGAGCGAGACCGCCAAGTGCGTCCGTATCGTGATCCCCGAGGAGTACGAGCGGCTCCGCAAGCACTTCCCTCGCCTGGCCGACAAGCTCAACCGCCGCTTCTCGGACGGAGCGGGGAGCTGGGGCTGAGGGCAACAAGCTGGCGCCAAGACGACGCCCGGTGGGCGTCTTTTCGTCCGGCGGGTCAGTACACCAAGGGCGGGTAGCCCATTTTCTCGATGAACCCCGGCACGACCTTCTCGATGGCGGCGTAGTGCTCGGGCTTGAGGAGATCCTCGTAGCCCTGTTGGTGGACCCGATAGTGCGACTCCGACCCGGGCTCGCGCGCGGCCAGGTCCCGGCGCTGCAACGCCGCACGTGAGGTCTCGGCCAGCAATGTCTCCATTTCGGACGGCGACAGATGCACCCCGCAGTGGTCCAGCATGCCTGCCACCGCACTCGCAGGATCCGCCGCGATGTCCTCGAGGCGCCAACTGGCCACCGTCTCGTCTTCCTCCGCGGCCCCCACCCACGTCGCCATGTCGCGCAGGTGGCCCTCCCCGTTCTTGAGAAGCCAGAGCAATTGATCGTCGACCGACTTCCCGTCCAGCGCTCTCTCTATCTGGTTCGCATTGCTGAGGCGACGGTGCGTCGAGACGGCGCCGTAGGCCGACACGAGGATCTCACGAGGATCGCGAAAGACGTAGACCATCCGGTGTGGGAAGGGCTTGCGCATGGCTCGGTACCGGTCGTAGGAGATGTACAGCCCAGGGACGAACGTCCCGCCGGGAAAGCCAGGGAGCCGGCCATCCGCGTAGCCCAGTTGCGGCAACGTGAAGAGCCCTGTGTGCGCACGGACGATGGGATGGTCGAAGAGCGCCTTGGCCCACTGGCTTCCCGACCTCGGGCACGAACCGGTGAAGATGTTCGCCACCTCGGGCATGGTCCCGCGCGCCCGAAGGACCCGCGCCCGGCCGAGCGCCGCCACATGGACCCCGTACTTGATGGAGTTGCGCGCCGGCCCCCATTGGACCGCTTCGGTCACCCAGACCCGCACTGACCCCACTGTTCTCGCCTCCCGTGACAGAGCCGTTCCGGCGGCAGCCGAGTCCCTCCCTCTCCTACCGGTTGCTGCCGAAGCCGTTGATGTCATCATCGACGCCGCCTTGCTGCGGCCGAGGATAGCGGAGCCCAACTGAGGTTTCTGGAATGACCGGGGTAGGTAGAGGTCGCGACGCGGGCCATCGGCCGTCTGGCCGACAGCGGCGGAGGTTGCAAGCCGAGTTGGTTCCGCCGTTGGAGTCGCATGGCCTCCCGCCGTGTCCCGTTGCAGTGAGCATTGCTGCCCCGCGAGCCTGCTCGATCCCGCCAGGGAGTTCGTTCAACAAGCACGCGAGTTTCTCACGCGAAACGCAACACACCCGACCTTCTTACGGTGCATCACATCGTGTAGCGGCGCTCGTCTTCGTCCGTACGGTGGAAGATGCGCAGGTCGGGAAGCTCCCGCACGGCGTCGGCGGGGTTGCCCCGGTAAAAGGTCTGCTCCTTGGTCAACTTGGTCGTGACCACCGAGCCCGCCGAGACGATGCAGCGTGCGGGGACCCGCGTCCCACTGAGCAGGACGCACCCGGACATCACGCCGCTGTTCTCCCCGATGATCACGGGACCGGTCACCTGCACGTTGCGCACCAGGTCGAGGCTGTGCGTCAGGATCTGACACCGGTACCCCACCAGGCCGCTCCAGTCTCCGATTTCGACCAGGTCGGTGCAGTCGATCTCGTGGCCGACCGTGATCTTGGCCCAATCCCCCATAATGAGCGACGGCTCGTGCTTCTGTCCCTGGGCGGCCACGATCTGGCGCGCCAGCGGGTGGGTCTGGATCCAATTCCGAGAACCGATCGCCGCGCCCTTCCCGAGCCGCAGCTCGTCGAGGCCCCAGATCATGTTGTACGGCCCGATCATCGACTCGGGCCCCATCGTCACGTGCCGGGCCATGATCAGGCTGCGCCCGATGTACGCCGTCGGGTCAATGTCCCATCCGAGCACCTTCCGTGCCACCAGCGCGCGGTGCTTCGCCGGGAGTATGAGCATCAACAGAGCGATAATCTTCTTCATCGCTGCTGGGACCGGCCCTTCAGCCCTTTCTCCGCCAGTAGGCGCCGAAGCCGTCGATGTCGATGATCTCCTCGTCGATGCCATGAGCTTTGCGGTAGTCGAGGATGGCCTGACCCGCTTGGGACTGGTGGCTGCCGAAGTCATCGATGATGCAGTAGCCGCCCGGCGAGAGCTTGGGGTACAGCGCCTCGATCGCCTGCCAGGTCGACTCGTACATGTCACCGTCGAGGCGCATGACGGCGAGCTTGTCGATCGGGGCGGTTGGCAGGGTGTCCTTGAACCAGCCGACAAGGAACTTGACTCGCTCGTCGAACACGCCGTAGCGCTCGAAATTGTGGCGCACCTGGTCGGCGCCGACGCTGAGACCGACGCGTGTATGCAGGTCGTCGCCGGTGTCGGCCGGGTAGAGCGCGGCGTTGGGCCGGGGCAGTCCCTGGAAGGAGTCGGCCACCCAGACGGTGCGCGCGGTGTCGCCCCGGGCCAGCAGGTTCGCCTTCATGAAGATGCAGGCCCCACCGCGCCAGACGCCGGCCTCGAGGAGGTCACCCGGGACGTCGTCGTCGAGCACGCTCTGGACGCAGTGCTCGATGTTGTCCATCCGCTTGAGACCGATCATCGACTCGGCCCGCGAGGGCCAGTCGCCACCGACCTCGCGCGCCTTGGCGTCGTAGGGCTTCTTGTAGACGATCTCGACCTGGAAGCGTGCAGCCCCCTTGGCCGCGAGGTTTCCCGCGCGGCGCTTGAGCGAGGTTGACCCCGCGGTGCGCACACCACCCAGGATCGAGTCGTTGTCCTCGGCGAGCGCGCCCGTCAGGCTGCGCTTGAGCAAGTCGAGGTACAGGTGTGTGGAGTCGGTCGTCCGTTCGACTGGCACGGGCACGGGGAAACCGTAGCAGCAACCACCGGTGGGCTCTTCCCGGTGCCGCCGGTCAGGTGGTCTGCTCGCCGCGGTGAAAATACCGCAGCGTGTCGGGGAGCGAACGGACCGCCTCCGCGGGGTTGCCTCGGTAAAACGTGAGCTCCTGCTTGAGCTTGGTCGTGACAACCGAGCCGGCCGAGACGATGCAGCGCGACGGGATCTGCGTACCTGCCAACAGCATGCAGCCCGACATCACCCCGGCGTGCGACCCGAGAACGACCGGCCCTGCGACGTACCTGTCGCGCACCACATCGATGGAGTGGGTCAGCACGGTCGACCGGAAACCGGCGATCGCGGCATGCGGCCCCAGTTCCAAGGTGTCGACGCAATCGATGTAGTGGTACGACGCGATCTGGGAGTGCTCCCCGAGGAAGATGGCCGGGTTGCGTTCCGTCAAGTGGTCCGTCGGGTGATCCCACCAGCCCTTGATCAAGTTGCCCGAGCCGATGGCGGCCCCCTCGGCCATTCGCAACTCGTTCAGGTTGGTGATCACGTTTCGAGCGCCGATGGCGGCTCCTGGGCCCATCGAAAGATGCTGGACGACCAGCACACTCGGGCCGATGTAGGCCGTCGGGTGGATGTCCCACCTATAGACCCACTTCGCGACGATCCGCTTCAACGGCATGGGAAGGAACGCAAAGACGTACGCAAAGGCGAGGCGCATATCAGCGGTTCCACGTCGCGCCGGGTCGCCCTGCAACCTGAGCGGCTTCGCCCGCCACGGGATGTCCGCTCACCCTTGCCACGGGCCGGAACACTACTGCGCGCCGGCGGTGACCCGAATGGACGGAAACCTCGAGGCACATGGCCCAGAGACAGCGGGTCGTCGCGCCGATAGGCCACTTCTCGGCCTCGGGCCGCAAGCCTCACGCCTGATGTTCGTTGGTCCAGCGTGGAGAGCCACGCCACCGCGACGAACGGGCCCCTCCCTCCGGAGAGGATAAATTGCGTCATCATCCGGGTCCCAGGTTCGAGCAGTGGCAACCGATAACTTCGACAGCCCGCCGGTCGCGTCGTAGGACCCGGCCCCGGCGAGTGGATTGGCTGCATCCCTCCGGTCGGCAGCGGGCTTGGCCGCCCGCGGTCGGCCTCTAGGACGAAGACTCGAAAGGACCCCAAGAGTGGCCACAGACCAGGACAAGGCGCGAGCCGTCATCAGCGACTTCCTCAAGCGGACCGACAAGGGGATCGACGGATGGGGTGACAACACCGGCCTGTGGGGCGACGGCCTCGAGCTCGACTCGCTCGAGGCGGCGGAGCTCTCGGCGTTGCTGGAGGACGAATTCGGCTCGGATCCTTTCTCCGCGGGCGGCGACCTGCCCGAGAGCGTGGGTGACGTCCTCGCCTTCTATACCGGCGCGTCGACCTAAATGATCCTCCTGCTCGAGGGCGCGGCCACTTCCTCACCCGACCGGGAAGCGGTGGTCACCTCGGAGGGATCCGCCACCTACTCCGAGCTCCTCGATGGGGCGCGGCACATCGCAGCCGGGCTCCGCCGCCGCGGCATCACCCGCTTGGCCGTCGTCGAGCCCGACGCGGGTTGGGTGCTGCGGCTCCTCGCCGGCGCGGCACTGGCCGGGGCCGAGCCCTGCCAGTACCAGCCCGACACGGACGCCGGTGAGTTCGCCGATCACGCCAGAGCGCTGGACCACACGTACGTCGTCACCCGCCGCGAAGACCTCCGAGGCAGCTTCGAGGTGGTCCGCCCCGAGTCGTTGCTGGCCGAGCCACTCGACGAGACGCTGGTGCCCGACGACGAGAGGGCGCAGCCGCTGATGATCCGCACCACCGGCACGACCGGCGTGCCAAAGGCGGCGCGTCACGACTGGCGTGTGCTGGGGCGGACCGTGGGCAACGTCCGCCCGATGCCAGACCAACGATGGCTGCTGGCCTACGGCCCCCAGCAGTTCGCCGGCGTGCAGGTCTTGCTCCACGTCGCGGCGAGCCAGGCAACCCTCGTCGCGCCGTTTCCCCGTCAGCCCAAGGACGGCTTGGAGGCGATCCTCACTCAGGCTGTGACCTGCGTCAGCGCGACCCCGACCTTCTGGCGATTCCTGCTCGCCGAGGCGCGAAGCCGCAAGGCCGCTTTGCCGCCGCTGCAACAGATCACGCTCGGTGGCGAAGCGAGCCCCGGCGACCTGCTCGAGGAGATCCGAGCGACGTTCCCGGCCGCGAAGGTCTCCCAGGTGTACGCGTCAACCGAGTTCGGTTCCATCACCTCGGTTCGCGACGGCAAGCCCGGGATCGCCGTGGACTCGCTGTACAGCGAATCCAACCCGACGTCCAACGTGCGAGTCGACGACGGCGAGCTCTGGGTGCGGGCGGAAGCCGGGATGCTCGGCTACGCCGGCGAGTCCGGCGAGTCCGGCGAGTCCGGCGAGTCCGGCGCGGGTGACAGCGGGGGGTGGTTCCGCACCGGCGACCTCGTCGAGATCGTCGGCGACCGCGCGATGTTCCGAGGGCGCGAGAACGAGGTGATCAACGTGGGCGGTGTCAAGGTGCACCCGCTGCCGGTCGAGGACCGCATCACGGCGCTCGGGTCCGTCGCGGCGGCCCGGATCTTCGGGCGTCCCAACAAGCTGACCGGAGCCATCGTGGCCGCCGAGATCGTGCCGACGGGCGGAGTGGGCGGCGCCGACATCGAGGGCATCCGCGCCGAGATCAAGGCGGCCGTCGCCGACCTGCCGCGGGCTTGGCAACCTCGCAACGTCACCTTCGTCGACGCCATAGAGACCAAGGGCGGCAAGACAATCCGCGGGATGGAGGACACATGACCGAGACACCGCGCGTCGCGCTTGTCACGGGAGGCAGTAAGGGCTTGGGTGTCGGGCTGGTCCAGGGTTACCTCGACGCGGGCTATTGCGTCGAGACCTGTTCGCGCTCGTCGACCGATCAGGTGCGCGCCTGGGAGAACGACCCCGAATTGAAGGAGCGCTTCCACTTCGCCACGGCCGACGTCTCGAAGACCGAGGACGCCGAGCGGTTCGTGAAGGATGCGGCCAAGCGCTGGGGTCGAATCGACGTGCTCATCAACAATGCCGGAGTGGCGCGCGAGGGCGTCATCGCCCTGTTCGGCAACGACGACCTCGACCAGGTGGTCGACCTCAACCTGAAGGGCACCGTGTACGTCACGCGTGCCGCCAGCCGGGTGATGCTCCGCCAACGCTCGGGCTCGATCGTCAACATCTCGTCGGTCGTGGGCCTGTCGGGCTACCGCGGCCTCTCCGTGTACGGCGCCACCAAGGCGGCCCTCGACGGCTTCACGAGGGCCCTTGCCCGCGAGCTCGGATCCCGCGGCATCACCGTCAACAGCGTCGCCCCCGGCTACCTCCGCACCGAGATGAGTCACGGCCTCGACGAGGACCAGCTCAACCAGATCGCGCGGCGGACACCGATGGGACGCCTGGGCGACCCGAGCGACATCGCCCGCGTCGTCCTCTTCCTGACCGACCCGGCGAACAACTACCTCACCGGCCAGGTCGTCGTCGTCGACGGCGGGTTGACCTGCTGAGCTGAGCCCCGAGGTCCGGCCAACGGCCTTGCCTACGATGACTCCGTGGCACCGGCTGGTGAGCCCCCGACTCCCGAGACGCCAGATCCGGTTTGGGTCGGTGACGTCCAGATCCGTATGCTCGCCGCGGCCGAATCGGCCCGCCTCGGCGATGCGGTCCGGGCTGTCTACGGCGAGACCTATCCCGTTCGTTGGGCCTACGACGCCGACGAGGTGGCGCGGCGGATCTCGGCCGGGCTCCTGATTTCGGCCATCGCCGAGACGAGCGACGGTGAGCTGTTGTGTCATTCCGGCCTCTCACTCGCGGCTCCCGACGACGCGGTCGGTCACGCCGGTCAAGCACTGACGTTGCCCGCAGCCCGAGGGCGGCACATCTTCACGGCGGTCAAGCGGTATCTGGTCGAGTGGGTGACCACGCGCGGGCTCGTGGGCATGTACAGCGAAGCCACCGCCGCCCATCCCTACAGCCAGCAGGCCCTGCTCGACCTCGGCGGGCACGAGACCGGGTTCTTGCTCGGCTTCATCCCCGAGTCCGTCGACAACAGCGTGTCAGCGCCGAGCCCCGGCCGGCAGTCGGCCGCGCTGTTCTTTCTCCGTGTCCGGCCGGGCAAGGACCGGACGGTCTATGCACCGACCCGTCATCGTGAGATCGTGCGGGACACGATCGAGATCTGTGACTTTCGGGCCCAACTCGCCGATGCCCCGGCGCGAACCGATCTGCCCTCGAGGTCGCAGCTCCACGTCGAGACCCGACCCGGTGACAACGTCGCCGTGCTGACCGTGAGCCAAGCGGGAGACGACCTGACGATACGGGTCGAGACGGAACGTTCCCGCTTGTACTCCGAGGGCGTCGACGCGCTCTACGTGGACCTCCCCCTCGACCGGCCCGAGTCGGCCCACGTGAGCGAAGCACTCGAAGAGCTCAAGCTGTCCTACTCGGGGATCTTCCCGAACAACGAGGCGGCCGGGGACGTCCTCCGACTGCAATGCCTACGGAAAGCCACCGCGTTGAGCCACGACGTGGTGGTGGCATCTCCTCACGGCACCGCGCTGCTCGAGTACGTCATCGCGGACATGGAGGCGGCCGGCCAACCCGTGGTGCGGACCCACGAACATCAGCCCGGGGTGACGAGTGCAGGCCCGCCCCTCACGAGCATCCCACTGGTGACCGCGCCGTAAGGGGAGCCGACCACGACCCATCGGCCCGGACGCGGGTGGTCGCTACCGTGGGAACCGAGAGCTCACCGCGAGGAGACGGGACCCGATGGCCGACGAACAGACTGCGGCTCCGGAGACCAGCGCGGTGCGGGTCGCCCTCTGGCGGGCCCTGCACGTCCAGGTCGATCCGCCGCCCCACGTGCTCGTCGACGAGGTCGGCCTGCGGCTCGCCGCGCCGGAGGACGGCTGGCGCAACCGCCCGGACATGGATCCGGGGGGCACCCGCTGGTTTCGTGCGGGCATCGTGGCCCGGGCCCGCTTCGTGGAGGATCTCGTCGCCGAGCAGGCGGAGCGGGGGGTCAGCCAGTACGTCATCCTGGGCGCCGGTCTGGACAGCTTCGCCCAGCGCAGGCCGGAGATCGCCACGCGGCTCCGCGTGTTCGAGGTCGATCAACCCGGTCCCCAGGCGTGGAAGCGCGACCGGCTGCTCGAGCTCGGATTCGGGGTGGCGGAGTGGCTGCGGTTCGTGCCGGTCGACTTCGAAGCCGGCGAGTCCTGGTGGGACCAGTTGGTCGCCGCCGGTTTCGATCCCACTCAGCCGGCGGTCGTCGTGTCCACCGGTGTCTCCATGTACCTGACCAAAGAGGCCAACGCGGCCTCGTTGTGCGAGATCGCCGGAGGACTCGCGCCGGGATCGACCCTGGCCATGACGTTCACCTTGCCGACCGAACTCCTCGACGACGCCCTTCGGCCCGGTTTCGAGGCCGCGACAAGCGGCGCGCGGGCAGCAGGAACGCCCTTCATCAGCTTCTACAGCCCCGACGAGATACTCGAAGTGGCACGCCGCGCCGGATTCGTCGCGGCCCAACACGTTGCCGCCGCCACGCTCAACCAGCGCTATTTCGCCGGCCGGGCGGATGGTCTCCAGACGCTGCGAGGCGAGGAGCTCCTGGTCGCAACCACGTAGCGCCCTCAATGGCGGGAATACCCGCCTCCCCCCGTGGTTGACCTGACCATGACCGTACAAGCGACCTGGAACGGCGAGGTGGTGGCCCAGAGCGGCCACACCATCCTCGTCGAGGGCAACCAATATTTTCCTGCCGATGACGTCAGGACCGAACTTCTGGAGAGGAGCGACGCCTCGACCCATTGCCCCTGGAAGGGGGACGCCAGCTACTTCTCCATCGTGGCGGACGGCAAACGGAACGACGACGCCGCGTGGTACTACCCGGAGCCCTACGACGCAGCCAAGGACATCAAGGATTACGTCGCCTTTTGGAAGGGCGTCGAGGTGAGCGGGACGAACGAGAACACGCCGGAGATCCGACCTCCCGGTCGCTAGCGGACGCGCACTCCGCACCCGTGGGGGCCGGCGTCCCCTGAGCTTCTGGTCGCCGTCGCGTCTCGAACCAGAAACACAATCTCGCCACGATCGTCCGTCGTGCAATGGTCCCGTCGAAACCCGATCCTGCCCAGGACGCCGAAGGAGGGTGCGTTCCAACTCCGGACGGTGGCCCAGAGTCGCGTCCTCTCGGTCGCACACGCGGCCTCGACGACGGCGGCGGCCGCCTCAGTGGCGAAACCGAGCCCGCGGAAGCGAGGGAGCAGCTCATAGGCGATCTCCGGCTCGTCGATGGTGCTCCGCCCGACGATCAATCCGCAGTAGCCGATCGGGTCACCTTCGGCTCGCCGCCGAATCGTGAGAAGGCCGATGCCGATGTCCCGTGCGGTCTCATGCTGTTCGGTCAGGCGTTGTGCGGCTTCGTCGACGGTCATCGTCGTGCCTCCCTCGTGCCCGGCGAGGAGCTCGAGGTTCCATGCCGCGTCGTCGCCTGTCCGCAGCCGCATGGTCAAGCGATCCGTCTCGATGGAGAACGCCATCGGTTGGGAACGGTCCACCGCCAAGAAGGCTACGACCGATCACACATACTCACCATCCTTCGCGACGAAGTCGCGCAGGTTCATTGCGTTTCTGTTCGAAGCGCTCGCCATTTTGTCGTCGTTGTGTTTCCATGACGGCTCCAACGCGAGCACTGAGGAGGTGCACATGAAGATCCACTCGACGAAGCGTCAGATGCCGATGGTGTGCGCCGCCGCTGCCGCGGGTCATCGCGCTCTGCTGGGCTAACCAGCATCGAGCTCACGGCGAGCGCCCCACGGCGCCGCCTGCTACTTCTGGGCCCATTGCCGACGGCGTGCCGCCGCCGTGCCCACTGTCACACCTCCCGTCAATACTTCTTTCTCTCTTCCCAAGGAGCCCCCATGCACCCCGAATTGCTCCGGGCCCTCGCCAAGGCCAGACACGAGGATCTCCTCAGTAAGCGTCCAAGCCGAGGGCTTCCAAGAGTCCGACTCAACAACCAAGCCCCGCGGTCCCACCGTGCACGTCGGCGGATGGGGTCACTGCTCATTTCCGTTGGCGCACGCCTGATCGGCGACCAACGTGCCGTGCCGGAGTTGGCTCGCGACTAGCCCGGGGAGCGGTCCCGGGCTCGTCGCGACCGACTCGGACCATCTCGCACACGGGCAGCGCACGGTGCCACCGGACAAACTGGTGCCGTGAGCGACACAGCTACCTTCCAACTCGATGGCCACGTGGCCACCATCACCTACAACCGACCCGATGCGCTCAACGCGATCAACGGCGAGATGCGACGCGACCTCAACGCGGCCTTCTCGCGTTTCCGTGACGAGGAAGACGCGTGGGTGGCCATCGTGACGGGGGCCGGACGCGCCTTTTGCGCGGGCGCGGACCTCCGCGACGGCGCCGGGGCCACCGGTGACTTCGCGGGCACGTTCTGGGAGAAACCGACGCTGAATTCGTTCGAGAGTGGCTGGGAGATCTTCAAGCCCGTCATCGCCGCCGTGAACGGCTTTTGCCTTGGCTACGGGCTCACCCTTGCCACCTGGTGCGATTTTGTCCTGGCGAGCGACCGGGCCGTGTTCGGGCTCCCCGAGGTGCGTCTCGGGGTCCCGGCCGTCGTGGCCTCCATACGTCTGCCCCAGCGCATCAACTGGGCCGACGCCATGGAGCTGTTGCTCACGGGCGAGCGCATCGATGCGGAGCGAGCGCACGCCATGGGCTTGGTGTGGAGGGTGGTCCCTCACGAGACGCTGCTCGACGAGGCCCATGCGTTGGCCACCCGCCTCCTCAACGGCGCGCCGCTGGCCCAGCGCGTCATGAAGGAGATGGCGATGCGGACGCGCCACATGGCGACCCTCGAAGCCATCCGCTTCGGCGAGACCATGCGGCACGTCGGCGGCCGGACCCAGGATGCGGCCGAAGGCGTGCAGGCCTCGGTAGAGAAGCGTCCGCCCCGTTGGACCGGGAGATGACGCACGCCGGATCGCGGCATTAGCCCCGCTTCGGCGACCAGTCCCAGCGCCGGAACCCGAACCACGCGCCCACCACGCCCCAGATGCCCATCACCAAGAGATCCCCCCACGGCGAGGTGCCCGGGACCGCGTTGAACGTATCGACCGTCGCCAGGATCAGATGTCGGATGGGGAAGAAGTTGACGATGTTCGAGAGCCCCGAGCCCGTCTTGATCGGGAAGTAGAGGCCCGAGAACGCAATCAGGATGAAGAAGACGAGGCTGACGATCGGCGCCGCGGAGTCGGCGTTCGGCGCCAGGGTGCTGATGCCCACTCCCATCGCGGTGAAGCTGAGCATCCCCACGAGGACGACCAAGATGAACGGCCCGATGTCGTGCGGCCCGTGCACGCCGTAGAAGAGGCCGACGATGAGCACCAGCACGATCTGGATGACCGCGATGATCATCCAGTTGAGGAACATCGCCGCCAACAGCATCCACGTCGGGAGCGGGCTCAGCCGCAACCGCTTCAGCAGGCCGACTTCCCGCCGGTTCACCAACGTGATCGCCATGATGTTGAAGCAGGCGGCCATCACGCCGTAGGCCATGAACGCCGGCAGGTAGTACTGGCTGCCGTTGATGCCCTTGGGGAATCCGGTCGTCGTGTGCCGCTCGATCGTCTCGAAGAAGATGACGAAGACCAGCGAGAAGACGATGGTGATGATGGCGCCAATCGGGTTCAGCCAGAAGCCCAGCTGCTCGAAGTAGACCTGACGGCCGATCAGCGGAAGGTCACTGAGCCCGCGGAACGAGCCGCGTACCGGCGTGTCGGTCGTGCTCATGGCGCGGCCACCTCCTCGCCGGCGCCGGCGCCGGCGCTGGCCGGCCTCGTCAGACCGAGATAGACGTCCTCGAGCGACACCCGCAACACGGACAGGCCCTGCAGTGGATGCCCACCGGCGAGCGCCCAGCCCGTCAGGTCGTGCAGGACGCGGACCTCGTCCTCCGTACGGATCTCGGCGTGACCGTCATCCGCCGGCGTCGCCGGTACAGGCAGGTCGCCGGCACTGACGCCGTCGGGCAGGCGGAACCGTATGGTGACGGCCCCGACGTCCCGCCCCCCGATGGAGTCCGGGGTGCCACTGGCCACGATCTCCTGACCGAAGAGCACGGCCGCCCGGTCCGCCAACGCCTCGACCTCGTCCATGTAGTGCGTCGTCAGCAACACCGTCGTGCCCTCCGCGGCCAGGCGCTTGATCAGCTCCCACGTCTCGCGCCGCCCGGACGGGTCGAGGCCGGTCGTCGGCTCGTCGAGGAACATCAGCTCCGGATTGCCGATGATGCCCAGGCCCACGTCCAGGCGCCGCTGCTGGCCGCCGGAGAGGCGCTTCACCCGATCGTCCGCCTTCTCCGACAGCCCGATCAGCTCAATCACCTCGTCCACCGGCCGTGGGTTCGGGTAGTAGCCCGCATTGCGCTCCAGCACCTGGCGCACCGAGTAGTACGGCTCTATCGCGAGCTCCTGCAGCACCACACCGATGCGCGAGCGCAACCAGCGCTGCGTGCTCAGGTCGGATGGGTCGACCCCCAGCGTCTCCACCCGCCCACTGCTCCGCTTCCGGAATCCCTCCAGGATCTCCACCGTGGTCGTCTTCCCCGCACCGTTCGGGCCGAGCAGCGCGAAGACCTCGCCCTTCTCCACCTCGAAGCTGACATCGCGCACGGCGATGGTGTCGCCGTAGGACTTCGCCAGATGTTCGACAGTTACGGCCGGCACGACGACTCCCCTCCAGAACGGTCCGTTGTCGATTCGACCAGAACGTGCTGGTTTGCCCCCGACACGAAGCCCCGCATGTGGCCCGAGACGCTAGCGGGCCTCACGCCGCGCCTCATGCATTCTCCGTATCGGTCCCTGCCTCTGCAACGAGCGTGCAAAGAGAGACGCCCGGTAAACCCGGGGGCTCTCCCGCGACTGCCTACGGCATGCCGACGGACTCACTTTCGAGTACCTACGTGCTTCCCCTTATATTCCACGGCGAGCTCATGGTCATCGAGCTCATAATCATAAGGATGAGTACGTAGGTACCCAAAGGTGGATCCCAGTCCTTGGCGTAGGCACATTGAAACGAGGGCGACCGTTCTCCGCGTAGGGAGCCGAGCGGGAACACCGAGGTTCGGGAATCAACCACTTCGTGGGGTCGAACGACCCTGCACGTGCAGGCCGTCCAGCTATGAAGCGGCGGCGACCTCGTCTTTGGCTGCAGCCTCGGCCGCACGCGCCGCCAGCACCTTGTCCAACAGGTCGCGTAGCTGGCGCAACTCAGCCTGTGACAACGCGGCAAACGCCGCCGGCGGCACCGACACCACGTCGGTGATCTCCTTGGCCAACTTCCGGCCGACGTCGGTGAGCACAATGATCTTCACGCGCCGGTCGTAGGGCGCAGGCTCGCGACGGGCCAAGCCCCGCTCGTCGAGATCGTCGACCAGCGCGGTGATGTACGACGGGTCGCACCCCATGCCACGCGCCATCTCGCCCATGGAGACGCCGTCCTCTTTGGCCAGGCGCATCAAGGTCTTGATCACCCCGGGCGAGAGCTTCATGCGCGTGCCCAGGGCCGCCATGCGCTCGATGTGCTCGCCCTCGAACGTGATGCGGCGGAGGCGCTCGAATGCGTCCTCGGCCAGTCCCATGGCTCCGATTGTCGCACCGCGGAAACTCTTTGACAACTCCATACCTTTGAGTAAAGTGAAGTATTCCGATGGCACGCACCAAGGCCGACACCTTCACCCTCACCCCGGAGCTCCGGCAGACCTCCACGGTCGTCGTCCTGGGGTCGATCATGTCGATCCTCGACACGACGATCGTGGCGGTGGCGCTCGCCACGCTGGGCCGTGACTTCCACGTCTCGGTCACCACGATCCAGTGGGTCTCGACGGGCTACCTGCTGGCGCTGGCCCTGGTGACCCCCATCAGCGGCTGGGCCGTCGACCGCTTCGGCGCCAAGCGGATCTGGATGACCTCCACCGCCCTGTTCGTCATCGGCTCGAGCCTGTGCGGCCTGGCCTGGTCGGCCAACTCGCTCATCTTCTTCCGCGTGCTCCAAGGCGTCGGCGGCGGGATGCTGCTCCCGGTCGGCCAGTCGATCCTCGCCCGGGCCGCCGGCCCGCAGCGTATGGGCCGGGTCATGAGCATCATCGGCGTGCCGATGGTGATGGGCCCGATCCTCGGACCAGTCGTGGGCGGCCTCATCGTGTCCAACTACAGCTGGCGCTGGATCTTCTACATCAACGTGCCGATCGGCATCATCACGCTGCTCCTGTCCGCCCGCTGGTTGCCCAAGTTCGACACCGAGCAGCGGCTGACGACACCCTTTGACACGCTGGGGTTCTGCCTCCTGTCCCCCGGCCTCGCCGCCCTGCTCTACGCGCTCTCCGAGGTCGGGACGACGGGCTCCTACACGAGCAGATCGGTCCTCATCAGCTTCGCCCTGGGCGTCGTGCTCACCGCCGGCTTCCTCGTGCGCGCACTGCACGCGAAGTATCCGCTGTTGGACCTGCATCCCTTCCGGAACCGCAATTTCGCCATCGGCAACGTCTGCATCTTCGTCATCGGAGCGACGCTCTACGGGTCCATGTTCCTGTTGCCGATCTACTACCAGGTGGCCCGGGGCCAGGAGGCCTGGCAGGCCGGACTGCTCATGGCGCCCCAGGGCATCGGCGCGGCGTGCATCATGCGCTGGGCCGGATCTGTCACCGACCGGCTCGGACCACGCCGGGTGGTGCCCTTCGGCATCCTGCTCATGGCCGCGGCCACCATTCCGTTCGCGTTCGTCACGACCTCGACCAACGAGCTTCTCCTCGCGCTCACGCTCTTCGCACGCGGCTTGGGCCTGGGGTTGACCATGATGCCGGTGACGGCCGCCGCGTACTTCGACCTGAGCCACGCCGAGATCCCCAAGGCGTCCACGGTCATGAACATCGTGCGCCTGATCGGCGGTTCAGTGGCCACGGCACTGTTCGCGGTCGTGCTCGAGCGCCAGATCGTGAGCAACCTCAGCGCCGGCGGCGTCAAGGTCCCCGGTGGCGCAGCCGGCGTCGTCGGGACCACGGTCAGGCTCCCGCCCGCCGTGGCCGACCCGGTGGCCGCGGCATTCGCGCACACCTTCTGGTGGTCCGTCGGCGCCATCCTGATCGCCTTCATCCCGACGCTCTTCCTGCCGAACCACGGAGCGAGACAGGCGTCCCAACCTGACGATGCGGCGGCGTCCGACGTCGCCCCGGACGGCGTCGGCGGGGACGACCCCGAAGCGGGACCCCGGGTCGCCGGGGCGATGCTCGACTGATAACTCGTCGAGCGCGCTGACTCATGACCACCCTCACCGACCTGCTCGCCCGGGCGGGGTGCGTGGCGGCGGAGGAAGAGGCCGCCGAGTTGGTCGCGGCTGCGGGTGGCGATCGACCCAGGCTGATCGGGCTCGTGCATCGTCGCATCCGGGGCGAGCCTCTGGCCTGGGTGACGGGTGAGGCGGCCTTCGGCGATCTGACCATCGCCGTGGACCCCGGGATCTATGTCCCCCGCTGGCAGAGCCTCGAGCTCGCGGCGCGTGCGGCGGCCCGACTTCCCGAAACGGGCAACGCCATCGACCTGTGCACGGGGTCAGGAGCCATCGCCGCCACCCTCCAGGCGCGGCGCCCAGCGGCGCGTGTCCTCGGCACGGACTGCGATCCCGGGGCGATCGCGTGTGCGCGGGCCAACGGCGTCGACGCCGTCCGGGGCGACCTCTTCGACCCGCTCCCCGCCGAGTTGGAGGGCACGACGGACGTCATCGTGGCGGTCGTGCCTTACGTCCCCACCCCCGCGCTCCATCTCCTCCCCCACGACGTGCGCACGTTCGAGGCAGCCACCCACTACCACGGCGGTCCCGATGGCACCGACTTCTTACGCCGCGTGGTCGAGGGGGCGCCGAAATTCCTGCGGCCAGGCGGCGCCCTCCTGCTCGAGATCGGCGGCGCCCAGGCCGACCTCGTGGGACCGCAAATGGAAGAGACCGGCTTCGCGGAGATCCAGACCTGGGCCGACGAGGACGGTGACCTGCGCGGTATCGAGGCCACGTTGGCGGCTGCGCCCTGACCGCTTAGCGGCGGGCGAAGACCCAGGCCACCCTCGACCGATCGACCACGCGCCAGCGCGGGTCGTGGTCCAAGAAGATCGACAAACCGTTGTGGGGCGTCCAGACGACGTAGGAGACGTGGTACGCCGAGAGCACCGGATCGGGGTTGGTCGTCAAGGCGGTCACGGCGAAGAACTCGGTCAGCACCTTCCCCTCGAAGAGGTCGGTGCGACCGTCGACGAAGGTCGCCCGATGCCGGGCGATCGAGTAGTCGCCCCACGTGTATTCGGTGAAGATCCGGCCGGGATGGGCCTCGAGGTAGTTGAACGCCTGTACGGGCAGGGTCGGCGACACGCTGCCCGCCGGGACTGACGGCGCCGCCACAATGGTGATGGCGATAATCGCGAAGCTGGCGCCGGCCACTCGTCGCGCCGTCGTGCTCCACACAGGTCGGGCGGGCAGCGTGGCGGCCAGGCCGCAGGCGACGACCATGAGGTAGATCACCAGTCGCTGGGTGCGCAGAGCCTCGAGAAAGAGCGCAGCGCCCAGCGTCCCTTCGAGTACGGGGATCCGCCGCGTCCGCACCGACGCCACGAAGACGGCCAGCGGCACGCAGAAGACCAGGAGGTCAGTGAAGGATTGGAAGTTCGGCGAATTCCATTCCGAGATGTACAGCGCGATCTGGCTGTTCTGGGAGACGCCGATGTCGTAGGCCAGGAGGCCCGGGCCATAGGGCGTGAGGCACGATGCCGCCACGCAGCCGAGCAACGCCACGGCGAGCGGCCCCGTGTGGAGGGACTGGCGCACGCCGCCAACGCGGGTGACGAGGTGCTCCGGAACCAGCGACCATCCCAGTTCCACGCCGAGCACGATCAAACCGATGAGGATGGACCCGTGCGTGTTGACCCAGGCCACGCACAAGGGCGGCAGGCACCACAGCCAGCGGGGGTTGGCGCGTGCCTTGGTCAGTACGAGGAGCTCGAGCGGCACCCACACGAGCGAGAAGTCGAGGCCCCGGTCCCCGGCCAGGACGCCCGAGATCCCCGTCGCCAGCACCACGGCGATCACCGCCACACGTCCGCCGCGGGCGCCGAGCGTTCGTGCGTACGCAGCCGTGGCGCAGAGACAGAGCGCGCCGAGCACGATGGCGTAGATCGCGTAGGCGGCGTTGCCGAAGGCGCGGAACAGGCCGGCCAGAGCCACTTCGGAACCCCACTCGTCGGTGACCCAACGCGTGTGGGCCTCCGTGTAGCTGAACGGGTCCAGACCCATGATCGAGTGGTGGGCCAGCATCCACTGCCCGGCCGCCAACTGCCAGAACTCGTCGTTGGAGAGCTGGTTCCCGAGGGCGACGGTGGCGATGATGCCAACCCCGAGCGCGATTCCCACGAGCTCGATCGCCCGCTGCGGCACGCGGCGTCGCGTCGGCGATGCGGCGTGGCGACCCGGAGGACGCGGGTCCGGGGTCTCACAGGCAGGGGCGGCGCCGGCCGTCGGTACTGCACGCGTCTCGACGGCCTGCGCGCTCGCCTGCACTGCTCCCCCCTCTTGCCGGGTCCCCCACCCGGCTCCCCTGCAGCACGGTACAGCGCGCATCGACAATCCGGCGTCGCAGGAAGGTTGCGATCGCGTCGCTTCCCTTTGCTGCGGCGCCGCGCGCCGGCGCAGTGGCGCGTCAGCAGCTCGGCTGCAGCACTACTGCCTTGAACATCGCGGCCCACTGGTAGGCGAACTGCGTCAGCCATTCCCCGATGCCCTCCGGCGAGAATCCGACCTCGAGCACCTGTCCCGGATAACAGCGTCCGATGCGCAGCCGGGCCCGGCTCGCCTGCGTCGTCGGCACGACGACGATGATGCGCTTCCAATGGAGCTGTTTCGCGAACTGCTCGATCGACCGAGCCTCACCCTGGGTGGTCTGCGGGTTGGCCTTGAAACAGCGCACGCGCACCTTTGGAAGCTTGAGCGCGAGGTAGTTCTGGTAGGGCCCGCACGTCTGCCAGTCCTGCAGCGACAGGATGAGAGAGGGGGCGTAGCCCTGCTTGGCCAACGCCACGCCCTTGTCGAAGGCCGGCACCCCGTGGCCACCGAGGACGACGATCGCGTTCGAACGCTGCGGGGGGTTGAGATCGGGATACACGTAGAGCAGTGCCGTCAAGACGCAGAACACCACGACGAGCACCGCCACGATCGCCGCCACGATGCGCACTCGCGTCGACTTGAGGAATCGCATAGTGGGCAGGAACATTTTGGCAGCTCGCCGCGGCCTGCCGAGGTCACCGGATCGCGACCCCGGTCAGTTCCGTCAGCGGATCAGCGGATCAGCGGGTCCCGGGGCAACCCGAGGATGCGCTCGGCGATCTGGTTCCGGGTGATCTCGGAGGTGCCGCCCGCGATCGACATGGCCCGCGTCGCGAGTTGGGTGAAACCCGCCAGCGCGTCCTGGCCGTCGAGGAACGCGGTCGACGCTCCGACCAGGTCCGCTTGGAGCCGCGCCCGGTCGTGGCCGTGCTCGGCCAGGACCAGCTTCGTCACGTTCCCCTCGGGCCCTGGTCCGGCGCCGGCCACGGCCCGCTGGGCCCGCCGCAGGTTGAGCGCCTTGAGCGCGTGCTCTTTGGCCAGGATCGCTCCGATCCGAGCGGACGCACCCGGCACCCGATCGCCCCCGCGCTTGCGCAGCGCCAGCAGGTCCATGGGGACGAAGAGGCCGCCGGTGCCGCCGCCGATGGACACGCGCTCGTTGCCGAGCGTGGAGCGGGCAACCGTCCAGCCGTCGTTCGGCGCACCGACGACGTCGTCGTCGGGCACGAACACGTCGTTGAAGAAGACCTCGTTGAAGTCCGAGTTGCCGGTGATCTGACGGAGCGGTCGCACCTCGACACCGGGCGCGTGCATGTCGATCACCATCGCGGTGATCCCCGCGTGCTTCGGGACGTCGGGGTCGGTCCGCACGGTGGCCAGGCCAAGGTGGCAGTACTGGGCGCCGCTGGTCCACACTTTCTGACCGTTGACCTTCCAGCCGCCTTCGACCCGGGTACCCCGCGTCTTGACCGCGGCAGCATCCGAACCCGCATCGGGCTCGCTGAAGAGCTGACACCAGACGTACTCGCCCATCAGCGTCTTGGCGACCCAGCGCTCCACCTGGTCGGGCGTCGCGTACTGGTTGACCGTCATGATGTTCCAGCCGGTGATGCCCAGGCCCGGCACCTTGACCCCGGCGGCGCGCAGCTCTTCGTCGATGACGATCTGCTCCACGGCCCCGGCCGCCCGGCCCCAGGGCGTGGGCCAGTGCGGCACCAGCAGGCCGGCGTCCAGCAGGGCCTGGCGCTGCTGTGCGCGCGCGAGTGCGCCGATGCGTGTGGCCTCGGAGCGCATCTCAGCCCGGATGGCCTGGGCCTCGGGCGGGAGGTCCAGCGTCACCTCGCGGGTCGTCCCGCGCTCGGCCTGTGCCGTCACGTCCTCGGCGTCTCCGGGGGTCCCCACCAACGCGTTGAGGACGAGCGCCCGGCGCAGGAAAAGGTGGGCGTCGTGCTCCCACGTGAAGCCGATGCCGCCGTGCACCTGGATGTTCATCTGCGCGTTGTGCACCGCCGGCGCGAAGGCCAGGTGGGCCGCCATGGCGGCGGCCAGGTCGAACTCGTCCAACGAGTCCGCCGCGGCGCGTGCGGCATCCCACACTGTTGCCGTGGCCAGCTCAGCCGCGACGAGCATGTCGGCGCAGTGGTGCTTGACCGCCTGGAAGGTCCCGATGGTTCGCCCGAACTGCACGCGTTCGGTTGCGTACGCCACGGCCGCGTCGGTGCAGGCCGACAGCACGCCGACCGCCTCGGCTGCGCCCAGCGTACGAGCGAGCGCACGGGCGGGCCGGGCCGCGCCGGTGAGCACGTCGGACGCCGCGACCGGCACCGAGGCCACCGTCGTGGTGGCCGAGCGGCAGGACGGGTCGATGTCCTTGCTGCCGCCGAGTGTGAGGCCGTCGGCGTCGCGCGGAACCACGACGACGTCGTCACCCGCCCGCAGGAGCAGGAGATCGGCCGCCCGCCCGCCGAGGACAATCCCCCCGTCGCCCTCGAGCCGCCCGCCATCGAGCGCCAGCGACCCGCCCAGGCCCAACGCGGCGGTGTGGGTGCCGTCGGCGAGGCTCGGCAGATACCGGGCCTGCTGCTCGGAGGTGCCGCACCGGGCGATGACGGCGGCGGCGAGCACGGTGGGCAGGAACGGCCCAGGGGCTATCTGGCGCCCGAGCTCGTCGAGGATGACGACGAGCTCGCTGAGCGACGCCCCGCCTCCCCCGTGCTCTTCGGGCAGGTGCACGCCGAGCCAGCCGAGCTTCGCCATCTCGGGCCAGAAGGAAGGACGGTCCTCGGCCTCCTCCTCGAGCAGCGCCCGATTGGCCCCGAGCGCGTTGTGCGCGGACAGCAGGCCCCGCACCGTCGCCCCCAGCTCCTGGTGTTCGTCGGTGATTGCGATCGGCATGGTGTGCCCCTTGTCGTGCCCGCCCCGGCGCAGCGACGCTACAGAACGGACGTCGGACCGCCCAAGTCGGGAGAAGCTACGCTGGCATCGTGCTGTAGAGCTCCGACGTCGCCCGCCGGCCGTCCTCCGACGCCGTGCGCTATCGCCGTCCTCGACTTCGTCCCACACTCTTTCGGACCCTGGAGCTCTGCCGTGCCCTCTCGTTCACCCCGTCCGGCCCCCCGGCCCGGCGCCGCGGCCACCCTGGCCACACTCATCGCCCGCCAGCTGCGCTTCGAGCGCGGCGGGCAGACCGTCCTCGACGGTGTGTCCCTGACCGTCGGCCCCGACACCTGTGTGGGCATCGTCGGCCCCAACGGCGTCGGCAAGTCGACCCTCCTGCAGATCCTGGCCGGCCTGCTCGAGCCCTCGGAAGGTGACGTGCGCGTCGACCCGCCGGTCGCCACGGTCGGCTATCTCAGCCAGGAACACGACCACGCCGGCGGCGAGACGGTGCGGGACACGTTGTACAGGAGGACCGGTGCCGCCGCAGCCGAGGCGGAGTTGGCCGGGGCGGCGGCCGCCCTCGGAGAAGGGGAGCCCCACGCGGACGAGCGCTACACGACGGCGCTGGCCCGCTACGAAACGCTCGGCGCTGCCGACTTCGAGGCGCGGCTGGCCGGCGTCCTCGACCAGGTGGGCGTGCCGCCGGCGTTGGCGGACCACGACAGCGGCGCGCTGTCGGGCGGGCAGGAGGCGCGGGTGGCGCTGGCGGCGACGCTGCTGGCGCGCTTCGACATCACGCTGTTGGACGAGCCGACGAACGACCTCGACTTCGACGGGCTGGCCCGGCTCGAGGAGATGGTGGCGCGGCGGCGCGGCGGCATGGTCATCGTGTCGCACGACCGCACCTTCCTCGACCGTACGGTGACCGACGTGCTCGAGCTCGACGAGCACGGCCGGCGCGGCCGGCTCTACGGCGGCGGGTGGACCGGGTACCTGGCCGAGCGGGCGGCCGACCGTGCCCACGCCGAGGAGTCCTTCTCGGTCTACGAGTCACAACGGGCCGAGCTGCGGCAGCGCGCCCAGCGTGAGCGCCAGTGGGCGACGTCGGGTGTCAGCAAGGAGAAGAAGAACCCGCGCGACAACGACAAGGCGCAGCGCGACTTCCGCATCAACAAGACCGAGAGGCTGGCGTCCCGGGCGCGGCGCACCGAGCGGGCGCTGGACGCGCTCGAGACGGTCGAGAAGCCGTGGGAGGGATGGGACCTGCGCTTCAACATCAACGAGGCGACACGGTCCGGTGCGGTGGTCGCGCACGTGGCCGACGCCGTCGTCGAACGCGGGAACTTCACGCTGGGACCGTTCACCCTCGACATCGCCTGGGCGGAGCGCATCGCCCTCGTCGGCCCGAACGGGTCGGGCAAGACGACCGTGGTCGACGCCATCCTCGGCCGCCTGCCGCTCGCCCGAGGCACCCGGCGCCTCGGGCCGAGCGTCGTGCTCGGCGAGCTCGGACAGGACCGGCGCGTCTTGTCGGACAGCTCGTCAAGCGTGGTCGACGCGTTCATGTCCGCCACGCGTCTGGCCGTTGCGCCGGCACGTGCGCAGCTGGCGAAGTTCGGGCTCGGCGCCGAGACGGTGCTGCGCCCGCCGGCCTCCCTCTCCCCCGGCGAGCGCACGCGCGCCGAGCTCGCCGCCTTCGCGGCGACGGGCGTCAATTTCCTGGTGCTCGACGAGCCGACCAACCATCTCGACCTGCCGGCGATCGAACAGCTGGAGTCCGCGCTCGAGAGTTACGAGGGCACGCTGCTCCTCGTCTCCCACGACCGGCGCCTCCTCGAAGCGGTCACGCTGACGCGGCGCATCGTGCTGCCGGCACGCGACGAGGCGTTCAGGGGCCTGCGCGAGGACCGGTAGGTTTGGCCGCCATGAGTGCGGCGGGCGCGGGTGGAACTGACGCGGGTGGTGCGGCGCCAGCGGCGCCAGGTGCGGCAGGGGCGCGGGGTGGCAAGGCGCGCGAGGCCGGTGCCGCCACCCTGGCCGCGTTGCGGCGCGCCACGGCGCGCAAGGCGGCCGAGATGATCCGCAGCGACCCCGACGACGCCGCCACCGCGCTCGAGATCGGGCTCGTCGACGAGGAGTGGCTGGAGGCGCCGGGAGAACGGCCGATCTCGTCGAGCGCGCCGACTGAGATCTTGCGGCGTTTCCTCGAACGCACGGTCGAGCGCCACCCGTCCAAGCTGTCCTCGCTCGGCCTCACGGCCGTCCAGCTGTTGTCCTCGGGCGACGACGGCGCCGGGAGCGGGAGCGGCAGTGGCGCGGCCAAGGAGCTGACCGTCGTCTTCACCGACCTCGAGGGCTTCACCGCCTACACCGACGCCCACGGCGACGCCGCCGCGCTCGCACTGATCGACGCGCACCACGAACTGGCCACGCCGATGGTGCGGCGCTGGAGAGGCCGGATTGTGAAGCATCTCGGTGACGGCCTGCTGTGCACCTTCCCCAAGCCCGCGTCGGGCCTGCGGGCTGCGCTCGACCTCCAGGCCAGCGCGCCGGACCCGCTGCGGCTCCGGGCCGGCGTGCATACGGGCGAGGCGGTCGTGACGAGGGGCGACGTGGTCGGCCACGTGGTCAACGTCGCGGCCCGGGTGTGCGAGACGGCCAAGGGCGGCCAGGTCCTGGCGACCGCCGAGGTGGTCGAGGCGGCCGGCGGCGCGGGCTCCGCCGGCTCGGATGGCGCGCTGGCCGGCGTGCGCCTGGGCCGGATGAAGTCGCGCCGGATGAAGGGGGTCAAGACGCCGGTGCGCCTGTGCGAGGTGCGCGCGGCTCCTGCGGCGCCCGCACTCGAGGCCTGAGAAGGCGGCGCCTCGCCGGTGTAGCGTTCTGCGAGACTTCTGGCCCAGGCAGGAGGACCGACCAAACCCATGGGCGCTTCTCGAGAGGGCGTGGCTCTCGGGCGAGCCACGGTGGCATCATGACGACGCGCGACCCCGCCGGGGACGAGGCCGTCGCGACCCCGGCGCCCGACTTCCGGGTGCTCTTCGAGTCGGCCCCCGGCCTCTATCTCGTCCTCGACCCCGACCTGGTGATCGTGGCCGCCAGCAACGCATATCTCGCGGCCACCATGAAGGCGCGCGACGACGTCATGGGCCGCCCGGTCTTCGAGGTGTTCCCCGACAACCCGGACGACCCGGCCACCGAGGGGGTGCGCAACCTGAAGGCGTCGCTCGCCCGCGTGCGGCGCGGGCTCCGGGATGACGCGATGTCGGTGCAGAAGTACGACGTCCAACGGCCCGAGTCCGAGGGCGGGGGCTTCGAGGAGCGCTTCTGGAGCCCGCACAACTCGCCGGTCCTCCACGCCGACGGCTCGCTCGCCTACATCATCCACCAGGTCCGGGACGTCACCGACTTCATCCGGCTCGAACGCCAGCGCGACGCCGAGCGACCCCTGGATGACGCGCCCTTCGATGCCATGGCGGCCGAGGTCGTCGGCCGAGCCCGCGAGGTGGCTGACGCCGGCCGGGCCCTGAAGGAGGCCAACGAGCAGCTCGAGGTGCTCTACGCGCGCTCGCAGGAGCTCGATCGGCTCAAGACCCAGTTCTTCTCGAACGTGAGCCACGAGCTCCGTACCCCGCTGTCGCTCATCCTCGCCCCCGCCGAGCGAATGCTGGCCGAGGACAACCTGCCGCCCGACAGCCACGGCCGGCGGGACCTCGAGGTGATCCTGCGCAACGCGCGCGTCCTGCTGGCCCACGTCAACGACCTGCTCGATGCCTCCAAGATCGAGGCGTCCAAGCTGGAGCTCGAGTACGCGGAGCTCGACCTCGCCCACCTGGTGCGCATCGTCGCCAACAGCTTCGAGACGCTGGCGGTCGATCGGGCGGTGCGCTTCATCGTGGTCGCCCCCGAGGACGAGGTGCCGGCGCAGGTCGACCCGCGCCGCGTCCACCAGGTCCTGCTGAACCTCCTCTCCAACGCGTTCAAACTCACGCCGAAGGACGGCACCGTCCGGATCGAACTGCGCAACGCGACGGGCGATGGCGCCGTCCAGTTCGAGGTCGCTGACAGCGGACCCGGCATCGCGCCCGACCAGCGCGACGAGGTCTTCGAGCGCTTCCACCAGCTCGACGGGACATCCACGCGCAAAATGACCGGCACCGGTCTCGGCCTGCACATCGCCCGCGAGCTCGTCCTGCTCCACGGTGGCAGCATCGGGGTGGCGCACGCGCCAGAGGGAGGGGCGCTCTTCCTCGTCGAACTCCCCCTGCTGGCCCCGGAGGGCACCGAGGTACACGCCGGCGACGAGCTCGCCGTCGGCGGCACGCCCTCGGACACCTTCCTCGCCGGGCACGTGCCGCCGGAGCCAGCGCGCGGGGCGGCGCCGCTCGCCCTGGTGGCAGACCTGCCGCAGGTCCTGGTCATCGAGGACAACGTCGACATGAACCGGTTCGTGTGCGAAGCGCTCGCACCGGCGTTCCGTGTCCATGGTGCGCTTGACGGCCGAGAGGGCCTCGAGCTGGCTCGGGCGGTCAAGCCCGACCTCATCGTGTGCGACTTCATGATGCCCGCGATGAGCGGCGACGAGCTGGTGCGGGCCGTGCGCGCCGATCCGTCGATCGAGTCGACGCCGATCCTCATCCTGACGGCGCGCAACGACTCGGCGGCGCGCATCGACGTGCTGCGCTCGGGGGCCAGCGACTACCTGTTGAAGCCGTTCTTCCAACCCGAGCTGCGCGCCCGGGCCGACAACCTCGTGAAGGTGAAGCGGTCCGAGAAGACCCTGCGCGCCCTCGAAATGGCGAACGAGCGCGACCGCATCGCACGCGACCTCCACGACCTCGTCATCCAACGGGTCTTCGGGGTGGGTATGCGCCTCACCTCGATGCTTTCGGGCTTGCCCGCCGCCACGGGCGAACGTGTACGCGAGGTGGTCGACGAGCTGGACAAGGTGATCGCCGACATCCGGACGACGATCTTCGACCTGCAGGCGCAGAGGACGGCGGCGCGGGGACTGCGGAGGGGGGTGCTGCAGCTCACGAGCGACGCCGCCGAACGCCTCGACTACCGGCCCCGCGTCCACTTCGAAGGCGCCATCGACACCGCGGTCGACCGCGAGATGGCCGACCAGCTCCTCGCCGTCCTCCGCGAAGCCCTTTCCAACATCATCCGCCATGCCGGCGCGAGCGCCGTCGAGGTCACCGTGGCCACGGAAAGCGAGGAACTGGTCCTCACCGTGGCCGACGACGGGGTGGGCCCGGCGCCGCCCACGACGCCAATCAGCGGCTTCGGGCTGCGCAACATGGAGTCGCGGGCGCTCTCGCTCGGCGGCACCTGCGGGGTCCGGGCCAACGAGCCCCACGGCACCATCGTCGAGTGGCGGGTGCCGCTCCGGACCGGCTGAGGTCGAGCGAGGCGGCGCGCCCCCGAACCGACTCGAGGTGCATCGGCCCGCTCCGCGCTCCCCGCTCCCAAACCCCATTCCCCCCACGCGCACCGCGATCGCAACCGGGATGCGCCAGTTCGTCACCCCTCCGACGGCAGACTGTTGTGGAGTCGTAGTCGACGTCCGAAGGTGCAGTCCGGAGGGGGGATATCGGACATGACGCAAAGCCAGAGCCTGAGCAATGCGGAGCAGATGGTCCGACAGCTCATCGCCGACGCCAACCGCTCGCACTTCGACGCGGCCTGGCGCTACGAGCTCACGAGCGACGTGGACAACATCGAGGTGGCGACCGGTGGCGGGGCCAACGTGCTGCGGATCCACCCGTGCTGGCTGCGCTACGTCGTGGCCCAGGGCGACTTCAAGTCGTGCGTCGCCGACGAGATCGCGGCCTGGTATCTCCTGGCCCAGCTCACCGGCACAGCTACCGCCGCCTGAACCTCCGCCGGCTCCGCGCCGGGACCACTCCCAGAGGCCAGCAGCGAAGGGGGCCCAGCAGCTGCGCCCCCCTAGGAAAGCCGTTCCCGCAGCGCCACCTCGGCGGCCGCCACCCCGCACATCCCGTGCACCCCGCCACCGGGGGGAGTCGAGGCCGAGCACAGATACACCCCGGCCAGCGGCGTGCGGTACGGGTTCCAGCGGGGTACCGGCCGGAAGAACGTCTGCCGCAACGTCTGCGCCCCGCCGTTGACGTCGCCGCCGAGCAGGTTCGGGTTCTGCGCCTCCGCCTCGGACGCCTTGCGCACCGCGCGGGCCAGGACGAGGTCGCGGAACCCCGGCGCGAAGCGCTCGATCTGGGCCTCCATCCGCTCGCACATGTCGACGTCCGAGCCGTTGGGCACGTGGCAGTAGCCCCAGAGGGTGTGTTTCCCGGCCGGCGCACGCGTGGGGTCGACGACACACGGCTGCGCAACCAGCACGAAGGGGCGTTCGGCGTGGCGGCCGGCCGCCACCTCCGCCTCGGCGCGGGCGATCTCGTCGAACGTGCCGCCGACATGGACCGTCACCGTGCGCCGGCACGCCTCGGCGCTCCACGGCACCGGGCCGTCGAGCGCCCAGTCGACCTTGCAGGTGCCGGGGCCCGGCTTGAAGCGCAGCCAGGGCCGGGCCGCCCGGCGGGAGAGGCGGCGACCGGCCAGCGCGACGAATTGGCGCGGGGACGTGTCGAGCAGGACCACGCGCGCCGGCGGGAGGTCGTCCAGCGCGCGCACCCACCCGCCCGTGTGCACGACGCCGCCGAGGCGCTCCACCTCGACCGCCAGCCCTTGGGTGATGGCGGCGCTGCCGCCTTCGACGACCGGCCACCCCACGCCGTGGCCCAGCGCGGTGAGGAGCAGCCCGAACGATGCCGTCAGCGGCGACGTCAGTGGCTCCATGGAGTGCGCCGCGGTGCCGGCGAGGAGGGCACGGGCGGCGTCGGTCGAAAAACGCCGCGCCACGTGGCGGACCGACGGGGTGCCCACAGCGGCGAAGTGCGCCAGGGTGACGGGGTGGGCGGGCAGCCCGCGCATGGGCCCGAGCACGTAGGGGACGATGCGGTCGAGGTCCTCGACCAGGGGACCAACGAGCGCTCGATACGCGGCCGCGTCACCCCCGAGGTGCGAGGCCGTCTCGGCCACGTCGCGGTAGGCGGCGGCGGCGCGCCCGCCCCCCAGCGGCTGGGCGAAGGCCACCTCGGGCTGGCGCACGACCACCCCGAGCGCGGGCAGGTCGAGGGCGCGAAAGAACGGGGAGGCCAGCAGCGACGGGTGCACGGCCGAGCAGACGTCGTGGCGGAACCCCGAGAGTGTCAGCTCCTCGGTGCGGGTGCCGCCACCGACGGTCTCGGCGCCCTCGAACACTTCGACCGCCTGCCCCGCCCGCGCCAGCGTCAGCGCCGCGGCCAGCCCGTTGGGGCCGGAGCCGACCACGATGGCATCGGCGCGGTCCACGATCCGACGCTACCCATCATCCGTTGCACCCAGGCACTAGGTTGCCTGGCTGCACCACCCGCACCACCCGCACCACCACCGCCCGGCGACTCGAACCGCGCGGCCGGCATCCGCATCGAGAAGGGGGCCATCCATGGCAGAGATTCACGGAACCTGCGAGCCGCGCTTCGAATCCGTCCGCGCCACCCTGGCCGGCCAGCTCGAGAGGGGCGACGACATCGGCGCGTCCGTCGCCGTCTTCGTCCACGGCGAGCCGGTCGTCGACATCTGGGGCGGCTGGGCCGACCCCGAGAAGACGAAGCCGTGGGAGCGCGACACCATCACGAACGTCTGGTCCACCACCAAGACCATGACGTTCCTCTGCATGCTCATGCTCTACGACCGCGGCGAGCTCGACTTCCACGCGCCGGTGGCCAAGTACTGGCCCGAGTTCGCGCGGGCCGGCAAGGAGAAGGTCGAGGTCCGCCACATCATGGGGCACACGGCCGGGCTCTCCGGCTGGGAGGAGCCGCTCAAGACCGAGGACCTCGCCGACTGGGACCTCTGCACGGCGCGACTCGCCGCGCAGGCGCCGTGGTGGGAGCCGGGCACCGCGTCGGGCTACCACGCCGTGACCCAGGGCTACCTGATCGGCGAGATCCTCCGTCGCATCACGGGCGAGAGCATCGGCACCTGGTTCGCGCGCGAGGTGGCCAAGCCGCTCGAGGCTGACTTCTTCATCGGGCTGCCCGCGAGCGACGACCACCGGGTCTCCAATGTGATCCCGCCGCCGCCGATCGACATCGACGCCATGGAGGGGCAGGTCAGCGAGCTCATGGTGAAGACCTTCATGAACCCGCCGGTCGACGCGGCGATGGCGCACAACGAATGGTGGCGCCGGGCCGAGATCCCCGCCGCCAACGGCCAGGGCAACGCACGCTCGGTCGCCGCCGTCCAGTCGATCATCGCGGGCAGGGGGCAAGCCCGCGGCGTGCGCCTGCTCTCGCCGGAGGCCACCGACGCCATCTTCGAGGTGCAGGCGGATGGGATCGACAAGGTGCTCGGTGTCCAGCAGCGCATCGGCATGGGCTATGGCCTGAGCAACCCGCCGGAGATGCCGATGGGCCCGCGTGCCTGTTACTGGGGCGGCTACGGCGGCTCGGTCATCATCATGGACCAGGACGAGGAGTTCACCGTCTGCTACGTGATGAACCGCATGGAGGGGGGCCTGGTCGGCGACCTGCGCGGGACCAACATCGTGGCCGCCGCGGTGACCGGCCTCTTCGCCTAGTCGAGATCCCGCTGGTAGGTCGACGTCTGCTCGCGCCGCGCGCCGAGGCGCGTCACGAGCCCCTCGACGAAGCGGTCGGCCAGCGCCGGCGGGAGCTTGGCGATGTCGGTCGAGACGTTGAGCACCATCTCGCGCCGGTACGTCGTCACCGCCGAGAAGGACACCTGGTTGGGGC
Source organism: Acidimicrobiales bacterium (assembly GCA_036490155.1). GTDB lineage: Bacteria > Actinomycetota > Acidimicrobiia > Acidimicrobiales > RAAP-2 > Bog-473. The sequence goes on along the minus strand of DASXEK010000088.1, from coordinate 33,657 downwards.
CCGGGAACATCGTCGCGGTGATACGACGGAGCCAGGGGGGGTCCCCCGCGTCGTCCACCCGACCGAGGCTGCTCACGGTGACGTTCTGTGGAGTCGAATCCACCCATTGGGCGAAGCTGGCGAGCCCCTCGTCGGTCGGCTGGTAGGCCGCGATGCGGGCGAAGCGATAGAAGAGGTGGCTTTCGCCGCGTGCCACCTCGCGACCGATCTGATCGCCGATGTCGCGGGCCAGGGTGTCGCGGGTCGCCGCTGAGACCAGATACGGCGTACACAGCATCCCGATCGCGACCTGCATGTCGTCGAACGGCAACGGCGGCTCAACCCGAGGGCGAAGATCGGTCGCGTTGGCAAGGCAGATCCAATGTGGCTCGTCGTCGTTGAAGAGGGCGGCGGCGGATTCCAGGTACGCCGCAGCGATCCACCCCGTGACGGTCGCTCCTGCGGCCTTGGCACGAGCCAGGAGGGCGTCGAGATCTCGGCCGGTCACGACGAGCAGATCGTGGCGGGAATGCGTGGCAGGCGCGAGGCGGTCGTGGAACGAGAGGACGTCCGGCGCCGGCTGCCCCTCCCGCTCGGCCCGCACCGCGCCCAAGATCTCGACTCTCGCCCGCGGCGACGCGACGTCGGGAGGGAAGCGCGAGTGCAGCGCGGCGGGCACCACGTCGGAAGCGGTGAGTTCCGCCTCGTCACCGTCGAGGGCACGGGCGAACTGGCGCAGCAGGTGCATGCCCGAACTGCCGTCCAGGAAGATGTGGTGCATGACGATGGCCACGACCGAGCGGTCCTCGCCCGCGAGCGGAAAGTAGAGACACCGGACCAGCGGGTGCGGCGCCTCGGCAAAAGGCAACACGTGCAGCTCGGCGACGGGCACTGCGTCGCCGGGCGCCAGCGGCCGCACGGTGATGGGGATGGCCCCGTCGACCTCCACGAAGGCACAGTCGCCGTCCACCACCTCGACCCGCGCCCGCAGCAGCGGATGCCGCTTCTGGATGGCCTCGAGCGCCCCCGCAAGCTCGTCCTCGTCGAAGGTGCGTTCGGTGTGCGCGAGGAACACGCCCGTCATGTTGTTCAGCTGCGCGAGCAGCCAGAAGTACATTTCCGCGGGATCGAGGGCGCGCAACACGCGTGGGGCGGCCACCATAATCCGCGTGAGGTTAGCGCGCCGGCACGGACCCTCCGGTGACGCGTCAGGCGCCGTCCGACCTGCCGGGCACGACCGCCTCGGCTTCGATCTCCACCTTCCAGGCGGGGTCGAGCAACGCCGCCACCACGAGCATCGTCGCAGCGGGCCGCACGTCGCCGAAGAGCTCGCCGTGCACCGCGCTCACCGCGTCGGCGATGTCGGTCGAGGTGAGGTACATGCGGGTGCGCACGACGTCGGCGAGGGACGCCCCGGCCTCGTCGAGCGCGGCGGCGATGATCTCGAAACACCGACGCGCCTGCGCACCGGCGTCCTCCGGGCAGCGGCCGTCGGTCACCACCGGCCCCGTCCCCGAGACGAGCACACGGTTCCCCACCCGCAGGGCCCGGCTGAAGCCGATGGTGGGCTCGAAGGGGGAGCCCGAGGCGACGCGCTGGCGTTCGGTCATGGCGCATCCTCCCACCCCGGCGGGCGGCGCCAGCGCCGCGCGTGTGCCCGCCGGAACGCCGGCACCGGGGCGTTACCATTACGCCGAACGGGGGTCTCATGGGTCATCGACGCCGGGTTGGAGGAGCCACGCTGGTGGCCGCCCTGGCGGTGTTGGCCGCCGGGTGTGGCGCCCGCACCCCCGGGCCGGGATCGGCAACGGGAACCCCGCATCACCACGCGCAACGCAGAACCAAGGCGGCGGTCACCTCCTCGAAGCCGGCCGCGGCAACGACGGCCGCGACCAACCCTTTCTCGGTGCCGGCGAGCACGCTGGTGGCGACGACGAACGGCGCCATTCCCGGCTACGCCACCGCCGGCGCGACGACGCCGTCCACGACGGTCCCGGGTAGCTGGTACGGGTACCCGTCGATCCTGCCCGTGCTCGCCACGACGAAGGGATGGCTCGAGGTCCGGTTGGCGCAACGCCCGAACGGTTCCACCACCTGGGTGCAGCAGAGCGACGTGACGCTGTCGAGCACGCCGTACGCCATCGTCGTCGACCTGGCCACCATGCACCTCCTCGTCTACGACAGCGGCGTGCAGATCTTCGACTTTCCGGCCGGCATCGGGGCGCCCGACGACCCCACGCCGACGGGCCAGTACTTCATGCCGATGCTGTACCCGTCGCCCGGCCCGGGGTACGGCCCCTTCGTTCTCGTCACCTCCGACCACTCCGACTCGATCACGGACTGGGAGAACTCGGGTGACGCGATCATCGGCATCCACGGGCCGATCACGGCGGCCGACGACGCCCTGATCGGGACGACCGGCGCCGCCATCTCGCACGGGTGCATCCGGCTCCACGACGCCGACCTGGCGCAACTGGCGGTGGTCCCGGCCGGGTCGCCCATCGATATCGTCAACTAGGCCGCTCCCCCCGCACCGCCCATCCGGACACCTGTCTGGGCGCCTTTTCGGGCGCCTCGCTGGGCGCTGTCACATTCGCCGGGCCCAGCGGGTCTCAATGCTATGTATGGACCACGGCACGGGAGGAGTGTGACGATGGAGCACACCGACTGGCTGAACGAGCAGTTCGAGGAACACCGGTCGCACCTGCGCGCCGTCGCCTACAAGATGCTGGGCTCGCTCAGCGACGCGGACGACGCTGTGCAGGATGCCTGGCTGCGCTTCAGCCGCTCCGACACGAGCGAGGTCGAGAACCTCAGGGCGTGGCTGACCACCGTCGTCTCCCGGGTCTCGCTCAACAAGCTGCGGTCGCGCCAGACCCGGCGAGAGGAACCCTTCGCCCCGCACATGCCGGACCCGATCATCGATCGGCCCGGTGCCACCGACCCCGAGCATCAGGCGCTGTTGGCCGACTCGGTCGGCGTCGCATTGCTCGTCGTCCTCGACACCCTCAGCCCGCCCGAGCGGCTGGCCTTCGTCCTGCACGACATCTTCGCCATGCCCTTCGACGAGATCGCACCCATCGTCGACCGGACGCCCGACGCGGCGCGCCAGCTGGCCAGCCGGGCCCGCCGCCGGGTGCAGGGCGAGCCCACGGTGCCCGACACCGACCTGGGCCGCCAGCGGGCGGTCGTCGACGCGTTCATGGCCGCATCGCGAGACGGCGACTTCGACGCCCTCCTGGCCGTGCTCGACCCCGACGTGGTGGTGCGGGCCGAGGGAAGCGCCCTGCCGGCCGGTACGGCGCGCGAGGTGCGCGGCGCCGTGGCGGTCGCCACCAACGCAAGGGGCTTCGCGAGGATGGGGCTGCTCACGCGGCCTGCCATCGTCAACGGTGTCGCCGGCGCCGTCGCCTTGCGCGAGGACGGCACGCCGTTCTCGGTGGGCGCCTTCACCGTGCGGGGCGACAAGATCGTGGCCATCGACTTCCTGGTCGACCCGGACCGCCTGGCCGACCTCGACCTCACCGTTCTGGAGGCCTGATGGCACAGCTCTCACAGACGCCACGGATCCGCGCAACGCACGACACTCCCAACAAGGCAGCGTTCCGGCGCTTCGAAGACGCCGTCAACGGTCACGATTGGGACCTCATCTCGAAGACGATCGACGAGGTGTTCGAGCCCGACGTGCGGATGCAGACCCCACTGCCGATCCAATCGACGGGGACGGCCGCGATCCGCGAGGTTTTCGCCACGCTTCTGCGGGGCTACCCCGACCTGCACATCACGGTCGAGGACTTCATCGAGGAGGGCGACAAGGTGGTCGCCCGGAACACGGTCCAGGGCACCCATCAGGGCGACCACATGGGCCTCTCGCCCACCGGCAAGTCGGTGACGTACAACGAGATCTTCATCCTCCGCTTCGTCGACGGTCGGATCGCCGAGACCTGGGGCGTCGTCGACGTCCTGTCCCAGATGAAACAGCTCGGAGCGCTCGGCGCCTCGTGAGAGATCACAGCAGCACCAGCAGCACCAGCAGCACCAGCAGCACCAGCAGCACCAGCAACACCAGCAACGACAACCCAACCCCATTCACGAAGGGAGACACACCATGGACGCCCGGCTCAACATTTTTGAGAACCCGATGGCCCCGAAGCTCATCAAGTACATCAACTCCGCCGCCGGACTCGTCACGGAGTCGTCCGTGCCCAAAGCGACGCAGGAGCTGGTGAAGATCCGGGCCAGCCAGATCAACGGCTGCGGCTACTGCCTCGACATGCACACCAAGGATGCGGCACTCGCCGGCGAAAGCCAGCAGCGTCTCAACCTGGTCGCCGCCTGGCGCGAAGCGACGGTCTTCACCGAGGCCGAGCGCGCCGCCCTCGAGCTCGCCGAGCAGGGCACCCGCCTCGCCGACTCCACCGGCGTCAGCGACGAGGTCTGGGACCGGGCGGCCCAGCACTACGACGAGGAGCAACTCGGCGCGTTGGTGGCGCTCATCGGCATCATCAACTTCTACAACCGGCTCAACGTCATCGTCCGCCTCCCGGCTGGTGACTACGAGCCGGGCCAGTGGGCCTAGGTGTCTCAGGCCAGCTCGTAGTCGGCCAGGTCGGGCTCAAGCGTGCGCGCCCAGTACGTGTGGAGGTCGAACGGCCAGTTCTGCGTGACCCGCCCGTGCTTGTTGCGGTACCACGTCGGCACATCGGCGACGCCCCAGACCATCTTGGCGTTGCCCTCCTCCATCTCGTGGCCGTAGCGCTCGTGCACGTCGCGCCGGCATGACATCGACCGGTGCCCGCCTTGGAGGAGCCGGCCGATCGACTCGACGGCGTAGCGCACCTGGCACTCCACCATGATGAGAATGCTCCCGTTGATCACGAGGTTCGTGTTCGGCCCGTAGAGCATGAAGAGGTTCGGGAAGCCGGGGACGGTGATGCCGAGGTAGGCCATGGCGTCGCCGTCCCATTCCTCGTTCAGCTCCTCGCCGCCCGTGCCGTACACGCGCATCGGTGCCACGAAGTCCGACGCCGTGAAGCCCGTCCCGTAGATCAGCACGTCGGCCGGGTGCTCCACCCCGTCGGTCGTGCGGACGCCGGAGGGCGTGATCTCGGCGATCGGGGTCGTGACGAGATCGACCTCGGGCCGGCTGCAGGCGGCCGCCCAGCGCCCGTCGTCGCGCAGGGCCCTCTTCGCGAAGGGTGGGAAGTGCGGCACCATCTTCTCGTAGAGCTCGTCGTCGGGGACCTGGGCGCGCAGGACGTCGAGGAGCATGGAGCGGATGAAGTCGTTACCGGCGCTCACCGCCTCGGTGTGCTCGTCCCACTCCGGGTCGACGCGGGCGGCCACGAGGAGGCCCTCGTGCATGAGCCAGAATTGCCACAGCCGGTCCCAGCGCCCGTAGTTGGGGAGGAGGGCCAACAGGTCGTGGAACGACGGCGGGAACGGGTCGCCGTAATTCTCCGTCGGCAGCAGCCACGGTGGTGTGCGCTGGAACACGTCGAGGTGGGCGACGTCGCCCGCGATGAGCGGGACGAACTGGGCCGCGCTGGCGCCGGTGCCGATGACGGCGACGCGTCGGTTGGCGATCTCGATCGTGTCGTCCCAGGCGGCGGAGTGGAACGAGGGGCCAGCGAAGCGGTCCCGTCCGGCGATGGACGGGAACGATGGCCGGTTGAGCTGGCCGACCGCGCACACGATGGCGTCGAACTGCTCGTCGGCCTCGGTCCCCTCGCTCGAGCGCACGGTGAGGATCCAACCGCGGGCCTCGTCGTCGTAGCGGGCCTCGGTGACCTCGCTCTGGAAGCGGATGCAGGCGCCGAGGCCCAGCTCCTTCGCCGTGTTCTCCAGGTAGGCCAGCAGGTCGGGTTGGGCCGAGAAGCGCGACACCCAGTCGTTCGTCTGGGCGAACGAGAAGCTGTAGAGCTGGTTCGGCACGTCGACCCGACAGCCGGGGTAGACGTTCTCGAGCCAGGTGCCGCCGACGTCCGCGTTCTTCTCGAACACCGTCACGGCGACGCCCGTCTGGCGCAACCGGTACGCCGCGGCGAGGCCGGAGGCGCCGGCGCCGATCACGGCGCAACGGAAGGAGCCGCCGAGGTCGTCGAGGTGCCAGCTCGGGGCGCGCGGGTCTGTCCCGGCCAGCGCGAGCTCCTCGGTGAGGAAGCCCTCCCAGTGGTCGGTCGACTCGGCCCCGATGAGGAAGCCGTAGATGCGACGCCGTTCGTCGCGAGTCAGCGTGTGGTCGTGGCCGCCCGAGTCGTTGTGCGCGACCAGTGCGGCGGTGGCCAGCCGGCGGGCCTCGTCCTCTTGTTCGGGCCCGAGGCCCCGCCCGGGCGTGAGGAGCTGGGTCTGGTCGGGCGCGAAGTCGTCGCGCAACAGCGAGAAGTCGCCGGTGCGCTGGGCGACGGCGCACAGCAACGGGTGGACCTCGGCCGCGGCGACCGCCGCCTCAATGTCGGGGTGGCCGTCCCGCTCACGCCCCACAGCCCCACCCATGGGCGGAAGCCTACGTAGCGACGCCCTCGCGGGGCGAAACCGGGTGGCCCCGGCCCGGTCCCCCGGTCAGCGGCCCATGGCCTTGACGAGCTCCGTCATCTGGCTGTTGACCTCGACGGTGCGGGGCAGCTTGTCCATGGCGGCGGCCAGGCTGTCGGCCGTCCAGCGGTCGTCGGTCTCCACGGACTCGGCGATGGACCAGCCGCCGTAGATCCCCACTGTCCCGCCGTAGACGCTGAAGACCTGGCCGTTGAAGGGGCAGGTCTCGGCCGCCAGCACGGCCACGAGCGGCGACACGTTCTCGGGGTCGAACACGTGCTGCTGCATCGACTCGCCCATGCCGGGGGTCTGCAGGGTGAGCCGGGTGCGCGCCACCGGTGCGATGCAGTTGGCGCGCACGCCGTAACGGTGCAGCTCCATCGCGTTGACCACGGTCATCGCCGCGATGCCGGCCTTGGCGGCTGAGTAGTTGGTCTGGCCGACGTTGCCGTGCAGGCCGGCGCCCGAGCTCGTGTTCACGATGGCGCGGTCGGTGATCGTTCCCTCCTTGGCCGCCTCACGCCAGTAGCCCGCGGCGTGCTTGGACATGTTGAACGTGCCCTTGAGGTGGACGGCGATGACGGCGTCGAACTCCTCCTCGCTCATCGACACGAGCATGCGGTCCCTCAGGATCCCGGCGTTGTTGACGACGACGTGGAGGTCGCCGAAGGTGGCGACGGCCTGGTCGACCATCGCCTTGGCCCCGTCGAACGCGCTCACGCTGTCGGTGTTGGCAACCGCCTGCCCGCCGGCGGCGGTGATCTCGTCGACGACCGACTGGGCGGCCGAGACGTCGGAGCCCGAGCCGTCGACGGCGCCGCCGAGGTCGTTCACCACGACCTTCGCCCCCAGCGAGGCGAAGAGGAGGGCGTGCTCACGGCCGATGCCGCGCCCCGCTCCCGTGATGATCGCCACTCTGTCCTGCAGCAGGTTCGCCATCTTTGCCGTCCTCTCGATCTCGTCCGTGTCGCCGGCGCCGGCCCGCTCGAGCGGGTGCGCAAGCCGGGCGAGACGATTGCCCGGGCGCCGCGCGCTGTCAAACCGACGCTTCGCGCCTCCGGCGCTCCAGGTAGCGGCGCTCGGCGTCGGTGCCGGCCAGGTCGCGGGCCGCCTCGTAGGCCGTGGCCGCCTCGGGCAGTCGCCCCAGTCGCCGCAGCATGTCGGCCCGGGCGGCGGGCAAGAGGTGGTAGCCGCCCAGCTCCCCGCTGTCGGCCAGGCTCTCGACGATGGCCAGGCCCTCCTCGGGGCCCAGCCACATGGACACCGCGACGGCACGGTTCAGCTCGACCACGGCGGAGGGGAGCATCAGGGCCAGGGTGGCGTAGAGCGCGGCGATCTCCATCCAGTCCGTCTCGGCGGGGGTCGTCGCGTGGGCGTGGCACGCCGCGATCGCCGCCTGCACCTGGAACGGCCCCGGCCGGCGGAGGCGCAGCGCCGCGTCGAGGGCGGCCGTGCCCTCGTCGATCGTCGCCCGATCCCACCGCGTCCGGTCCTGCTCCTCCAGCAGGACCAGGTCCCCCGCGCCGTCCACCCGGGTCGAGTGGCGGGCGTCGTGGAACAACATGAGGGCCAGGAGGCCGAGCGCCTCGGGCTCGTCCGGCATCAGCTCACACAGCGTGCGGGCCAGGCGAATCGCCTCGTCCGCCAGCACCTGACGCACCAGGTCCTCGCCGGCCGTGGCCGCGTAGCCCTCGTTGAAGAGGAGATAGAGGACCGACAGCACGGCGCCTGTGCGGTCGACCAGCTGGTGGTCGGGCGGTACCCGGAAAGGGATCCCGGCGTGGCGGATCTTGCGCTTGGCCCGCGTGAGCCGCTGCGCCATCGTGGGCTCGGGCACCAGAAAGGCGCGGGCGATCTCTTGCGTGGTCAGGCCGGCCAAGGTGCGCAGCGTCAGCGCCACCTGCGCGTCGAAGGAGAGTGCGGGGTGACAGCACGTGAACATCAGGCCCAGGCGGTCGTCGGGCATCTCGGGGCTGGGCCCTCGCTCCAGGTCGCCTGCGCTCACCACGGCCACCTCCTGCAGCTTGGACACACCCAGTTGGGCGCGACGCAGGCGGTCCAGCGCCTGATTGCGGGCCACGGTGGTGAGCCACGCACCGGGGCGGCGCGGGATGCCGTCACTGGGCCACCGCTCGGCGGCCTTCGCGAAGGCATCCTGCGCACACTCCTCGGCGAGATCCCAGTCACCGGTCACCCGGATGAGGGTCGCAACAACCCTCCCCCACTCCTGGTGGAACGCGTCGGTGATGGCGGACCTGACGTCCGGGGTCACATCTCCCAGATCGGCCTCACTTCGATGCTGCCGATCTTGGCGCCCGGGATCTTCGACGCGACCTCGATCGCCTCGTCCAGGTCTTTGCAGTCGACGAGGAAGTACCCGGCCAACTGCTCCTTGGTCTCGGCGAAGGGGCCGTCTGTGGCCAGCACCTCGCCATTGCGTACCCGGACCGTCGTGGCGTCGCTCGACTGGCGCAGGCGCTCGCCTCCCTGCAGGAGACCGCGCTCGGCCATCGTCTTCGCCCACTCGGCGTACTCCTCGTCCATCGTGGTGACGTCGGCGCTCGACGCGGGGCGTGCGTCCTCTTCCAGGGCAATCAGCAACAGGTACCGCATGGGTCCTCCTCCTATCGGGGGGTTTGGTTTGGTTTCGCTCCTACGACGATCGGGCCGGCCCAGGATCGACACCTCGTCGGAGAAATCTTGGCGAACTTGGCAGCCGTACGCTGACACGGATGACGACCCCAGACGGCACCGACGTCCTGGACCTCGTGGTCGGCGCGCTCGCCGGCGGGGGCGGCTGCGTGGCCCGAGCGCCCGACGGCAAGGTCGTGTTCGTCCGGCACTCACTGCCCGGCGAGCGGGTCCTGGCCCGGGTGACGGCCGCGACCAGGTCGTATGTGCGGGCGGACGCAATCGAAATCCTCGTCCCCTCGCCGGACCGGGTCGACCCGCCGTGCCCACACGCCGGACCGGGCCGGTGTGGAGGTTGCGACTTCCAGCACGTGGAGATCGGCGCCCAGCGGCGGCTCAAGGCGGCGCGCGTCGAGGAGCTCCTGCACCAGATCGCCGGTGTGGAGCGGAAGATCGAGGTCGAGGCCGTCGACGGCGGGCGCGACGGGCTCGGCTGGCGGACCCGGGTTCGCCTGGCGGTGGACCGCAACGGAGGCGCCGGGTTCCGCCGCCACCGCACCCATCGGGTGGAGCGGGTCCGGGAATGCCCGGTCGCCAGCACCGGCGTCGCGACGACCGGCGCCCTGACGGCCTCGTGGCCGGGGACGACGGAACTCGAGGTGATCACCGGCACGACGCCCGGGGAGGCGGTGGTCTCGGTCACGCCGCGCGGTCAGGGAGCGCCCCGGCTGCCGGGTGTCGCCGCCGGGCTGGTCGTGCGGGGCAAGGTGCGCCGTGACCCGGGCGCCGTGCACATGGACGTGCGCGGCCAGACGTACCGGGTGTCCTCCGGCGTGTTCTGGCAGGCGCACGTCGGTGCGGCCGAGGCGCTGCTCGGCGCCGTTCTCGAGTGCATCGGCGACTGCAACGGTGCGGCGGTCGCTGACCTCTACGCCGGTGCCGGCCTCTTCTCGGTCGCACTGGCCCACGCGGTCGGGCCCGACGGATCGGTCCTGGCGGTCGAACGGGACCGGCGCGCCTGCGCGGACGCGCGGCACAACGCCGCTGGCCTCCCCCAGCTCTCCGTCGACGAAGCCGAGGTGACACCCGAACTGGTGGCGACCGGCATCGGCCGCCCCTCCGTCATGGTGCTCGATCCCGCCCGCGAGGGCGCCGGGATCGACGTCATGCACGCCCTCGCCTCGCACACCTCGGCCCTCCGCAAGCTCGTCTACGTCTCGTGTGATGCCGCGACCTTTGCCCGCGACCTCCGGGTCGTCGTCGACCAGGGGTGGACCCTGAGCTCGCTGCGCGCCTTCGACATCTTCCCGATGACGGAGCACGTCGAGCTCGTTGCGATGCTCGAGCCCTCGGCGACACGGTCGCGCGACGTCACGGCGGGACAACTGGGCGCACACTGAGATTCGGCACTGAGCCGTTCCAGGGCCGTTGCAGATCGAATCTTTTCTGTGAATCCAGGAGGCCCAGGTGTGAGAACGGACGCACTGGGTGGCGCAACGCGCGCCGCGCACGCGGGATGGAGGCATTCCGTGGCAAAGGTCGTCATCACCCACAACGTGGCCGACGTCGAGAAGTGGCTTGGCTTCAAGGCGGAACGGGCTGCGGCAATCGGGAGCCTTGGAGGCACGAACGTGCAGGACTGCGTCGCGGCGGACGGCGGCAACACCGTTGCGATCACCTGTGACATGGAGGACGTGGAGTCCGCGCTCGCGACTCTCGGATCGCCCCCCGCCGAAATGGCGCAAGCGATGCAGGGCCACGGTGTGCTGCCGCCGTTGGTCGCCTACGTGGCCCACCACCCGACCGCGTCTATCCTGGCACACGCTCGTTGCTGGGGTTACAACTTCGGTGGCATCGCCGGAACGTCCGGAACGTCCGGAACGATTCGCGACCGTATACGCGGATTTCGTACGCGTTTGGGCAAACCACGCGCAGCACAGTGCTTCGCATCGTTGACGTAAAACGCGCAGGAAAACGGCATATACATCTCTGAGGGAGATGTATATGCCCGACCGTTCTCCGACGATGCCGCCTGTTCCACTCCCTGGACGTCGCGAACTCGATCGACTGCTGGCCGGCGTTCACGCGCAGGTTGGGCCGCGCCCATCGAGGGGTTGGCTGTGGACGATGCGAGCCTCCCTTGGAATGTCGACCTATGAGCTCGGCAGGCGGCTTGGCGTCACTGCGAGCCGGGTGAGACAGCTAGAGCTCGCCGAATTGCAGGGTTCGATCAAACTCTCCGTTCTCGATCGAACGGCTCGGGCCCTCAATTGCGACCTGGTCTACGTCCTTGTCCCGAGGGAATCGTTGGAGCAGATGGTGAAACGTCAGGCCCGTCAACAGGCGGAGAAGAAACTTGCGTCCTCCGTCTCAAGAGAAGGAGGCGGCGCAGATGTCGACGATCCGGCGCTCATGGTCGCACGGTTGGAAGTGCTGGCCAACCAACTCGTTGTCCGGCGGGGGTTATGGACCGAGCACCCCCACAGGCGAAGGGGATCGCACCCAGATTAATGAATCTGGGTGGAGGTCCACCAGCGGCGATCCCGTCGAAGCGCCGATACTCGAATGGTTCAGCGCCCGCCTCTCTGACGCGGTCATGGTGGCCCGGCTTACGCGTGCCCTCCGACCTCGTGCTCCACGTGCCCGGCGCATTCGAACTGCAGTGTCGAGTGGGCCACGTCGAAGTGGCCCGCCAGGCAGCCTTGGAGGTGATCGAGCACCCGGCCCGCCTCCCCCGTGTTGAAGCACTCGTCGGTCACGACGACGTGGGCGGTGAGGATGGGCAGCGATGAGGTCAGTGTCCACGCGTGCAGGTCGTGCACGGACTGCACCTCGGGCAGCTCCAGCAAATGGCTACGCACCTCGTCGAGGTCGATGTCCTCGGGTGTCGCCTCCAACAAGATGTGCAGCGCCGGACGCAACAACTCGACCGCCGCCTTGAGCATCAGGCCGACGACGACGAGCGATGCGATGGCGTCGGCGCGGCTGAAGCCGCTGGCCACGATCACGATGCCGGCGGTCAGGGTGCCGATGAAGCCGTAGAGGTCGGTCAGGATGTGGCGGTACGCGCCCTCGATATTCAACGAGCGCCGATTGGCCCGGGCCACGGCCAGCGTCGCCACCACGTTCACGGCCACCCCGACCGCCGCCACCACGATCAACACGACGCCATGGACGTGGCCGGGATGCAACAGCCGCACGATCGAGTCGTACGCCACGAGCGCGGAGACGACGACCAAGGCCAGGCCGTTCGCCGCGGCGGCCAGGATCTCGGCCCGCTTCATCCCGTACGTGTGCTTGCCCGTCTCGGGACGGGCGGCCAGGCGAATCGCGAGCAGCGAGCCCGCGATGGCCCCCACGTCAACGAGCATGTGGCCGGCGTCGGCGAGCAGGGCCAAGGAGTTGGCGAAGATGGCCGCGCCGACCTCGAACACCATGAAGGCGAGCAGCAGCGCCAGCGCCAACTTCAACGCGCGGCGATCGGTGTCGACCGAGACCTCCGAGTGAGACGAGTGAGAGTGCGAGTGCGAGTGCGTATGGTCCTCAGCCATGGCGGGACCCGTCGCTGGCCACGTGGTCGGCGTGGGTGAGCACCTCTTCCACCAGGCGGCGGACGTGGACATCGTCGACCACGTAGAAGATCCGTGTGCCCTCCCGGCGGCTCCGCACCAGGCGGGCGAGGCGGAGCTTGGCCAAATGCTGCGACACCGCCGCCGGCTGCGCGCCCACCAGCTCGGCGAGCTCGTTGACCGAGTGCTCCCCCTCGAGCAGGGCCCAGATCACTCGCAACCGCGTCTCGTCGCCCAGCAGTTTCAGCATCCCCACGGCCGAGCGGACTTCCTCCGGCGCCGGAGCCTTAACTATCTGCGTAGGCACGCAGGTAGCGTACCAGGGCTCCACGGCGAGCTGCTCCCTGGCGGGACGACCGGCCGCCCGTTCCCCAGCTCAGGCGGTGCTGCGGGGCCGCCGTGCCTCAGTGCGAGAAGTCCGAAGACGGCGGCGCCTGCACGGTGCAGGGTTGCTGGACCGACCCCTTTGGCAGCGCCGCCTGCATGATCTTGTTCACGATCGGTCCGGCAATGCCGGCGCCGTCCGATCCGATGTACTGGTACGGCACCACGACTGCGATGGCGATTTGGGGGTTGTTCGCCGGAGCGAAGCCGATCATCCAGTCGTGGTTCACGCCGAGGCCCGTCTGCGCGGTACCGGTCTTGACCGCGGCGCAGAGATAGGACGGAAACCCCACCCCGGCTGCAGTGCCCTGGGGATTGGTGATCACGCTCTCCATCAGCGAGGTGACCGCCTGTGCCGACGCCGCCGAAGCGGACCGCGCCATGGGCGTGGGCGCGTAGGTCTTGACGAGCGCCCCCGTCGAATCGCGGATCGATGACATCAGGTGGGGGGTCATGATCACGCCGCCGTTCGCGATACCAGCCGCGATCATTGCGTTCTGCAGCGGGGTATCCTCAACGAACTCTTGGCCGATCGCGCTATACGCCTGGTCTGCCTGCGCGTTCGCTGGCAACGGGTCCGTGCCGCTCGTCCCCGTTCCGATTGTCGATGCGATCACGCCACCGGTTGGCTGTTGATTGATCGAGGGCAGGTCGATGGGGGGAATCGAGTTGATGCCGAACGCCTCGGCCTGCTGGCGCAACGTGGAAACGCCGACCTGGATGCCGAGCTCGCCGTAGCCGGGGTCGCACGACGCCGCGAGCATGTCGTTGGCCATGGTGCCCCCGCACGGATCGGAGTTGGCCGGACTGCTCCCGTCGTTACAAAGGAGCCGTGTCGAGTCGGTGAACTTCTGGCAGGGTGCCACGGGGTAGTCGAACGGAATCAGAGATGGCTTCAGGTTGTAGACCGAGGTCGAGGTCACCACCTTCATCGTCGACCCGGGTTCGAAGAACTCCGAGGTGGCGAGCGGACGCAGCGGGAAGAAGCCTTCATGATCCTTCTGCGTGTAGGTGTAGTAGGCGAGATTCTGGGCCGACAGCGACGTGCCCACGAGGGCATTGGGGTCGTACGTCGGGTTGGACACCATCGCCAACACGGCACCCGTCTTCGGGTTGAGCACGACGACTGCGCCGTCGTTATTGCCCGGGGTCGACAACAGCGCCTGCGACGCAACGCTCTGCAACATCGGGTTGATCGTGAGCGTGACGTTGTCGGTCTCCGTCGGCTGCTTCTCTCGGAAGAGGAGCTGGCTCAGGGTTTGGGGCGACTGTTGGTGGGCACTCAGATAGGAGTTGTACTCGTTCTCGATGTCCGTGACCGCACCGGTTAAGGCGGAGTCGTACCCGGTGATGCCGGAATACAAGGAGCCCTGAGGGTATTGGCGCACATAGTCAAACGGATAGTCGGCCTTGTTCGTCCCGGCCGGCGTCGGGATGGACTTCGCCAGCACCGTGCCGTCGGCGAGGAGGATCTCGCCCCGGGCGTTGTTGTCGCGCTGGGACGCGATCCGCGGGTTGTACTGCGAGGTCGCGAGCGACTTGCCCCTGACCAATTGGATGTTCACCAGCTGCACGATCACCAGGCCCAGGCAGACGACCATGACGACACCGAGCCATCGGATCCGGCGTCCCATCAGCGCACCGGCCGCGGTGTCAACGACCCGATCACGCCGAGCATGGTAGGCGGCACGACCCCTGCCGGGGCATCATGGTCCGATCGCCCCGCCGCGCTCACACCCCCAGTGCAACAAGCCATTTCTGCCTCGTGGGCTGGCCCTATCCGATCCGCAACGGTGTTGCCACCGCACCGAGACCTGCGATCGTCACGCTGTGCCTCCATGCGCGGACCGTTCAAGCCCGCCCGTCGTCGTGCCGATCCGGTGGCGGTGCACCCTGCGTCCGCGTCGCTGACCCGATCCCTTTGCGCCGCCAAAGCGCACAGCACCGCCCGGCGCCGTGGTGTCGCCGCTTTGGGTCTGGCCGCCGCCCTGCCTCTGCTCGCCCTGGTGCCGGCGGCCCCCGCCGTCCAAGCCGCCACAGCGGGCTTTGCGGCGAATGAGACATGGGCCCAGAGCATCTCCGACGGCACCAACACGATCGCGCTCTCCTCGCCCAATGTCGCCGATCTTGACGGCCAACCCTCCGTCGTCGTGGGCGACCAGGCCGGGCAGGTCTACGCCTACCACCTCAACGGTGGCGGGACACCAGCCGGCTGGCCGTACCACGCAGGCGCACCGATCGCTGCGTCACCTTCGGTCGCCCCCATCAACGCGAACGGCCTCGACACCGTCTACGTCGGCACCGGCGACGCGGGGTCGCCGACTTCGGGCGGGTTCCAGGCCATCTCGCCGGGCGGCGGTGACCAGTGGTTCGTTCAGACCACCAACCCGTCGACCGATCCGTCGCAGCCGCACTCCGCCGTCGACGCCTCGATGACCGTCGGCAACTATGCGGGCGGCTATGGCGTCGAAGCGGGCACGCTCGGCCAGAACACGTATGCCCTCGGCGCGGGGAACGGCGCGGTGTTTGGCGGCTTCCCGTGGTTCTCGGCTGACTCGGTGTTCTCGACGGCCGCGCTGGCCGACCTGTACGCGGACGGGAACAACGAGATCATCAGCGGGGGCGACTCGAGTCAAGGGTCCGCGTACGGCCAGACCTACAGCAACGGTGGCCACATCCGCATCATCTCGAGCAGCGGCACTACCGGTACAGCCAGTCCCTCGGGCGGCCTCATCTGCCAGTACAACACGAACCAGAACATCGACCGCTCCTCGCCTGCGGTCGGCCAGTTCCTCGCCGGCGGCGGCGTGGGCATCGCCATCGGGGACGGCAGCTTCTACGGCGGCGCGTCGGACAGCAACAAGGTCTTCGCCATCAACACGTCGTGCGGGCTGGCCTGGAGCGACACGCTCAACGGCGTGACCGCCGACTCGCCCGCGCTCGCCAACGTGCAGGGCACCGGCCAACTCGACGTGGTCGAGGGCACTGCTTCGAACACCGTCTATGTGCTGAACGGCACGAACGGGGCGGTCGTCTGGTCGGCGGCGACCTCGGGACAGGTCATCGGCTCTCCGGTGACGGCGGACCTGACCGGCGGTGGCTACCAGGATGTCATCGTCCCAACCACCAACGGGATCGACGTCTTCGACGGCCGCTCCGGTGCTGAGGTGGACACGCTCGGGGTCGACGAGGGGTTCCAGAACTCACCACTCATCACCGACGACCCCGATGGGCACATTGGCATCACCGGGGCCGGTTACGAGGACGCCAGTGGCACCATCCTCAGCGTCGTCACGCACTGGGAGATCGACAACACCAGTGGTTCGGGTTCCACGGTCAACGAGCAGGGCGCATGGCCCCAGTTCCATCACGACCCGCAATTGACCGGCGACGCGGGAACGCCGGCCCCCACGATCGAGGTGCCGTGCAACGCGCCGGCCGGAGCGCCGGACGGCTACCTCCTCTCCGCCTCCGACGGCGGAGTGTTCAACTACGGCAACATTCCGTTCTGTGGCTCGACGGGCAGCATCCACCTCAACAAGCCGGTGGTCGGCGCAGCGCTCACGTCGAACGGCGGGGGCTACTGGGAGGTCGCCTCCGACGGTGGCATCTTCGCCTTCGGCGACGCCCCGTTCGACGGCTCCATGGGCGGAAGCCCGTTGAACAAACCCATCGTCGGGATGGCGGCAATGCCGAACGGCGCCGGGTACTGGGAGGTCGCCTCCGACGGCGGCATCTTCAGTTTCGGCAGCGCGCAGTTCTTCGGCAGCACGGGCTCCATGCATCTGAATGCGCCGATCGTGGGCATGGCGTCGACGCCCGACGGCGAGGGCTACTGGTTGGTGGCCTCGGACGGCGGCATCTTCGCCTACGGCGACGCCAAGTTCTTCAGCTCCATGGGAGGCAAACCGCTCAACCTGCCCGTCGTCGGGATCGCCGCTGACGCCGCGACCGGCGGCTACTGGGAGGTTGCATCCGACGGTGGCATCTTCGCCTTCGACGCGCCGTTCTACGGGTCGACCGGGAGCATCCACCTGAACGCACCGATCGTCGGCATGGAAGCAACCCGCAACGGCTCGGGGTACCGCTTCGTCGCCTCGGACGGCGGGGTCTTCACCTACAACGCGGCGTTCTACGGATCGATGGGTGGCAAACCGCTCAACAAGCCGGTGGTCGCCATGGCCGGGAGCTGACCAGCCGCCGAGCACGCACGACTCCACCGACGAAACACGCCTCGGCCTGGCGCATCAGCTAGGTGAGCGATGCCGACTCCCCGAACTGCTGGAAGATGGCCGCAGTATCGTGACGGGATCCGTGGTGCTGGATCGGGGGCAGAGCGTGAGCAACGACGGCAACGAGTCGGGCGAACTGGTGGAGCGACGCCGCCACGGTCGCGTGTTGGTCATCTCCATGCGGCGCGCTGCGAAGCGCAATGCCATCGATCGGGCCATGGCCGATGCCCTCGACGAAGCACTGAACGAGCTCGATGACGACGATGACCTTTGGGCGGGCATCCTGACCGGGACGGCCGACGTCTTCAGCGCCGGGAGCGACCTGAGGGCCCGGGGCGACTATGTGACCCGGCGGGGCGGCGAATACGGCATCATCCGGCGGGTCCGCCGCAAGCCATTGGTGGCTGCCGTCGAGGGTCCGGCGCTCGGAGGCGGCCTCGAGATCGCGCTGACCTGTGACCTCGTGGTGGCGGCTACAACGGCGCGCTTCGGGCTTCCTGAGGTCAGCATCGGTGTCGTGCCGACGTGCGCCGGCCTGTTTCGCGGCCCGCACGCGCTCCCGCTCAATGTGGCACGGCAACTGATCCTCACCGGTCGGCCGATCGATGCCGCGCGGGCCCACCAACTCGGATTCGTCAATGTCCTGGCGGAGCCAGGTGAGGCTCTCGCCGAGGCCGAGCGCCTGGCGCAGGAGATCTGCGACAACGCGCCGGTCTCCGTACAGTCCTGCCTGGCCGCGGTAAACACCCTGGCCGCCCACGATGACGCCCTCGGGTGGGAGCAAACAGAGGCCGCGCTCGCGGCGGCATCGTCGTCGGTCGACGCGCGGGAAGGCGTAGCGGCATTCCTAGAGAAGCGACCGCCCGTATGGACCGGCCACTGAGCGAGATGTCAACGCGTGAACCCGCTCCGTTTGGCTGGGAAACGTGGACCTGGGACGAGACACTCTTCCAAGGCACCGCTTCTTATTACCGCCAAGGGCGCGATCCCTACGCCCCACAGCTCTCAAAGACGCTGGCGGCGCATCTGGGACTCGACGGTCGTGGCCACCTCCTCGATGTCGGTTGCGGGCCCGGTACCGTCGCCCTCTTGCTCGCCGACCAGTTCGAGACCGTGACGGGCCTCGACCCCGACGCCGACATGATCGCCGAAGCGCGGATTGCGGCCCGGGAGTCCGCCGTCGGCAACGCCTCTTGGGTGCTGATGCGAGCCGAGGAACTCCCCGGTTCGCTCGGCGGGTTCCGCGTGGTGTCCTTTGCCCAGTCGTTCCACTGGATGGACCGTCCCCGAGTGGCCGCCGCCACCCGACAGATGCTCGAGCCCGGCGGCGCCGCTGTGCAGATCGACCCGAGCGATGGCAACCCGGACACGACCCCGCTCGACGACACGCATCCACCCGTACCCGACGCGGCCATCGACGAACTGCGGATCCGCTGGCTGGGTCCGAATCGTCGGGCTGGTCAGGGTCGCCGTGACACTTCGCCTGACGGAGAGGACCGCGTGTTTCAAGCGGCGGGGTTCGCTCCAGAAGAGATCGTCGTCGTGCCGGACGGTCGCGTCATCCACAGAACGCTCGACCAAGTCGTGGCGCGCGTCCTCTCCAATTCTTGGGCCGCCCCACACCTCTTCGGGACACGACTCCCGGAGTTCGAACTGGATCTCCGCGCCGTGCTGCACGACGCGTCGCCCGAAGGACTCTTCAGCGTGGGGCTTCCGGCCAATCGTTTACGCATTCGTCGTCCGAGGTGAGCCGGCCCCCGCACGAACCGGCAGGGTGGGAGCGATCGCGTCCCAGCGGATAGCGTGGCTGGCTATGCAAACTGACTTGGCGGGAGATGTCAAGACGCAGGTAGTCGACGGTGTCCTTACCGTAACGATCGACCGCCCGTCGAAGAAGAACGCACTCACCCAGGCGATGTATGCCGCGATGGCTGACGCGCTGCGCGACGCGGACGTTGACGAGGAAATCGGAGCGGTGGTCATCACCGGTGTTGGCGACGTGTTCACGGCCGGGAACGACCTCGTTGATTTTGCCAAGGGTGAAAACCTCGATGAGGTAGGCCGGTTCCTCTTTACGATCTCGTCGGTCCGTGTCCCGATTGTGGCGGCCGTGAACGGTCTCGCCATCGGCGTGGGACTGACGCTCCTCCTTCACTGCGATCTCGTCTACGTAGAACCGACAGCGAAGCTGTGGGCTCCCTTCGTCGAACTGGGCCTCGTCCCGGAGGCTGCTTCGAGCCTGCTGCTGCCCAAGATGATCGGAGAACGCCGGGCCTCAGAGCTCATCTTGTGTGGTCGGCGCATCGACGGGCGCGAGGCGGCCGAGTGGGGATTGGCGAATGCGGCGGTCTCGCCCGCACTCGACGCAGCCCTCGAAGCGGCGCATCGGCTTGCGGCCCTGCCGTCGCAGGCGATTCGGGCGTCAAAGACCCTCCTGCGCTCTGACGAGCCCACGGTCCAGGGCCGCATGGCTGAGGAAATGACGGCGTTTCAGGAGGCGCTCAAAGGACCGGAGTTTGCCCGGATTGTCGAAGCCCGCAATAAGGCACGGTGACCGCGGCGCGAATCGACGGCGAACTCGGCTTCCTCGCGCGCGCCAGAACTGGCCCATCGCTCCTTACGCCGAAAGCGCCGATGACTTAATCGTCTTGGCCACGCTGTTGGCGATACCCAACTCATTCACGATGCGTGAAATGATGAATCCGCCGCCGTGAACGTGAGCCTTCGCCCCATCGGGAGATCGATCGAGCTTCACATGGGCGGTGGTCATGGTGCCCTTTCGCACCGTGATGACTTCCTTGTCACTCGCCGGTTCGACCTCGTAGCCGGAACCAAGCCCAACCTTTATGGCGCTCGCCAAGTCGGCTTTGGAGGCATCGCTCTTGATGGACACGGTCGGCATGTCGCTCTCCCTTCTTCGACGCACCCATCACACCGCGAATCTCCAGGTCGGCGGGCGGCTTCCGAATGACCGGTCGAAATGACCCTTGAAACGCTAGCTACCGGCGTCCTGTTCGCCTGGAGGATGGCTGCCTTGCCTTGACCGCAGGAGCGCATCGGGGGATGCGGCTATGGAATCATGCACCTGGACAAGACCACGGAGGTGGAGATGGTCTCAGGAGAGCGGATCCAGTTCCTCTCAGCCGTATTACTCACCTCGAGCGATCCCGAGAGGCTTGCCTCGTTCTATCGAGAGGTGCTGGGAGTGCCTCTGAAAGAGGAGCGCCACGGAAACGCTCCCCAACATTTTGGTTGCGAGCTGGGCGACATCCATTTCGCCATTCATCCAACCGACGTCGCAAGCGCTGCCGGTCCCATCCGACTGGCCTTTTGGGTATTCGATCTCCCTGGTTTCGTGGAGCGTCTCAAGGGTCTTGGCGTGGAGCCGCTCTCTCCCATCCGGCCTCTGGGCCCCACGTCATCGGTGACTGCACTACGAGACCCAGACGGAAACGAGATCGAGCTGACCCAAATGGGTCAAGACTGGGTCGACCACTTGGAGAGTCAGCGTTCGAATGGCGCCGACGTCGTCCAAGCGGCGCGCCTCGCAGTCGCTGGCGATACCTCGTTGCATTGAACCCTGAGCGGTGGACCAGTTTTCCCAATGAGGAGCGTCGTATCGAGGCTACCGCTCGCTAATCAGCTCGACGTTGTTGCCGTCGGGATCGAAGAGATCGACCGACTGGCCGGCGATGTTGGACTTGATGCCTTGATGCGAGACACCGATGTCAGTCAGGTGCGCGCACCACGTCGTGAGCGCACCGACATCGGAGATGGCGACGGCGATGTGATCCAGCGCGCCAGAAGTGCCGGCACGTCCTCCCGCGGACAGTACCAAGCGAAAACGTCCGGTGGTGGATTGGAGCGCGACGTACCGCCCGGGCTCGCCACGCAGTTCGATGAGACCGAGCGCGCTCTTGTACCAAGCCACGCTGGTGTCCAGGTCGGAGACGTTCAACTGTAAGTGGGACAGTCCGTCGATTGGCGGCGCGTCCATGGGGACCACCGTAAGCCCGGTCCACGCAGCGGGCAAACCTTCTCCTCGCGGCGTCAGACTTGGAAAGACCGAAATGTCTCGAAGCTCGGTTCGACGGCGGGGTCGGGCACACGGAAAGCTCGGAGTCGAGTTGGCTGGCTGATCAGTTCGGGTGTCCACCCAGTGTTGACAAGGTAGTAATTCACTGCGGTGCCGACCGACGGCCACTGGCAGTCATCGAGGACGATCAACCCCCCGGGACGAACAAGTTCGCGCAAGTAGTAGAGATCGACGAACACATTGTGGAAGATGTGGCTTCCATCTACGAAGGCGGCATCGGCTGCGAAACCATCTGCCACGAGCCGCGGGAGAGCCATTTGGGATCGCTCGACGTCCACCGTGCAGAGGCTGTCGAGCCCGGCGAGGGCGATGGCATCCCGACCTACGTTCTCGAAGAGATGTTGGTATGCATCGATGATCAGATGCTTCGCGTCAATCGATCCGCCAGAGGTCAGGGCCTCGCCGATAGCAAGGGCGGATGTGCCGTAGGCCAGGCCGATCTCGATGACCGTTCGGGCGTTCTCGGCAAGCAGCAGATCCCGAAGGACATCGGCGTCCTGCTGGGGAAGCGAAATGGATTCGAAGTCCCTCGAGGTCGAAGGCTCTTTCTGCGAGACCAGCTCGGGCAGCTTGCGCCGGACGTTTCGGATTCGATCCAGAAGTCCCAGATCACTCGGCACGGCGAAAGTATTGCCTTTCGAAATCAATGCCCTGCCCGCTCGACGCTCAGAGGCACGTGCAAACGTGCCCCCTTGAGCGTAAGGTGGACATAGGGGAAGCATCTTCGTCTGCAGGTCCTGAAGAACCTTCAGACCCTGCGAATCGGCGGATGCGCCCTCCAAGGAGGACTATGACCTCTTCTGAGTCGTTGCATCTTGCTGGTCAACTCGACCAACACCATGCGCCCGAAACGAACGGCCGAATACCAGTCTGCCGACGATGTGGAGCGCGTACGGACAGCCCTGCAGGAGGACACCACCTCCTCCAAGAGGGTCGAGAAAAGCGATCGAGCGACTGGCTGGTCGCTCAGTCGCGGCTCCGGGACATTGCGCAGTCGCAGATGCTGCGAGGCGAGTAGCCCATAGGTCGAGGCGACGCCCTCAGCGGCAGGGTCACCGGACTACGACCTGCGACTGACACGAGAGCTCATGAGGCCGTCGGCGATGGCGGCGTCGGTCAGGGACATGACTTCGTCGGGACCACGGCACGTGAGATGGCAAATATGAACGGGCACGTCATGCCCGGTAGTGGTAGCGGGCAGACGTGAGTAGCCGCCCGACTGGAGGGCGATCGCTCCGCAGGTGAACTCGATCTTCGAACCTGATGTCTCCCATTCCCGGACTTGGGCGAGAAGAAAGAATCGCTTCTCTCGGGTAGGAACGAGAAACCCAGCCAGACCCCGTGGCCGAACGGCAATGCCAATCGCCCCGTCCACCATGTGGACCGTTCCGCGGCCGCGCAGGTCTCCCACGCCGGCTGCCGTCTCGAGCCATACTTCGGCCACCCACTTGGTGGAGCCCATGACAGCAACGATATTGCGTCAGGGTTCGTTGGCGAATGAGGCGCAGACACAAGTGGAGCGCTGAATTCGATCTCAATCCTGACGACCGGGGGTAGCGCTTCGAACCTGGGAGGCCAAGCTATTTGGGACATCCCGATACGGGTGGCCAAAGAGACCCGGGGTGAGGATCGTCGACTCACAGTGAGCCCCTCTTATTCGGGCGGTACCCGGCGACCTCATCCTCTCCGCGATGCGCACCCGGCAGTTTTGAGGCCCTTCGCGACGAGGCCCCTGTGTCCAAGGGAATTGACTGGGCACTAGAAGAATCGAACCTCCGACTTCAGCCGTGTGAAGGTGAGGTCCAGCACGGATTCTGGCCAGGCACCGGCTGATAGTGATCCGTAATCGGGCACGAATATGGCACCAGGCGGTACTGGCCGCACTCCTCCGTCAAAACGTTTCGGGGCACGATTCGGGGCACGAGCACATGCGGAGTCTTTGACGAGCTCGTCGGCGCGACCACCGAGATCACCCATGACGTGCATTCCATGTTGACCACTCGAGGACAGAGGCTTATCGTCTCGCGATCCTTGGGGCCTGGAGGCATGGTATGAGATTGCGCGGTAGTGAGGGTGTTTCGATGCTGCGTCAGCGGACGGTGACGCGTGTTGGGCGCTTGGGCGTAGCCATCGCCGTCATCCTGAGCATCGGGGGCACAGCCGCCCTTCAGATCGTTGGGCTCGGCACTCCATCTGGCGCCGCCTCCACAGGCGTGACTCCAACCATCTGGGTCGTCAACCAGGAAAGCAGCGCGCTCCTCTCCTTCCCACTCTCGGCGAGCGGAAATGCGGCTCCAGGCGTCACCATCTCGGCCAACGCAAACAGTCTTGACGACCCCTTCGGTACCGAAGCCTTTGACGCTTCGGGCGACATGTGGATTGCGAACTTGGATGCCGACACACTCGTCGAATACACCCCGAGCCAACTCGCTGCGACGGGTGACCCAACACCCGCCGTCACCATCTCGGCGAACGGATCGAGCCTGGGCGCCCCGGGCAGCGTCGCCTTCGACGGATCCGGAGATCTGTGGGCCCTCAACGAAGAGGGCACTCTGGTCGAGTACACGCCGAACCAGCTCGCCTCCTCAGGCGACCCGGCACCAGCCGTCACCATCTCGGGAACCGAAAGACCCTACGGGTTCGCCTTCGATGGCTCAGGTGACCTGTGGGTGGCCGACATGGACACAAGCACCGTGGTCGAGTACACACCGAGCCAACTCGCTGCGACGGGTGACCCAACACCCGCCGTCACCATCTCGGCGAACGCATCCAGCATCGACGACCCGAGCGGCGTCGCATTCGACTCCTCCGGCGACCTCTGGGTGACGAGCACAAACAACGACACGCTCGTCGAGTTCAACCCAAGTCAGCTCGCGTCGTCGGGTGACCCGGCACCCGCGGTCACCATTTCATCGACCGGATCCAGCCTCGATGGCCCCTACAGCCTCGCCTTCGACGCCACCGGGGACCTGTGGGTGCCGAACTACGGCAGCGACAGCCTCGTCGAGTACGCGCCGAGCCAACTCTCTGCGACAGGTGACCCAACACCGGTCAAGACAATCATTGGTGGCGCCACGGCGATGAACGGGCCCGGTGGCGTCGTGATCGAGCAGGCCCCAACGGTGACTTCGGTGGTGCCCAATTCGGGACCGGCGGCGGGCGGCACCAACGTGACCATCCACGGCACTGGGTTCAACTACGGCTCCACCGTCGATTTCGGTTCGACGGCAGCCACGTCGGTGACCTACGAGAGCCCGTGGGAACTCACGGCGGTATCTCCGGCCGGAAGTGGCGTCGCCGACGTCACGGTGAGCACGTTTGCCGGGACATCGGCGACATCGTCGGCCGACCAATTCACCTACGCGTCGAGCGGGTACACCCTGGTCGGCCCCGACGGCGGGACCTTCGCCCTCGGCACCGCCCCATTCCTGGGGTCACTTCCCGCTGACGGCGTCCACGTAAAGAACATCGTGGGCATCGCTCCCGCGTCCAGCGGCAACGGCTACTGGTTGGTCGGCTCCGACGGCGGGATCTTCGCCTTCGGGAGTGCCTCCTACGAGGGGTCGCTCCCCGGTGACGGCGTCCACGTGAAGAACATCGTGGGCATCGCTCCGGGCTAGCGAAGCACTGTCGTCTCGTCCCGGGTGGGCCGCGCGAATGGTTCGTTCCTGGCCTGAGACGACGACCGGACGGGACAAATCTGGTGGGCCGTAGGCACTCGTATTCGAACCTCGGTGACGTTCGGAAACGGGTCTTGCTGCTCGCGCCAGGCGGATGATGGTCGGCGGGGCGGTAATGTTCGTATCACGAACGCACACGGCTGTGATACACTCGCTACATGCGAAGCCTTCGGCTCGATCCCGATCTCGACGAAAAGGTACGGCGGGCAGCGGCCGCCAGGGGTGAGTCCGTATCCGAGTTCCTGCGCCGCGCCGCGGCGGAGCGAGCCGAAGAGACTCTGAACGATCGCGCGAGCAAACGCTTCGCCGATGTGACAGGAGTGGTTCATGGCGGGGGCGGCCGGGCTCGCCGGAGTGGAGCTGCATTCGCCGAGGCGCTGGCGGAGGACCGCAAAGGCCGGTGACGCTCGCCGACGCGGGCCCACTTATCGCGATCATCGATGCCGACGAGCCCGACCATGTTTCTTGCGTGGAGGCGCTCGACCAGCTGACCATCCCGCTCGTCACAACTTGGCCCGCATTTACCGAAGCGATGTACTTGCTCGCTCGCGCTGGCGGTATCCGAGCTCAGCAAGCCCTCTGGCTCCTGGTGAGGAGTGACCGACTCGTCGTCGCTGACCTCTCTTCAACAGCCGTCGACCGGAGCGCCCGGCTGATGGATCAATATTCGGACCGACCAATGGACCTAGCGGACGCGACGCTCGTCGCGCTGGCAGAGGAGCTTGGTGATCGGCAAATCTTCACCCTTGACGCCGACTTCCAGATCTACCGTTTCAGAGGGCGACACCGATTCGAGACGATCCCGGCGCCCTGACCAGCGACGCCGTGAACCATGGAGGCGGGTTCGAATAGCATCGTACGGTGTTCTGACCGGCCGGTGGTCTTATCTTGTCACAGTACGAGACCATCCTCGACTGCAGGTGGTAGTGCGTTTGCCCAGGTAGATGGCCATTTGCTCTGCTTGCCTGCGCTGGGGACGGTGCTACGGCAGAGTCCCGGCGAGCCGCCTGTTGAGCCGACCGACCCGCTGGTTGAGTCTCTGCCGGTGCAGCGACGCCTTGCATCCGACGAAGTAGCCGTGCTGGTTGCCGCCTACCGTCGGGGCGTCCCAGTGGAGGAGTTGGCAGCGTCGTTCCGGGTGAATCGGACGACGGTCCTTCGCCATGTCCGACGTCATGGCGTCCCGAAGCGGGATCGCCGGGCGCTCCAGGGCAATGAGGTGGATCAGGCCGCGCGACTCTACGCCGAGGGACAATCGGCAGATTCGGTAGCTGCGCAGTTGGGCGTGGCGGCGAGCACGGTCCGACGTGCCCTGAAAGAGGCTGGCGTCACCATGCGGCCTGGAGGTCGGCAACGGCGAGATGACAGCACACCGTCCTCGCCGTTGAATATCACCGAGCACAGGCTCGACCACGGCGCGGCTACTGGTCGACGCGCACCCATTTCGTTCCCCGGCCGACGCCGCTAGGACGTACAAACCCCGCGTTCTTCAGCTCCCGCAGCACGAGTCGGACGGTCTGATCGCTCACTCCGGGCACGGATCGCCTCACGTCCGCCATCTCGAAAGACGTTCCAGCGTGGTTCAGCACGTAGTTCCGGACCCGGTCCTGCTTGGTGACGCCCGAGCGATGATCAGCGGCACGAGCCGCGAAGGTCTCGTACGCGTGGGCGACCACCTCGACGAAGAACCTGAGCCACGGCCACGGATCGTGGCTACCGTCTTGCCAGCCGACGGTAGAGCCGCCAGGGCGTCGCAATAGGCGTCGCGTCGTTCGTAGATGAGCCCCTCGAGGGAGACGTAACGCCCGACGCCATAGCCGTTCTCGGAGAGCAGGCGCGTGCTGAGCAGGCGAGAGAGTCGCCAATTGCCGTCGGTGAAAGGGTGGATCGTGAGAAAGTCGAGTGCGAACAGTCCCACGAGCAGCGCACGATGGTGGCGCCCAGAGCTTTGTTCAGCGCGATAGCGATCGACGAGCTCGGACATGGAGAAGGGCGTGTCCTGGTGCGACGTCGGGACGAACCGAACACTCGACGCCCCGTCGTCGTGCCGGTCCACAACGAGGTTGTCGACGGCCTTGAACTGCCCCCCTCCACCATCCCGTCCGACCAAGGAGGAGTCGGTGGAGATGGAGGACGAGACCGACGGAGAGACCACCCGGCCGGTCTTGGAACAGGTAGTCGAGAGCGTCACGATACCCAGCCAGCTCCTTCTCGTTGCGGACGCGGAGTCGTTGGTCGGCACCCCGGATGATCCGTTCGGCTCGGGCCTGTTCGACCACGACTCCCTCGATGGCTGAAGGGGCGATCACCGATTCGACCCTCGCCGCGTCGGCCAGCTCTTTCAGCAGCCCGGGGAGCTGGTCGGCATAGAGTGCCTCTGAGCCGCGTCCGGCATCGACGACACTCAGGCGCGTAACGACACTCGTTGGCACGGTGCCGATCAAGGAATCAACGTCGGCGAAGCTGTTCATCTCGGCCGGGACCGTCAAGGTCCACCTGGGCCACATCTTCCAAAGGCTGGACGTGCACTCCCGCTCCGAGCTGGTCGCTCGAGCGGTCCGGCGTACTTCCTGAATCCCTCCGGCTGGCCGGGGCGGCCGGGCCGGCCGATATATTCCATATGGCAGATGTTGTGACCTGGCCGGGGGCTCAGGATGCGAGCATGGCCTCGACTGCGATCAACATCGCTCATCCACGGACCAGCACCCGTCACCTGCTCCGGCGCCGACTGGCCGCCTCCGTCGTCTCGATGGCGGTCATCGCCGCCTTCAGCGTGGCGGCCCAACTCGGCCTCGGCGCCTCGGCTGCGGTCGCCGCCACTTCGACCGCCTGGGCGTCACCCGCTGGCACCTCGAGCGAACCGTGCACCCAGACCGCACCCTGCGATCTCGATAGCGCGGTGGCCGACGTGAACAACGCCGGCGGTGGCACGGTCGAGCTGTTCGGCGACTCGAGCACTCCCTACACCGGTGTGGGGGTGGACTTCTCCGTCCCAACCGCGACCGTCGAAGCGGCCCCGGGTGCGGCACCGGTGCTGCAGGGCAACGGGAGCACCACCGTGATCGACTACCAGGACTCGATCACCGTCTCGGGCCTGGACATCTTCGGCGGGGACAACGGTCTTCAGGCAGATGGCTGCACCAGCGCCTGCACCGCGACGGTCATCGACTCCTCTGTGCATGACAACAGCGGGTACGGAATCGATGCGAACACCGTTGACGTCGAGGATTCCACCATTGCCTACAACGGCGAGGGCGGCATCCTGACGTCGGGTACGGCGACATCCGAGATCGTCACCTCGACCGTGTACCAGAACACCGGAGACGGCGTGCAGGCCGGCTCACTGCAAGTACTCAGCTCCACCCTGGCGCGAAACAGCCGAGACAACCTCGACGCCAGCTCGGTAACGCTGGCGGGGAGCATCGTGGCGGATCCCGAGGCAGAACTTCTCTCCGGCGCCGAAGCGAATTGCGCCAGCTCGGTTGATGACCTGGGCGGCAACATCTCCGACGA
Organism: Acidimicrobiales bacterium; assembly: GCA_036490155.1. Lineage (GTDB taxonomy): Bacteria > Actinomycetota > Acidimicrobiia > Acidimicrobiales > RAAP-2 > Bog-473. The sequence continues at coordinate 5,039 of DASXEK010000088.1, read as the reverse complement.
CACCAGTTGTGGGTTGACGTCACCGTCTTCGGTGCCGGATTCCGCCACGATCTATGGATCCCTGGAAAACCTGGCGGCCAACGGCGGTCCCACCCCGACGGTCGCGCTCTCGGCCGGTTCACCGGCGATCGGCCAGGTCCTCGGATCTCTCAGCGTGGACGGCACGGCCCTGTGTTCACAGGCGGACCAGCGGGGCGACGCTCGGCCCAGCGCGGTCTGTGACGCCGGCGCCTACGACACCGGCACCGGGAAGTTCCGTCAAGCGATCAACTTCACCTCTACGCCTCCTACCAACCCCATCGCGGTTGACACCTACACCGTCACCGCCATCGGTGGGGCATCGGGCAACCCGGTGACCTTCAGCATCGATTCGAGTTCGGCCCCCGGGGCCTGCTCGATCGATACCACCACCGACGTGGTCAGCTTCACGGGCCCGGGCACCTGCGTCATCGACGCCAACCAGGCCGGCACTGCCGTGTACCTCGACGCTCCCCAAGTCCATCAGTCGGCCCAAGTGCCGCAAAGCACATTCTGGGCGTCACCCGCGGGCACATCGAGCGATCCCTGCACCCAGACCGCACCCTGCGATCTCCACACCGCTGTCATAGAGATCAACGACATCGGTGGCGGCACCATCAACCTGTTCGGCGACTCGACCACTCCGTACACAGGTGTGGCGGTGTCCTTCTCGGTCCCAACCGTGACCGTCGAGGCGGCCCCCGGTGCAACTCCGGCGCTGCAGGGCAACGGGAGCACCGACGTGATCGACTACCAGGACTCGATCACCGTCGAGGGTCTGGACATCTCCGACGGGGACAACGGCCTGCGGGCGGATGGCTGCACCAGCGGCACCAGCGGCACCAGCGGCTGCACCGCGACGGTCGTGGACTCGTATGTGCACGACAACGGCGGGTACGGAATCGATGCGAACACCGTTGACGTCAAAGACTCAACCATTGCCTACAACGGCGAGGGCGGCATCGAGACGTCGGGTGCGGCGACATCCGAGATCGTCAGCTCGACCGTGTACCAGAACGCCGGAGACGGGGTGGATGCCGGCTCACTGCAGGTACTCAGCTCGACGATGGCGCGAAACAGCGGGTACAACCTCGACGCCACCTCGGCATCTGTGGCGGGGAGCATCCTCGCAGACTCCGGAATCCAAGAGAGCTGCACCACGCCGGTTGATGACCTGGGCGGCAACATCTCCGACGACACCACCTGTGGGCTGACGTCACCGTCTTCGGCGCCAGACTCCGCCACGGTCTATGGATCGCTGGAAAACCTGGCATTCAACGGTGGTCCGACCCCGACGGTGGCCCTGTCGGCCGGCTCACCGGCGATCGGGCAAGTCCCCGGATCTCTCAGCGTGGACGGCACGGTGCTGTGTTCACAGCCGGACCAGCGGGGCGACGCCCGGCCCAGCGCGGTTTGTGACGCCGGCGCCTACGACACCGGCACGGGCCTGCTCTCCCAAACCATCAGCTTTACGTCCACGCCTCCCGCCAACCCCATCGTGGGTGACACCTACACCGTCACCGCCACCGGTGGGGCATCGGGCAACCCCGTCACCTTCAGCATCGACTCCAGCTCAGCTCCCGGGGCCTGCTCGATCGATACCACCACCGACGTGGTCAGCTTCACGGGTCCGGGCACCTGCGTCATCGACGCGAACCAGGCCGGCACTGCCGGCTACGCGGCCGGCTTCCAAGTGCAACAGGTCCTGAGCCTGCGGGTCTTTCAAGTGATCCGCTTTACCTCAACACCTCCGACCAGCCCCACGGTGGGGGACACCTACACCGTCACCGCCACCGGTGGGGCGTCGGGCAACCCCGTCACCTTCAGCATCGATTCCAGCTCAGCTCCCGGGGCCTGCTCGATCGATACCACCACCGACGTGGTCAGCTTCACCGGCCGGGGCACCTGCATCGTCGACGCCAACCAGGCCGGCAATGCCCTGTACCTGGCGGGGTTCCAGGTGCAAGAGGTATCGATCGGGTTCGGAGCCCAGACGATCACCTTCACGTCCTCGCCACCGAACAGCGCCACACCGGGCGAGTCCTATGTGCCCGCGGCGACATCCTCGTCGGGTCTCCCTGTCGTGCTCTCGATCGACCAGGCGAGTACTTCGGCGTGCGATCTCTCCGGTTCGGTCGTGTACTTCCTGGCCGGCGGACCTTGTGTGGTCGACGCCAACCAGTTCGGTGACACCAACTACAGCCCGGCGCCGCAGGTGCAGCAGACCGTCAACATCACCGCACCCACCGTCGCCCAGTCACCGTTGACGGTCACTTCGACGAGCGGCGCCTTCGGCACCTTGTTGTACCTGACCACGACGGGTGGGTCTGACGATGGTGCGGTCAGCTACGTGGCGGCGGACGGATCGGCGTCCGGTTGCGCGGTCGTCGGGACGGATGCCTTGAGTGCGTCCTCTCCGGGTACCTGCACCGTGACGGCGACCATGGCCGGCGACGGCTCGTACCTGCCGGTGTCTTCGGCCCCGGCCACCGTGACGTTGGCGGCGTCCGCCCCTTCGGCGCCCCAGGGGTGGACTTCGGCCCAGCAGGAGGCCGTGGCCGGGTTGGACGGCCCGGCTGGGGTAGCCGTCAATGCGGCCAGGGATCTGTATGTGGCGGACTACACGGCCAACCAGGTGCTGGAGATCACGCCGTCCGGGACCCAAACCCCCATCGGGTCGGGCTGGTTGCATCCGATCGGGGTGGCGGTCGACCGGGCGGGAGATGTGTACGTGACCGACTCCGGCAACCATCGGGTCGAAGAGGTCACCACCTCCGGCGCCCAGGCCACCATCGGTTCGGGCTTCTTCGATCCGGACGGGGTGGCCGTGGACGGAGCAGGGAACGTGTACGTGGCCGACTACGACCTGCAAGGGATCACCGAGATCACCCCGACGGGCGCCCAATTCATGGTCGGTTCGGGGTTCGTCCACCCCCAGGGGGTGGCGGTCGACACACTGGGTGACGTCTACGTGTCCGATCTGTCCACCGGCGCCGTGTCGATGATCACCCCGGCTGGCGCCCAGTCCGTCCTCGGGGCCGGCTTCGACCAGCCCCAGGCCTTGGCGGTCGATCTCGCCGGTGATGTCTATGTGGCCAGCACCACCGCGGTCGACGAGATCACGCCCTCGGGAACGGCGTCACTCGCTTCCGGCTTCACGGATCTGGCGAGCGTGGCCATCGACGGCACGGGAGACGTGTACGTGAGCGACTTCACCAACGACGACCTGGTCGAGTGGTCCGACGCTCCCGGCGCCGCAACCGGTTCCAGTCCTGGAACAGCGACGGTGGCGTGGAAGCCGCCGCTCTTCGACGGCGGTGAGGCGGTATCCGATTACACCGTGACCGCGGTCGACACCACCGCCGCCGCCAACGGGGGACAGACCTGCACCTACACGGTCTCCAGTCCCGAGACCGATGCCTGCACCGTGACCGGCCTGACCGGAGGGGACTCCTACACCTTCACCGTCACCGCCACCAATGGGGTGGGGACCAGCCCGTCCTCGAATCCGTCCAACTCCGTACCACTACCCCGTGCGCCCCAGACCGTCACCTTCACGTCCGCGGCTCCGACCGCCGCGACGGTCGGTGGCGCCAGCTACACGGTGACCGCTAGCGGCGGACCGTCCGGCAACCCGACGACCTTCACCCTCGACAGCACCTCCACCGGCTGCGCCCTGAAGGGCTCGACCGTCACCTTCCCCGCCGCCGGCACGTGCGTGATCGACGCCACCCAGGCCGGCGACGCCAACTTCGACGCCGCGCCCCAGGTCCAGCAATCGGTCACCGTCGGCAAGGGCGCCCAGACCGTCACCTTCACGTCAGCGGCTCCGGTCGCCGCGACGGTCGGTGGCGCCAGCTACACGGTGACCGCTAGCGGCGGACCGTCCGGCAACCCGGTGACCTTCACCCTCGACAGCACATCGACCGGCTGCGCCCTGAACGGCTCGACCGTCACCTTCCCCGCCGCCGGCACGTGCGTGATCGACGCCAACCAGGCCGGCGACGCCAACTACCTGGCCGGCGCCCAGGCCCAGCAGTCCTTCACGGTCGTGGCTCACACCCTGGCTTCCACCACGACCTCGCTCAGCTCGTCCAGCCTGGTCGCCGTCTTCGGCCTTGAATGGCTCAACGTCTTCCGGGTCAGCGTCTCCTCACCTACCAAGGGGACGCCGACTGGCACCGTCGTCCTCCGCGCAGGGACCACGACGCTGTGCACAATCACCCTGGTCCATGGTTCGGGGAGTTGCTCGCCGGGTGCCACCGCACTCTTCGTGGGGCTGGACAAGGTCGTCGCCACCTACTCGGGGGATGCCAACTTTGCCGGATCCACCTCCGCCGCTAGTTGGCTCATCGTCCTGTAACCCGGGCCACACCGGCCAGCGGTATGGGTGCCCAGATGCGCGCGCCGAGGAGCCTGTCGTTCGACCCGGTGGTCGCGGCGCGAGACGTGTGGGCATCGAAGGGGTGGGGGCCGGCGTCGACCGGGATGACCACGGTCACCTCGATCATGCGCGCCCACCAGCTATTCCTGGCCCAGGCCAACGACGTCCTGCGGCCCTTCGATCTGACCTTTGCCCGCTACGAGGTGCTGGCCTGGAACGCCGAGTGCGGCCAGCTGTCGCTGTCGCAGATCGGCGAAGGCTCCAGGTGACGCCGGCGACGGTCACCAGCGCCATCGACCTCCTCGAAGCGGCCCGCCTGGTGCGCCGGCTCCCCCACCCCGACGACGCCCGCAGCACCCTGGCCGAGATCACCGCTCGAGGCCGCAAGACGGTGGCCGCCGCCACCACCGAGCTCAACGCCAAGGTGTTCGAAACGGTGCGGCTGACCGAGCCTGAGATGGAGACCTTTTGGTTTGGTTGGTTGGTTGGTTGGTTGGTGAGGTCTTCACGTTTGGTCTGAGCTGGACTGCCGTCCCTTCATTCCGGACTCACCCACGGGTTAAGGCCCTGTCGCCCACACCGAGGGCGTCCTCTCAGCGTTTCCAGCGTGGATCGGCGTCGACAAGGGCCACGCTGA
>DASXEK010000074.1:0-12103 GCA_036490155.1 Acidimicrobiales bacterium | reverse complement strand
TCGTGGCAATCAGCGAGCTCGTGCCCAAGGCCCAGGCCCGAGCCCTGGAGGGATACACCTCGCTGTTCGACGGGACCTTCTTCCGCCATGAACACGCCCCCACGACAGCGAACTAACCAAGCGGCCGCACCGGAAACGTGGGTTCGCGAAGAGAGGTCGGCGGTGACTTACCGAGGCGAAGGAACTGACGTGGCCGGTGCTAGTGGTGCACTGCAGAGTGATCACCTTCCGGCTGGTCTCACGAGGCCAGTGGTCCCTGCCGGAAAACGCTCCTGGTCGTGGCCGCACTATCTCGCGGTCCTCGCTGTCCCGTTCCTGCTCCTGGAGGCGTGGACCGTGGGCGCCTGGCTGATTGACGGGCCGCACTTGGTCACGGAGTTCCGCGATCGCGACTCGGCGAACTGGTATTGGGCCCGGCTCTACGAGACGGTCATGGTCAGCGTGTCCGTCTGTGTGATTGTCTACCTGGTGAAAGGTTGTCGCCGGGCAGGTCAGATCTTCACGTTCGACGTGATGTTCTGCTCCGCCATGTCGACGATCTTCTGGCTCGACATGACGCCAAACTTCTTTCAACCGGTCCTCCTCGAGAGCTCGAACCTCATTGTCTTCCAGAGCCCTTGCGGGCATATTCCTGGAGTCTTCAATTCGGACTGTGGGCGGCCCCCGGACGCGGTGTTCTTCTGGCTCTCGGAAGCCTTCGGCGCCATTGCTTTGGCGATTCTGTTGCGAGCCGGCCTCCGCCGGGTGCGGCGCCGTTGGCCCGAGATTTCCATCCAGAAACAGGCCGGGCTCGTCTTCCTGGGCGCGTTCCTCATCGACGTGGCTTGGGAAGTGCCAGCGGTCTCCCTGGGGCTTTGGACGTACCAAGGAGGACCCTCGCTGCACCTGGGCGCATATCGCCTCGCGCTATCCGAGGTTTTTGGCGCCATCATGTACATTGGATTGGTCTCAGTCGTCTGGATCTTCAGGGACGACAAGGGCAGGAGCTTGGTCGAGCGCGGACTTGAACACCACACGCCAAGGGCGCGGAAAGGGATCACATTTTTCGCCCTCTACGGTTTCGTCCAACTCGCCGCTGTCATCCCTGTCGCGCCACCGTTCTGGTTCACCGGTATGTACCAGGGCACCTGGCAGAAGATGCCGCCGTACATCGTCAACGACGGATGCAACGCCCCTGGCATCACCGGAACTCGCTACGGCATCTGTCCCGGCGATCCGGGCTACACCAGGCCAGGCCCCGGCGACCTCCCCGGCAAGAATCCCTGACACCGAGCAAGATGGGACAACTGACTCATGCATGCCTCAGCCACCGAAATAGACGAAGAAGCCTTCGTCGTCGCCGCAGCAGATCTGGTTCCGTGCCTGCAGGCTCGCGCTGCCGATGCAGAGCGACTGGGCCGGCTTCCGGACGAGACAATCGAGGACCTACGGTCGTCGGGCATTCTCAAACTACTGGCTCCCAGATCGGCAGGTGGCCATCAGGCTTCGCTCCGGACGGCAATGAAAGTATTGGAGGAACTGGCCCGAGGCTGCGCTGCGACGTCGTTCGTGGCCGGCGGCTACATGGGCGTTGGGTGGACGGCCTGCCAGTTCTCCGATCAAGCGCAGGAGGAATTCTTCGCCGATGGCCCGCCGCTGGCCGGATTGACCATCAACGCTCAAGGTGGAGTGGCGATTCCAACGTCGGACGGCTACTCACTGTCCGGCCGTTGGCCATTCTGTACCGGCCACCATCATGCCGACTGGATGATGATGTCCGCTGTAGTGATGGATGGCAGCACTTCCCCGGAGGTTGGTATATTTGCCGCGCCACGCGGCGAGTTCCAATCCCTGGGCGATTGGAAAGTTACCGGCATGATGGGCACAGGCTCGGACACCCTGACGGTGCAGGAGGCCCGGATCCCGCGGCACCGGGCGCTCCTGTTCAAGGATCTCGTCGCCGGTGACTCGCCGTCCACTCTCGTGAAGCAAGACCCGTACTTCCAGCGCCCCCTCTTGCCATTTGCCGCTTCTCTGCTGGCGGCGGCCCCACTGGGGCTCGCCCAGGAGGCCCTCGATCTCTTCGCTCAGCGAATCCATACCCGCGGGATCACCTACACGCCTTATCTCAAACAGGCTGACTCCACAGTCACCCATCTCCAGATGGCTGAGGCGAGGATGAAGCTGGACGAAGCTCGTTTCCATGTCGACCGGTTGGCTCAAACTGTCGAGAGCTTCGATGCGGAGGGCACCACTGTCATGCGTGCCCGTTGCCTGGCTGACGTAGCAAGGGACGTGGCGCTATGCAGGGAAGTTGTCGAGATCGTGCAGACGGCTTGTGGCGCACGCGCGATCGCCGTCAGCGATCCCTTACAGCGCATCGTTCGTGACATCCAAGCCTATTCCTTGCATTCCCTGCTACTCGCCACGACCCAAGCCGAGAATTATGGCCGAGTGCTGTGCGGTCTTGAGCCGACCGTCCCCTTTTAGTGGTACGAGAAGAACTTGGCGAACACTTCCCATTCACGCCCCGAGGCTCTGCCGGAGTTCGGCCTCTCATCCGATGTCGCGATCACACCCATGCCAACACGGCTCACGCAGGACGGTCTTGGGCTGCCTTGACTCTTGCTAGAAGTCAGTAGTGACTGTTAGAATTGAACCAAACTGTAGGTCTCGGGAAGGAATGTCATGTCGATCGCACTGCAACCGGAACGTGGACGGGCCGTCATTGCGTCCCTGAGCCGTGCCGGCGGTGCTGCGCCCCTTTTTGCTTCCACGCGACATCGTGCCGCTCCATCGTGATCTTCGCGTCGGTGGTGCACCGCCCTCGACGCCGCCGGAAATCCTCGGCGGGGACGGGATCGCGGCCGAGGTAATCGATCTACGCACGGTTGTCCCACTCGATTTCCGGGATCCGCAGGCGGCCCGCCTCGCGAATCCGGACGGTTGCGAATCCCATTTGCTCGAGGACTCGAACAATTCTGCCTGCCAGGTCAGCAATCGATCCCGACCGTCACCAGGGCGATACCCGGCCGTTGAGACAGCATGTGACTTCTTGGAGATGACATGAAACCCGACCGGCGATGCTGGCCAATCATCGTGCTCCCCGTCCTGCTCTCCGTACTTGCAGCGTGTGGCACCAGGGTCAGCGACGGGACAGAGGCTGCGGCGGCGGGGCCACAACCCGCCTCGCCGGCTGAGCAGATCGACGCGCCGGTCCCGACCCCGGCGGCACAACCCCGAGCGACAAAGCCGGCTCCGCTGGATTCGGGCAAGAAGGCGTCGGTCCCTGCCCCGCGATCAGCCGCCAGCGCAGCCTCGGCTCCCGTCGTCACCGGTAAAGCTTCGCGTGTCTCGACGCCGTCGCAACCGTCCGCACCGACGAGCACGCAGGCGAGCGTGCAGGCGAGCGTGCCGAAGAACACCGATCAGATCGTCCTGGCCGCCAATGGCACCTACAGCGGACCACTGGGCTTCGTGTTCACGCCGATCGTTCGAGGCACTCAGCTGTGGATCAAGTCAGCCAACAGCCGAGGAGGCGTGAACGGGCATCAGGTGCGCCTGATCGTCTACGACGACGGCGGCGACCCGGTCAGGCACCGCGCGAATGCTCAACGCGCCGTGGAGCAGGACGGCGCCATCGCCTTCATCGGGAACGCCGAGAGCGTCACGGGTCGCTGCTGTCTGGACTACCTCAAGTCCAAAGGAGTTCCGGTTGTCGGGACCGACACCGGTGAGCAGTGGGTCTACGAGAGCCCCATGTACTTCCCGCAGGGATCACATGGCGACGAGATGCTGCGCGTCCAGATCGGTGCAGTCGCCAAGCAGGCAATCCCGGCCGGGAAGACCAAGCTGGCCATCATCACCTGTGTCGAGGTGGACATCTGCAACGGCGCCCAGCGAGTCTGGGCCGGCCCGGATGCCTCACGGCTGGGGTTCGACAAGGTCTACCTCGCCCGGACTTCAATCGCGCAGCCTGACTTCACCGCGGAATGCCTCGCGGCAAACAACGCGGGCGCTCAGGTAATCCTCGTGGGTATGGAATCCGCCTCTGTCCGGCGGGTCATCACCGCCTGCAACCGGCAGGGTTACCACCCAATGATCAGCGGGCCGGGACTGGCGTTCAAGGCGTCGATGGCAGATGATCCGGCGTGGAACAACATGTACAGTTCCTGGCCAATGTTCCCGTGGTGGCAGACAGGCACCCCGGCGACAGATGATTTCCAGGCTGCGGTGAAGGCGTTTGGCCGGGGCATGGAGCTCACAACGGGCGTCGCCACCGGTTGGGTGGCCGGGAAACTCTTCGAGAAGGCCGCCGCAGACCTGGGAAAGCCGACCAGCGCCGCCCTCCTGGAAGGGCTCTGGAAAATCAAGAACGACGACCTTGGCGGCCTGACAATGCCCCTCACCTTCGTCCGGAATCAGCCTCCCAAACCGAGGGCCTGCGGTTTCGCCATGGCGCTCCGTGACAAAACGTGGTTCAGCCCTGACAACTTCAAGTTGTCGTGCATGAATTAGGAAAAGGAGTCGGCCGCGAGCTTGCTCCGGATGGTCGTGGTTCCGTCGCCTGAGCAACCGGAACCATGCGCGCCGGAAGTGTGAAGAGAATGGGAGACGGTTGGTGAACACAAGGTGGAAGCCACGGTCGATCGGTCCTGCGGCCGGCCTGGCCGGAGTGTCGGTGCTCCTAGGGTCAGCCCTGCTGGGAGTAACCGACGCGTCGGCCCGGGCCGCGACTGAGCCCGCGCCGTACCAGGCGAACGCGTCGGCCGAGGGAGTGCGGATTTCGATTGCGGCCCCCTCCTTCGTGGCGGTCGACACCCTCGTTGACGGAGGCGGCCCGGTCGCGCAATCAGCGGTCGACGCCCTGGGCAACTCCCAAGCCTTCGCCTCCCTTCCTTATCCGGGTGATCTCGCCGCCACCTCAACCGGATTGGTCGCCGGCTTGAGCGGGCTGCCGGCGCCGCCGGCTTATCCGTTCTACGTGTCGTCGAGCTACCCAGCGACCCCAGATGCTCAACTGACCCAGCCCGGCTACTCCCTCACGGCCAAGAGCACAGAGCTGTCATCCGACGGCTCGACACAGACCGGCGCTGTGACGGGGCCACGATCCGATGCGTCGGCCGTCGGGTCGACGATGGCCGACGCTGCCACGAGTTGGGATGACGCGTCGCAGATGGCGACGGCCAGGGCGACCGCCACAGCCGACGTCGTCAACATCGGCGGTGTTCTCCGCATCGGCCAACTCGACGCACGCGCCGCGGTCACACGAGGTGTGGGGGCAGGTCCCAAGCGCGAGGCGAGCTTTGTCGTCAACGGCATGACGATCGCCGGTCTGTCCGTCGGGTTCTCCGACAAGGGCTTCACCTTCGCCGGAACCAACATGCCGATCCCGGACGGCAGCGCGCCGTTGGCTCCGCTGGCCAACGCCAACATCACCGTGGAGTATCTGGCGCCGATCGACACTGCCGACGGAGTCATCAGCCCTGGCCTGGTGATCAACCAGGTGCAGGAACTGCCGAATGCGCCGAAGATGGTCATCCGCTATGTGTTCGGTCAGATGGCGACCTCGGCCGTCGTCCCGGACGAGCACGGATCAGCCGCCTCATCTCGGTCTACCCGCACCACAATCACCCCGGCCCAGGGGATCAGCCGGCACGGCAACCCGCAGGTCCAACCGGCCGCCACAGACCTACCTTCTCCGGCCGTGGGTGAGCCCATTGATGTGGCGGCTGCCACACCCGGCCTCCAGACGACCCATCTCGTGCAGGCGGCAGCTTCCATGTCACCCGCGCGGCCGGCCGAGGCCGATACGCAGAGCCTGTATTTGATCCTGGCCGTAGGCGCTGCGCTTGCTTTTGTTTCCGTCACAACCTTCCGCGTCCTGGGGGTGAGACTTCGGTGGACTTCGTAAAGTACGCCCGTAACCAGTGGGACCGCATCGGTGCCTGGCTGTGCGTAATCGCGGGGGCGATCGAGCTCCTGCTGGGCTACCTTGGCGTCTCCGCCACCCGCGAGACCGGCAAGCAAATGCCGTACATCGTGTCGAACGCCATGGTCGGTCTCTTCCTTCTCGGCCTGGGCGCGATGCTTTGGCTGTCGGCGGATCTGCGTGACGAATGGCGCAAGCTCGACTCGATCGAGCGCCACCTGATTGAACACGGTCAACTGCCCGCGCCAACTCCGACCGCCAATCCGGGCAACTCTGGCAACGACAACGGGCAGGTGCTGCGACGGGAGGCCTCACTGCGATGAACGCCCGTCACGGGATCCAGGTTGGGCGCTCGCTGTGGACCGCACGGGACGGCGGCGAACTCGTTGTCCTGCAGACTCTGAGCGTGGTTTTTCTGACGGTCGGTTACATCGGCACCTCGGGCACGTTGCGGATCGGGCAACAGGTCCCTTGGGTCGACCTCGCCGCAGCCGGGCTGGTCTTGTCGGGACTGGAAATCATGCGGTTCATGACCACAGCTCGGCGGCGGATCGGCCTGCGCAGGCTCAGCTTGTTCGGAGACGTCGTGCCGCGTCCCGCGGCCACAAGGCGCGAAGTGTCGGCGACGCCGATCACGGCGTTGGTGACCACTGCGGCCATGACCAGGTATCACGACGCTGGGTGCCCGCTGGTGACCGGCAAAGCGGGCATCGTCGCGGGCACCGCGCTTTCGCACGAGGAATCCGGGCAGCGCCCGTGCGAGTTGTGTCTGGCGGGCGGCGCATCGTGAGCGAGTGGTGGCCCTTTGTCGTTGCCGGCTTGACCGCGGGGTCCCTGTTCGGCCTGGCCGCGATGGGTCTGGTTCTGACCTACAAGACCTCGGGGATCTTCAACTTCGCCCACGGTGCCATGGCCGCCGGTGCCGCTTATCTGTTCTACGAGCTGCACATCCGCAGAAGTGTGCCGTGGCCGATCGCCGCCGCGCTCGTGATCCTCGTAGCTGCACCCGTCGCAGGGCTCCTGACCGAGCGCCTGGCCCGCGGTCTCGCTGACGCGCCGACCTCAGCGAAAATCGTGGCCACCGTCGGGCTCATGCTGATGGTCACCGGACTCGCGACGGCCGTCTATGGCGCTGCGACCATCAATTTCCCGCCCTTCCTGCCGGTCGGAACGCATCGCGTTGGTGGCGTGTTCGTGGGCGAAGACCAGCTGATCGCCGGGGCCATAGCCCTGATTTCGGCCATCGCTCTCTACTGCTTCTTTCGCTTCTCCCAAACCGGTGTGGCGATGCGCGGCGTGGTCGACAACCCAGACCTACTCGACCTAGCCGGCACCAACCCGACCCGAGTCCGAACCCAGGCGTGGGTCATCGGCTCGGCCTTCGCCGCCATGTCCGGGATACTGCTCGCTCCCACCCTCGGGCTCGACGCCTTCCTCCTCACCCTGCTGGTCGTGCAAGCCTTCGGAGCCGCGGCCATCGGCCGATTCACCAGCTTGCCGCTCACCTACATCGGTGGTCTCCTCATCGGCGTGGGAGGCTCGCTCGCCACCAAGTACGTGGTGTCGACGCCGAGCCTGGGCGGTCTCCCGCCCTCGCTGCCCTTCATCGTGCTGTTCGCCGTTCTGCTCCTGACCCCCAAGGGACGGTTCGTTGAGAGCGGGCGCAAGCCGTTGGTCAGGCAGCGGGCACAAATGCGGCCCAGAGTGGCATGGAACGGTCGCGCGTTGGTGGTCGTCGGCCTGCTCATCGCCCCGCAGGTTGTTGGGCCTCGACTGCCGGTCTACTCCAACGCGCTGGTCTTCATCCTCGTGTTCCTCTCGCTTCGACTTCTGGTCAACACCTCGGGTCAGGTCTCGCTCTGCCAGGCCGCGTTCGCCGCCGTGGGAGCGGTGACGTTCTCCCACTTCGCCCACGGCCTGGGTCTGCCGTGGTTGGTTTCGCTGATTCTGGCCGGGCTGGCAACGGTGCCTATCGGCGCGATGGTGGCCATTCCAGCCATCCGCTTGTCCGGCCTATACCTCGCCCTGGCCACATTCGGCTTCGGGCTGCTGATGGAACGGATGATCTTCAGCCAGGAAATCATGTTCGGTAAGCAGAGCTACGTGCAGGCGCCCCGCCCCGGTGACTTGTTCGGGTTGTCGTTGAGTTCCGACAAGGCCTTCTACTACGTGGAAGTGGCTGTGGTTCTGGTGATCGCGGCCGGCATGTGGTGGCTGAACCGCTCCCGGATGGGTCGCCTATGCATGGCCATGGCCGACTCGCCGATCGCCCTCACGGTGCACGGAGCAAACGTTCGGGTGACCCGTGTGTTGGTGTTCTGCGCGTCGGGGTTCGTAGCAGGGACGGCCGGCGCCCTGATGGCGTCGTCGGCCGGCCAAATCTCCGGGGTCGGTTTCGGGCCCTTCGCCTCCCTTACCTGGCTGACTGTGCTGGCCATGGCCGGACGGGGTGAGTTCTCGGCGCCTGTGATCGCCGCATTCGTGTTCACCGTCCTCCCGTCCTACGTCGACAACCCCCATTACGCTGAATGGCAGCCCGTGATCTTCGGGGCTCTGGCAATCACGGCTTCGCTCGCGCAGGGTGGGCGACTGCCGGGTCGGGACTGGTTCCGTCGCGCTGCCGCACGCACCAGCCACCGCGCGGTGTATTCGCCGGTACGGGAACGTCGTCGCCTGGCCGGCGTGGGTGCGCGACCGTGAGCGCCGCCGGTCTGTCGGCCACCGGGCTGTCCCTGTCCTTCGGTGGGGTTCATGCCGTCCGGGGTGTCTCGCTCGAGACACCGGAAGGGCAGTTGACGGCGCTCATTGGCCGCGACGGCGCCGGTAAGACCACGACGTTCAATGCCCTGTGCGGATTGAACAAGCCCAGCGCGGGCCGGACCCAGATCTTCGGTCCGGATATCAGCCGCCTGGCGCCCCGCGACCGTGCTCAATGAGGGCTCGGCCGGGAGGCCCGACCGGCAGCCTCCAGACCATGGCGTCATGTATTCGCTACCAGCAGGACGGTGTCACCATCGCGCAGGTCGCGGCTGAGGCCATCGAGCTGTGCGGTCTGGCCCGGTTGGCCGATCGGCGAGGTGGCGCGCTGTCGACCGGCGAGCGCAGACTCGTGGAACTCACCCGGGCCATCGCGGGCGACTTCCGGATCCTTCTCCTCGACGAGCCGTCGTCTGGGCTGGACGGCGCCGAGACAAGACGCTTCGGCGACATCCTCCGCGAGGTGATCGCCACCCGCGGCACTCGCATCCTCCTGGTCGAACACGACATGTCACTGGCGCTCGAAGTCAGCGACTACATCTACGTCATCGACCTCGGAGCGCCGGTGTTCGAGGGCACCCCGGCGCAGGTCCGGCTCTCCGAAATCGTTCGGTCCGCCTACCTTGGATCATCCGAAGCGATGGAGAAGGCATTCTGATGTTTACCCTGGAAAATGTCTTTGCCGGTTACGGCGGGACGGTGATTCTGCGGGACGTCTCGCTCGCGTTGCCCAGCGGCTCGGTGGCGGCGTTGCTCGGCCCAAACGGCGCGGGGAAAACCACCCTGTTGCGAGTGGCATCCGGCTTGCTGCGTCCGACCTCAGGAACTATGACCTTCGACGGGGTGGACGTCACCGGCGCCCGTCCGCATCAGTTGGCCGCCCGAGGCGTCTGCCACGTCCCCGAAGGCAGAGCGGTGTTCCCGTCGCTGACGGTACGGGAGAACCTCGCGCTTTCCGGGCGTCGCGGTACGGAGGCGTTGGAGAAGGCCGTCGGTGCCTTCCCGCGCCTGGGCGAGCGGCTGACGCAACTGGCCGGGACCATGTCCGGCGGCGAGCAGCAGATGTTGGCGCTGGCGCGGGCTTACGTCTCGAATCCAGACGTCATGCTCCTCGACGAGGTGTCCATGGGCCTGGCCCCCAAGATCGTCGACGAGATATTCGAGTTCCTCGGGAGGGTCGCTCGCGAAGGCGCCAGTCTTCTCCTGGTCGAACAGTACGTCTCGCGAGCGCTCGCCCTCGCCGACTTCGTCTACCTGCTCGACCGTGGTCAGATCGTCTTCCGGGGCGAGCCGTCCGAATTGGACGGCGATGACGTCTTCGCTCACTACCTCGGATCCGAGGTCGGTCACACGCACTGAACCTCCCGTCCAACCCTGACCAGAGCTCCTCAGGAAGACATCAGCCTCGTGCGCTTCGAGATCAGCGGGACGCCGTTCATCGTGACGGGCGCGACCGATGAGGACATGGACGCGCGGGCGGATACGGCTCGTCAGCAGATCGCGTTCTACGCCTCGACGCGCGCCTACCGTGCGGTTCTGGAGTTGCATGGTTGGGGTCCGCCTGGCGACGAACTCACCGCGCTGTCCAAACGCCGGGAGTGGGAGGGGATGGGCCGACAGATCGGTGACACGGTGCTGGGTGCCTTCGCGATCGTGGCCGAACCGGCGGACGAGCCCAAGCTCGTCCTAGAACGGTACGGCGAGGTGGTCACCCTCATCACGCCGTATCCGCTCGGAGCCCCGGATGCGGAGCTCTGGGGCACCTTCGTCGAGCGGTTACACCTTCCGCGCCATAGCTCGACGGCAGACGGAGACGGGCTGGGCTCGACGTACCGGGGGAGCAGCGGTGCAACCGACGAGAAGTTCGGCCCAGCCCCACCGGGTGGCTGACCGGACGGCGTTCGCCTCACTGGTGCTTCACCTCCTCGCCAACGCGTCTGTTCACACATGAAGGAGCCGCCATCGTGGTCGCACTCGACAAGCACGGGCACGTCTCGGCGTGGATGGGCCCATACGAGGTCCGGGCCCTGGGCGAGGTGGCCGAGAAGTTCTTCGCCACCGAGATCAACAGTGAGCGCGAACGTTGGGAACGCGAACACCTCATCGACCGCAGCGTGTGGCGCAAGGCCGGCGACCTGGGGCTGCTGTGCTGCGCGATCCCGGTCGAGTACGGCGGTGGAGGCGGGACGCTGGCGCACGACTTCGTTGTGATGCACGAACAAGCGCGGGCCAATTTGCTGGGCTGGGGCGGCGGGCAACACAGTGTCATCGACGCACATTACGTCCTGGCCTACGGCACCGAGGCGCAGAAACGTCGCTGGTTGCCACCCATGGCCTCCGGTGAGGCGATCAGTGCAATCGGCATGACCGAACCGGGCGCCGGCTCGGACCTCAAGGCGTTGGCCACCAGGGCAATGCGACAACCGGGCGGCGATTACCTGATCTCGGGGTCCAAGACGTTCATCTCCCAGGGTTCGAGTGCCGACCTGCTGATCCTGGCCGCCAAGACCGACGCCGATGCCGGTGCACGAGGCATCTCGCTGTTCCTGCTCGACACCAACGGCCTGGCCGGTTTCAGCCGGGGGCGCGTGCTGCGCAAGTCGGGGCAGCACTACGCCGACACATCAGAGATGTTCTTCGACGAGGTCCGAGTGCCGGCGGACTGGATGCTGGGGGAGCGGGAGAACCAGGGGTTCTCCCAACTGATGGACCAGCTGCCCCAGGAGCGACTCACAGTGGGCGTCGCCGGCGCGGCGATGATCGAGAAGGCAGTCGAGGAGACTGTCGCCTACGCGCTACAGCGGCGGATGTTCGGCGAGACCCTGTTCGACCTGCAACACCCGCGCTTTGAGTTGGCCGAGTGCGCCACGCTGGCGCAAGTGGTGCGGGTGTTCGTTGACTCGTGCATCGACAGGTGCCTGGCGGGCACGTTGGACACCGCCACGGCATCGATGGCCAAATACTGGGTCAGCGACATCCAGTGCCAGGTCATCGACCGCTGCCTGCAGCTCCACGGCGGCTATGGCTACACCCAGGAGTATCTGATCGGCCAGATGTGGACCGATTCTCGCGTAACGCGGATCTACGGCGGGGCCAATGAGGTCCAGAAGGAACTCATCGCCAGATCTCTGCGGTCGCACGGGGCTCCGTGACGCGTCCAATTGTGGCCGGCAGTCGACGGGTATTCGTGTCCCAATTGAGGCTGTCGCACGAATCGCGCGCCTTCGGCCTTCGGCCCTCGGCGAGGGCGGCGCGGGAGAATCGGGCATGGCTGTGAATGTGCGTGCTGGTGATGTGGATCAGCTGCTGTTGATGCCGCCGTCGGTGCGGGATTGGCTGCCGGAGAACCATTTGGCGTTCTTCATCGCCGATGTGGTGGCCGAGCTGGAGCTGGCCGGGTTCTACGGCGATTACCGCGCCGACGGTCGCGGTGGG
>DASXEK010000043.1:0-83620 GCA_036490155.1 Acidimicrobiales bacterium | reverse complement strand
CGGTGCAACGCGCTCGCGCGCGTCGAAAATGCACTTCGCAGTGACCCTCAGTCCCCTGCTTCGGCCTTGAAGCCTCGCCGCACCGCATCGGACCGGCGAAAGTCGGCCTACACGGCCGGGATTCGCTTGTTTTAGGACTAGCCCTTCTGGTTCAGCATCGGCTTCAGCACCTCGCCGGTGTAGCTGCCTGCCGTCTTGGCCACCTGTTCGGGCGTGCCCTCGGCGATCACCAGGCCACCCTTGTCGCCGCCCTCGGGCCCGAGGTCGATGATCCAGTCCGCGGTCTTGATCACGTCGAGGTTGTGCTCAATCACCACGACGGTGTTGCCCTGCTCCACCAGGCGCCCGAGGACCTCGAGCAGCTTGCGGGTGTCCTCGAAGTGGAGGCCCGTCGTCGGCTCGTCGAGGATGTAGAAGGTGTGCCCGGTCGGGCGCCGGCTCAGCTCGCTGGCGAGCTTCACCCGCTGCGCCTCGCCGCCCGACAGTGTCGGGGCCGGCTGGCCGAGGCGCACGTAACCCAGGCCGACGTCGACCAGCGTCTGCATGTGGCGGGCGATCGAGGGCTGGCGCTCGAAGAACGTGAGCGCCTCCTCGCACGACAGGTCGAGCACGTCGGCGATGGTCTTGCCGCGGAAGGTGATTTCGAGCGTGTCGCGGTTGTAGCGCGCCCCGCCGCAGATCTCGCACGGCACGTACACGTCGGGCAGGAAGTGCATCTCGATCTTGATCGTGCCGTCCCCCGCGCACGCCTCGCACCGCCCGCCGCGCACGTTGAAGGAGAAGCGCCCGGGCTGGTAGCCCCGGACCTTGGCCTCCGCCGTCTGCGCGAACAGCTTGCGGATGTGGTCGAAGACGCCCGTGTAGGTCGCCGGGTTCGACCGCGGCGTGCGCCCGATCGGCGCCTGGTCCACGTCGACCACCTTGTCGAGGTGCTCCATGCCCTCGACCTTGCGGTGGCGCCCGGGCAGCGTCTTGGCCCGGTGGAGGTGCTGGGCCAGTGACCGCAGCAAGATGTCGTTGACCAACGTCGACTTGCCCGAGCCCGACACGCCGGTCACGGCAATGAGGCAGCCGAGCGGGAACGAGACGTCGATGTCGCGCAGGTTGTGCTCGCGGGCGCCGCGCACGGTGACGACCTCGCCGGTGCCCGGGCGGCGGCGCGCCGGCAGCGGGATCGACCGCTTGCCCGAGAGGTACTGGCCCGTGATGGACGCCTTGTTCGTCACCAGGCCGCCCCGCCCGATGACCGGCCCCGCGTGCACGATGTTGCCGCCGTGCTCCCCCGCGCCCGGCCCGATGTCGACGACGTAGTCGGCCGAGCGGATGGTCTCCTCGTCGTGCTCGACCACGATGACCGTGTTGCCGAGGTTGCGCAGGCGCTCGAGCGTGCCGATGAGGCGCTGGTTGTCGCGCTGGTGCAGCCCGATGGAGGGCTCGTCGAGCACGTAGAGCACCCCGACCAGGCCGCTGCCGATCTGGCTGGCCAGGCGGATGCGCTGCGCCTCACCGCCCGAGAGCGTGCCGGCCGAGCGCGCCAGCGAGAGGTAGTCCAGCCCGACGTCGAGCAGGAACTGCATGCGCTCGCGCACTTCCTTGAGCACCCGGTCGGCGATCATGTGCTCGCGGTCGGTCAGCTCGAGCTTGGCCATGGCGTCGACCGCGCTCTCGATCGACAGGCTGCACAGCTCGTAGATGTTCCGTCCGTCGACCGTCACGGCCAGCGACTCGGGCTTGAGGCGCGCGCCCTTGCACGTGGGACAGTCCACCTCGCGCATGTACTGCTCGATCTGCTCGCGCGACCAGTCCGACTCGGACTCGCCGTGGCGCCGTTGCAGCCACGGGATGATGCCCTCGAAGTGGGCGTCGTACGAGCGCGTGCGGTTGAAGCGGTTTTTGTAGGTGACCCGCACGGCGCGGGCGCCGGTGCCGTAGAGAATGAGCTTCTTGTCCTTGGCCTTGAGCGACTTCCACGGCGCGTCGAAGGAGAAGCCGCCCAGGTCGGCGACCCCCTGCTGCAGCCCGGTGAAGTACTCGCTGCGCGCGCTGGCCCACGGCGCCAGCGCGCCCTCGGCCAGCGACAGCGAGTCGTCGGGCACCACGAGCTCGGGGTCGACCTCGAAGCGGGTGCCCAGGCCGGCGCACACCGGGCAGGCGCCGTAGGGCGAGTTGAAGGAGAAGTTGCGCGGCGCCGGCTCCTCGAAGCTGATGCCGCAGTGCGTGCACGCGAGATGCTGGGAGAACGTGATGGCCTCGTTGCTCTCGCCGTCGGCGGCCTCGTCCTTGCCGCCACCGTTCATGACGAGCACCTCGGCCGTGCCGCCGGTCAGCGCCAGCGCGGTCTCGATCGACTCGGTCAGGCGCTGGCGGATGTTGGCCCGGCGGACGAGGCGGTCGACCACGACCTCGATGGTGTGGGTCTCGTAGCGTGCGAGCGCCATCTCGCCCCGGTCGGCCAGCTCGAGCGGCACCCCGTCGACCCGGACGCGGGCGAAGCCCTGCTTGGCCAGGTCGTCGAGCAGCGAGCTGTACTCGCCCTTGCGCCCCCGCACGACCGGGGCCATGACCTGGAAGCGGGTCCCCTCGGGCAGCTCGAGGACCCGGTCGACGATCTGCTGGGGCGTCTGGCGGGCGACCGGGCGGCCGCAGGTCGGGCAGTGCGGGTGCCCGATGCGGGCGTAGAGGAGGCGGAGGTAGTCGTAGACCTCGGTAATGGTGCCCACCGTCGAGCGGGGGTTGCGGCTGGCCGACTTCTGGTCGATGGAGATGGCCGGCGACAGACCCTCGATGAAGTCGACGTCCGGCTTGTCCATCTGGCCCAGGAACTGGCGGGCGTAGGCCGACAGCGACTCGACATAGCGGCGCTGGCCCTCGGCGTAGATGGTGTCGAAGGCGAGTGACGACTTC
Organism: Acidimicrobiales bacterium; assembly: GCA_036490155.1. Classification (GTDB taxonomy): domain Bacteria; phylum Actinomycetota; class Acidimicrobiia; order Acidimicrobiales; family RAAP-2; genus Bog-473. Next base: position 80,716 of record DASXEK010000043.1, on the reverse strand, counting down.
CCCGACCCCGACAGCCCGGTGAAGACGATGAGCTTGTCCCGGGGCAGGTCAAGGCTGACGTCACGAAGATTGTGCTCGCGGGCCCCGCGAACGACCAAGCGGTCGGCCATCCAGGCAGGATACCGGCGCGCTGTGTCAGGTCCGGCGAGCCCAGGTCAGGCCGCCGCGCCGGTCCCGCCGGAACCGAGGCGGCGGCCTCCGGTCAACCTCCCGTCAACTCAGACCCCGGGAGCCACCCCCACCATCGGCTGGTTGAGGTGGATGCTCCCCGTGGAGCCCCAGAGCTGCGCGTCGCCGAAGTTGAAGACCCCGCCGTCGGAGCCCACAAGCCAGTAGCCGCCGCCGTCGGGCGTGGGGGCGATGCCGACCACGGGCTTGTTCAAGACCAGGTTCCCGGCGGACCCGTCGAAGGCAGCGTCGCCGTAGTTGAAGATCCCGCCGTCGGAGGCCACGAGCCAGTAGCCGGCCCCGTCGGGGGTCGGCGCCATGCCCACGATGGGCTTGTTCAGCGTCTGGCCGCCGCGGGAGCCGAGGAAGCCGGCATCGCCGTAGTTGAAGATGCCCCCGTCGGACGCGACCAGCCAGTAGCCCTTGCCGTCCGCCGTCGCCGCCATGCCCACGATCGGCTTGTTCAGCGCCTGGCCGCCGCGCGAACCGAAGAAGCCGGCGTCGCCGTAGTTGAAGACCCCGCCGTCGGAGGCCACGAGCCAGTAGCCCTTGCCGTCGGGTGTCGATGCCATGCCCACGATCGGGCTATTGAGCGGCTGACCGCCGCGCGAGCCGAGGAAGCCGGCGTCGCCGTAGTTGAAGATGCCGCCGTCGGACGCGACGAGCCAGTAGCCCTTCCCATCGGGCGTCGCCGCCGTGCCCACAATGGGCTTGTTGAGGGCTTGACCGCCGCGCGAGCCGAAGAACCCGGCGCTGCCCTCGTTGAAGACGCCGCCGTCGGACGCCACCATCCAGTAGCCGAGGCCAGTCGGCGAAGCCGCCGTGACCTTGCGGATCGTGTTGTCCGAGTAGTCGTTGATGAGCAGGTTGCCACTGGCGTCGAGCCAGACCTGCGAGGGGCCATCGAGCAGGGCCATCGACGCGGGGCCGCCGTTACCCGAGTCGCCCGAGGTGCCGGAAGTGCCGGCGTAGGTGGAGATCTTGCCGGTGGCCGCGCTCACCTCGCGGACCGAACTGCCGTCGTAGTCAGCGATGTAGAGGTTGCCCACGTTGTCCTCGACGACTCCGTACGGTTCGTCGAGCTCGGCCGCCGTCGCCGGACCACCGTCGCCGGACGAACCGCTGGTGCCGTCGCCGGCCACGGTAGTGATGATCCCACTCGTGTTGACCTCTCGGACGACGGCGGCGTCCTCGTCGGTGATGAACAGGTTCCCTGATGCGTCCACGTAGATGCCCACCGGATCCACGAATTCCGCTGAGGTGGCGGGCCCGCCGTCACCGCTGTCGCCTGCGGATCCATTCCCCGCCACGGTGGTGATGATGCCGCTCGAGTTGACCTCGCGTACGCGGAGATTGTCCTCGTCGGTGAAGAAGACGTCGCCAGCGCGGTCAGTCCGCACACCCCAGGGGATGTCCAGGGTCGCCGACGCCGCGGGTCCGTTGTCACCCGAGAACCCCGACGCGCCGGTCGGTGAACCCGCGAAGTCGGTGATGACGCCGGAGGGCGAGACCACGCGCACCTCGTTGTTGTCCCCATCAGCGATGTAGACGTTGCCCGAGGCGTCGGCGGCCACCCCGAAGACCTCACTGAGCTCGGCATTCGTCGCCGGTCCTCCGTTGCCGCTGAAGCCACACGTCCCCGTGCCGGCGAACCGCGAGATGATCCCCGCCGGCGTCACCTTGCGCACCTGGCAGTTTCCCTCGTCGGCGATGTACACGTTGCCGGACAGATCGGTGACGGCGTCCTCCGGATCGGTGAGCTCGGCACTGGTCGCCAGCCCGCCGTCGCCGGTCGCGCCAGCCGTGCCGTTGCCGGCGAACGCGTTGATCGTCCCCGGGGCCGGCCCGCTCGCCGCCCCAGCCCCGGCCCCGGCGAGGCCGATGACGCCGCCCCCACCAAGTGTCGCCAGAACCACACCAACCATCGTCGCTCGGCGCATGCTGGACCCTCCTCCCGGCCCTCGGGCCGCTCATAGTTACGAGCCCCGTTGTGGCCGTCCCTATTTCTTACTCACTCCAAGGATCTTCTGCACGGAACGTTGCTTCCGGCGAGCCCAGGTCGGGCCGATTCAGCCCCCCGCCATCCCGACGACCGGCGCGTTGAGATGGAGGGAGCCGGCCGAGCCTTGGAAGGGGGCGTCGCCGTAGTTGAAGATGCCCCCGTCGGAGGCGACGAGCCAGTAGCCGAGCCCCGTCGGGGTGGCCGCCATGCCCACGATCGGCTTGTTCAGCGGCTGGCCACCCCGGGACCCGAAGAACCCGGCGTCGCCATAGGTGAAGATGCCGCCGTCGGAGGCGACCAGCCAGTAGCCGTTGCCATCGGGCGTCACCACCGTCCCCACGGTAGACGTGGCGACCCGCCCGTTTGCACCGCGATCGGCATCCCGCTCCTCCCCGATCCCAACCTGCCATCCCAATTGTAGTCGACTACAACGGGCGTCTCTAAGACCTTTCCCAGGTAACGGGACGAAACCCGGATTGCTTGCAGCGGTGCACTCAGCCGCCGACGAAAGTCACGTCCTCCTCGCCCCAATAGGCGTCGACCGCAGAGATCAGGCCGTCGTCGGTGATCGTGAACACCTCGACGCCACGGATGTGCATCGTCGTGCCGCCCGCGAGCTCGAGCGTGATGTGAAAGCGAATCGCCGCCTTGTCGGCGACGGGGTGACACTCCTCCACTTCGAACGTCATGGTCTCGCAGGCGTCGAACGACTGTTTGATGAAGGCGCGGATCTCGTCGCGCCCGTTGTGCACACCGGACGGGTACGGATCGACCTGCACGGCGTCTGGCGTGAAGAGGGCGGCGTACCGCTCGGGGTCCCGCGAACTGGCGGCCTCGGCGTAGCGCGCCATGGCCTCGCGGAGCTGCGTCGTGGTGGGCATGGGCCCAGACGTTAGGCGAGCAGGTTCAGGCGGCCCGAGACGTGCGGTCGGGCCGGCGGGCGGTCGGGCCGGCGGGCGGTCGGGCCGGCGGGCGGTCAGCCCGGGACCGACGAGCGGATCTCGGCGATCTCGTCGCGCAACAGCGCCGCCTCCTCGTAGCGGAGCTCGGCAGCGGCCGCCTTCATCTCGGCCTCGAGCTGCGTGATCAGCTCGACGGCCTCGGCCGGCGTCGACGCATCACCCTCGGCCAGGAACTCGCCCGGGCGGCGGTTGCCGCGCACCGCGGCGTTCCGCCGCACCTCGGCCCGGCTGCGCCCCGCCCGCGACGTGCTCCCGCCACCCGTGCCACGGATGCGTTCGAGGATGTCGGTGACCGACTTGCGGATGGTCTGGGGGTCGATCCCGTGCTCGAGGTTGTACGCCGTCTGCACCTCGCGCCTGCGCTGGGTGACCGAAACGGCCTCGCGCATGGAGTCGGTGATCGTGTCGGCGTACAACACCACCACGCCGTCGACGTTGCGGGCCGCCCGGCCCATGGTCTGGATGAGCGACGAGGCCGAGCGCAGGAACCCCTCCTTGTCGGCGTCGAGGATGGCGACGAGCGCCACCTCGGGCAGGTCGAGCCCCTCACGCAAGAGGTTGATGCCGACCAGCACGTCGATGGAGCCGAGGCGGAGCTCGCGCAGGATCTCGATGCGCGTGATGGTGTCGATGTCCGAGTGCAGGTACTGCACGCGCACGCCGGCCTCGGACAGGTAGTCGGTCAGGTCCTCCGCCATCTTCTTGGTCAGCGTCGTCACCAGCACCCGGCCACCGGCGCCGACGGTCTTGGTGATGCGGGCCAACAGGTCGTCGATCTGCCCCTTCGTCGGCATGATCGTGACCTCGGGGTCGACCAGACCGGTCGGGCGGATCACCTGTTCCGCGATGTTGTCGGACTGCTCGAGCTCGAAGGGGCCCGGCGTGGCGGAAACGAACACGGTCTGGTGCACCCGCTCGATGAACTCGTCGAAACGCAGCGGCCGGTTGTCCCGGGCCGACGGCAGGCGGAAGCCGTGCTCCACCAACACGTCCTTGCGCGACTTGTCGCCCGCGTACTGGCCGTGCAGCTGCGGGACGGCGACGTGGCTCTCGTCGATCACGCAGAGATAGTCCTTGGGGAAGAAATCGAGGAGCGTGTAGGGCGTCTCCCCCGGCGCCCGGCCGTCGAGGTGGCGGCTGTAGTTCTCGACCCCCGAGCACACGCCGGTCTCGGCCAGCATCTCGAGGTCGTGCTCGGTGCGGACCCGGAGGCGCTGCGCCTCGAGGAGCTTGCCCTCCTTCTCGAACTCGCCGAGGCGCTCGCGCAGCTCGACCTCGATCGTCCCGACGGCACGCTGGATGATCTCGTCGCCGGTCACGTAGTGCGTGGCGGCGTAGACGGCGACGTCCTCCATCTCCTCGCCCATCTCGCCGGTGAGGACGTCGAAGGGCACGATCCGCTCGACGGTGTCGCCGAACATCTCGACGCGCAATGCCGCCTCCTCGTAGGCCGGGTGGATCTCGACCGTGTCACCCCGGGCCCGGAAGGTGCCGCGGACGAGGTTCACGTCGTTGCGCGCGTACTGGAGGTCGACCAACCGCCGCAGGACGTCCCGTTGGTCCACCTGCTCCCCCACCGCCAGCCCCAAGATGCGGTCGCGGTACTCGTCGGGCGAGCCCAGGCCGTAGATGCACGAGACCGAGGCGACGACGATGACGTCCTTGCGCATGAGGAGTGACGAGGTGGTGGCGTGGCGCAACCGGTCGATCTCGTCGTTGATGGACGAGTCCTTCTCGATGTAGGTGTCCGTCGTCGGCAGGTACGCCTCGGGTTGGTAGTAGTCGTAGTACGAGACGAAGAACTCGACCCGGTTCTTGGGGAACAGGTCCCGCAGCTCGGAGGAGAGCTGGGCGGCCAGCGACTTGTTGGGCTCGATGATGAGGGTGGGCCGCTGGACCTGCTCGATCATCCAGGCGATGGTCGCCGTCTTGCCCGAGCCGGTGATGCCCTGCAGGGTCTGGTAGCGGTCGCCCCGCGTCAGTCCCTGGGCCAGCGAGGTGATGGCCTGCGGCTGGTCACCCGAGGGTTTGAAGGGGGAGACGACCTCGAAATCGGGCATGACCCAACGAGGCTACCGGCGAGGTGTGACGCGCCGGACGGGGGCCCGGCGGCAGCGCGGCGCGACCGGCCGTCAGGCCGGCCCCTGCGCCTCCTCCTGGTCTGGCTGCTCGGGCGCTTCCTGCTCCTTCTGCGCCGTCAGCAGCCAGTCCCACAGCTTGGCCACCTCGTGCTCGAGCGCGGCCCGGTCGCCCGAGTTGTCGAGCACGTAGTCGGCCTCCTCGACCCGCTCCTCGCGCGACACCTGCGAGCGGATGCGCGCCTCGGCGTCGGTGCGGTCGAAACCGCGCTGGGAGAGCAGGCGCTCGAGCGCGACGTCGACCGGCGTGTCGACGACGACGACCTTGTGCAGCTTCACCGTTTCGCGGTGCAGCGCGGTCAGGAGCGGGATGGCCAGGACGACGATGTGGTCGGTGTCGGCCAGCGCGTCGCGCGCCTGGATCATGGCGATGCCGATGGCCGGGTGCGTGATCGCGTTGAGGGCGAGGCGCGACTCCTCGTCGGCGAACGCGAGGGCGGCCAGGGCGGGGCGGTCGATCGTGCCGTCTTCGGCCACGATGCCAGTCCCGAAGCGGTCGATGAGCGGTTGGTAGGCCGGCCCGTCCGGCGCCACGACGTCGCGGGCGACCTGGTCGGCGTCGATGAGCACGGCACCGCGCTCGACGAGCAGGTCGGCCACCGCCGACTTGCCCGAGCCGATGCCTCCCGTGAGGCCGACCGCCAGCATCTAGGCGGAACCGTTCCGGCGGGGTTTGCTGGCCACGGCGAACAGGACGAGCGTCGTCTCGTCGGGCTCGTCGGTCACGTGCCAGTCGTCGGCCGTGATCCCGGTCAGGCCGCCGGTGTCGCCCCGGGCCACCAGCTTGTAGGCGAGGGGGAGCAGGCGCGTGTAGGCCCACACGTACCACGAATGCGGAATGCGGTGACGGAGGTCGAGGGCGTCGAGCCTGAGGAGCTTGTTGCCTTTGATCCGGCGCGCTTCGAAGTCGGCCTTCACGTGGGGCGCAGCGTCGACGCCGCCCAGCCACACGTCGGCGAAGTGGCGATCGAGCATCTCTCGGAGCTCGGCCCGGTCGAACAGGTGCAGGTGGAACGGGTTCTCGAAGTCGGTCGGGCCGTTCGGCGTGACCAGGCAGAGCACGCCGTCGTCCTTGATGACGCGCGCGAGCTCGGCCACGTGGGGCTCGGGGTCGGTGAAGTGCTCGATCAGGTGCGACGAGCAGGCACCGTCGAAGCTGGCGGGCAGGAGGGCGAGGGCGAGGGCGTCCATCTGGGCCACATCGAGCCCCGCGGTCCCGTAGCGGGCTTTGGCCGCTGTCGTGGCGTCGGCGGAGTAGTCCACCCCGACGACCTGGCGGTCCGGGGAGAGGAAGCGGGCCGACTCGAAGCCCTGGCCACAGCCGACGTCGAGGATGCGCCCGTCGCCGATGCGCTCGAGCACGGCCCGGTACCCCGCCTCGTGCAGGGCGAGCAGGGAATCGGGCGTGACCCCCTGCTGTGGCCGCTCCCCCGTGAGCCGGCTCTTGGTGCTGGTGGCCACGGGGGCGCTCCCTTCGTATGACAGGTCCTGCACGACAGGTCCTGTATGACAGGTCCCGGTGGCGCGGCCTGCTTACACTACCGGTCGTCGTTTCAGCCCTTCTTCATGACCTCCACGTTCACCGTCACTGCCTCTCGGGGGCGGCACGCCGCCAGCCGCGGCACGAAGAAGGAGAACGGTGCGGGCGAGGGCGGTGGGGACGGTGGGGTCGGGGACGGCGAGGGCGGGGGCGGCGGGGGCGGCGGGGACGGCGGGGGCGGCTCGGTGGGACTGACGGGGGCGATCACCCGGAGCGGCCGCTGGTGGTGGATCGGTGGTCTGGCCGTGGTGGCTGGTTTGGCGTACATCCCGCTGCTGGCGGTGCGGCCGGGAGTGATCACTCCCGACACGAAGACCTACCTGTATCTGGACCCCACCCGGTTCCTGAGCCAGGTCGCGTTCATGTGGAACCCGACCATCGCGCTGGGCACCGTGAGCCACGAGTACCTCGGCTACCTCCTGCCGATGGGCCCCTTCTACGTCGTCTTCCACCTGCTCGGCGTGCCGGTCTGGGTGGCGCAGCGCCTCTGGCTGGGCTCCATCCTCTTCGCGGCGGGTGTCGGCGTCCTCTATCTCTGTCGCATCCTCGGCCTGCGGGGCCCCGGGCCCGGCGCGGCGGCCCTCGCCTACATGCTCTCGCCGTACTTCCTGCAGTACGCCGGGCGGATCTCGGTGATCCTGCTGCCGTGGGCGGGCCTGCCGTTCATGCTGGGCCTGACCATCGTCGCCTTGCGCCGCGGCGGTTGGCGCGAGCCGGCGCTGTTCGCCTTCGTCGTGGCCCTGGTGAGTGGCATCAACGCGAGCTCCATCATTTACGTGGGCGTCGCTCCGATCCTGTGGCTCTTCTTCGCCGTCGTGGTGCTGCGCGAGTCGACCTGGCGCCACGCGTTGGCCACCGGCCTGCGCATCGCGGTGTTGACCCTGGGGGCGTGCCTGTGGTGGATGGCCGGGTTGGAAGTGGAGGCGGCGTACGGGGTCAACGTCCTGAAGTTCACCGAGACCGTGCCCTCGACATCGGCCACCTCCAACCCGGTCGACATCCTGCGCGGCCTGGGCTACTGGTACTTCTACGGCAGCGACCACCTGGGCCCGTGGACGAACGCCGCCGTGCGCTACACGCAGAACGTCTGGCTGTTGGCGGCGTCGTACGCCGTGCCGGTCGTGTCGCTGGTCGCGGCGGCCTTCGTCCGGTGGCGCGAGCGGGCCTTCTTCCTCGTCCTGCTCTTCGTCGGCCTGGTGTTGTCGGTGGGGCCGTTCCCCTTCAGCAACCCGACGCTGGTGGGGCGCTGGCTCAAATCGTTCATGACCGACACGACGGCGGGCCTGGCGCTGCGGTCCACCGACCGGGCCACGCCCCTCGTGCTCCTGGCGCTCGTCATGCTGCTCGGCAGCGGGCTGACCGCACTGTGGCGACGGCTGTCGCTCGTCGGCGTCGTCACCGCCCTCGTCGTGGCCGGCCTGGTCGTCGCCAACATCCCGTCGCTCTTCAACGGCGACACGATCGCCAACAACTTCACCCAGCCGGCGTCGCTGCCGTCCTACGAGATCGCCGCGATCAACCACCTCAACGCCACGCATCCGGGGACCCGGGTCTTCGCCATCCCGGGCAACGACTTCGCGTCCTATCGCTGGGGCGACACGGTCGACACGCCCCAGCCCGCGCTGTTGAACCGCGACTTCGTGACGCGCGAGCAGCAGATCATGGGCTCCATCGCCACGGCGGACACGCTCTACGCCGTCGACGGGCCGATCCAGGACGGCATCGCCAACATGAACGCGCTGGCGCCGATGTCGCGCCTGATGGGCGCGGGCGACGTCATGGTCGAGTACGACCAGAACTACGAGCATTACGGCGTCCCGCAGCCCGAGCTGCTGGCGCTCCAGCTCCTGCAGACGCCGCCGGGCCTGAGCGACCCCACCTCGTTCGGGGCGCCGCGGCCGAACGTGTCCACGGTGTCCACCCTGAACGAGGAGGACCTGTCGGTCCCGGGCAACGTCGGCTGGCCCTCCCCCATCGTCACGTACACCGTCGCCAACCCGCGGCCCCTGCTCCGCGGTGAGTCCGACAGCGGCGCCATCGTCATGGAGGGCGACGCCACCGGGGTGAACAACCTGGCGGGGCTGGGGATGCTCAACACGAAGAGCGCGATCTACTACGCCGGCACGCTGGCCTCCGACCCCACCCAGCTCCACCAGCTGGCGTCGCAGGGCGCGCAGCTCGTGGTGACCGACACGAACCGCAAGCAGGCCTTCCGCTGGGACACCCTGACGGCCAACGCCGGCTACACGGAGACGCCGGACGAGAATCCGGCCAAGACCGACCTGAGCGACAGCCCGGTCGAGCTCTTCCCGGGCACCGGGATCTCGTCGAAGACCTATGCCAGTTACGTCGGCGCGGTGAACGTCACGGCCAGCAGCTACGGCAACAGCGTCTCGTACACCCCTGAGGACCAGGGCTACAGCGCCATCGACAACAACTTCGACACGGCGTGGATCACCGGCACCTTCGTGCCCGACCCGAAGGGCCAGTGGTGGCAGTCGCAATTCGCCAACCCGGTCACGACCGACCACATCACCGTCGTGCAGCCGCAGCGGGGCGACCTGTCGCGGCGGATCTCGGCGGTGACGCTCACCTTCGACGGCAAGGACCCCATCCGGTACAAGCTGACGCCGGCGTCGTACCTGACCTCGGGCCAGACACTGACCTTCCCGGCGCGGACGTTCCACACGCTGCGGGTCACCATCGACGGCACGACGAACAACACCGCGGCGCCGTTGTCGGCCGCTGCGGTGGGCTTCGCCGAGATCGAGATCCCGGGCCAGCAGGTGCACCAGGTGCTGCAGATGCCGACCCAGATGCTGTCCTCGCTGGGCGCCGCCTCGGCCTCGGACCGGCTCAGCCTCGTCATGACCCGCGACCGCACGTCGCAGTACCCGCCGCGCAGCGACCCCGAGACGACGATCTCGCGTCAGTTCACGTTGCCCACGGCGCGCACGTTCACGCTATCGGGGAGCGCGTCGCTCTCAGCGCTGATCCCCGACGACGAGATCGACCGCCTCGTCGGGCGCTCCACCAACGGGGCCGGAGGCGTGCGCGACGCCTACTCGTCGGGCCGCCTCCCCGGTGACCTCCAGGCGACGGCGTCGGCCACCGTCGACGGGAACGACTCCACGGCGTGGCAGCCGGGCCTCGGCACCAAGGCACAGGTCGGGTCGTCGTTGACGTACGACCTCACCAAGTCACAGGCGCTCAGCACCCTGGACCTCCAGGTGATCGCGGACGGGCGCCACTCCGTACCCACCGCCCTGACCATCACCTCGGGCAGCCAGGTGCGCAAGGTGACGATCCCCCCGATCGCCGACAGCTCCGTGCCCGGCGCGGTGACCACCGTGCCGCTCTCGTTCCCGGCCATCACGGGGTCGCACTTCATTGTGACGTTCACCGCGATCCGGCCCGAGTACGCGGCGAACTACTACTCGGCCGGCCCGCTGGCCCTGCCGCTCGGCATCGCGGAAATCGGCTTTCCCGCCGGCGTCGTGTCCTCGCCCACGCCGGCGCAGCTCCCGGGCAACTGCGTGAGCAACCTGCTGACCATCGACGGCCAGCCGATCAGCGTGTCGATCGTCGGGTCGACCACCTCGGCGCTCGACGGCGGCGAGGTGCAGGTCGTCCCGTGCGGGCCCGACGCCAACGGCATCTCGCTGGCGGCGGGCACCCACGTGGTCGAGACGGCCGTCGGGCACAACCCGCCGTGTGCCAGCACCCCGACGACGTGCACCGGCTGGAACCTCGACCAGCTCGCGCTCGACTCGACGGCGGGCGGCGGGGCGGGGCCGGTCGCAAGCGCGACGCCGGCGGGGACACCTTCGCTCCCCGCCACGCAGGCCGGGACGGGGCCGGTGGTCACGCAGACGTCGTCGCACATCGACAGCCAGACCGCCAAGGTGACCGGCGCGACCCAGCCGTTCGAGTTCGTGTTCGGCCAGAGCGTGAACAAGGGCTGGCACGCGGTGGCTTCGCCCGGTCCCGGCGCCCCGGCGGGCTCGCACTCCGTGGACCTCGGGACGCCGCAGCTGGTCGACGGCTTTGCCAACGGGTGGCACGTCACGACGGCCGACCTGCAGGCGCTGGGTGGGTCCAGCTTCACGGTGTCGTTGAGCTGGACGCCCCAGCGCGTGGTGTGGGCCGCGTTAGCGATCTCGGCGGCGACGCTCGTGTTGTGCCTGGTCCTCGGGTTCCTCCCCGTTCGCTGGCGGCGGCGGCTGCGGTCCCGCCTGCCCAGGCGCCTGCGCGGCCCGGCCGGCCCCGACGCGCCCGAGCGGCCGTCGGACCCGTTCGACGCGCCGGCCCTGACGTTGCCCTACACGATCCCGATGCCGGCCAACGGCGAGGGCCGTCGGGGCTGGGCCCGCTTCCCGCGCGCGCTGGTCATCGGGCTGATCACGGGCGCCGTGGCGCTGCTCGTTGCGCTACCGCTCGCCGGCCTGCTCGTGGCCGGGCTGGTGACGCTCGGCCTGCTCGTCCCCTGGGCCCGCGCCGTGACGGTCATCGGCGGCATCGCCTTCATCGTGGCCGGGTGCCTCAACGTGGTCGAGGGCCAGCGGGTGCACCACTACCTGCCGGGCTCCAACTGGGACGGCTCCTTCGTCCACGCCGGCAACCTGATCTGGCTCGGCGTCGTCTTGCTGGTGGCGGATGCGGTGATCTCGAGCTGCGGGCTGCGGGCGGCCAAGCCGCTGCGCCGGCGGGCGCTGCGGGCGGCGCCGGTGGGTGGTGCCGTGGCGGCGACTGCGGGTGCCGGTGCGGGAGCCGGTCCCGGTCCCCCAGGCGTCGATCAGTCGTAGTTCAGCCGATTCTCAGCACAGAGCGGCTCAGCCCGCTTCTATGGCTCGACCGGCAGCACCACGCTCAACAAGCCCGTCGTGGGCACGTCGGGTGCCGGCCTCAGGGGGCCACTACCTGGTGGCGTCTGGCGGCCGGCATCTTCTCGTTCCCGACCAACGGCGGTCCCCGTTCGAGGGCGCGACCCGTTCCATGACGCTCAACAAGCCGATCGTGGGGATCGCGAGCTAGGGAGGGTCAGGCAGAGCAGCACATCACGGCGGCGACGTCACCTCACCCGCCAGCGCCTCGAGGGCGCGGCGGGCGGTGGCGTCCCACGTGAACCAGCGGGCGCGAGCCAAGGCGCCCTTCGAGAGCCGGCTGCGCAGCACCTCGTCGCCGAGGACCCGGCCCAGCGCGGCCGGGAGCTCGTCGACATCGTCCACCAGCAGGCCCGACTCGCCGTCGACCACGGCGTCGGCGTGGCCGGCGATGTCCGTTGCCACGGCGGGCGTCCCACAGGCGGCGGCCTCGGTCAGCGTCATGCCCCAGCCCTCGCGCTGCGAGCTGCTCGCCACGACCCAGGCCCGGCGGTACCAGTTCACGAGCTCCTGGTCGCTCACGCGGCCCGGCAGGCGGATCCACTCGGCCGCCCCGAGCTCGTCACGCAGCGCCTCGAGCGCCGGGCGCTCGTAGCCCTCGCCGATGATCACGGCCTCGAGCGCGGGGTGGTCGACCTTCAGCTTGGCCAGTGCCCGCAGCAGGGCGTCGAAGCGCTTCACCGGAACGAGGCGGCCGACCGCCACCACCAACGGCGTGGCCGAGCGATGGCCGCCCGGGCGGTAACGCTCGTCGACCCCGGGGGGCGCCACCGTCACCCTGTCGGCCGGCAGGCGCAGCATCTCGACGATCTCGCTCCGGGACGACTCGGACAGCGTCACGATGCGGCTCGAGCGGTAGAAGCGCGGCGCGAGCCGCCGCTCCATGGTGTCGCCCAAGCGGGCCAGCGTGGGCGGCAGGACCATGCCCCACATCTCGGCGTGGACGTGGTGCAAGAAGACGACGCGCGGCCCCCGGTACCACAGTGGCGAGAGGAAGGGCATCCCGTTCCAGATCTCGACGAGGGCGTCACCGGGCCGGTGCCCCATGCGCAAGCCCTCCCAGGCTGCGCCGGGGAACACGGCGTAGCGGCCGGCGCGGCGCAGGACGCGGTAGCCGTCGCGGGTCAGCGCGGCGGGGGCGCCGGGGACGGCGGAGGTGCGGAAGGTGACGTCGAGGCCCGCGGCAGCCCACAGCGAGGCCACCTTGTGGGCGTGCAGCTCCGAGCCGCCCGCCTCGGGGTCGTCGAGGTCGCGCCAGGCGACGAAGTGGATCCGGCGCAGGCCGGCCTCGGCGGCGATCGACGCCAGCACGTCGCGCTCGTCGCGCCCGTCACGCCCTTCGCGCGCGGCGTGACCCTCGTGTTCCGCCATGGCCGCGTCGTCGCGACGTCGCCCGCCGGGCGCGACCGCGCCCGGCCCCAAGTCGTCGCTCATTCGGTCAGGTTAGCCCTGCGGGTACCTGCCCCAGCCTGACCCGGTGCACCACCGCGAAGCCGGCCCCGATCACCGCCAGCACACCCCCCTGGACCGCCAGGTCGACGAAGGCGGTCGCCCTCGGCGCACCGTGGACGGCCAGCGTGGCCAGGGTCAACGCGAGGGCGCCGCCGACGAGCACCCCGACGACCCAGCGCCGGCCGACGGCCAGCAGGTACATGGTGAGGACCACAGAGACGCTGAGCAGGATCATGGCCAGCACCAGCGGCGCCAGCGCGTCGGAGGCGGCCGTATACGCGTGATGGAAGACGACCTGGAGCAACACCTCGGGCGCGGCCAGCGCGACGACCAGCAGCACGCCCGACGGAATTGCGAGCAGCACGAGCACGACGGCCAGCTGGCGCAGCGCGTGGCCGCCCTGGCGCCATCGGATGGCCGCCTCGGGGAGCAGGTAGCCCCCGAGCACCACCGCGCCGAACACGATGGCCTTGCTCGTGACCGACACCGCGGCGTAGGCGCCGCTGTGCGAGGGGTTGTCGCGCCCGACGACGAGCACGTCGATGTTCTGCAGCACGGCGACCATCGACAGCGAGACGGAGGCGACGGCGAGGTCGAGGGCGACCGTGCGGCGCTCGGACGAGGCACCCGCCAGCACGACGTCGGGCCGCACCGCCGCCACCCACCCCGTGACGGCCCACACGCGGGGCCCCTGGCCGCCCGACCAGGACCGCACGGCGGCGTAGCGGGCGTGGGCGGCCGCCACCACCTCGCCGATGAGGATCCCGATGGCGGCGCCCGACGGCCCGTACCCGGCCGCGACCAAGACGACGACCGCCACCACCCGCACGCCTGCCTCGACCAGCAGGTTGACCGCCAACGGCTTGTAGGAGCGGTGCGCCTGGAGGAGGCCGCGATCGAGCGAGAGGAGCACGAAGAAGGCGGCGGCGGCGAGGATGGCGGCGATGCCGACGCCGCTCTGCTGGTTGAGCAGGACGGCCACCCCGTGCCGGGCGAGGTAGACGAGGACAGCCCAGAGCAGGACCAGCATGGTGCCCTGGCGGTGCACCCGCCCGGCCCAGCGCCGCACGAGATGCCCGCTGCCGTCCTCGTGCCACAACGTGACCCGCCGCACCACCGCCACCACGACGGCGGAGCCGGGCATGGAGAGGATCAGGTAGAGCCCGGTCAGCTGGTTGAGGACGCCGTAGCTGTGCGGCGAGAGCAACCGGGCCAGCGCGACGGTGAGGATGACGCTGGCGCCGTTCGCCACGACGCCGGCGATGGCCAGCGGGCCCGCCTGCAGCAGGCCGGCGCGCATCGACTCGACGCCCGGGCGCGCCTCGGTGTCGAGGATGAGTTCGGCGCCGAGGTTCGGCCCCACCGCGTTGGGCGCCAGCGACATTGCGGCGGGCAAGGACTCGACGACGACTTCAGCCGCCGGGGACCCCGCGGCCTCGTCGTCGGTCACTCGTGCTTCCTCGTCCCCGCCGCCGTGTTCCGGTGCGCCGCCTTGGTCGCGGTCGCCACCGCGGTCTCGTCTTTCAGGCCGAGCTGTGCGATCTGCGGCAGGATCTCGCGCTGCAACAGCTCGCCACCGTCGAGGCTGATGTGGATCCCGTCGGACGAGCGCACGTCGATGCCGTCGACCGACGCGGTATAGACACCGCTCGGCGCCAGCAGGTGATTGAGGTCGACCACGCTCACCACCTTGGGCTCGGAGCTCGCCACCTGGCGGACCAGCGCGTTGAAGAGCCGGGCGCGCGAAGCGGTGGCCTCGTCGTACGGCATGCCGTTGGGCTGGCGCTGGCTGGGGTCGATGTACGGCATCGTGAAGAGCACCACTTTGGCACCAAACGAATGGAGAATGGCAATGGCCTGCTTGATTTGGGACGTCAGGTGCGCGTCCCACACCGGCTCGCCGATGTGGACCCACCGACCGTTGTAGAAGTGGTCGGTGACCTCCCACCGCCCCAGTCCGAGCGCCACCACCTGGGGTCGCAACCGGGCGATCAGGAAGGGCCACAGCCCCTGCCACTCGTCGCAGCCGTGGACGTTGCCCGTCGCCACGCCTTCCTCGCGGATCTCCAGTTGCGGGTCGAGGTCACACCCGAGGGTGGCGTTGTTGTTGATCGCCACGCCGTAGCCCGCTTCCGCCCCGACCGAGAGGCCCATACCCAGGGTCAGTGCGATGGAGTCGCCGACGATCAGCAGGTGGACGGGTTTGGCGCCGTAGGCGCCGGAGCGCAGCAGGGCATCGTGCTCGGCAGGTTCGAGGCCGGGCGGGAGCGCCATGGTGACGCGCGGCCCCGACGTGGCCAGTCCCTCGAGCTGCGTGGCCTGCACGGCCGCGCCACCCGGCGCCACGGGAACGAAGGCGATGACGGCGGACAGCACCAGGAGAGTTGTCACCCCCACTAGGGCCCGCCCACCCGATCGCGTCACTCGCCGCCGTCCTTCTCGCCGCTCCCGCGCCCCGACTCCACGCGGCCTGTCCACCCGGTTGCCGGCCACACCGGCGGGAAGGATGCGCTCCCGCCTGCCGGGGCCCGGCGTCCATTCATCTTTTCACGCCTATTGCCCCTGGGGGGTCGAGGCAGGGGACGCGGCCAGCCCGTGGAGCCCCACGCACTCAGGCGCCCGCAGGTTGGCCACCACCCGGCCCGAGCGGCCCTCGGCCTGGCCCACGCACGAGGCCAGGGTGCCGGACGACAGGTGCAACGAGGCGTGCCTCCCAACCTGCAGGTTGTCCCAGACCCAGGCCCCGGCCTGGATGGTGGGCAAGCGGCCCAGGGCGGCCGTCATGAAGGCGGCGGCATAGGTGGGGTCGTGCCCCTGCTGGAGCGGCGGAGCTCCCAGGTTCGGCGCCACCACCACGGTCGTGACCCGCCAGACCTCGAGGGCGTGGCGCACCGCGGCGTACTGCGCCGGCGTGCCGGTCGGGGGGGCGACGGTGATGCCGAAGGAGAGCCGGCTCAGCACGGTGAAGCCCGGCGCCGCGCTACCGGCCCGCGAAGCCTGGCCCTGGGGGCCACCGCCCCCGGCCTGGCTGTAGTGCATGGCGTTGACCGCCTGCCACGCCATAGCGACCTGGATCCCCGAGAACGGCTCGGGGTAGGACAGCAGCACCCGCCCCGGCGGAAGCGTGGGCGCCACCGTGGCGTACCAACGCGGCAGCTGCACCGGGCGCATGGCGAAGGGCAGCCGCGGCACGAAGGTGGTCGCCATCGGCACCAAGGCGACGGCGGTGACGACGAGCGAGCCGAGCCAGCCGCGCCAGTCCGGCACCAACTCGTGGACGTGGAACAGGATCAGCGCGAGGAGGATCGCGGCGGCCAGATAGCCGATCGCCATGAAGCGCTGCTCGATGACGTTCTCGAGCACGGGCAGCTTCTCCAAGAGTTGCGACGGCACCCACGCCCCGTGCGGCCGATGCTGGATCGACAGCACGCCGCAGAGCACGAGGAGGAAGCCGAAGAACCACATCAAGCGGTCGCGCCAGAAGGCGGCGGCGCCGAGCGCCAGGACGGCGAGGAAGCTCCACCCGAGATAGGCGGAGGACCCCAGCGGCGCGCCCTCGTACCCGCCGAGCGTGAGATAGAGGTCGTTGCTGCGCGACGGGAAGTTGGCGGCCACGAAGTCCGAGGTGCGGAAGCCGCCGATCTTGGACAGGTTGGGCCACACGAGGCCCGAGAGGTGTGCGGGCCCCTCGAGCGCGAACCACACGGGCCAGGCGAGCAGGACCACGCCGACGCCGAGGCCGATGGCCAATCCCTCGGCGGCATGGGGGGCCAGCCGCCGCAGCTCGGCCGGTTGCAGAACCCGGGCGGCCACCACCACCACGACAAGACACACGACGACGAGCACGGCGCAGACGGCGAGGAGCTCGGACGACAAGAAGAATTGCCCGAAGAGGAGGACGCCCAGGGCCACGCCGGACCACCGCGCGCTGTGGCGCTGGCGGATGAGGATCTCGTCGAGGACGGCCAGGATGAGCGGCAGCAGCATCAGCGCCGCGGTCATGAGGTGCGCGAACTCGAGACTGGTCAGCACGAAGGGCGAGAAGCCGAAGAGGAGCCCGCCGACGAAGGCCGCCGGCGTCCACGGGACCCAGCGCCGGATGACGACGAACGCGAAGAACGCCGTGAGCGCGGGGATCAGCGTGGAGGCGACGTTGAGGGAGGCCACCGGTCCCCATATCCAGGTGACCGGGACCAGCGGCAGGCTGATGCCCTCCACCGAGGTCTGGGCCAGCAGGTTGATGCCGCCCGGATGGAAGAGCGCGGTCGAATAGAACGGGTTCTGCGCGTGGGCGAGCGCGGTGGCGGGCCATTGGAAGAACCACAGGAACAGCGCCGGGTCGCCGCAGCCGCACAGGGTGTGGGTGGTGGCGCCGTCGGCCCAGGCGTGTATCCAGAGCGCGAAGCCGAGCGCGAGATAGATCAGCCCCGCGACGGCGAGCGCCGGCCACGAGCGCGTGCGCAGGCCTGGTTCCGAGCTCGAACTCGAGCTCGGGCGCGGGCGCGGGCCCGTGCGCGAGCGCGACGAGCTGCTCGGCAACCACCACAGCGCCCCGGCGGGCGCGTGCTCAGCCAGTTTCTGCGGTGCCCGCCACGGCGGTGGAGCGCGTGTCCGCCCGCCTCGGTAGCACGGGCGCGTCACGCCCGGTCGAGCCCGCCTCGTGATACTCCTCTTCGACGTTCACGGTCCACACGTCGTGGTCGGCGCCGTAGATGTTCTCCACCGTGAGCAGCGCGGTGTACATGGAGTGATCCTGGTTGTTGTACTTGTGCATGCCGTTGCGCCCGACGGGATAGACGTTGGGCGCTTCGGCATCGAGCCACTTGCGAATCGTCTCGACGTTCGCCTTGTAGCTGAAGTCGTAGTACGGGTACGCCTTGGGCACGCGCACGACGTAGCCGCGCTCCACGTCGCCGTCGGCGGCCAACCCGAGGCTGATGAGCTCCTTGGTCCCGAGCGCGATCAGCTCGTCGTCGGGCTTGTTCCACATGTCGTCGCCTTCGAACACGAAGTACTCGAGGCCGAGACAGGTGCGCCCGTCCTTGACGAGGTAGGGCGACCAGGAGCCGTAGTTCTGGATGCGCCCCACCTCCACGTCCGTGGCGTGGATGTAGATCCAGTTGTCGGGGAAGCTGCGGCTCTGCGGCACGACCAGCGCGACGGTGAGGTAGTCGCGGTAGTGCAGGTCGTCGGCCGCCGCGACGACCTCGGCGGGAGGGGGCGGCGTGATCGTATGGACCAGCTCGCGCATCGGCATGGTCGAGATCACGTGCGAGGCGGGCTGCGTGCGGTCGCGGCCGTCCTGGCGGTAGGTCACTTCGACGGCGCGGCCACCTTCCACCCGGATGGAGGTCAACCGCGCCTGCATCTCCACCGTCGCCCCGGCGGCCTTGACCTTTTCCGTGCAGGCCTCCCACATCTCGCCGGGGCCGAACTTGGGGTACTGGAACTCCTCGATGAGCGTGGTGATCTCAGTCTGGCCGCGCTTGGGCAGGATGGCGTTGATGACCGCCTTGCGCAGATCGAGGTTCTTCACGCGCTGGGCGGCCCAGTCGGCGGGCATGTCGGACACCGGCACGCCCCACACCTTCTCGGTGTAAGTCTTGAAGAAGGTCCGGTAGAGCCGCCAACCGAAGCGCTTCACGAGCCAGTTCTCGTAGTTGGACTCGTCCTTGGGCGGGTGGATCCGGCACCAGATGTAGGAGAGGCCGATCAGGAAGCCCTCCCAGAAGGCGATGTTGCGCACCACGTTGAAGGCGCGGAGCGGGTAGTCGAGGAACTTGCCCTTGTAGTAGATGCGGCTCATGCGGGGGCGCAGCATGAACTCGCCCTCGGGCAGGATCTCGTGCCAGAGCGCCTCCACCTCGGGCACCTTGGTGAAGAAGCGGTGGCCGCCCAGGTCGAAGCGCCAACCGTCGCGCTCGACGGTACGGCTGATCCCGCCGACGATGTCGTCCATCTCGAGGACGATCGGGTGTGCACCCCGCTTGACCAGCAGGTACGCCGCTGTGAGGCCGCCGGGCCCGGCGCCCGCAATGACGACGGGTGCGTCCACGGATTTGGCCATCGAAGAGGGAGGATAGTGGACCCCCCGTGCCTGTCCGGGGAGGGGAGGACCGGCGGCCGGCCCGCCTCAGGCCGCCGGGGCCTCGACCGGCGGCGGGCGCGGGCGACGTTCCGCCCCGGGTTCCCAGTCCTCCCAGTGCTGGTCGCGGAAGCCGGGCTGGTTGCGCAGGCGGTTGTGGAACCCGCACAGCAGGCGCCCGTTCTCCTGGGTCGTCGGCCCACCTTCGGAGAAGGGCGAGATGTGATCGGCCTCGCAGTTCTCCGCCGGCTCGTAGCAGTACGGGTGCGAACAGATCCGGTCGCGTAGCTCGATCGCACGCCTCGTCCCACCGGTGAAGAGCCGCGCCCGCACGCTCACGTCGATCCGGGTCCCCAACGAGAAGAGCGCCCGCTCGAAGTAGGCCGAGTCCATCCAGGGGAGCAAGGCCGAGGGCGAAAGGACGATCCCGTTCTCGAGCTCGCAGATGCGCCCGTGCACGGTCTCGTACCCCACGAAGATGCTGAAGAGCGGCTCCGGGCGGATCCCGTCGGCCGGTGCGGTGCGGCTGCGGGTGGCCATCTCGATGAGGGCGTCGGCGCGGCGTTGGCCGCTGTCGCGTTGGAGGTCGCCAGTGTGGGGCGTGCGGCCGAGGCGCTCCCGGGCCTCGGCGCAGTCGTCCTCGAACAGCTGGCGCTCCAACCGCTCCAGCTCGCCCGAGACGATTGCGCCAGAGATCGGGTCGAGCGTCATCTGCCCCAGGTACATCCCGTCGATGCTGGGCTCGAGATACACGTGGCGCGCCGTACGCCGCTCCTCCTCCGCGTCGTCGGTACCCTCGGGGTCGGCCAGTTGCTTCCAGTACGAGAGCGTCCGGTAGAAATCCTCGAAGCCCATGCCCTGGGCGTAGGTGACCAGCATCTCCTCGTCGCGTGCCATCGCCTCCTCGGTCCGGTAGCGCCGGGCCGAAGCGATCGCCCGAGCCTGGTCGGTCCCGATGCGGCCCTGTCGCCAGGCCTCGGCGCACTGCGGCAGCTGGCGGAGCGCCCGACCCAATCGGACCCGCCGCCTGGCAGAACTGCGGGGCAGCTGGCAGCGTGTCGTGAGCCACGCGCCGGCGGTCTTGGCCCCGTCGGCCGCCCATTCCTCCCTCGCCTCGAACGCCGCCGTCGCCTCGGTGACGAAACCCTCGAACCGCGACAGCGCCCGGTGCAACGCCACGATCGACTCCCCGTCGCCGTAGCGCTCGGCGCCGGCACACACCAACGCATCGAGTGCAGTGGTGAAGGAATCGAGTTCCATTGGGTGAAATTGAAGCACGCGGGTGTGACGGCTGCGCGGGTCCCGCCGGAACCGTTCCGGCAGAACCGGCGCGGCGGTCACAAGCAAAAAGCTCACCAGAAGACCCGGAAATTCGGTCCGGAGGGCCGACCGTTCACTCGGGGGCTACGGGACGGAGATGTTGAGAAAGGCCAGCAGGGCGTAGCCGGCGAGCCCGGCCGCGAGGAGGGCGAGGACGGCTCGTTCGATCTGCGCCTGCGTGAGGACCAGCGCGGCGGCGATGGAGAGCGGGAAGGCGCTGAGGGCGTAGCGCTCGAACGAATCGAGGTTCGAGCCCGCCACCGCGACGGCCAAGACCGCCGCGGCGAACAGCGTGTAGGGGGCGGGGAGGCGGCGCCAGCACACGATGAGCATCGCCAGGGCCAAGAGGACCCACGGCACGTGCAGCGCAGTGCCGACGTGATGGTGCAGCACGCCCTTGGCGTCGTGGAACAACGTGACGAAGGGGTCGGACAACCCGCCGTGATGCGCGTTCTGCAGTTGCACCCGGAGCGGGGCCCACCAGTCGTTGACCGTGTGCTTGGACCAGGCCAAGAAGACGAGGAGGCCGACGAACGGCGCCGCCAGGGCTCCCCCGCCGGCCAGGCGCTCGGAGCGTCCGAGGCGCGGCCACCAACGGATGGCCTCCGCGGCGACGGCGAGGAACAGCAACACCCCGATGGGCCGGGTCAACGCGCCGGCGAAGGCGAGGAGGCCGGCGACGGCGAAGTGCGGGCGGGCGGCGGCGTCGTCGTCGGTCAGGCTCGTGGTTGGGCGCGGCGGGCGCAGCGCGAGGAAGCAGCCGAGCGAGCAGACGAGCAGGACCGACTCGGCATACCCCATGACGAGCACGAACGCAGCCGGCAGGAGGCTCAGGACCCACAGCGAGCGCCGGGCCACCCCGGCGCTGCCCATCTCGCGGCGCACCAACAGGTAGAGCATGGCCGTCGCGGCGAAGGCGGCGACGTTGGCCAAAAGGATCAAGGCGGGGCCGTCACCGAGGCCGATCCACGCCAGCCCGTGGGTGAGCACCGGTACGGCGGGGAAGAAGCGCAGGGACTGGCGGCCGAGCGGCCCGTACCCCTCGCGGGCGATGGTCTCGTACCAGCCGGCGTCCCACCCGAGCAGACCGGCGTGGACGCGGGCGGCGACGCCGGCGGTCTCCGGGTGGGTGCGGTCCACGATGAAGTGGGCCAGCCCGAGGGCGGCGAGCACGACGGCGTGGCCCACGGCGTAGGGCAGGACCGCCTCGCGGACCGACTCGGGCAGGCGCCCCCAGTTCCGCTGCACCGTTGCGGTGAACGAGGTGGTCGTAGGTCCGGCCGCGGTCGCGGCTGCGGTCGCGGGCGCGCCGGCGTTCGTCACCTCGGCCACCGGGTCAAGATCCCGAGAAGGCAAACTCGGTGAGGTTCATCGGCTCGTAGTAGAGCGCGATGTGGTTGGTCACGACGTTGCGCGCGCCGCCGCCCGCCGTGGTCGCGGCCTGGCTGAGGTCCGAGGCGATCGTCTCGCACTTGATGCCGTACGTCTGGTACATCGGCTGCCAGACCAGCCAGACGTGGTGCGTGGTTCCGGCCCGATGGGTCACGACGTTGGCGAAATGCGCGGGGCTGGCCGCATTCACGGCATCGGCGTAGTCCACCCAGTCCACGATGGCGGGCCCGGTCTCGCGCGGGAAGGTGATCATGTCGTACTGCGACGGATCCTTGATCTGGCGGTACACGGCTGGGCCCAGCTGATCGGGGCAGAAAGCGATGACGTCGCCCGGCTTGGCCTGCGCGTTGATCGCGGCGGCCACCACGCCCGCCTGTGTGCGCTGTGTCGTCACGTTCTGTGCGCTCGAGACGAGCCCCGCTATCACCGCGAGGCCGACGACGATGACGCGGGCCTTTGGATTGAGCAAGGTGGTCGTGCCCAGAGCGACGAGGAGGAGAAAAGGGAGGAAGACCACCGCCGCGTACCGCGAGGAGAAGGCGCTCGACGTCAGGATCCCCCCGGCAATGGCGGCGAACAGCGTGCCGAGCACGACGAAGCCCATGCCGCGCGAGCGGGGCCGCGTGCGGAGGTCGAGCTCGATGATGCGGTCGCTGCGACCGATCCCGAACACCGCCAGCGCCAGCATGGCGAAGTAGATGACCGCGAGCAGGCGGCCCTGGTTCGTCGCCGTCTGCAGCGTCGAACCCTGGTTGTCGGTGAAGCCGGTCAACGCGTTGATCACGGCCGAGAAGTTCGGCGGGGCCGCCCACGGGGTGCCGGTGTGCTTCGCCTGGTACAAGAAGGTGGGCACCCAGGGCACGAACAGCAGGGTCCCGATGCCGACCGCGATCAAGGCGGCCCACGGTGCCTCCTCGGGATGCCCGCGGTGACGGGTGCGCCAGATGGAGGCGAGGAGCCACAGGGCGACCATGGCCACCAGGTACACCGCCCAATACTGGGAATAGAGCAGCGCGGCCGTGACGAGGGCCACCCCGATGAGGTTGCCTGGGCGGGGTGCTTTGACCGCACGCTCGAGCGCCAGGTACCCGAGTCCGGTGAGCAGGATCACCATCGCATACATGCGCGACTCGGTGGCGTAGTAGACCGCGAAGGGCGCGCTGGCCAGCAGGACGAGCATGGTCCAGGCCGTCGCCCGGCCGCCGAAGCGTTGCCCGCAGAGCCAGGCGACGGGGAGGGTCAGCACGGCGAACACGCCCGAGAGCGAACGAACGGCGTCGTTGGACTGCCCGAAGAGGCTCATCCAGTAGTGGAGCAGGACGTAGTAAAGGGGCGGGGCCCCGTCGTGCTTGAGCGCGTTCGGGAGCTCGTGCAGCGGCAGCCGCGCCACATTGACGGTGAGGGCCTCGTCGAGCCAGAGGCCCGAGCGGGTCCAGAAGCGCAAGAGCAGCCCGGCGGCCACGACGACCGCCACACCGATACCGACCACGGTGCGCGTGCGACCGCTGAGCGCAGGAACCTCCTCAGGCATGGGGCGCATGGTAGGACAATGGGGTCGCGGTCTAGGATCATCCGCCGCCGGTGGGGGCGCTGCGAACAGACTGATCAAAGGCAGGACGAAAGGGGGACCAGACCTACGTGGGCCGGTACATCGCTAAGAGGCTGGCGCTGCTCATCGTCATCATCTTCTTCGTGTCCGTGGCCGCGTTCTTCCTGGTCCACCTCCTGCCGGGCAACCCCGCGGTCACCATCCTCGGGCCCAACTCCACGTCCCAGAACGTCGCCATCGTCAACCGCGAGCTCGGCCTGAACTTGCCGCTCTGGCACCAGTACTTCATCTGGATCGGCCACGTGTTCCAGGGCAACCTCGGCCAGTCGTTCACCACCCACCAGACGACGACGAGCATCATCTCGGAGTCGTTCCCGATCGACATCGAGCTGATCGTCTTCTCTCAGCTCATTGCGTTCGCCCTCGCCTTCCCGATGGCGATGCACGCGTCACGGCGGCCGAACAGACTGTTCGATCAGGCTTCGAACAGCACGACGTTCGCCTTCCTGGCCCTGCCCCCGTTTGTGATCGCGCCGGTGTTGGTGCTGATCTTCGCGGTGCACTGGCACGTGTTCCCTGGACCGGCCTCTTACGTCCCGCTGACGCAGAACTTCTGGTCGAATATCCATACGATGCTGTTGCCCTCGATCGTGCTGGCGCTCGGCTCCATCGTCGTGTACTTCCGGCTGCTGCGGAACGACCTCATCTCGACTCTGCAGGAGGACTTCATCACCATGGCCCGGTCAAAAGGGCTCTCCGACCGGCGCATCATGTGGCGCCACGCCCTCCGTCCGTCCTCCATTTCACTGTTGGCCTCCGCCGGCGTCACGATCGGCGGCCTCATCGCCGGGACATTCGTCGTCGAACTCCTGCTCCAAATGCCCGGGCTCGGCTTCCAGCTGATCAACAGCGTGAACCAGGACGACTACACGGTGGTGCAGGGCATCACGCTGGTCGTCGCAGTCGCCATCGTGCTGATCAATTTCTTCTTCGACTTCATCTTCACGATCGTCGACCCGAGGATCGCCCGTGAGTAGCGTCAGCGTCACGCAGCCGACCGGCGAGGCCTTCTCGGACATCGAGGTGGAACTCGTCGCCGAGGCGGCCGCCGATCCGACCAAGAAACGACTGGGCGTCTTCTTCTGGATCTGCGTGGGGTGGATCGCGCTCGTGGTCATCCTGGCCGTCTTTGCCAACTTGCTCCCGCTGCCGAACCCCGACATCGGGAATTACAGCTGGCCGCAGAATGCCGGTCCCAGTTGGGGTCACCTGCTCGGCACCGACGACCTCTATCGCGACATTCTGAGCCGCCTCATCTACGGCGCCCGCGTCTCGCTCATCGTCGGCTTCGGAGGCGCGTTCATCGGGCTGATCCTCGGGGGGATCCCCGCCATGTTCTCGGCCTACCGCCGTGGACGGGTCGACACCATCCTCAACACCGGTTCCTACGTGCTCCTGGCCTTCCCGGCCCTCATCGCGCTCATCGCGATCGTCTCGTTCTGGGGCCACGCCCTGTGGAAGATCACGCTCATCATCGGCGTGTTCGGGGCGCCGCTGATCTTCCGCATCGTGCGGGCGTCCACGTTGTCCTACGCCACCCGCGACTTCGTGCTGGCGGCCAAGGCGCTGGGGGCCAGCGACTCGCGCATCCTGGCGCGCGAGATCCTGCCCAACATCATGCCGACGGTGATCTCGTTCGGCCTGATCGCGGTGGCCACGATCATCGTGCTCGAGGGCACGTTGGCCTTCTTGGGCCTCTCGGTGTCGCCTCCGACGCCGAGCTGGGGCAACATGCTCTACGAAGGCTCCCAGTTGCTCACGGGGGCAAAGGGGCAGACAAATCCCTGGCTGGTGATCTTCCCCGCCGGCGCGATGTTCCTATTACTCATCAGCCTGAACGTAGTGGGGGACAAACTCCGGACCTACTTCGACGTGACCGAACTCAAACTGTGACCGAACGGCACACGCTCCTCGAGGTCGAAGACCTCCACGTCTCCTTCTCCACCCCGCGCGGCCCCCTGCAGGCCGTGCAGGGCGTCTCGTTCACCCTGGCCCAGGGCAAGACGCTCGGCATCGTCGGGGAGTCCGGTTCGGGCAAGACCGTGCTGTCCCGCGCCGTTATGGGCCTTCTCCCCCTGCACTCGACCACCCAGACCGGCTCGGTCCGCTACGACACGCAGGAGATCCTCAACGCGCCGAACGACGAGCTGCGCGAGCTGTGGAGCACGCATATCGCCATGGTGTTCCAGGACCCGATGACGTCGCTCAACCCGGTGCAGAAGATCGGCAAGCAGATCCTCGAGCCGATTCGGGTCCACCTGGACCTCTCCAAAGAAGAAGCGAAGGAGACCGCACTCTCGCTCCTGATGCAGGTCGGGATCCCTTCACCCGTCGAGCGCTACGACGCGTACCCGGGCCAGCTCTCCGGGGGCATGCGCCAGCGCGTCATGATCGCCATCGCGTTGGCCTGCGCGCCCCGCCTGCTCTTGGCCGACGAGCCCACAACGGGTCTCGACGTCACGGTGCAGGCGCAGATCCTCGACCTTCTCAGCCAGCTGCAACACGAGCGCGACATGGCCATGATCCTGGTGACCCACGACCTGGGCATCGTGGCCACGCGCACGGACGAGATCATCGTGATGTACGCCGGCAACATCGTCGAGCGGGCGCCGACCAACGTGCTCTTCAAGAGCCTGGCAATGCCCTACACCGAGGCACTCCTCAACTCGATGCCTCGCATCTCCAACCCGAGCCACACCCGGCTCACGGCAATTGAGGGTCGACCACCCGACCTGCTCAACCCTCCAGCCGGCTGTCCGTTCTCGCCGCGCTGCCCCTATGCGCAGGACAAGTGCTTCGTCGAGAAGCCTCCGCTGGTCGAGGCCTCGCCGGGGCACAGCTACGCCTGCTGGTACCCGCTCACGACGGCGCGGCAACCACAGCCGGAGAACGAGACGGCCGCGGCGACGCCCGGCGCGTCCGAGGAGGCCACGGCGTGACCGACGCGGCGGTGCAGCCGGCGGCGACCGAGAAGCCCGTCTCCGACCCTTTGTTGTCGGTCGAGGACCTCCACGTCACTTTCCAAAAGGGGAGCACCGCGGTGCAGGCGGTAGCCGGCATCAGCTTCAGCCTGCGACAGGGCGAGACGCTGGGTCTGGTCGGCGAATCGGGCTGCGGCAAGACGACGACCGGCCGGGCCGTCGTGCAGGTGGAGCGGGTCACGTCGGGCCGGATCCGCTTCAACGACACCGAGATCACCGCGTTGAGCCGCCGCGACCTGCGCACCTTGCGCACGCAGGTCCAGATGATCTTTCAGGACCCCATCTCGTCGCTGAACCCGCGGCGGCGGATCACCGACATCGTCGCCGAATCGCTCACGATCTGGAAAATCGGCAGCAAGGAGGAGCGGGTCGAGGCCGCCAACGCCATGCTCGACCGGGTCGGGATCGACCCCTTCCTCAACGGCAACCGGCGCCCCCGCGAGTTCTCCGGCGGCCAGTGCCAGCGCATCAGCATCGCCCGCGCCCTGGTCCTCCGGCCGAAGCTGCTCGTGTGCGACGAGATCGTCTCCGCCCTCGACGTCTCGGTGCAGGCGCAGATCCTCAACCTCATGGAGGACCTCAAGGCCGAGTACGACCTGACCGTGCTGTTCATCGCGCACGACCTGGCCGTGGTGAAGAACGTGAGCGACCGGGTGGCGGTCATGTACCTGGGCCGCCTCTGTGAGATCGCGCCCTCCGACGTGCTCTACGAGGCGCCGGCGCACCACTACACGGCGGCGCTCCTGTCCTCGGCCGTCGAGCCGGACCCCGAGCTCACCCGGACCTCGGTGGCGCTCAGTGGCGAGCCGCCGAGCCCGATCAACCCGCCTTCGGGGTGCCGGTTCCGCACCCGTTGCCCACGGGCGGAGACACGCTGCGCCGAAGAGGTGCCCGAGCTGCGCGACGTCGGACCGGGCCACCAGGTCGCCTGCCACTTCCCCATCGGGACTTGAGCCGCCGGCCGGGCCGGCTGAACCGGCCGCGGGTGGCCTTCACTGCGCCGCCGCAGTTCCCGGAGCTGCACGACGACTGGCCGCTCGTGCGAGGCGCGCTCGACAAGGTGGGTGTGGACGGCGTGCCCGTAGTGTGGAGCGAACCCTCGGTGGAGTGGTCGTCCTACGACCTCATCGTGGCCAATGGCGCGTGGGACAACATCCACCGCGCCGACGAGTTCCTGGCTTGGGTGGACGCCCGGGCCCGAGGCGGTGTCCCCGTGGTGAACTCCCCCGCCACCCTGCGCTGGAACCTCGACAAGCGCTATCTGCGCGTGCTCGAGGCGGCCGGCGTGGCCGCCGTGCCGACGAGGTGGGTGGAACGCGCGTCGGGGGCGGCGGCGGAGGTCGACCTGGCCCTGGCGCACGGCGAGGTCGTCGTGAAGCCGTCCATCTCGGGCGGCGGGTTCCAGACGGCGCGCTACGAAACCCACGAACGCGGCCGCGCGGTGGCCCACGTGCGGTCGCTCCTCGACGCCGGCCGGACCGCCATGGTCCAGCCGTACCAAGCAGCGGTCGATACGGACGGCGAGGTCGGGCTCATCTTCATGGGCGGCGAGTTCAGCCACGCCATGCACAAGGACCCCATGATCCGGCCGGGAGTGGGCCCCACGGCGAACCTGATCGACAACCAGGTGGTGACGGCGGCCTCGGCTTCGCCGGCGCAACTCGCGCTCGGCCGTCAAGCGGTGGCGGCGGCCGAGGAGATCCTCGGCCCGACGACGTACGCCCGGGTCGACACCGTGCTGGGAGAAAGCGGCCAACCGATGCTGCTCGAGCTGGAGCTGCTCGATCCGGTGCTGTTCTTCACCACCGAGCCTGCCGCCGCCGACCGGTTCGCCCGGGTGCTGGCGGTGCTCCTCGCCGAGGGGTGACTCTGTCGGTCATGACGCCGGGTATCTGCGCGCCACCTGTTTGTCGGCTTACGGCGCGGAATCCTCTTCGAACGTGACTTGGGCCGCGGACTCCTCTGCCGTGAGGTCAGCGGCCGACGCCTCCTCCACCGTGAGCTCGGCCGCGGGGTCCGCCTCGAGCCGCTCTTCGGGGATGGGCGTGCCGCTCCGCACCGAGCGCCCGTAGGTGCCGGCGTCGACCCGGGCTTCCGCCCGCTCGATCGCAGCCAGCCGTGTCCGCAGACCCTCGGCGACGGCGCTGGCTCCCTCCTCGTCCGTGAGGGGCAGAGCCGAGTCTTCGATGTCGCCCGCATCCCCCGTCTCGGCGAAGTCCCCTTCCCCCGCTTCGGTCAGCTCCCCAAGCAAGCCCTCGACCCGGGCTCGCTCGTTGGCCAGGAGTTGCCGTGCCCGCGCCTCATCCATGTGACCTCCCTGACCGTGCTCGTTTTCGCAGCGCACGGATCGCGAGTTGGTGAGCATAGGGGGTGAGGACGATCGGGAAGCCCCCCGGATCGGGCGGCGCGCCACGGGCCGTGACTCGCTACCCTCACCGCATGGCCGCCACGAACTGGCCCGTGCTGAACCTGGCCGACGCCGAAGGCACGATGGAGACGCTCCACCTGTGGACACAGATCGTGGGCAAGGTCCGTCTCGAACTCGAGCCGATGGTCAACCACTGGTGGCAGGTCCCGCTGTACGTCTCGGCCCGCGGGCTCACCACGTCCTTGATGCACGCCGAGGACCGAGGCCTCGAGATGGAGTTCGACGTCATTGCGCACCGGCTCGATCTCCGCACCACCCTCGGAGAGGCGAGGAGCGTCCCGCTCACGCCGGGCTCGGTGGCCGACTTCTACGCCGCAACCTTGGCGGCGTTGGAGGAGCTCGGCGTTCGTGTCCACCTCTACCCGCATCCCACCGAGATGGCCACTGACGTGCCCTTTCCCGATGACACGGCGCCGAGGCCCTACGACGCCGACGCCGTTCGTGCCTTCTGGCTGGCCCTCAGCCAGATCGTCAGGGTGATGCACATCTTCCGGGCGCGTTTTCAGGGCAAGGTCAGCCCGGTGCACTTCTTCTGGGGCGCCGACGACCTGGCGGTGACCCGGTTCTCCGGCCGCACCGCGCCACGCCATCCCGGCGGCGTGCCGAACTGCCCTGACGTGGTGCAGGAGTTGGCGTACAGCCACGAGGTCAGCAGCTGCGGCTACTGGCCGGGCGGGTCGAAGGAGGGGACGTTCTACGCCTACGCCTACCCGGTGCCGGCGGGTTTCGCCGACCGGCCGGTCGAACCGGCCGCGGCGGCGTACGACACCGAGCTCGGCGAGTTCCTGCTGCCGTACACGGCGGTGCGCGAGGCAGCCGACCCCGACGCGGCGTTGCTCGCGTTCTTCCAGACGACCTACGAGGCGGCCGCCGACCTCGCCGGCTGGGACCGCCTCGCTCTGGAGGTCGGGCCGCTCACGGCGCGGGGAGATCCGCCGCGCCCTCGCTCCTAGGCGAACTTCAGTCCGGCCGTGCCTTCCGTGGCCTGGTAGTTGGCCGCCCCGTCGTAGCTCGCCGTGTAGTGCGGGACCAGCGTCAACGGGACCAGGCTGAGGATGAAGACGTTGCAGCTGGCCACGCCTGAGGCGTTCGTCTGCGCGGTGCAGTGCCCGGTGGCCCAGGTGAAGGTCACTGTCTGCGAGGGGATCCCCGCTCCGGTGACGTTCGACGTGAGCGTCCCCGAGAACTCCACGTGTACAGAGAGCAGGGAGCCGAGGAAGGAGATCGGCGACGGCGTCACGGTCGTGGCGGCCTTGGTGATCACCATGGTCCCCGGGATGTCGCTGATCGCGTAGTTGGAGTCGACGGCGCCCGCACATCTGGTCGCGTAGGTCCCGACCGGACTCCCCGCCGTCGCCAGCGTCGAACAGGTCGGGGCTGTGCTCAGCGAGCTTGGTTGGTCACCGTTGACGAAGCCGCTGTAGCTCGGCTGGATCGCCGGAATGGCAAGCCCGAATGGTTCTGCATTGCTCGATGCCGTGATCGTCAGCGGTGCGGGCGCGACGTGCAGCGGCACCGATGCCGCCGCGACCGAGTAATCGGTCCGGTCCGTCGGCGTGAATGTTGCACTCAGCGTCTGCGTCCCGGCGCCGAGGACCGTGCCCGCCGGCGGGGCGTAGGTGAACGTGCCGGGGACGTTCGCGGTCGCATCGAGCTGGGTCGCTGAGAGCGGTGTGCCGTAGGTGATCGAAGCCGGGGGGTTCCACGTGATCTGTGGCACCCCCGGAACGACGGTGTAGGCCAGCACGGCCGTGAAGGTGAAGCCATCGGCGCCAGAAGTCACCGAGTACGTCTGCGAGCCGGTCGTGCCGGTGGGGAGGCTGCCCGACGGCGGCGCCAGGCCGGACGAGTCCTGGCAGGACCCGAGGCACGAGAAGCTCGTGGGGACCGACGCCCCGAAGCTGTAGGTCCCGCCCGGCGCCGGAGCCGTGATCGCGGCGAGCGGGAGGTTCTCTGCAAACGTCAACGTGACCGAGGGCGGACTCGTGTTGTCCAGCGCGTCGACGCCGCCCTCCTGGGCACCCGTCGCCACCTGGTTCGGCCCGTTCTGACCGCCGGCCACGACGGCCGTCATCGCGGTGCCACCCGATGGACCGTACGAGAAGTCGGCGTCGGTACACCCCGTGCTGGCGTCCTGGGGAAAGCTCAACGTCAACGTCCCGCCGGTCGGGACGGCCTCGATCGCCGTGAGTGACGTGTTCTGCCCCGAGCAGCCACCCTGTGCCACCACTTCGACCGCTTGGAGCGAGCCGAGGACGTCATTGGGCACGTTGACCTGGGAGCCCGAGACGGTGAAGGCGGCGCCCGTCTGGCCCTGGTCCGAAAGGGTGACGTTGCCGGTCTGCGTGCTGAGCGTCGAGTCGGAGATGCTGCCCGACCCGACCGCGGCGATGGTCACGTTGCCCCCGGCCTTCTCGCTCGAACCGGTGACGGCACTCCCCGACGCGCTCGCCTGCGTCGTGACGTTGCCGGTCGCCTCGATCGTCGAGCCGCCGGTCACCGACACGGCGCCGGCGGGAGCCGACAGGTTGACGTTCCCGGCCTCCGCGTCGAGCAGCGTGTTGGTGACGGTGACGTTGCCGGCAGCGACGGTGAGATCGATGTCACCGGTGGCCGCGACGATCTCGGTCTGGGCTCCAGCCGGCAACCCGGTGGCGGCGAGCCCGCTAAGGACTATCGCCGCGCCGACCCCACCCAACACAAAAACCCGCCGGACCCGATGGGGTGCACGTGGACGCCAGCCCGTGGATGATCCCGCCATTTCTCATCCTCCCAACCACCGAGCCGTTCGAACGACGGCCCGCCGCTCGCCGGGAGCTTACCGCCGGGCAGCTACTCGGTCGGAGCTGGTGCCGCCTCCGCCGATTCCGGCGCGGCCGGCGCGGCTGCCTCACCTTCAGACGGAGCTGCGGAGGCTGTTTCACCTTCGGCAACCGCAGCGCCTTCGGCGGCCGGCGCACCCTCGGCGGCAGGCGCGGCCTCGCCGCCCTCGGGCGGGTGCACCTGCGTCCCGACCTCGACCGCGAAGTCGGCCCATGCGGCCTGCGCTTCGGTCTCGGGGGTGAACTCGCCCTCGGCGTAGTCGAAGCCGATGTAATTGCCCTCTTCGTCGTAGGCGTGTTCACCGAAGGCTTCGCGGTACTCCTCCGAGACCTCGCCACCCTCGGCCGCCTGCTTGATCGACAGGCTGATGCGCCGGCGCTGCAGGTCGATGTCGATGATCTTGACCCAGAGCTCTTCGCCCGGGGTCACGACCTGCTCGGGAAGGTCGACGTGGTGCACCGCCATCTCCGAGATGTGCACCAGGCCCTCGATCCCGTCGCCCACCTGGACGAAGGCACCGAACGGCACGAGCTTGGTGATGCGGCCGTATACGAGCTGGCCCACCGAGTGGCTGTCGGCGAACTCCTGCCACGGGTCCGACTGCGTCGCCTTGAGCGAGAGGCTGATGCGCTCCTTGTCCAGGTCGACGTCGAGGACCTCGACCTCGATCTCGTCGCCGACCGACACGACCGAGGACGGGTGGTCGACGTGCTTCCAGGACAGCTCGGACACGTGCACGAGCCCGTCCATGCCGCCGAGGTCGACGAAGGCGCCGAAGTTGACGACGGACGACACGGTGCCCTTGCGGCGCTCGCCCGGCTTGAGGTTGGCCAGGAAGTCGCCGCGCTGCTCCTTCTGCGCCTCCTCGAGCCACGCCCGGCGTGACAGCACCACGTTGTTGCGGTTGCGATCGAGCTCGATGATCTTCGCCTCGATGTCCTTGCCCACGTACGGCTGCAGCTCGCGCACCCGGCGCAGCTCGACCAGCGACGCCGGCAGGAAGCCGCGCAAGCCGATGTCGACGATCAGGCCGCCCTTGACGACCTCGATCACCGGGCCGGAGACCATCTCGCCGGCGTTCTTCTTCTGCTCAATCGTCGTCCAGGCCTTCTCGTACTGCGCCCGCTTCTTGGACAGGACGAGGCGACCCTCCTTGTCCTCCTTCTGGAGGACGAGCGCCTCGATGTGGTCGCCCAGCTTCACGATTTCGCTGGGGTCGACGTCGTTGCGAATGGAGAGCTCGCGGGAGGGGATGACACCCTCGGACTTGAAACCGATATCGAGCAGGACCTCGTCCCGGTCGATCTTCACCACCGTGCCCTCGATCACGTCGCCGTCGTCGAAGGAGATGATGGAATCCCCCATCGCCCCCTCGAGATCGGCGTCGCCGAGGTCGTCGTCGATGATGGTGCGGGGGGTGTAGTTGCCCTCCGCATCGAAGGTGCCCATCGCCTCGGGCGAGAGGAGGGAGGTGCGGGTCGGGGTGGTTGCCGTGTCGGCCATGTTGCTTGCTGCTCCTTGCTGGGTTGCGATCTACAACCGCAGGACCGCGCCGGGGTCATTTCTCGTTGGATATGGGTTGCCCCACCGCACGGCGCCGGCGGGCAAGGCCAGACAGCGTACCAGCTGCTCAGGGGCGTTCCGTCGGCGTCGGCGGCTGCGTTGGGGGCTGGAGCGGGACCGTCCACAGGCCACGTCGGTCGATCCGGTCGTACGCCAGGGCCTCGACCCAAGCGATGACCTCCTCGTCGTCATCGCGTATCGCCCGGCGTGCCCGGTCGCGGTCCCGATTCCCGTCCCGGTCCGCTTCGTCGCCAGCCTTCTGTGGGAGGGGACGCCTGGTGGTGGTGGTGGTGGTGGTGGTGGTGGCGGCGAATCCCCTCAGCGTCTGCTCGAAGGCCTGTCGTCGCACCATTCCCTCGAGCGGTTCGTTCGGCGCCAGGAAATAGCAGACCCGGCACCCGAGAGCCGCCGCGATTCGCTCCAACGTGGGGAGTGGGATGGTGCCCCGAATCTCGGCCCGTTCGATCTGCTGCACCCTCGCATAGGTCACGCCCAGCCGCGCCGCGAGTTCGATCGTCGACATGCCGAGGGCCTCTCGAATCGTCCGAATCCACCCCAAATCCGGACGGGGTCCCACCCGCTTGTCGAGGCCGCCCAAGTGTTCGTCGAGTCGTCGTCGCATGGCGGCTCGCCAACCTCGTACCACTGCGGCGTTCGTCCGCTCCTCGCTGGTCATGAATCGGTGCTCCGATGGTCCTTTTGGTCTGTATCGGCGGGGGTCTATCGATTCGCCGGCGAACTGATAGACCCCCGCCGATACAGAGAGAAATGTCGCCCGAGAGCGTCACGAGCGGGCAAACAACGAGGAAAGAACGACAGCTGTTGTCGACCTCGCATCGGTGAGGAAAAATGAGGGCAGTCGCAGTGCGAGCCTGTGGGAGTGGCGGCGGCACCGTGCCGAAGACCGACGAGCGGGTGCAGGGGAAATGGCCGTTCCGACCACTGATCACGTTCCCCGTCTGTGCCTCCTCGCCCTTCCGCTGATGTTGCTCGGCGTGGCCTCTCCCGCGACGCCGGCGGCGGCAGCGACAGCGACAACCTCGTGGACCGCCTACGTGGTCCTGACCGGGGACAACAGCGTCATTCCCATCGATACCGGTGACAGCGCGGCAGGGACGCCGATCTCGTTCAACGCCGTCGTCAGCGAACCGGCGGGGATTAACGATCAACCCCACAGCGACAACGGCCTACGTTTCCAAGTCCGACGGGGACGACATCGCTCCGGTCGATCTGACCACTGGCACCCGCGGGACGCTGATCGGCGTGACCGGCCGCGCATCGGGTGCGTTCGGGGTCGCCCTTCCGTCCTTCGGGATGCTGCCGCTGCCGCTCCTCCCGGGCCGTGACGTCTGGGCGTGGAACCGCTGGGCCTGGGGCGCCCTGTTCTCGCTCGGGACGTCGGCTTCGTCTGGATCATGCTCCAGCCCGGCAGCGGCTACGCCGAGAAGGTCCGCCACCTCGATCTCGTCCCCGTGGCCGTGACGTGCGCCGCCTTCGCCGGGCTCACGCTCGCCCCGATGGCCTACTTCCACTTCCGGAGGCCGCGGCTGCCGACGGCAACGACGGCCGACGACTCGTCGGCCTCATTCGACCTGGCCGACTGAGGCGCAGGCTGAGGGTCGGGGTCAGCCCTTCGCCGCCGCCCAGCTCGGTCCAGTCGCCATCGACACGGTCAGCGGGACGTTGAGGTCCGCCGCGCCGGTGAGGGCAGACTCGGTGCGGCGGTGGACATCGTCCTCCTCGCCCGCTGCGACCTCGACGATCACCTCGTCGTGCACCTGCAGGACCAGGCGGCTCTGCAGCTTCGCCTGTTCGAGGTCGCGGTCGAGGCGCACCAGCGCCAGCTTGAAGATGTCGGCGGCCAGGCCCTGGATGCCGGCGTTCATGGCCTGGCGCTCGGCCGCCTGGCGCACCCGATAGTTCGCCGCCTGCAGGTCCGGCAGCGGCCGGATCCGGCCGAACTGCGTGCGGGTGGCGCCGCGGATCTTGGCGTCGGCCACCGTCGCGTCCATGTACTGGCGCACCAGCGGGAAGGCGCCGAAGTAGCTCTCCATGATGGCGGCGGCCTCCTCGACGGCGACGCCCAGGCGCTGGCTGAGCCCGTAGGCCTCCATGCCGTAGGCGAGCCCGTAGGAGACCATCTTGCAGAACTCCCGCTGAGTGTGCGTGACCTCCTCGGGCGGGATCCCGTACACCGCCGCCGCCACCGTCCGGTGCACGTCGGCCCCGCTCGTCATGGCCTCGATCAGCCCGGGGTCCTCGGACAGGTGGGCGATGCACCGCAGCTCCACCTGGTCGTAGTCCGCCACCAGGAACGTGCAGCCCTCGCCCGGCACGAAGGCGCGGCGGAACTGCTTGCCGAGGTCGCTGCGCACGGGGATGTTGTGCAGGTTCGGCCGGTCCGACGAGATACGCCCGGTGCGCGCCACCGTCTGGCCGAACGACGCGTGGATCCGCCCGTCCGCCTGCACCTCGGCCAGCAGGCTCTCGCCGTAGGTCGAGCGCAGCTTCTCCACCTCGCGGTAGTTGAGCAGCATCTCGATGATCGGGTGCTCGTCGCGCAGGCTCTCCAGGGTCTGGGCGTCGGTCGAGTAGCCGGTCTTCGTCTTCTTGCGGGGCGTGAGGCCGAGCTCCTCGTAGAGCACCGTGCGCAGCTGCGGGGTCGAGTTCACGTTGAACTCGTGCCCGGCGATCTTCTGCACCTCGTCCTGCAAGGTCGCGGCCGATTCCTTCAGCGTGTCGGCGATCTTCTGCAGCTCGGCGCGGTCGACGCCGATGCCGGCCACCTCCATCCGCGCCAGGACCCGGACCAGGGGCGTCTCGATGTCGTCGTGGAGCATGCGCATGTCGTCGGCCGTGATTCGGGTGTGGAAGCTGTAGGCCATGCCGAGCACGTCGGACGCCTCGCCGGCCGCCTCCTTGGCGAGGTCCGCGGCCGTCTCGCCGGCGTCGATGATCTCCAAGGCGAGCTGCCCGGTCTGCTCGCGCAGCTGCTCCAACTTGTACTCGCCGGTCGAGGCGTCGAGCAGGTAGGCGGCCACCGAGGTGTCCATCTCGAGGCCCGTGACGTCGATCCCGAGCGGCAGCAACGAGCGCATCAGCTCCTTGACGTTGTGCCCGAGCACGTGCTGCGCCAGGAGCGCGTTGAGTTTCTTCACGACGGCGGCGGCGCCCAGCAGCTCGCCCGGCACGAACACGCCCAGCCCGGCCTCGTCACCCTCGGTCGCCAGGACCAGGAGCGCCACCAGGTCACTCCGCCCCGGCATGCCGTTCCACCGCCCGGCGACGGCCAGCCTGCCCTTGCCGAGCTCACCGAGCTGCTTGGCCGCGTCGGCGGCCGTGGTGGGGACCGCCAGGTCGCGCAGCTCCAAGGGCGCCGGCGCGGGCGCCGCGTCGCCGGCCTCACTTCCCTGGCCGCCGGCCGCCCCGCCCCCGCTGCCGCTGCCGCTGCGGGGCGTGCTCCCGGCCAACCGCTCCCCCAGCGCGCCGGCGTCGATGAGCTCGGCGAGGCGCTGCCAGACCGTCTTCATCTCGTACTGCTCGAAGGTTGCCTCCGCGCGCTCGGCGTTCCAGCCGCCGAGCTGCAGCTCGCTCACGTCCACGTCGAGCGGCACGTCCCGCACGAGCGGGATGACGCGGGCGTTGCTCCGGGCGAGGTGTTCGTTGGCCTCGAGGTTCTCGCGCAGCTTGGGCGTCAGCTCCCCGAGATGGCTGAAGACCCCGTCGAGGTCCCCGTAGTTGGTCAGCAACTTGGCGGCCGTCTTCTCCCCCACCCCCGGGATGCCGGGCAGGTTGTCCGAAGGGTCGCCGCGGAGCGACGCCAGGAGGACGTACTTGTCCGGCTGCACCCCCGTGCGCTCGAAGATGCCTGCCTCGTCGTAGAGCGCGTAGTCGCTGACGCCGCGCTTGTTGTAGAGGACGCGGATGTAGGGGTCCTGCACCAGTTGAAAGCTGTCGCGGTCCCCCGTGACGATGACGACCTCACTGTCGCGCGCCGCCGCCTGGGTCGCCAGCGTGGCGATGACGTCGTCCGCCTCGAAGCCCGCCGCCTCGATCACCGGGATGGCGAGCGCGTCCATCACCTCGCGGATGATGTCGAACTGGGGCGGGAGGAGCCACGGGGTGGCGGCGCGTCCGGCTTTGTAGTCCTCGAGCATCTCGTCGCGGAAGGTGTCACCGGGGGCGTCGAACGCAACGGCCAGCGCGGAGGGCTGCTGTTCGCGGATGAGGTACACCAGCATGGAGGTGAAGCCGTGCACCGCGTTGGTGACCACGCCCGACTTGGTGGCCAGCGTGTCGGGCAGCGCGAAGTAGGCGCGGAAGGCGAGGGACATGCCGTCCAAGAGCAGCAGCGGTCCCTTGCGCGCGTGCTCCTCGGCCATGCCCTGAGACTAGGGGGTCAATGTGCCGTCGACGACTTGCTGGGCGACGTCGCGCATGCGGGCCCGCGTCTTCATGGCCGTGCGCTGGATGAAGCTGAAGGCCTCCGTCTCGGGGAGATCGTCGCGCTCCATCAAGATGGCCTTGGCCTCGTCGACCACCCGGCGCGTGGCGATCTTGTCCTCGGCGCCGTCCTCGGAGTGCTCCGCCTCGATCGCCCAGTCCTGGCGGGCCTTGGCCAGCACGTCCGCCACCGCCGGTAACAGCTCGCGGGGTTGGAACGGCTTGACGAGATAGGCCGAGACGCCCGAGTCCCGCGCCTCTTCGATCAGGTCGCGCTGGCTGAACGCCGTCAGCAACAGCACGGCGACCTGGTGCCGCGAGGTGATCTCCCGGGCGGCCCGCAGCCCGTCCATGCCCGGCATCTTGATGTCCAGGATGGCCAGGTCCGGCTGCTGCTCCTCGACCAACGTGACCGCCTCGTCGCCCCGCCCCGTCTCGCCCACGACGTCATACCCGGCCGAGACGAGGATCTCCTTGAGGTCGAGGCGCACGATTGCCTCGTCCTCGGCGATGACCACCCGCGCCGGCGGCGTGTCGTCCACTTTGCCCTTGCTCATTTGTTGCCCGACGCCACGTTCGCCAAGAGCTCGTCCTGGCGGTGCTCGAGGTCGACGATGGTCTTGAGCAGCGCATCCCGGGCGCGCACCATCGCATCGGCGTGGCGCGACGCCTCGTCGTGCTCGCGGCTGGCGAGGGGCGTCTCGGAGACCAGGGCCCGCACCCGGGCCTCGTCGGCCGACTCCTGCACGACCGCCAATTGCTCGTCGAGGACGGCCAATTCATCCCGCGACCGGACAAGCCGGGTGTGGACCTCTCGGATCCGCCGTTCGAGCAGGGCGCGATGCATGGAGCGTCAAGTGTACGTGGCCGGGAACCAGCGACGCCGCGCGTCGAGACGCTGGAGAACCCCTGCGTCGGGGGCGTTTCCAACGCCCGGAGCGTCGGGCACCCGGACCCAGCCGTTCACCACCGCCGGGTACCCACAGGGATCGACCGAGAGGTAGTCGGCGGGGTCGCCGAGGTCGCTCACCAGGCCCGTGGCGTCCTGGCTCAAACGGGCAGCCAGGGCGAGGTTGGACGCGCGTCCGAGCCCGCTTTCAAAGAAGCCGCCGACGAAGACGGGCACACCCGCCGCCGCGCACGCCGCATGGGCGCTCCGAGCCGCCCGCATCCCGCCGAGGCGACCGGGCTTCAGGCAGGCGATCGCACACGCGCCGTTGCGCAACGCGTCCACGACCCGTCGCGGCGTCGTCAACGACTCGTCGAGGCACACCGGCAACGGCAGCCGTTGGGCCAGCTGTGCCAGCGCGACGAGATCGGCGGGCGGGAGGGGCTGCTCGACGCAGAGCACACCGAAGTCGGCCAGGCTGGCGAGCACCGCCACGTCCTCGTCCGTGGCGCGGTACGAGCCGTTCGCGTCCACCTGAACGATCAGGTCGGGATGTTGCGCGCGCACGGCGCGTACGGGCACCACGTCCCAGCCGGGCTCGATCTTGAGGCGGAGGCGTGTCGTCCCGCGCTCGACCGCCTCGGCAACGTCTCCGAGCAGCGCATCGAGGTCACGGGCGTCGGGGATGCCCACGACGGCCCCGACCGGCAGCGTCTCGAAGCCGGGCCCCGTCCCGAGGGACGCGGCCAACGAGCGACCTTCGACACGCAACTCGGCGTCGGAGACGGCCATTTCGAACGCGGCGGCCAGCATCCGGTCGGCCGGCGAGGTTCCGAAGAGCTGGGGGACCTCCGCACCGCTCGGCAGGTTGCCCGCGCGCGCCGCGCTGGCGCCGCACAGGCGCGGGACGGCGCGATCGATGGCGAGCTTCTCGACCTCGTCCAGGGGAGGGTCGACGGAGGTGGCGTCGCCCAGGGCGGCGCACTCGCCCCAGCCCTCGACCTCGTCGGCCACCACGCGCACGTACAGGATCGGGCGCGCCCGATGCACGCCGGCGGCCGTGCCGATCTCGTTGGAGAACGAGAGCTCGGCCCGGACGAGCTCGATGCCGGTCAGCCTCACGCGCAGAGTGCTCCCACGTCCTCACCGTAGAACGCAGCTTGTACGCTCTGGCGTTCGGCCCGGATGGCGGAATGGCAGACGCGGCGGCCTCAAAAGCCGCTGTCCGAAAGGGCGTGTGGGTTCGAGTCCCACTCCGGGCACTGTTGGCGGAGTGTCTTCGCAACGGTGTCGCACCAATCCCATGGAGCACGCCAGGTGGCCCTCGAGGCCCCGACGAACGGACCAAGGGGCGGTCAGGCACGCTCCAACGCCAGGTGGAGGCCTCGCCGGCAATCCCTCAAGTCGGCCACTTACAGGGCCGATCTATCCCGAAGGCGCGGCCCGCCCATTCCATGCCAGTCTTGACCACCCCCTCAGTAGGGTCCGCAGGCGGGCGGTCGCGGGCCTCACATTCCAATGGCCGGAGCTATCCCGGATCTCTTTGACATGAAGCGCATCAATTTCCCCCTCCGACTGGCCCTTGCGCTGGGCGTGGCCGCGCTCGGTGCCGGTCTTGCCCCGTGGGGGGTCAACGGATCGCTGGCGGGGGCATCATCGGGCGGCGGAGGGACCCCGCTTCCGGCCGGATGGGAGTTGTGCGTCCTTCAGGGAGTCGGGGCGCCCGCGACCCAGGCCAACGTCGCCGATCTCGACGAATGGCAGGTGGCGGAGGGCGGTTCGACGAACAACACCGCCGCCTACAACCCCTTCAACACGGCGCGCACGACGGACGTTAACAACAACCCGATCCCGGAGATCATCTCGGCGAACGGCTTCCCCGCCTTCGGAGACTGGATCTCGGGTTGCGCCGCCACGGTCGCGACGATCCTGCAACCGAACATGACGGCCATCGCTGCAGGCTTGAAGGCCGGCAACGTGTCGCCTCCACCGGCTTTCCTCGCCGTCGTCGACCAGAGCCAGTGGTGTGCTCCTTCGGCCGACGGGACGCCGTGCTATGCGACCACGATTCTGGGCGCGACCGGAAGCCTCGCCGCGGCGGTGCTCAAGCAATCCTCTGCGCTGGACGTCTTCGGAAGCGTACGGTCTGACCTGCGTTCGTACCAGATCGCAGTGGCATCGGTCACGTCGGCGCAACAGGGCGTCGCGACGACCAATCTGCAGCTGTCGGCGGCACAGTCTGCGTCCTCTGTCGCACAGAGAAACGCCAGCGTCGCCGAGGCTGCGCTCAGGCATTTCGCCATCGACGAATACGTGCACAGCGGTCTGTACCAGAGCAGCTTGGTCGCGCCCGGTGCGACCAACAGCCCCTTTGGTACACCGAGCCCGCAGGGTGTCGTCGCCAACCAGTACGCCAGCATCGTCGGGTCCGACCTGTTGACGCACTCCCAGGCGGCCGCGGCCGCCGCCAAGTCGGCACGGGACCAGCGACAGAGTGCGCAAAAGGCGCTCCAGCAGGCCGAGGCGACCTTGACCTCCGACAACGCCAGCGAGAACAAGTCACTCGTCCGTCTGGTGTCCGACGTGACGACGCTCCAGAAGGCGGGGGCCTGCACGAATGCCGTCATCACGGTGGCCGCGCCGGTCGTGGCCTCACCGAGTGGGACCACCACAGCGTCGTCGACCACGACCACGACGACGACGACCACGTCCACCACCGTCCCGGCACCGACCACGACGACCACGTCCTCGTCCACGACCACGACGACTGCGCCGTCCGTCAGCCTGGTCAAGCCCTCGACGACCCCGACCACGGCGTCGACCTCGGTGCCGACGACTGCGCCGACGACGAGCACCACGACCACGACGACGACGCCGACGACCACCACGACGACCGCGCCGACCGGGTCTGGGTCCGCGAACGCAGCGGTGACCCCGCCCGATGCGAACCCAGCCGGACTCCAAGTCCTGCAGGGCTGCGTCACCGCCCTCGCTCCGACGGGGAGCGTGTAAGCCCCAGACCGGCATGCGGGGCCCTTTCGGGGGCCCCTTGGCGGCCCTTTGGCGGCCCTTCCGACGCGCTTCGACCCCGCCGAGGCCGCGGAATCGCACCGACCATCCCACCTAGTTTCCGGTGGGTAACCAGCGGCAACCTGCTCGAAGGCCGCACGCATCGCACCATCGGTGCGATGCGGTCCCCCGATTGGGACCGCCGCCGGGCCGGCATGCCACACTGTTGGTTCTTCTGCCCGCCCGACGATGGGAGCCGTCGCATTCGTGTTGGTTTTCACCTTCCCCGGACAAGGTTCACAGCGCGCCGGCATGGGGGAACCATGGGTCGACCACCCCTCCTGGGAGGTTGTCGAAGAGGCTTCGGCCGCTGCGGACCGCGACCTGTCCCAGCTCCTGCTCACCGCGCCGATTGAAGAGCTGACCCAGACCGAGAACGCGCAACTGGCGACGACGGTCTTGAGCCTCGTCGTCCTCGACGCCGTCGAGCGGATCGGTCTCACCCCGGCCGCCTGCGCCGGGCACAGCCTGGGCGAATACACCGCTCTGGTCGCGAGCGGCGCCCTTGGATTCGAAGACGGGATCCGTCTCGTCGTGGCGCGGGGCGACGCCATGGCCCGGGCGGGTGAGGAAGCGCCCGGGACGATGGCCGCGCTCCTCGGCATCGCCGACGACGACGCCGAGGCGGCCTGCATGCGCGCCGAGGGCGACGTCTGGGTTGCCAACTACAACGCACCGGGCCAGGTGGTGATCGCCGGGACGCCCGAGGCGGTCACCCGCGCCGGTGAGCTCGCCAAGGGCCTCGGCGCCAAGCGGGTCATGCCGATCCAGGTCTCGGGCGCGTTCCACACACCACTGATGCAGGGAGCGCGCGCCGACCTCCGCAAGGCTCTGGCCGAAGTTGCCTTCCTGACGCCCGAGGTGCGCGTCGTCGCCAACGTCGACGCGCACGTGCACGACGACCCGGCCGACTGGCCCGGCCTGCTGTCCGCTCAGCTCTGCTCACCCGTGCGCTGGCGCCAGACTCTCGAGACGTTCGCCGGGTTGGGACTGACCTCGCTGCTCGAGCTTGGTCCCGGTGGTGTCCTGAGCGGGCTGGCCAAGCGCAGCCTGCCCGAAATCCAGTCGCTTTCCGTTTCCAAGCCCGAGGACCTCGACACCTTGATGGATCAGATCAGCGCGGCGGGTACCTGGCGGGCGGAACCCGCTCTCCACCAAGGTGAGCACCTCTACATGTCGGACCGTGTCGTGGTGAGCCCTTCGAGCGGCATCTTCTCCCCCGAAACGTCGCTCCAGGCGCCCGGCACCGGGCTTCTGCCCGGCACGTCCGGGGACTCCACCGACTCGTCCTCGGCCATAGAGGTTGGTGATCTGGTCGGACGGGTCGGCGTGTCGGAGGTCCGCACCCCCTTCGCAGGACAAGTCATCGGCTGGCTGGCTGCAGAAGGCGAACGCGTCCAGGAGGGTCAACCCCTGGTCTGGCTCCGGGTGCCCGAAGCGACCTGATGGCCGTCGTTCTCGTGACCGGCGGCACACGCGGCATCGGCGCGGCCTGTGTCCAGTGGTTCCTGGCCAACGGCGACCAGGTGGCGACGACCTATCGGTCGGACACGCCGCCCGCGCCGCCTGAGGGGTCGGATGCGGACCGCTTCCTCGCCGTCCGTTGCGACGTGCGCAACGGCGAGGAGGTCGAATCCGCCTTTGCCTCCATCGAAGAGCACTGGGGGCCAGTCGAGGTGCTGATTGCCAACGCAGGCATCACCATGGACTCGCTCATGCTGCGCATGAGCGATCAGGCGTTCCACGATGTCATCGACGCCAACCTCACCGGCTCGTTCCGAGTGGCCAAACGGGCCGTGGCCAAGATGCTGCGCCTCCACACCGGTCGCGTCATCTTCCTGTCTTCCGTGGGCGCCTTCGTCGGTCTGCCCGGGCAGGCCAACTACGCCGCCTCCAAGGCCGGCCTCGTCGGCATGGCCCGGGCCATCGCCCGGGAGGTGGGCAGCCGGCAGATCACCGTGAACGTGGTGGCCCCCGGAATGATCGACACCGACATGACCGCCGCCTTGGGGGCCGAGCGGATCGCCCTCATGACCGGACAGGTACCGCTCGGGCGGGCTGGAAGCGTCCAGGACGTCGCCAACGTCGTGGGCTTCCTGGCCTCGGATGCCGCTGCCTACGTGACCGGCGCCGTGGTTCCGGTCGACGGCGGGTTGGGCATGGGGCTGTAGCGTTCTGGAAACCCCTTACAGAAGGAGCGAATAGTGGACAGCGACGCAGCGTTCGAGAAGTTTCGCGAGTGCGCCGTAGAAGTACTGCAGGTTCCCGCGGAGAAAGTCACCAAGGAAGCAAAGTTCGCCGACGATCTCGACGCCGATAGCCTCGACCTGGTGGAACTCGTGATGGCCCTCGAAGAGGCCTTCGACGTCACGGTGGAGGAGACGGAGCTCGAGGACATCGCGACGGTCGGGCAGGCCTTCGACCTCATCTCGTCCAAGCTCTAATGCAACTGGGGATCGGTGCCGACGGGCCGATCCGGGGACGGCGGGTCGCCGTCACTGGCCTCGGGGCAATCACCTGTTGCGGGGCGGGCGTCGACGCGCTGTGGGATGGACTGCTCCACCCCTCGGTCGTCGGCGGCGAGGTACGCGGCTACGACCCGAAGGACTGGTTCGGGCCGAAAGAGGCGCGCCAGCTCGACCGCTTCGCCCAGTTCTCCATCGTCTCGGCCAACATGGCGATCGAATCCGCCGGCGAATTGGCCGTGGACCCCGCCAAGGCGGGCGTCGTGTTCGCGACCGGTGTCGGCGGATTCGACACCTTGGCGGAACAGGTCGGGGTGTACAACGAGAAGGGCGCCGACCGCGTCTCACCGCGACTCGTCCCGATGATGATGGCCAACGCGGGAGCGGCGGGCATCTCCATGCGCCAGGGTTGGCGCGGTCCCTCCGAGGTCATCTGCACGGCATGCGCGGCCGGCACCCACGCGATCTCGGCCGCAGCTCGACTGGTTGCGTCCGGTCGCTGCGACGTCGCGATCGGAGGTGGCTCCGAGGCGAGCATGCACCCCGTGGCGCAGGCCGCCTTCGCCAACATGACGGCGCTCTCGACCTCGGGCAACTCGCGCCCGTTCGACGCCCGACGTGACGGCTTCGTCATGACCGAGGGCGCTGCCGCG
Organism: Acidimicrobiales bacterium; assembly: GCA_036490155.1. Lineage (GTDB taxonomy): Bacteria > Actinomycetota > Acidimicrobiia > Acidimicrobiales > RAAP-2 > Bog-473. Next base: position 35,851 of record DASXEK010000043.1, on the reverse strand, counting down.
CTCGTCCTCGAGGATTGGGACCGGGCCGTGGCACGGGGCGCCACCATCTATGCCGAGATCGCCGGCGCAGCCAGCACGGCCGATGCGCACCACATCACGGCTCCGGCGCCCGACGGCGCGGGCGCCGTGAATTGCATGGAGCTCGCGCTCGCCGACGCCGGGATCGGCCCCGGAGACGTCGGGCACATCAACGCGCACGGCACCTCCACGCCGCTGAACGACCTGGCCGAGGCGCGGGCGATCGCCAAGGTGTTCGGTGACCCCGGGCCGTTGGTGACCTCCACCAAGGGCGTCACCGGACACGGATTGGCCGCGGCCGGCGCAATCGAGGCGGTGGCCGGAGTTCTGACCATCCACCACGCCACCATCCCGCCCACCGCCGGCTACGAAGAGCCCGACCCCGAGATCACGATCCGGGTCGTGCACGGGGAGCCCATGTCCTGGGAGCCCGCTGCCGTGCTGTCCAACTCTTTCGGCTTCGGTGGCCACAACGGCTGCCTGGTCCTGCTGCCTCCGGGCTGACACCAGCCGGTAAGGTCCGGCCTCCGCTGCCGGAGTGGCAGCGACGCGTGAGCGGCAACGTCCTGAGGTTCGTCGATGGGGAGGCTGCAGTCCTGGATCGGTGCGGCGCGCCGTTCGCCCGTGCTCTGGGTGGTGGCCGGTGTCGTCCTCGTCGCCGGCGTGGCGGGCGGGATCTTCCTCGCTACCCGCAGCACCACTCCCCCGGCACCGCGCCCCGCCCAATCCACCAGGGTGGTCGCGCTCGGCGATTCGGTGCCGTACGGTCACGGCCTGGCCAATCCCTATCCGACCCCGCAGCTCGGTCTTCCGAGCGGCGACGTCGCGCAGGGCCCCTCGGCGCTCGCCTATCCCAGCCTGCTGGCCACCGACTTCGGGCTCACCATGACGGTGCGACCGACCAACTGCGACCTCGTCGGCGACCAGCTCGCCATCAGCGGGGCCGTGGCCAATGCCGCCGACAACACGCAGCGGGATGGTCAGTGCCAGCATCCGGCCCGACAAGCCCGGAACCTGGGTAGCGAGATCGCCGCAGCCGCGCTCCGCCAGCACCGGGCGCGCCTGGTCCTGCTCCAAGATGGAGCCGACGACATTCACTTCAGCGCCTGCCTCGAGTACGAGTTGGCCCGGCTCCTGGGGACGAGCCTCGGTCTCGGGACCGATTGCGTGCAGAACGGAGCGGTGACGTCGGCACTGACCACCGAGCTCGCTCGGGTGCGCGCCGGTCTTGTGTCGGCCATCGAGCAGATCGCACCGGACGCCGCGACGGTGGCGGTTTTGAACTACTACCAGCCCGTTCCCACCCCTGGGCAGATCGCCGACGGCACCTCGCTCTCTGGGCTCAACACGAACCTCGTGTGCACCGGTCTCAAGGCGAACGCCGCGTCAACAGCCGCGGCGGCGCAGGTCGTCTTGTCCGCCTTGAACAAGTCGATCACCGGCGCCGTGGCCGACGCGCGGGCGCACGGCGTGCGCAACGTGCAGTTGGTGGATGTGGCGGACGCCGTCGACGGCCACGGCCTCTGCACGGCCGACCCGTGGGTCTTCTCCTCCGAGCTGGTGCCCGACACCACGCTGACCGCTGACGCCGAGCACATCCTGGCGGCGAAGGCATGTACTGCGGCCGGCTCGGCCCTGCACTCCGACGCGTCGTGCTCCTCGCTCGAGGCGCGAGCGAATCAATCCGAGCAGTCCCTTACCGCCTACGTCTGGCGTACGGCGCACCCGACGGCCGCCGGGCAGCGTGCCCTCGCGGCCGTCGTCGCCCGCGCGCTGCGCGGCCGGGCTTAGTCGATCGCCTGGCGGAGTGATCCGACGAAGTCGGCTGCGCCTTCGGGGCCCTCGCCTTCGATGAGACGCCGCACGAGCGCCGAGCCCACCACTACGCCGTCGGCCACCTCGCAGACCTCTGCGGCCTGCTCGGGCGTCGACACGCCCACACCCACACAGACCGGCAGATCGGTGTGGCGGCGGATGCGTTCGACCACCTTGGCTGCTTCCCCACTGAGTTCTTGACGCTCCCCGGTGACGCCCATGCGCGCCACCGCGTAGACGAAGCCACGGGCCCGGGCGCAGATTCGTGCCACCCGCTCTTCGGGGCTCGACGGCGCGACCAGCAAGACGGTGTCGATGCCTGCCGCGTCCGCTTCGACCGCCCACGGAGAGAGCTCCTCGAGCGAGAGGTCCGGCACGATGGCACCGCTCACGCCGGCCGTAGCCAAGGAGCGGGCCATCCGCTTGTGACCGGCCCGATAGACGATGTTGTAGTACGTCATCATCGCGACCGGGACGGGCGCCTCGGCCCGGGCGATGCCGTCAAGCACCTCCTGGGGCACCGTGCCCCGGTGCAGCGCCCGGAGCCCCGCCTCCTGGATCACCGGTCCGTCGATCATGGGGTCCGAGAAGGGGATGCCGACCTCCACGGCGTCGGCCCCCGCCGCGACCACGGCCGCCAAGGACTCTCCCCAGTCCTCTGTCATGCCCCCCATGAGATAGGGGATGAGGAGCTTCCGACCCTGCTCGCGCTTGGACCGGAGCTCCTTTTCGAGGTCAGGCACGGCGCGTCCGGCCCAGGATCTCGCGTACCTGCGCCACGTCCTTGTCGCCACGACCCGAAAGGGTGATCAGCACCGTGGAGCCCTTTGGCAGCGCGTCCGTGCCCGCGCTGCGTGCAACCCAGGCGACGGCGTGCGCCGACTCCAGGGCGGGGATGATGCCTTCCGTCTGGCTCAGCAGACGAAACGCTTCGAGGACCTCCGCGTCACTCGCCATCGCGTACTCGGCCCGTCCGATGGCGGCGAGGTGCGCGTGCTCGGGTCCGAGGCCCGGGTAGTCCAACCCGGCAGAGATCGATTCCGCCTCCTCGATCTGACCCGCCTCGTCTTGGAGTAATCGGGAGTGCATGCCGTGCAGGACGCCGGGGATGCCGTTCGTGATGGCGGCGCCCCCGGCCGCCTCGACGCCGACCAGGCGTGTCTCGGTGTCCACGAATCCCGCAAACGTCCCCGCCGCGTTCGAGCCGCCACCGATGCACGCCACCACGACGTCGGGATCGGAGCCGTCCAGGACGGCGCGGCACTGGCCGTATGCCTCCTCGCCGATGACCCGCTGGAATTGCCGCACCATGTAGGGGAACGGATGCGGTCCCATCACCGACCCGATGCAGTAGTGCGTGGTGTCAACCGTGGCGACCCACTCGCGCATCGCCTCGTTCACGGCGTCCTTGAGCGTGCGGCTCCCCGACGTCACGGTCCGGACCTCCGCACCGAGCAGCTCCATCCGAAAGACGTTGAGCTCCTGGCGCTTGATGTCGACCTCACCCATGAACACGGTGCACTCCAGCCCGAACAAGGCGGCCGCGGTTGCCGAGGCGACCCCGTGTTGCCCCGCGCCCGTCTCGGCGATCATGCGGCGCTTGCCCATCCGCTTGGTCAACAGCGCCTGACCGACCACGTTGTTCAGCTTGTGTGATCCCGTGTGCGCGAGGTCCTCACGCTTCAGGAGGACGCGCACACCGAGCTGCTCGGAAAGCCTGGCGCACTCGGTGACGGGCGTCGGGCGTCCGCCGTAGTCGCGCAACAGTCCGTCGAGCTCGGCACGAAACGCCGGGTCGTCCCACGCGTCGTCGAACCACTTTTCGAGCTCGAGGCACGCCGGCATCAACGATTCGGGGACGAAACGGCCACCGAAGTCACCGAAGCGTCCGTCCGAGCCGGGTCGGGTCATGCGGCTGGCCTCGCTCACCCTTCCCTCCAGTCGTACGGCTCTTCGGCTGTCTCGTCCTCCATGGGGTCGCGCGCGGCCGCCTCTTCATCAGCCAGCCGAGCGTTCGTGATGAAGTCGCGCACCAACAACGGATCCTTGCGGCCCGGCGCGGATTCGACTCCGGTCGAGACGTCGACGCCGGCGGGACGCAAGTGCGCCACCGCCTGCGCCACGTTGTCGGGCCGCAAGCCTCCGCAGACGATCAACCGGTGATGGTCCGCCACCCCTTCGGCCAGGCGCCAGTCGAAGACCTCGCCCGATCCCGGGTTGTCCCCGTCGACCATGAGGTAGTCCGCGCCGAACTCTTGAAACCGGGCGATGGCGCGCTCACCGGCCCGGAAGGCCTTGATCACCATGGGCACGCGGGCCCGCACCCACTGCGTGTCCTCGGCGGTCTCCTGCCCGTGCAGTTGGGCGGCTCCGAGCCCCGCCATGCGCACCGCCTCCACCACGCGTTGGGGCGCCTCGTTGCGGAACACCCCGACCGTCAAGATGTGCTCGGGCAATCGCTTGGCGATGTCCCCGGCGAGCTGGACCGAGACCTGACGCGGCGAGGGCGCGAACATGAAGCCGACCGCGGAGGCACCCAGGCTGACGGAGAGCAACGCGTCGGCTTCCGACGTGATGCCGCAGATCTTGACGAACAGCTCGTCGCTCATGGCCTCATCGCGTTCCGACCGGGTGCCCGACCAGGTCCCGCACTTGGCCGACCCGGTCGTCTGACCGGACGAGCGTCTCGCCGACGAGCACGGCGTCGTAGCCGGCCTCAGCCAAGCGCCGGGCGTCGTCGGCGTCGCGGATCCCTGACTCTGCCACTGCGAGGACGTCGGCCGGGATCTTCTTGGCCAGCCTGTACGCCCTCTCGTGATCCACCTCGAAGGTGCGCAGGTCGCGCCGGTTCACCCCGACCAAGCTCGAGCCCGCGGCGAGCGCGCGTGCGAGCTCGGCTTCGTCGTGGACCTCGACAAGCGCGGCAAGGCCGAGTTCGTCCGCCCTGGCCGCGCAGCGCCGCAGCGTGTCGTCGTCCAGGGCGGCCACGATGAGGAGCACGGCATCGGCGCCCATGAGGCGGGTGTCGACGACGTCGGCCTCCTGCACGGTGAAGTCCTTGCGGAGCACCGGCAGACCCGAAGCTTGTCTCGCCGTGCTCAGGTCGGCACTCGACCCGCCGAAGAAGCGCGTGTCCGTCAAGACCGACAGGCACGCGGCGCCGCCGGCGACGTACTCCTTGGCCACGAGGTCCGGCTGCAGCTCGGGGGCCAGGTCGCCCTTCGACGGTGAACGCCGCTTGATCTCCGCGATGCAGGAGAGGCCGTCGCCCCGCAGGGCGCCGGCAAAGTCCCTCGGCGGGGGGGTCACCCGCGCCTGTTCCACCAGGTCACCGAGCGTGCGGCCGTCTTCGGCGGCGCGGGCCCGATGGGAGGTGAGGATCTCCTCCAGATAGGTGGGCATAGCGCATCAGCGTAGTGGCGCGTCATTTGGCCCAAGGCCCACTGCGTCCGTCAGGCGCAGGACCCGTAGGGGTCAAGCGGAGCATCCGAGGCTCCGATCAGCGCCCAGGAATTGGATGCCTCGTTCATGTACGCGTCGGGACAGGGGTCGGCGATCACGATGAGGCGGAGCAGGCCGCACGCCGAGGTCTGCGTGACACAGGTCGTCATCGCCTGATGCCCGTCGGCGTCCCCCGGGCATTCGAAGGAGAATCCCGGAGCCGCATACGCCTGCAGGTAGGCCAACGCCGCGCCACAGCCCGAGGCGGTGGCCTCTCCAGCCTCGGGGAGACCGCTCGAATGTGGCACGAAGGTCGCAACGGGTACGGCTCGCACCGAGTGCGCCGGGGAGGCACCAGCGCGGAGCGAAGGCAACCCTTTTGCGGCGGAGGTAGCGACACCATTGTCCGGGGGCGCCAGGAGGCCGACGGCGAGGGTACCGGACGCACCCGCGGCGACACACAACGCTGCCAGCACGCCCCCGACCCGCGGTTGCCGCACCTCGTGCCACCTCGCCACCGTCTCCGGAGCGCCGCCGCTCCGGCCGCTCGGCAGGCTTGTTCGCCCGCCGTCAAGGCGAACGTAGCAAACCAGGTCCGGGGCCGGTGGATCAGGTGCGAATTCTGGTCAGCAGCTTCTCGCGGCGCTGACGCGCCTCGCGGGGCAGGTCGACCGACGGCGCGACATCAGCGGCCTGCGCGGTCGCAGCGTCGCGCAGCATGTCGGCAATGCCCGAATAGATCACCTCAACGGTGAAGTCGTCGAGGACGACGGCGGCCTTCTCGGTCCCGTCGTCGGCGAGGTGGATGACTTTGACCATCAGTCCCTCAGCGAGCGCGCCGGGCGCGCCCGGGTGGTGTCGCCCCGGCGTTCGATGGCGACGCAGCCGCCGTCGCGGAAGATCCATCCCACCTCGCGCCACGGCTTCAGCTCGGGCAGTTCGGGCAGTTCGGGCAGCGCCTCATGCCCGTCGGTGCTCACCTCACGCTGCTCCCGCTCCGTGACCCCCAGCCCCATGACGAGAGCGTGCACCTCGGTCGTGTCAGGTCCGGGTGACGTCCGGTTGCAGTTGGGGTGCGACCCTTGACCCTCAGCGGGCGAACAAATGCCAGCCCAACCACGCCCAGCCGACGAGGAGCGGCACCCGCAGCCAGGGATCGGTGGCCAGTCGCCTTAGGACGACCGCGGGACGGACGACGACACGCCGACCGGCCGGGGTCAGCGACGCGACCCACAGGGCGAGCGCGAGCGCGCCGATGACGGCCCACACGGCGTAGCTCGGACTCGAACTCACGACGACTCCCCGCTCGAAACCGATGCACGTGACGCGGTCCGCCTGCCGGCCCGGACGATCGCCGTGCCGAGCCACAACCACGCCAAGCAGGCGAGCGCCTTCAACCCGTAGTTGTAACGGTCGAACGCATCGGCCATCGAGCTCAGGGTCGGGTGCTCGCTCCGACTCCCGCGAACGAGGTACATGACGAGCTCCCATGCGACGATGAGCACGACCAGCACGACCCATCCCAGGTACGGGTGGCGCGGCCGGTCCTCTGCCGCGATCAATGCCCGGACCGGGCGCGCGGGCCACCGGATGACCGCCATGACGACCACGACCACGATCGCGACCGCGGTCAGGATGTTGGCCGGCGAACTGAACGGCACCGTTGCGGCGAGCCAGAGCGCGTAGGCAACGATGACCCAGAGAGAGACGATCCCGGCCCCCCGTCGCCACTGCATCCGGTGCGCGTCAACAGCCACCGGACGTCCGCCTCACCCGTCGAGCGGCAAGAGCGCCACCCGGACGGGACGTGACCCGCCCGTGCCGTCGCCCGAACGCACCCGCGCCGGGCCCGGCGCATCGACGGTGCGATGCAGATAGCCGAGTCCGACCCAGGCCCCGACCTCGGTGCTCCAGGCCGCCGACGTGAGCGTGCCGACCACCTTGTCGTCGGCCGGGCCGTCACCAGCCGGGGCCTCGCCCGCATGCAGCGTCATGCCCGGCGACAGCGCATCCGTCTCGGGTGGTCCCGCGGGCGCCACGATGCCCACGAGCCGGCGCGGCACGTTGCCCCCCCGAGAGTCGATCCGGGCCACGAGCTCTTGTCCCGTGTAACACCCCTTGGTGAAGCTCACGGTGCGCTCGATGATGCCCGTCTCGTGCGGGATGGTCTTGGCGGTGAGCTCGGCCCCCATGGCCGGGACGCCCGAGACGATGCGGCAGGCCTCCACGGCGTCGGCCCCGCAGGCGACGACGCCCGGCGGGAGGTCCACGCTCTCCGGGCCCAACACCACGTCGGACGGGCCGAGCAGGTCGACCCCGCGCCAGCCGTTCCACTCGAAGGGCAGCGCCAGCACGCCTCGCTCCGCCAACACCGTCAGCAGGCCGCCCGCCACCTCGGTCACGCCGGCGCCCCGCAGCGACAGGCACCGCCAATCGAGGGAGTCCAGCTGGACCTTGGCCCGCAGCAAGAAGCGTCGCAGCCGCGCCTCGACCGCGTCGCCGTAACCGGCGTCCACATCGAGGATGAATCCCTGCCCGTCGGTACGCGTCACCCGCAGCAGCGCCGAGAGCTTGCCGTCGGGTTCGAGCAAGAGCGAGTCGGCCGAGGCGCCGACCGCCAGCGCGGCGACGTCCTGGCTCAACTGACCCTGCAGGTAGTCCACCGCGTCGGGCCCGCGCACCGCCAGCACGTCGCGCGAGGAGCGGAACGCGCCCGCCCCGTCCCGCAACGCGGCCGTGTCGGCCTCGAGCACGTCCACCATGGTCACGGTTGCGAGCACCGCCGCTCCGCGCCCATCCGCCGGGCCGCCGTGACCGCCACCAGCAGCGCCCCGGCCTTGTGGGCGCACTCCTCGTCCTCGGAGACCGGATCGCTGTCGGCCACGATGCCGGCCCCGGCCTGCACGCTGGCGCGGCCGTCGGGCAGCACCACCATGGTGCGGATGGCGATCGCGGTGTCGACATTGCCGGAGAAGTCGATGTAACCCACCACGCCGCCGTACACGCCGCGCTTGGTCACTTCGAGCTCGTCGATGATCTCCATGGCCCGCACCTTCGGTGCCCCCGACAGGGTCCCTGCCGGCAGGGTGGCCCGCAGGACGTCGATCGGCCCCTTCCCCTCGGCCAGTTCGCCCGACACCTGCGACGTGATGTGCATGATGTGGCTGTAGCGCTCGATGGTCATCAGCTCGTCGACCTTCTCGGTGCCGAAGCGCACGACCCGCCCGACGTCGTTGCGGGCCAGGTCCACCAGCATGATGTGCTCGGCCAGCTCCTTGGGGTCCTCGGCCAATTCGCCCTCGAGCAGCCGGTCGTGCTGCTCGCTCTCGCCCCGGGGCCGCGACCCCGCGATGGGACGCGAGATGACGACCCCGTCGCGCAGGCGGACCATCGGCTCGGGAGACGCGCCCACGACGGTCACCTCGGGGAAGCGAAGGAAGTACAGGTACGGACTCGGGTTGAGCAGCCGCAGGGCCCGGTACACGTCGAACGGCTCGGCCTCGAGCGCAAAGTCGTAGCGCTGCGAGAGCACGACCTGGAAGATGTCACCGGCGCGGATGTACTCCTTGGCCGCGCCGATGCACTCCATGTACTGCTCGGACGTCATGGTCCGCGCCGCCTCGGCCTTCTCGAGCCCGGGCGGCGGCGCCGCCACCAGCTCGCCGGACTGGGGCCCGCGCCCCGCGCAGTCCGAGGCCAGCTCGCGCAGCCGTGCGCACGCCGACTCGTAGGCCTGCGCCACCGCTTCGGCGTCGACGACCCCGTCGGGCGCGTCCGGGACGACGACGTTGTCGATCAGGACGATCCGCTGGCGCCAGTGGTCGAACGCGCAGAACTGCCCGATCACCACCAGCGCGGCGTCGGGCTGTCCGGTGTCGTCAAGCGGCGGCTCGGGCAGGCGCTCGACCTCGCGCACCACGTCGTAGCCGAGATACCCGACCAGACCTCCGTGCAGCGGCGGCAATCCCGGCAGGACCGGCGACTGGAAACGGGCCACGAGCGCCTCGACGGCGGCGAGGATCCCCTCGTCGGAGGAGGCGAGGCCGAGTTGCCCGGTGGTCTCGACGTGACGCCGTCGCGCCGTCAGCGTCGCCAGCGGACGCCGGCCGACGAATGAATAGCGGCCCCACCGCTCGCCGCCCTCGACGGACTCGAGGAGGAACCCGTTTCCATCCCCTACGACGTTGGCGAAGCAGGCGACGGGCGTGAGCGTGTCGGCGACCACCTCACACCAGACGGGGACGATGGCGTGCTCCTTGGCCAGCGCGGCGAACTCGGCGGGATCGGGCCGAAAGGCCAGTGCGGCCCCGGCGCCCGAGCCGCCGTCGGGCGTCACGGCGCGGGCACCCCCGGGCCCGTCCCGATGGTGCGGAAGAAGCAGGTCCGTTCGCCGGTGTGGCACGCGCCGCGGCCGTGCTGGTCCACCAGCACGACGAGGGCGTCGCCGTCGCAGTCCATGCGTACCTCGCGCACGTACTGGCGATCCCCCGACGTCTCACCCTTCTGCCAATACTCCCGGCGGCTGCGGCTGTAGAACCACGACCGTCCGGTGGCCAGGGTGCGGCGCAACGCCTCCGCGTCCATGTAGGCGACGGTGAGCACCGTGCCGTCGGTGGCGTCCTGCACGATCGCCGGCACCAGCCCGTCGGCGTCCTTGGCGAAGTCGACCGCCGCCACGAGGTGCTCGTCGACGGTGAGGGCCACCCCCTCGGGCGCTGCCGACGCCGAAGTCGAGGTCGAGGTCGAAGGAGTCGAGGTCCCGCTCACAGGTACAGCCCCGTTCCACTGTCGTTGCGCGGCGACGCGATGGCGTGGATGTCGCGCTCGCGCAAGATCACGAACTCCTCGCCGTGCACCTCGACCTCGAAGCGGTCCTCGGGGTTGAACAGCACGGTGTCGCCCACCTTCACGGTGCGGACGTGGGGGCCGGTCGCCACCGCCTCGGCCCACGCGAGGCGCCGAGTGATCTGCGCCGTGGCTGGGATCAGGATGCCCGCCCGCGACCGGCGCTCACCGTCGGACTGCGAGATCTGCACCATGACGCGATCGAAGAGCACCGTGATCGGCTGCTTGTCCTCGGTCTTGGGCGCCATGCTCGCCCGCCGCGGGGCCTCGTGCTTCTCCGGCGTCGCGGCGGCCTTCTCGTCCTTCTTGGCCTTCTCTACCTCGTCCACTTTTGGGGCCTTGGCCTGGCTCGTTCCGTTCTTGCTCGTCGACGTGGGCACCTAGGCACGGTACCGCACGATCGCGGTATTCCAGTTCAGAGCGGCCGCACCGTCACGCCGTGGTCGGCCATGTAGGCCTTGGCCTCGCCGATGGTGAACTCCTGGCGGTGGAAGATCGACGCGGCCAGCACGGCGTCGGCCCCGCCGTCGATCGCACCGTCCACCAGGTCCTGCAGTCGCCCCACCCCACCCGAGGCCACCACCGGGATGTCCACCGAGTCGACGACGGCGCGTGTGAGCGCCAGGTCGAACCCGTCTTTCGTGCCGTCGCGGTCCATCGACGTCAGGAGGATCTCACCCGCCCCGTTGCCGGCGCACTCGACGGCCCACGCGACGACGTCACGGCCGACGGGCGTCCGGCCGCCGTGCGTGTACACCTCCCACCCGCGACCGCCCTCCCGCGCCCGCGCGTCGATCGCCACGACAGCGCACTGGCCCCCGAACTCGTCCGCGATGTCACGCACCAGCTCTGGTCGTTCGACGGCGGCTGTGTTCACCGCGACTTTGTCTGCGCCGGCCCGGAGGAGGCGGCGTGCGTCCTCCGCCACCCGGACCCCACCGCCGACCGTCAAGGGTATGAACACCTGCTCGGCGGTGCGCGCCACGACCGACACCATGGTGTCGCGCCCGTCCGACGAGGCGGTGATGTCGAGGAAGGTGACCTCGTCGGCGCCCTCGGCGTCGTAGCGTGCCGCGAGCTCCACCGGGTCGCCCTCGTCGGTCAGGTCGACGAACTGGACACCCTTGACGACCCGGCCGCCGGTGACGTCGAGGCAGGGGATCAGACGGACGCTGCGCACGCTGCGATCCCCTCCTCCACGCTGAAGCGGCCCTCCACCAGGGCCTTGCCGACGATCGCCCCGGCCAGGCGGTGGCCGCCGGCCTGGAGGTGGGCCAGGCGGGACAGGTCCTGCGTCGTGCCGACGCCGCCGGACGCCACAAGGGGCAAATCCGTCTGCAACAGCAGCGCGGCCAGACCCTCGACATTGGGTCCCTCGAGCGTCCCGTCGCGGGCGACCTCGGTCACCACCACGGCGCCAAGCGGCTCGTCCGCCCACAGCGCCAACAGCTCGGTGACCGAGCGCCCCGAACCGGCCAGCCATCCCTGCGCTTGTGCCTCGGCCACGCCGTCATCGCCAACGCGATAGTCGAGGCCGACGGCGACCCGTCCGGGCCAGCGGCGCGCGCAGCGCGCGGCGAGGCCGGGGTCCTCGAGGGCCGCCGTGCCGAGTACCACCCGCGCCACGCCGGACTCGAGCAACTCCTCCGCTGCCTCGGCGGTGCGGATGCCGCCGCCGGTCTGCACCTGCACCGATGACCGCGTCGCCAGGTCCACGATCTGGCGCAACGCGGCGCGCTCGTGCGGGACCCCGGTGCGGGCGGCGTCGAGGTCGACCACGTGGATCCAGCGCGCGCCGCCCTCGATGTAGCGCGTCGCGAGCGCGTCGGGGTCGCCGTAGCGCTGCTCACGGTCGAAGTCGCCCTGGGTCAGGCGGACGGCGCTGCCACCACGCAGATCGATGGCGGGAAGCAACTCCATCAGGCCGCCACCGCGAGGTCGACGAAGTTCGACAGCAGCTGCAGGCCCGTCGACCCCGACTTCTCCGGGTGGAACTGGGCCCCCCACAGGGCGCCACGGCTGATCAGCGCGGCGACTGGCCCGCCGTAGTCGCACACGGCCACCGTCTCGTCCCCGATCGGCGGAGCGAAGGAGTGCACGAAGTAGACCCACGGCCGCACGCCGAGGCCGCGCAGCGGCGCCGGCTCGCCCACCGCTCCCACCACTTCGAGTTGGTTCCACTGCATCTGCGGGTGCTTGACGCTGCGCGGCAGTGGGCTGACCTGGCCGGCAAAGATCCCGAGGCCCTCGGCACCGGGTGATTCGACCGATCCCTCGTAGAGGAGCTGGAAGCCGACGCAGACGCCGAAGAACGGCACGCCCGAGGCCAGCGCCTTGCGGGCCGACTCCTCGAGCCCGCTCTCGCGCAGCGCCCGCGCGCACGCGCCGAACGCACCCACGCCGGGGAGCACGACGGCATCGGCGGCGGCGACGTCGGCCGGCTCGGTCACCAGGCGCGCCGCGGCTCCGACGTGCTGGAGCGCCTTCTCGGCCGACCGCAGGTTGCCGATGCCGTAGTCGAGGACGGCGATCCGCGGCGCGCCCGTCACAGGCTGCCCTTGGTGGAGGGGATGCCACCTCCCTCGACGCGCACGGCGTCGCGCAAGCAGCGTGCCACCCCCTTGAAGCTGGCCTCCAACATGTGGTGCGTGTTCTTGCCCTCGAGCCGGCGGATGTGCAGCGTCAGGTTGGCGGCCGTGACGAAGGCGCGCCAGAACTCCTCGGCCAGCTGCGGGTCGAAGGGCGGCGTGCCGAGCCCGGGCGTGTCGGGGGCGAAGTCGAGCCCGTAGGCGAGGTAGGGACGGCCCGACAGATCGAGCGCAATCTCAATCAGCGCCTCGTCGAGCGGCAGCAGCATGGAGGCGAAGCGCCGCACGCCCGCCTTGTCGCCGAGCGCCCCGCCCAGGCAGCTGCCGAGCACGATGCCCACGTCCTCGACGGTGTGGTGCGCGTCGATGTGCAGATCTCCCTCTGCCTGGACCGTCAGGTCGAAGGACGCGTGCTTGCCGAGTTGCTCGATCATGTGGTCGAAGAACGGCAGCCCGGTCGAGACCTCGGTGCGACCCGCGCCGTCGAGATCCAAGGAGACGGCGATCGTCGTCTCCTTGGTGGCACGGTCCCGGCGGGCGGTACGAGATGCGGGGGCGGCGGTCACAGGCTCTCCTTCAGCGCGTGCAGGAAGCGCTCATTCTCCTCGGTGGTGCCGATGGTGACGCGCAGGCAGCCCTTGAGGCCGTCCCAGCTCGCGCAATTGCGGATCAGGACCGAGTGGTCGAGTAGGGAGCTCCAGACCTCGTCGGCGTCGCGCTCGCGCGGACGGAACAGGATGAAGTTGGCGTCCGACGGCCAGCTGTCCACCTCGAGGTCGCCGAGCGCAGCCGCCACCCGGCCCCGCTCCTCGGTGATGCGGGCCACCCGCGCCTCCATCTCGGGCACGTGGCGCAGTGCGAGCAGCCCGGCCGCCTGGGTCTGGGCCGACAGGTGATAGGGCAGCACCACCGCCTCGCACGCCGTGACCACGGCGGCGTCAGCGACGAGGTAGCCGAGGCGCGCACCGGCCAGCGCCCAGGTCTTGGAGAACGTGCGCGTGACGACGAGCCCCGGCTGGGATGGCCCGCGCAGGCTGAGGGCCGTCCACGGCGAGAATTGCCCGTAGGCCTCGTCGACCACGACCAGGCCCGGCGCGGCTTGGGCCACGGCGGCAACGGTCTCGGGTGGCTCGGCACGGCCGGTGGGGTTGTTCGGCGAGCAGAGGAACGTCACGTCGGGCCGCTGCGATGCGAGCAGCTTCTGCGCGTCGACGGGGTCGATCAGGAAGTCGTCGTCCCGCGACCCCTCGACGACCTCGGTGCCGGTGATACGCGAAATGTGCGAGTGCAGTGCGTACGTCGGCTCGAAGAGGACCGCGCTCCGGCCCGGGCCACCGAAGGCCAGCAGCAGGCACTGCAACACCTCGTTCGAGCCGTTGGCGCAGAACACCTCGTCGGGCGACACGCCGTGCAGGTCGGCGACCGCCTGGCGCAGCTCGGTCGCGGGCCTGTCCGGATAGCGGTGGAAGGAGACCTCCTCGAGCGCGGCGAGCAGCTCAGCACGCCACTCGTCGGGCGGCGCGAACGGCGACTCGTTCGTGTTCAGGCGCACCTCGGCATCCACCTGGGGCGAGTGGTAGCCCTCGGACAGCAGGAGATCGGGCCGCACCGGCGGCACGGCGCTCACGGCGCACCCGGCTTCTTGTCCATGGCGTCGAGCGCGGCCAGGCGGAGCCGGACGGAGTCCGCGTGCGCCGGCAGGCCTTCGGTCTCCGCCAGGACGACGACCTTGGGGCCGAGGACACGCAGGGCCTCGGGGGTGACACGCACGGCGTGCACGTGCTTGCGGAAGTCGTCGGCGCGCAGCGCCGAGGCGAAGCGCGCCGTGCGGTTGGTCGGCAGCACGTGGTTCGGCCCTGCGATGTAGTCACCCATGCTGGCCGGGGACCACTCGCCGACGAACACGGCGCCGGCGCTCTGTACCTGGTCGAGCAACTCTGCGCTCTGCGGTTCGGGCACCATCAGCTGCAGATGCTCGGGCGCCACCGTGTTGGCGACCGCGAGCGCCTCCACCGGCCCGTCGACGAGACAGGCGATGCCGGCGGTGGCGAGCGTCGACTCGAGGTCGGCGCGCCGCGGCGAGGCGGCCACGATCCGCTCGACCTCGGCCGACACCGCGTCGAGGAGCTCGGCGTCCCAGGTGACCAGCCAGGCCAACCCATCGGGGCCGTGCTCGGCCTGGACGACGAGGTCGATGGCGGCGAACTCGGCCGTGGCACCGGGCCCGGCGACGACGACGATCTCGGAGGGCCCGGCGAAGGCGGAGGCCACGCCCACGACGCCCGACACCTGCCGCTTCGCCTCGGCCACGTACGCGTTGCCCGGCCCGGCGACCACGTCGACCGCGGGCACGCTCTCGGTGCCGTAGGCGAGCGCGCCGACGGCTTGTGCGCCGCCGATCCTGTACACCTCGTCGATGCCGGCGACGGCGGCGGCGCACAGGGTGGCGTCGTCCACGAGGCCGTCGGAGGCCGGGGGGATGCACAGGGCGATGGAGCCGACGCCGGCGACCCGCGCCGGCGCGGCGCACATCAGGACCGTCGAGGGGTAGCGGGCCCGGCCGCCGGGCGCGTAGATGCCCGCCCGCTCGACGGCACGGGTCAGGTGGCTGACGGTGATGCCGCCGTCGGCGAAGTCACCCGGCGGCGTGCCCTCATGCGCGTGGTACGCCACGATCCGCGAGAAGGCGACCTCGAGCGCCCCGCGCAGGTCGGCGTCGACCCGCTCGGCGGCCTCTTTGATCTCCGACGGTGTGACCCGTAGGCCCGCCGAGACGTCCACCCCGTCGAAGGCCGCCGTGCTCCGCACGACCGCGGCGTCGCCCTCGGCCCGCACCTCGGCGAGGATGCGGGCGACCGCATCGTGCACGTCGGCACCGGGCGCGTCGGGGCGCGGCAGGGCCGCGTCGTACGGCGGCGGGGTGCCGCGAAGGTCCAGTACACGAAGGGGCATGAGGTCACAAGGCTACCGGGGCGCCCCGGGGCGCCCTTCCCGAATGGAGCCCGAATGCAGGCCGATCGGTGGCCGATCGGAGGCCGAACGGAGCCTGAGCGCCTACGTCGCCGGGCCGAGCACGTCGGTGAAGGTGGTCACGACGTGCTGCACGGCGATCTCGTTGCGGCCGATGACCATGTGGTCGTGCTGACCCGCCCGGGCCCCCTCGCCGCAGCCGCGCAGCACTGCGCAGTCCTCGTCGCGCACCGCGGCGTGGACGGCTTCGTAGAGGTCGGCGTACCCCGCCTGTACGGCGTCGTTGGGAGCCGGCTCGGTGGCCATCCATCCGTGGCGCACGACGCAGTGACCGGAGTCAGTGGGATCGGCGGTCGGGAGGATGTCGATGATCTCGGTGCCGACCGAGCTCATGGCCAAGGTGAGGTTGGGGAAGATCCAGTAGATGAAGGCCATGGAGGACAGCGGGTCGGGGTCCGGGTCGTCGCGGGCGCCCTCGATCCACGGGCACGGGAAGCCGAGGCGGTGGTGCCGGCCGAATCCGTCGTAGATCGCGGTGTTGGCGACGGTGTTCTGCCCGACGATGCTCTGCGCGTGGACGTAAGGGAAGTGGTAGTTCTCGGCGAACGCCTCGATGGCGGCCTTCCAATTGACGTCGGCGCGGATCTCGCGCTCGGTGAGGTAGGCGGAGGTGCCGAGGCCCCACGCGCCGAGCTCGGCATCGAGCGGACCGAGGTGGGCGGCGACGTCGATCGGCGCGCCGACCGTGAGGACAACCCAGACGAAGCCGTGGCGCTCTTCGGTGGGGAGCGCGACGAGGCCGTAGTCGTCTCGGGGGAGGCCGTCGAAGCCTTCCGCGCCGGGGAGGCCGACGAGGCGCCCGGCGCTGTCGTACGACCACGCGTGATACGGGCAGGTGTGGCGGCGCGCGTTGCCGCAACCGTCGGGGGCGGGTTTGCCGCCGCGGTGGCGGCAGTAGTTGAGGAAGGCGTGCGCGTGGCCGGTGGCGTCGCGGGTGAGGAGGACCGAGGTGCCGAGGACGTCGCGGACGACGAAGTCGTGCGGGTTCGGGAGTTGCGCGCTCGGGGCGAGCGCGAGCGGGGTGTGGCGGCACAGTTGCTGCTCGCGTGCGGCGAGGGCGGGGTCGCGGTAGTAGCCGAGGGGAACGGTGAGGATGTGGGGGGCCATCTCGGTGGCGTGGGCGTCCACCAGGGCGAGGGCGCGGCGCACGTGCTCGGGGCCGACCGGCCGGGTGCGGAGAGGGGCGGCGGTCGTGGCCGCCGCGGCCGTCGCGGCCGTCGTCGTGGCCGTCGTCGTGGTCGTGGTCTCCCCGCCCGCCATGGGGTGGGAGCCTACCGAGGGGCCGGATGGGGCGGCGGGCCCAGGTGCACGGGCGGCGTCCGGCTTGAGCCATCATCGAGGGATGTCGACCGCCGCTGAGATCTCATCGTTGTCCTCGACGCTCGAGGACCTCCACCAGCGGGTCACCGCCATGGCCGAGGGCGCCCTGGCCCGAGGCGACGAGGACATGGCGCACGAGCTCATTGCCGTCGAGCGGTCGCTGGGAGGCGCGCTGCGGCGGCTCCGGCGGTTCGGCCAGGGGGCGCGCCGCTGAGCCCGGCCGGCGGGCGGCCAGTTCAGACCGCGTAGAGCACGAGCTCGTGCCCGAGGAGCGACGATGCCGTCCGGAGCACAGGCTGGCGCTGCGCAACCACGGCGCAATTGCGGCGTTCGGCCAACTCGATCACGGCCACGGTGCTGAGATCCGAGGTGTCACACCGCGCCGCCAACTCGCCCGAGCGCCGGGCCGCGTCGCCGACGAACGGCTCCACCTCGGTCCCCGCCAGGAGCTCGGCGATGCGGTCGCTCCGGGCCTCCGTGCGGTAGCCCTCGGCCACGGTCACGGCGGGCACCAGCGGCACGATGCCGTTGGCCAGGGCGGCACGATGCAGGGCCCACATCATGCGGTCACCCCTCGCCGCGGCGTGGAGCGCGCCCAGTCCGTAGACCAGCCCTTCGCGCCTCCCGCTCCCGCCACTCATCGGCGCCGGACGCGCGAAGCCACACCCGACACCCCGGAACGAAGCCGGGCCAGCAGCGCCTCTCCGGCGGCCACCTCCTCGGCGCTGAGCGAGCCCGTCTCACCCTCCCAGGCCGCCACCCCACGCAGGCCCTGGCGCACCCGCAATTGACGCTCGGCCGCGGTCGACAACCACGCACTGAAGGAGACCCCGTCTTGCTTGGCCGCCTCTTCCACGGAGGAGGCCACCTGGTCGTCCAGCGAGACCGAACGCTTGGTCACCATGGAGTCGAGGGTAACACCTGGAGTAATACCAGCGCCCCGGCGCACATCTCCCTGGATGCACCAATGCCGGCCCGAAGGCCGGCATTGGGCGAGCCAGCCGGGAGGCGGATCCCAGCAATGGCTCATTTGGAACCAGGTGGCGGGAACCGGTTCCAAAAGGAATTGTAGCGCTGCGGATTCGGGTTTACAGCACGGGAAACGGGAATTGCCGAAAAAGGGGCCGAAAGGCCTACTCCCGGTCGCTCAGCGCACAAACGGACAGAAATCGACCATGACGCAGGTCGCACAACGCGGCTTTCTGGCCACGCAGGTCGCCCTGCCGTGGAGAATCATGCGCAGGCTGAAGGCGCCCCGTTCGGCCGGCGGGATGAACGAGTTGAGCTCGTGCTCGACTTTCACCGCATCGCGGCGTTCGGTCGCCGTGAGACGCTCGGTCAGGCCGAGCCGCTCGCTGCACCGGAGCACGTGGGTATCGACCGGGAGCCCGGGCAGCCCGAACGCCACGCTCCGGATGACGTTGCCGGTCTTGCGGCCGACGCCGGGCAGCGTGACGAGGTCCTCGAGGGCGGAGGGCACCTCGCCGCCGAAGCGCCGGACCACGTCGGTCGCCATGCCGATCAGGCTCTTGGTCTTGGCCCGGAAGAAGCCGGTGGAGTGGACGATCTCCTCGACCTCCTCGGGGTTCGCCGCCGCCAGCGCCTCGGGGTCGGGGTATTTCCCGAACAGGACCGGCGTCACCATGTTCACCCGTGCGTCGGTGGACTGAGCGGAGAGGATCGTCGCGACCAGGAGTTGGAAGGCGTTCTCGTGGTCGAGCGCGCAGAGGTCCTTTGCCGTCCCGGGGTAGAGCTCGGCCAAGCGATCCATCGCGAGCTTGGCCCGCCCCTTGGGTGTCCTCGGCAGCGCCACCGGCTCAACGTACCGGGTTACGTTGGCCGACATGGCCGACCTGGACGTCGTGGCGCTGAGCGAGATCGACGGCGCGCGGCGCAACGCCCTCAGCGCGTTACTCGAGCGGGCCGACGCCGCCGACGACCACCCGCCCCTCCCCGAGCCTCAGTACCACGCGGTCGCCGACAGCGGTGGCGCCGAGGTGCACGACGGGCAGCTCGTGCTCGCCGAGCGCGACGGGGGCTTGGCGGGCTTCGCCCTCCTCACACCGGCTCGTGACGGATCCACCGCAATCCACATCGTGATCGATCCCCTCCACCGAGACGGCGAGCTCGCCGCGGCGCTCGTCGGTTCGGCGGTTGTCCTGGCGGACGAGCAGGGCGCCAGCCCACTCCATCTGTGGGCGATGCACGCCGGGCCGGCCGACGACGACCTGGCTCGACGGCATGGCTTCGAGCCCGAGCGCGACGTCCTGCAGATGCGGGTGCCGCTCCCCCTGACCGATCAGGTGTGCCTCGCCACCAGGCCCATCGTGACCCGCCCGTTCGTGCCCGGCCGGGACGACGAGGCGTGGCTCCGGGTCAACAACCGCGCCTTCGCGTCGCATCCCGAGCAGGGTTCGTGGACCAAGGAGCAGCTCCACGAGCGCCTGGCCGCCGACTGGGTGGAGCTCGACGGCTTTCTGGTCGCCGACGACCCCGACGGCGAGGGCCTCATCGGGTTCTGCTGGACCAAGATCCATCGCGGGCGGACGCCGGTGCTCGGGGAGATCTACGTCATCGGGGTCGACCCGGCGCACCACGGTGACGGCCTGGGCCGGGCGCTCACCGTCGCCGGGCTGACCTCGCTGGCCGACCGGGGCATCCGGGTCGGGATGCTCTACACCGACGCCTCCAACGAGGCCGCCGTGGCGCTCTACGGCCGGCTTGGCTTCACCATCGATCACGTGGACCGCGCCTACGGGCGCGCGCCGCTCAGTTGATGCCGGTCCCGATCGCCCGCCCCACGCCATAGGTCACGGCGGCCGCGACGACCGTCACGGCCAGCTGGCGCAGCGCGGACGGAACCAGTGCCCGCTCCGTGAAGCGGGCCAGCACCGCACCCACGGCGAGCGCGGCCACCGCACCCAGGACGACCGAGGCCACGATGGCCGCCATCCCCGAGCCCACCAGCCACGGCAACAACGGGATGAAGGCGCCGAGGGCAAACGTGACGAACGAGGCTACGGCCGCCTGCCACGGCGAGCCGAGCCGCTCGACGGAGATGCCGAGCTCCTCGCGGGCGTGGGTCTCGAGCGCCAGGTCCGGGTCCTGCATGACCTCGTTCACCATGTCCTCGGCCACCATGGGGTCGATGCCCCGGCGCACGTACATGCCGCGCAGCTCGGCCGCCTCGCCCTTGGGGTGATGCTCGAGAGCCCGGCGCTCGACCTCGAGCTCGCGCTCCATCAGCTCGCGCTGCGCCGTCATGGAGAGGTACTCCCCGGCGGCCATGGAGAAGGACCCGGCGACGAGGCCCGCGATGCCGGCCAGACGCACGAACGACCCACCAGGGCTGGCGCCCGCGATGCCCAGGACGAGGGAGACGTTGGTGACGAGGCCGTCGCTCAGGCCGAAGACGGCGGCCCGGGCGCCGCCGCCGCCGATGTCCCGATGGTGATGGGGCGGAAAGTGGTCGTGCTCGTGGGGGACGGTCACGCGCGTCAGCGTAGTGAGGCACCCCCACGCGGGTAGCGTGCCAGTCCGGAATCGAACCTTGACCAGCGAGGAGCGCAGCATGACGACCACCGTCGACGGCGTCGACGCCTTTCACGAGCTTGTCGGCCAGGAGCTCGGGCACTCCGAGTGGCAGACCATCACCCTGGAGCGGGTGAACCTGTTCGCCGACGCCACCGACGACCACCAGTGGATCCACGTCGACCCCGTGCGGGCCAAGGAGGGCCCCTTCGGTGTGGCCATCGCCCACGGGTACCTGACCCTGTCGCTGGCGCCGGTCCTGCTGAACAAGATCATCCGGGTCGACAACATGAAGTTCGGCGTCAACTACGGCTGCAACAAGGTCCGCTTCCCCTCGCCGGTCCCCGTCGGCTCCGAGCTGCGCATGGGCGTGACCGTGGCCGCGGTCGACGATGTCGAGGGCGGCGTGCAGGTCACCTACGACATGGTGATGGAGGTCAAGGACGCGCCCAAGCCCGCCTGCGTCGCCCAGGTGGTCTACCGCTACTACCGCTGACGCCGGCCTCCCCCACTTCCATGGCGCGCCGCCGGTCCCCCAGCGCGGGACCCGATGCCGGGCCGGCGGCCGCGTCAGGAACGTCTGCCCTGCCCGCCCGTGAGGAGAAGACGGCGCGGGTGCGCGCCATGTTCGACACCATCGCACCCCGCTACGACCTGGTGAACCGGCTGATGACGTTCGGGCTGGACCAGCGCTGGCGCCGCACCACGGTCGACGCCCTCGCGCTGCCCGAGGGCGCGCGCGTCCTCGACCTCGCCTGTGGAACCGGCGACCTTTCCCGGGCTGCGACGCGCCGCAACTACACGGTCGTCGGCACCGACCTGAGCGCGGGCATGTTGACGGCCAACCACGCCGGCGCGCCACTCGTCGAGTCCGAGGGCAGCCGGCTTCCCTTCACCGACGGCGCGTTCGACGGATTGGTCTGCGGCTACGCGCTGCGCAATTTCACCGACCTGGCCGCCACGCTGGCCGAGTCGGCCCGGGTGCTGCGCCCGGGTGGGCGGCTCGCCGTCCTCGAGGTCGATGCCCCGAGGTCGGGCCCGTGGCGGGTCGGCTTCGACCTGTGGTTCAACAAGGTGGTGCCCGTCCTGGGCGGCGTCCTCTCTGACCGCACCGCCTACCGCTACCTGCCCGAGTCCGTCGCCTACCTGCCCGCACCGCCGGCCCTGCGCCAGATGCTGCTCGACGCCGGGTTCTCCGCCGTGGGCATCCGGCCCCTCGCCGGCGGACTGAGCCAGCTCATCGTGGCGACCCGGGCGGGAGCGCCGGCGCCACCACCGGCGCCGCGGTGAGCGCGACGGCCGGTGGGCTCCACGCGCGCACGGTGCCCCTCGACTACGGGCCCGACGCGCTCCAGTTCGACGGCAGCCCGACCGTGCTCTTCGACCGGCCGGGCCTGACCCTGGTCGGGTGGGGTACCGCCCAGCTGGTGGAGGCCGACGCGGCGGACGCGGCGCTGCGCGCCATCCCGTGCGACGACTCGGTGGGCGGCCCCGGCTCGGGTGTGGTCGCGATCGGCGCGCTGCCATTCACTGGCGCCATGGCCGGCCTCCTCGTGATCCCGCGCTTCACCATGGGCATCGCCAGCGACGCCGACGGCATCACGCGGCGCTGGGCGACCGCCGTCGGCCCGGCCGACGAGCCGCTGCCGGATACAACGGAGCTGTTCGACTCCGTGATCTGGCAGTACGGGACGGCCCCCGAAGCCGCGGACGTGGGGACGCAGGTCACCGTGCGGGACGTCTCCACCACGCTCGACAGCGCCGGCTACCGCGCCGAGGTGGCCCGGGCCGTCGAGGCGATGCAGGCGCCCGGAGCGGCGCTGCGCAAGGTCGTCCTCTCCCGGCCGCTGAGCATCGAGCTGTCGGGCGCGCTCCCGCCGATGCCGGTCCTGCGGCGCCTGCGGGCCGCGGAGCCCACGTGCACCGTCTTCGCCATGCCCACGCCCGACGGCACGTTCCTGGGCGCGTCGCCCGAGCTGCTGGTGGCCCGCCACGGCGAGCGGGTCACCTGCCATCCCCTCGCCGGCACCGTCGCGCGGGGCACGACGGCGCGCAACGACGCGGACGCGCAGGGACGGCTCGCCGGCTCGGACAAAGAGCGCGCCGAGCACCGCTACGTGGTCGACGCCATCGCAGACAAGTTGACGCCCTTCTGCGACGACCTCGCCGTCCCGAGTGCGCCCTCCCTCGTGGCCTTCCGCTCGGTGGCTCACCTCGGCACGCGCATCGTCGGCCGGCTGACCTCGCCGTTCCCGACGGCACTCGAGCTGCTCGAATGCCTGCACCCGACGCCGGCGGTCGGGGGCACGCCCCGCGCCGAGGCGCTCGCCGCCATCGCGACGTACGAGCCGGACGACCGCGGCTACTGGGCGGGGCCCGTGGGCTGGGCGGACGCCCGCGGTGACGGCGAGTGGATGATCGGCATCCGCAGCGCGCTCCTCAACGCCGTCGACCCCGGCGCCGCAGCCGACACCGACGCTGACGCCGACGCCGCGCCCACCACGGTGCTCAGCCTGCGAGCCGGCTCGGGCATCGTCGCCGGGTCCGACCCCGAGGCCGAAGCCGAGGAGACCAACGTCAAGCTGGCCACCGTGCTCGACACGGTGATCCCCGGTGTCTCAGTGGAGCTGCGGTGAGGCAGAAGGAAGCGGCGTCGACGGCGCCACCGGCGTAGATGGCGGCGCGGACGCGGTCGCCGCGACGTGCGTCGCCGCCAACGGGATCTTGACCCGCAGCGTCGCCCCGCTCGACCCCGACCCGCCAGCAGCCAGAGCCACCACCTCAGCCGAACCCCCCAGCGCCTCCGCGATCGCCCGCACGATCGCCAGGCCCAGCCCCGTCCCGCCGCCCGCCTGCGGCCGGTCGGCCTGGTAGAAGCGGTCGAAGACGCGCCCGGCCTTCTCCGGTGGGATCCCCGGCCCGTCGTCGGCCACCTCGATGTACCCCATCCGCTCCGCGCGCAGCACGCCCGTCGACGCCCGCACGGTCGTCCCCGCCGGCGTGTGCGCCAGCGCGTTGCGCACCAGGTTGTGCGCCACCTGCGCCAGGCGCTCGTCGTCACCCAGGACGACGACGGCGCCGCCGGGCTCCATCACCAGCGCATGGTCGTGGGGCACCGCGTTCGAGTCCCCGACCGCGTCGGCGCAGATGCGGTGGAGGTCCACCGGCTCGACGCGCAGAGGCCGGCCCCGGTCCAGCTCGGCCAGCAACAGCAGGTCCTCGACGAGGCCGCCCATCCGGGTCGCCTCTTCCTCAATCCGCTTGAGCGCCTTGGTCCGCCCCATCTCGTCGGCGAACCCACCCCGGCCGAGCAGCTCGGCGTAGCCACGGATCGACGTCAGCGGGGTCCGCAGCTCGTGCGAGGCGTCGGCGACGAACTGGCGCAGTCGCTCCTCGGAGGCCGACTTCTCGGAGAACGCTCCCTCGATCTGCCCCAGCATCGCGTTCAACGCCGAGCCCAGCCGCCCCACCTCGGTGCCCGGACGGCCCTCGGGCACGCGCCGGGTCAGGTCCCCCGACGCGATGGCGTCGGCCGTCCCCGCCATCTGACGCAGGGGCCGCAAGCCCCGCCGCACCACCAGCAGCACCAGCACGCCCATGGCCAACAGGACGGCCAGGCTGGCCAAGATCTCCACCTTGCGCAGCGAGTTCAGCGTGTCGTTCGTCGGGTTGAGCGAGAGCGAGGTGATCAGTGTCCCTTGCGGCACGGTCACGGCGATCGTGCGGTACTGGCCGTCGGGGTCACCCATGGAGCCCAGCACCACGGCGTCGGGGTCGGGGCGGAACGTGCCGGCGTAGCGGCCGGCGTCCACTCTGTGCTGGCGCCGGTAGATGTCGGGCACCTGCTGCACCGGGATGCCCTTGGTCAGGATCGGAGGCGGGTCGGGATGCGTCGCCGAGCCGGACGGCCGCCGCACGACGACCTTGCCCTCTTGGTTCAACACCGTCACGTACACGTCGGTCGACACGCGCCGCGACAGCGCCGGCAGGCTCACCGGCACCCGGTGCGCGGACGTGAAGATCAGGTAGTTGAAGGCCAGGCCCTCGTCCTGGGCCAACGTGGCGTCAGCCCGCCCGTACAGGAACGATCGCACCGAGGCGTAGGTGACGACGTCGGCGACCACGAGCCCGATCACCAGCAGCAGCGCCACAACCGCGACGAGCCGCTTCTGGAGGCTCATCCTTCTCTGGGCAACCGCAACGTGTAGCCGACGCGCCGGATCGTGTGGATGAGCGCGGGCTCGTGGTCGTCGATCTTCTTGCGCAGGTAGCTGATGTAGGTCTCGACGATGTTGGGGTCGCCCCGGAACTCGAAGCCCCAGACGTTGTCCAACAGCTCGGACTTGGAGATGACCCGGCGGGCGTTCTCCAACAGGTACCGCAGCAGGTTAAACTCGGTGGCCGTCAGGTCGATCGACTGCTCCTCGCGCCACACCTCGTGCGTGTCGACGTTCATCGTCAGGTCGGCGAACTTCAGCACCGACGTGTCGGCCGCGGCCACCTCGCCCGCCCGCCGCAGGATGGCGCCGATGCGCGCCATGAGCTCCTCGATACTGAAGGGCTTGGTGACGTAGTCGTCGCCCATGCTCAGGCCCTCGACCTTGTCCTGCGTGGTGTCGCGCGCCGTCAAGAACACGATCGGCATCTGCTCGCCCTGGTTGCGCAGCCGCCGGCACACCTCGTTGCCGTCGAAGTCGGGCAGCATGACGTCGAGCATCACCAGGTGCGGACGGAAGGCCCGCACCTGTTCCATCGCCTCGGCCCCCGTGGCGGCCACCCCCACTTGATACCCCTCGAACGTCAGCGCAGCCGACAACAGGTCCGCGATGTTCGGCTCGTCGTCGACGACCAGGATGCGCGCCGCAGGCGCCTCGACCGTCACTGTTCCCTCGCCAGCCTGGCCACGCTCGCAACCCTCGCCCACACAGTGCGCACGCTGCTACCTCACCTTCAGTTGATCCGAATCCGGCCCAGAACCCGGCGAGCCCGACGAGCCCGGCGCGTTCCCGTTGCTCGCCGCGCCGCCGCCCGACCCCGACTCGGACCCAGACCCTGCCGGCGCCGAGCCGCGCCGGCCCGCACCGCGCCGGCCCACTCGCCGCACCGCGCCCGCCAGCCGGCCCAGGCCCCACCAGGTCACCAGGCCGAGCGCCTCCACGACGATGAACGAAGACATCTTCGACTCGCCCGCCGCCCGGTCCACGAAGGAGATGGGCACCTCGGTGATGGATGCTCCGTGCTGCTTGGAGCGATACGTCATCTCGATCTGGAAGCCATACCCCTCGGCCCGGATCCGGTCGAGGTCCAAGCGCCGCAGGATCGACGCCGAGTAGCAGCGGAACCCCGCCGTCGAGTCCAGCACCCCGAGCCCGAGCATCGAGCTCGCGTACAGGTTGCCGCCCTTGGACAGAAGATGCCGGTGCCACGCCCAGTTCGGGATCGTCCCGCCCTCGACGTACCTCGACCCGATGGACACCTCGTAGCCCGCGGCGATCGGCGCCACCAACGCCGGCAAGGCCGCCGGGTCGTGCGAGAAGTCGGCGTCGATCTCGACGAAGGCGTCGTAGCCACGCTCGAGGCCCCATCCGAAGCCGGCCCGGTACGCGCTCCCGAGCCCCGACTTCTCGCTCCGCCGCAGCAGGTGCACGTCTCGATACCCCGCGGCCGCCGCCTCGACCAGCTCGGCGGTGCCGTCGGGGCTGCCGTCGTCCACCACGAGCACGCCCGCCTCGGGCAGGCACTCGCCGATCCGTTGCAGCATCCGCTCGATGTTCTCCGACTCGTTGTACGTCGGGATGACCACCAGCGGCCGCATGGTGGGCATTCTAGGTGAGCCGACCGCACCGGCTCCGGCGGACGTCGGTCGGGCGGCCGGACCCGTTCTGCCCCCCGACCTGGTCTTCCGCGTCCGACCCGCGCTCCGCCACCCTCCTTGGCCCGCTGACGAACTTTCCTAGGTGTGTCCCAGCAACGACGCTCGACCCCTCTCCCGCGCACCCGCCGGCGACCGCTGGGGCCGACGGTTCAGATGTCGGACGGCTCGGGGATGACCGGCGGTCCCGTCCCCATGAGCTGCTCGGGCGTCTCCGCCGGGGCGTCGGGCCCCTTGCGCAACTCTCGGATGATCACCTGGAGGGCGCCGCCGAATGGGATGCCCACGAGCGCGCCGATGAACGTGCCCAGTCCTCCGGCCACCCGACCCCCCAGCGTTGCCCCGACCAGCACCGCGATCAGCACCCAGAAGGGATTGAGCCGGACCGTCCTGCTCATGATGACCGGGTTGAGGATGTGGTTCTCGACCTGCTGGTAGGCGAGGAAGACGACGAGCATCACGATGCCGGCCGTCACCGAGTGGATCGCCGCGATGATCACGACCGGCACGCCGGCCAGGAGGCCGCCGACCAGCGGCAGCAGGTCCACGAGCGCGACGAAGACGGCGAGGAGCAGCGCGAAGGGCACCCCGAGGATGCCGAGGGTGATCCCGACGACGATGCCGGCGATGACCGAGGTGGCGAAGTTGCCCAGCATGTACCCGGTGATGGAGCGGATCGTCTCGTCGACCACCCGCCGGAGCCGGTCGCTGGTCGTCTTGTGGAACGTGCCCAGGAAGCCGCCCCACATGCGCGGCGCCTCGAGCATGGTGAAGAACGTGAGGATGGCGATGGTCACGATGGAGACGAGCGTCGAGACCGCAGCGGCGCCGACCGAGAACGCGGTGGCGGGCTTCAGCACCTTGGTGATTTGCGAGGTGATCTTCGACGAGCTCTCGGAGAGGTACTTCTGCAGGTGGAAGCGGTACACGAGGCGGCCGAGCCAGCCGTGGCCCTTCTTGGCCTGCCGCACCAGGGTGGGGATCTCGTGGCCGAAGTTGGTGGCCGCAGTCACGAGCGGCGACGCGAACAGGTAGACGAGACCGATGAGGATGAGCGCGCCGAGGAGGAACACGAGCGTCGTGGCCCCGCCGTGCGACATCCCCCGGTGCTTGAGGAAGCGGGTCGCCGGCGTCATCAGCAGCGTGATGAAGCACGCGACGACGATATACAGCACGATCGTCCGCAGCACCCAGAGGCCGACGATCACGGCGACGTTGAGGTCCAAAAGCCCGATCACGACCAGGGTGGAGACCACGATCGTGGCGAGCGGGACGCCCCGTTTGTCCGCGCTGCCGGTGAGCTTGGACCGCCACGTGTCATGGCGCGCCGCGGGCATGCGACCAGCTTGGCAGGTGGGACCGTCGAGAAGGCGGTTAGTCGGGTGACGGACGTGCAAGCATGAATCGGATGGACCAGGTTGAACCGGCGGAACCCGGGGCGCAGTCCCCAGGGGAGGGGTCCCCCGCGCCGGTGGCACCCCCGTCCGCCGCGGCGTCCGGCGCCTCAGCTCCTTCCCAGCCGACCGCTGACACCGAAGCCCCGCCGCCGCCGTCGGCTGAGCGGAAACCAAAACACCGTTGGATGCCGCGCAACGTGAAGATCACGTTGATGATCCTCGTGCTCTTCTTCGTGCTCGAGTACATCCTGCTGCCCGAGCTCGCCAGTGCACGCAAGGAATTCCATCAACTGCGCCACCTGAACTTCTTGTGGCTCGTCCTCGGAGTGCTGCTCGAGTTCGGCGCGTTGTTGGCCTACGCCGAGCTGACCCGCACCGTCCTGTCTCCCGAAGCGCCCTCGCGATTTCGTGTCTTCCGCATCAACATGTGGGCGCTCGCCATCAGCCACACCCTCCCCGGCGGCACCGTGCCGGGGACGGCCGCCAGCTATCGGCTGCTGACGGACTCCGGCGTGACGGGGAGCACCGCCGCCTTCGGCCTGGCCGTCCAGGGCATCGGCTCGGCCGTCGTGCTCAACCTCATCTTCTGGCTGGCGCTGCTGATCTCCATCCCCCTCCAGGGGTACAACCCGGCGTACGGCTTCGCCGCCATCCTGGGTGTCCTCCTGCTCGGGATCTTCGCCGGCCTGGTCTTCCTGCTCACCCGCGACGAGCCCCAGGCGTCCGCCTTCGTCAAGAAGGTGGGCGACCGCCTGCCCTTCGTGCGCACCGAGACGGTCACCTCGCTGGTCCAGAAGGTGGCGGACCGCATGAAGATCCTCTTCACCAACTCGGAGCTGTTGACCCGGGCGGGCATCTGGGCCGCGGCCAACTGGCTCTTCGACGCGGCCTCCCTGTGGGTCTTCCTGCTCGCGTTCGGGGCCCGCGTCTCGCCGATCGACGTGCTCGTGGGCTACGGCGTGGCCAACATCATCGCCGTCATCCCGGTGACCCCGAGCGGGCTCGGCGTGATTGAGCTGACGATCATCGCCGTGCTCAAGGGCTTCGGGGTGCCGAGCGACGTCGCGGCCGCCGGCGTCCTCAGCTGGCGGCTGGTGAACTTCTGGCTTCCGATCCCCTTCGGCGGCGTCTCGTACCTCTCGCTCCGCCTCGGCAAGTCGAAGTTCGCGGCGAACGCCCGGTCGAGGGTCAAGGCGGGGGCGAAGCCGGTGACGTCTTGAGCCGCTGACGTCCGTGCGCGTCAACCGTCCATCCTTCACCGCCCGCTGGGTGGCGGCGCGCCGCGCGCAGCTGGCGCGCACACGGTCGTCGACGCCTGCGGGCAACGTCGACGGCGAACGCGCGCTGTACCGGGACGTGAGCGGCACCTTCGTCCTGTCGTTGGCCCGGCCCGCCGGCTTCGCCCCCCGGACCGCCTTCATCGACGGTGAGGTGGCGGACGCCATCGGGCGCGGCGTCGAGCAGATCGTGATCCTCGGCGCCGGCTACGACGGCCGCGCCATGCGCTTCGGCGGCGGGCCCACCCGATGGTTCGAGGTCGACTTCCCCAGCACGCAGTCCGACAAGCGCCGCCGTCTCGCCGCCCTCGGCCTGGCGCCCGAACACGTCGCCTACGTCCCCATCGACCTCATGGCCGGTGACCTCGACGCGGCGCTGGCGGCGGCCGGCCACGACGCCACCGCGCCGTCGCTGTTCCTGTGCGAAGGGCTGCTGCCCTATCTCACGCTCGAGGCGTCCGCCGACATGTTCCGCACCCTCCGTGCGCGGGCACCGAGCGGATCGACCCTGGTGGCGACGTTCATGGCGGCGCCCGAACCGCGCGACGTGCTCCTCGCGTGGCGCCGCTCCCGGGACGTCATGTTCCGGGTGATCGGTGAGCCCAGGCGCAACGAATTCCAGCCGGGCGATCCCGAGAAGTTGTTCGTCGTCACGGGCTGGCGCGTCGTGCGGTCGAGGACGGGGCGAGCCAGCCGGATCGACCGGGAGGCGGAGATGGTCATCCTGGCCGGAGAGCCCGGCCCGATCGCTTAGGTGCTGATCCCGGACGGCGCCACGGAGCGGCGCCGCCGGAAGGCCGGCCGCTCGACGGGCGCCCGGAACACCCGGACCCCCGCTCCGACGACGAGCCCGATGAAGAGCAGCACATAGGAGTCCGAGAGCGGGATCAGCCAGCCCCGGCCGGCGAAGATGATCCCCGGCCCGTGCGGCGCCCACCAGGGCGGGGCGGCCCAGAAGAGCACCGCCACCCCCAACGCGAGCCACTCGCCGTAGCGTGGCCGGTCAGGTGCCAGCGCCAGCCAGGCGACGAGCAACACCACCCAGATGAAGTGGTGCGACCACGACACCGGGTTGGCCAGCGACTCGGCCGCCTCCACCACGAGGAGGCCCAGGAGGGGCGACGACCGGCGATAGGCGGCGGCGGCCACGACGAGACCGATGCCCGCCACGGCCAGCACGATCACGAAGGTGGTGGGGAGGCTCACGGTGTGGCCGATCATGCGCTCGAGCGCGCCGAGCACGCCCTGGTTGCCGATCCACGAGAGCATGCCGGCTCGTTGCGGGTCGCGGATGTAGTGCGTCCAGTAGGCCCACGACGTCGAGTAATTGACGGCGGCCGCCAACAGCGCAGCGGCGCAGAAGGTGGCGGCCGCTCGCATGCCGGAACGGCCCTGGCGCGTGAGGAGCAGGTACGGGATCAGGATGATCGGGGTCACCTTGATCGCCGCCGCCAGTCCCACGAGGATGCCGCGCGGTATCGGCAGGTCCAGCGTCATGTCGGCGACGACCATCAGGGCCAGGATGATGTTGATCTGGCCGAGCAGGAACGTCTGGCGCACCGGGTCGAGCATCACGACGGGGACCAATAGCACGGCGGCCCACCAGATGATCGTCCGGCGGTCCAGCTTGTCGCACACGGCGCGCAGGCACACCGCGATGAGCGCGAAGACGGACACGAGGTTGATGAGCGAGAAGCCCACCTCGCCCACGGCTAGCGGCAGGTGGGCCACCGGCGCAAAGAGGAGGGCGGAGAACGGCGGGTAGGTGAAGCCGAGCCCGTCCTTGTGCAGCGTGACGCCGAACAAATCGTTCGTCCACGCATGTTGCCCGCCCAGGAGGTACGTGCTGAGGTCGATCTGCTGGTGCACGAGGGCCAGGACGATCACGCCGACGACGGTGACCGCACCCGAGAGCGCCGGCCAGAACCAGCCACGGCCCGTTGCGATCCCGCGCATGCGCAGAGCCAAGTCGCTCGCCATGAGGTTCGATCGTACCGGCGTGCGGCGCCGGAACGAGACATTTGCTGCTCAGGACACCGGCTGGCACCAATTCGGGTCGCGGCCGAAGAGTCCGAGGAGGCGATTCTGTGCAGGCGCGTCCTCGGGCACCGCAACGGGCACTCCCAACGCGCCGGACCGTTCGAGCACCTTGCGGTTTTCCAGCGCCCGGTCGTAGCCGCTCTGACAGAGCCCCGGATCGAGCGGCACGTGCGCGCCGACCGCACGCGACACATCCCAGGAATGGATCAGCACGTCGGTGGTCACCATCCCGATCAGCAACACCCGCTGATCGAGCGCCCCGGGCTGCGCCAACGCCGGAAACAGCGCGGTCACGGCCGCCGCCCAACGAGCTTCGGGCTCATCCTCTGGGCGATCGGGCGGCGCGGCGCCGAGCGGCTCGAGCAACAGGGTGTCGTGGACGGCGAAGACGTGCTCGAGCACCGCCGCCACGTTCCCCTCCGGGGCCGGGGTCGGTGCGTCCGGTTGCCCGCGGGCAGCGCGCAGGGCGTCGGCGAAGGCGTCGCACGCCAATCGGTAGTCCGAGAGCAACTCCTGATCGCCGCCGACGGCGAGGGCGACGTCGGTCATGCGTCAGGCGGGCGGAGCCGTCTGGGTGGGAGGGGTGGGCACGGGCGGCGGGGCCTCGTCGCCTTCGCCGACACGCAGCTCGGAGTCCCGCTGGCGGCGGGCCCGCACGCGCGCGAGCTCCTTCAGGCGCTCCTGCGAGCTGATGCCGCGCGTGTTGGGCACCCGGCGCCAGCGCCGGTCCGAGCCCAGCTCCCAGGCGTTGGTGTCGTCGGCGAACACCAGGTCCAGCACCTCGAAGAGGCGGCCCTGGAGCTCGGGGTCGTGCACCGGCACCACGACCTCAATGCGGCGGTCGAGGTTGCGGCCCATGAGGTCCGCGGAGCCGATGAAGATCTTGAGCGGCAGACCCGGTCCGGCCGCCGGGTCGGCGGGGGCACCACCGAAGCGGTAGATCCTCGAATGCTCGAGGAAGCTGCCGACGATGGAACGGACCCGAATGTTCTCGGAGAGCTCGGGGATGCTGGGGCGCAGGCGGCACAGGCCGCGCACGGCGAGGTCGATCTGCACGCCGGCGCCCGAGGCGCGGTAGAGCGCGTCGATCATGGCCGCATCGGTGAGGCCGTTGACCTTCATGACGATGCGGCCCTCGGGCCCGGCGTCGGCCTGCTCCTCGATCATGGCCATGATGCGCTTGCGGACGGTGACGGGCGACACCAGGATCTCGCGGTAGTCGGCGTGCTTGGAGAAACCGGTCAGGTAATTGAACAGCGCGCCCACGTCGGCGCCGATGACCGGGTCCGACGTCAGCAGCCCGAGGTCCTCATAGATGCGCGCGGTCTTGGAGTTGTAGTTGCCCGTGCCCACGTGGCAGTAGGGGCGCACGCCGTCGTCCTCGCGACGCAGTACGAGCGCCGTCTTGCTGTGCGTCTTGAGGCCGACGATGCCGTAGACGACGTGCACGCCCACCTCTTCGAGCGCACGGGCCCAGCCGATGTTGGCTTCCTCGTCGAATCGAGCCTTGAGCTCCACGATCGCGGCCACCTGCTTACCATTCTCGGCCGCCTGGATGAGCGCCTGGACGATCGGGCTGTCGAAACCGGTGCGGTAGAGCGTCTGCTTGATCCCGAGCACCGCCGGGTCGTTGGCCGCCTGCGCGACGAACGCTTCGACCGAGGTGGCGAACGAGTCGTAGGGGTGGTGGACCAGCACGTCGCGCTCGCGCAGCATGGCGAAGAACTCGTTGGGATCGTGCGCCGCGTTGGCCAGGCGCGGTGGCGTCATCGGCGTCCACGTCTCGGCGTGCAGGTCGGGCCGGTCGAGCGCGTACACACCCCATAGCCCGCTCAGGTCGAGGGGCGCCGCAACCCGGAAGACGCCCTCGCGCCCCACCTCGAGCTCGGTGGCGAGGAGGTCGACCACGTCGTCGCTCGTGTCGGCCTCGACCTCGAGCCGGAGCGCCTTGCCGAAGCGGCGGCGCCGGAGCTCCATCTCGATGGCGACGAGGAGGTCGTCGGCCTCGTCCTCTTCGAGGGCCAGGTCGGCGTTGCGGGTGACCCGGAAGGCGTGATGCTGCCCGATCGTCATGCCGGGGAAGAGCGAGTCCAGGTGCGCCGCGATGACCTGCTCGAGCGGCACGAAACGCTCGCCGTCGGGCATCACGATGAAGCGGGGCAGCGCCGGCGGGACCTTGACCCGGGCGATGCGGCGCTCGGCCGAGCTGGGGTCCTGGACCTCGACCACCAGGTTGAGCGACAGGTTCGAGATGTAGGGGAACGGGTGCCCCGGGTCGACGGCCAGCGGCGTCAGGACGGGGTAGATCTCGCGGTTGAAGACCTCGACGAGGTGCTCACGGTCGTCGTCATCGAGCGAGGACCAGTCCGAGAGGCGGATGCCGGCCTCGGCGAGGGCGGGCACGATGAGGTCCAAGAAGATGTGGTCCTCGCGCGCGACCAGCTCTTCGACCCGGCCCCGGATCATGGTGAGCTGCTCGCCGGGGCGCAGCCCGTCGACCGAGCGGGTGCGCACGCCTGCGGCGACCTGGTCCTCCAGCGCGGCCACCCGTATTTGGTAGAACTCGTCGAGCAGCTCGGAGAAGATGGCCAGGAACTTGGCCCGCTCCATGAGCGCCAGGCCGTCGTCCTCGGCCAGGTCGAGGAGGCGGGCGCCGAAGTCGAGCCGTGACTGCTCCCGGTTCGTGAAGCGCTGGTAGCCGAAGGCCTCGATCTGCTGGTACGTCGGCGGCGTGGGGCGCGCAACGGTCGGTGCCGTCGAGCCGGTCGAGCCGCTCCCGTTGACCTCGGCCTCGCCTGTCGGCGGCTCGCCGTCCGCCCCGCCGCCCGCCGGCCCGGCGGCGCCCGGCCGCGGCGCCTGGGGCTGGGATTGGGGCTGGGTCTGGGTCATGGGCGGAAGATCGGGGTTCGGCCCGGGACTGCGCCGAAACCGAACACGAAAACGGTAGAAAAGCGACGGCGGGGACAGGGATGTCACCCTCGACTCTATCCCTCACCACTACCATTCGCCCGTGCCGCCAGGAACCGTCACCCGGTCGCGCCGGGGGCCGATCCCGCGTTACGCCTTCGGCCCGAAGCCCAAGCGGCGCACCGAATTCGGGCTGCTCCTCTTCGGCTCGGGCATCGTCGTCGCGCTCTACATCATCGCCACTCTCGGCCAAAAGGCGAAGATCCCGGACAACCTCGGCGCGTTCTTGGGGATTGTGCTCGGGCTGGCGCTGATCGCCCACCTGGCCAACCGCTGGCTCGCCCCCGACGCCAACGCCGTGATCCTCCCGCTGGCCGCGCTGCTCAACGGCATCGGCTACGTGGTCATCGCTCGATGGGATCCCGGCCAGGCCAAGGGGCAAGCCGCCTGGGCCACCCTCGGCATCATCCTCTACGTCCTCACGCTGCTCGTCGTGCGCTACTCGAGAGACCTCGAGCGCTACCGCTACATGCTCTTGTTACTGGCCGGCATCCTGCTCGTCCTCCCGCTCGGCTTCTCCCCCATCGGCGGCGCCCGCCTCTGGGTCCACGTGGGCAGTCTCGAGTTCCAGCCGATCGAGTTCTCCAAGATCCTGCTGTGCATCTTCTTCGCGTCGTACTTCGCGGAGAACAAGGAGATGCTCACGATCCCGACGGCCCAGATCGGCAACCGGCTGTTCCTCGACCCGCGGCCCCTGCTCCCGATCATCGTCGCCTGGGGCGCCGCCATGGCCATCATCGGCCTCGAGGACGACATCGGCTTCGCCGCGCTGCTCTTCGTCCTCTTCATCGGCATGCTCTGGATAGCCACCGGCCGCATCGGCTACCTCGTCCTCGGCCTGGTCCTCTTCGGCGTCGGGGCTTTCATCGCGGCGCACTACTTCGGCCAGGTCCACTACCGGATCGAGCAGTGGCAAAACCCGTGGCCCACCGCGCCCAACTACGGCAACAGCCAGCTCAGCGAGGCCTGGTACAGCATGGGGACGGGCGGCGTCGGCGGCACCGGCCTCGGCTTCGACCACTACGCCGGGCAGATCTTCGGGCTCACGAGCGACATGATCTTCGCCGGGATCGCCACCGAGATGGGCATGGTCGGCGCCGTCTCGGTCGTCGTCGCCTTCGTCCTCCTCGTCGGCGCCGGCTTCCGCGTCGCCCAGACCGCACGCTCGGACTTCTCGCGCCTCATGGCGACCGGCTTGACGCTGATCATCGGCTTCCAGGCCTTCTTCATCATGGCCGGCGTCGTGCGCCTCCTGCCGTTCACCGGGATCACCCTGCCCTTCGTGGCGTACGGCGGCTCGTCGCTGCTCGCGAATTACATCCTCATCGCGCTCGTCTTGCGCATCTCCGACGAAGGCGCCAAGGCGCAGTACGAGATGCAGGCGGCCGGCGACGCCGCTGGTCCCGGCGAGCGTCCCATGGTTCCCGCCCGCTGAGGGCAGCCGACCGCGCCCGTTCGGGCAGACCGATTCCGGCGGCCTCTGCGCCCGCGCCGCCGCAAAGACTCGACACGACGCCCGCGCGGACTTAGATTCTGCGCCCGAGTGGCGTGGCGGAGCGCGCGATGTGGCTCGAGCCGCGCCATCGAGATGCCTGCGCAATGGGGCGCGACGTAACGGGAGGCAGCGGTATGCGAGCAGTAAAACGGTTTCGGTTCCTGACGGCTACGTGTGCGGTGGCTCTGCTCTCCCTGCCGCTGGCACTCCTCGGG
>DASXEK010000040.1:0-103162 GCA_036490155.1 Acidimicrobiales bacterium | reverse complement strand
GACCCGACTCGATCGCCCGGGCAAGGGTTGACCAGACGCGTCCAGACAGAGGAAGCCGCGGAGCTCGGGGCGTCGAGGGCGTGAGATAACCGCCTGCTACAACAAACGTGAACATGGGTGAGGTCTAAACGTGAAGACCTCTTGGCGCCCCCGGCAGGACTCGAACCTGCGCCACCGGCTCCGGAGGCCGGTGCTCTATCCGCTGAGCTACGGGGGCGGGATTGCCCGCACCTGGGCGCGTGCAAGGGGACGATCGTAGCCGTCGGGCCCGGCGCTGGTCCCACCAGGCATGACAGCCGCGAATGCTGCCGTATTCTGCATCTCCATGCCGGTGGACCACGACCTCGCGACGGCACCGTTGGAGCGCGATCTGCTCCCGCGCACGGCCCAAGTCGACGAAAAGGGGCATCTGCACGTCGGCGGCGTCGATGTCCTTGAGTTGGCTGAGGAGTTCGGGACGCCGCTCTTTGTCTACGACGAAGCGCATCTGCGTCACGCCTGCCGCGAGGCGGTCGGCGCCTGGGGTGACGGTGTGGCCTACGCGACAAAGGCGTTCCTGTGCCGGGCCATGGCCCGGCTCGCCCACGAGGAGGGACTGCACCTGGATGTGGCGTCAGGCGGCGAGTTGCACGTGGCCCTCTCGGCCGGCGTGCCACCCGAGCGCCTGATCCTGCACGGCAATAACAAGTCGACCGACGAGCTGGCGGCCGCGCTCACGCACGGCGTCGGACGCATCGTCGTTGACTCCTTCGACGAGATGGCCCGATTGGGCGGGTTGATGGAGGCCTCGCCACCCGCCGCGGTGCGGCCGAAGGTGCTGGTACGTGTCACCCCCGGCGTGGAAGCGCACACGCACGAGTTCGTGCGGACCGGACAAGAGGACTCGAAGTTCGGGTTCTCTGTCTCCTCGGGAGCTGCGGCCGAAGCCGTCGCCGCACTCGAGCTCCTGCCGGGCGTCGAGCTGGTGGGCGTGCACGCGCACATCGGTAGCCAGGTCTTCGACGCCTCCTCGTTCGAGCAGGCGGCCGAGGTCCTCGGCGCCTTCTTCGCCCCGCTTGGCCTTTCGGAGCTCGTCGTGGGCGGCGGGCTCGGCGTGCCCTACGTCAACGGCGAAC
The DNA here is from genome assembly GCA_036490155.1 of Acidimicrobiales bacterium. Classification (GTDB taxonomy): domain Bacteria; phylum Actinomycetota; class Acidimicrobiia; order Acidimicrobiales; family RAAP-2; genus Bog-473. The sequence continues at coordinate 102,047 of DASXEK010000040.1, read as the reverse complement.
GCGCGCCGAGTCAGCGAGAGTGGGCCGACGCCACCCGGGAGGCGTGCGCCAAGGCGGGCGTCGACCCCGCGACACGGATCTCAGCTGAGCCCGGTCGCTCCATCGTGGCGGCGGCGGGGATCACCCTCTATACCGTCGGCACGGTGAAGCACCTCCCGGGCATCCGCACCTACGTGAGTGTCGACGGCGGTATGAGCGACAATCCACGACCGGTGCTCTACGGCAGCGGGTACGAGGCCTTCCTGCCCCGGGCGACGGCGGCGCCGCGCCCGCGGCCGGTGCGCGTCGTGGGGAAGCACTGCGAGAGCGGCGACCTCGTCGTGCCCGACGCGTTCGTCCCCGACGACCTTGAAGTGGGCGACACCTTGGCCACGCCCGTCACGGGGGCCTACGGCTACTCCATGGCCTCTAATTACAACAAGGTGCCACGCCCCGCCGTCCTCTTCGTCAAGGACGGCACGGCCCGACTCGTCGTGCGTCGAGAGACGATGGACGACCTCACGCGGCTCGACGCCTGAATCGGGTCGCTCCGGGCCCCGCTCACCGCCCGGAGCGGGCGCGGGCAGCCTGTAGCGTTTGGTGGTGACCGCGGCCCAGGCGAAGCTGCCCATTGACGTGCAGACGCAGCCGATGCGCGGGGCGACCCATGCCCACGCCGCCCCGACGGTGCGCGTGGCGTTGCTCGGGTGCGGGAACGTGGGCAGCGCCCTGGCCGAGATCCTCCTGACCCGCGCCGACGACGTGGCGGACCGCACCGGCATCCGCCTCGAGCTGGTCGGGATCGCGGTGGCCGACCCGACCAAGCCCCGCGCGGCGGCCATCGATACCGGCCTCATCGGCACCGACGCCGCTGCGCTCGTCGCTCGGGACGACGTCGACGTGGTCATCGAGTTGATCGGGGGCCTGCACCCGGCGCACGAGTTGATTGAGACGGCCTTGCGCAACGGCAAGCCCGTCGTCACCGGGAACAAGGCCCTGCTGGCCGTGGCCGGCGCCGAGCTGGCCGAGGTTGCTGCGGCGGCGGGCGTCGACCTGCTCTACGAGGCGGCGGTGGCCGGCGCCATCCCCGTCATCCGGCCGCTACGCGAGTCCCTGGCCGGCGAGCAGATCGTCCGTGTGATGGGGATCGTGAACGGGACGACCAACTACATCCTCACCCGGATGGAGGAGAAGGGCGACAGCTACGACGACGTCCTGCGCGAGGCGCAGGCGCTCGGGCTGGCCGAGCGCGACCCCACCGCCGACGTCGAGGGGCATGACGCGGCGGCCAAGGCCGCCATTCTGGCCGTGCTCGCCTTCGGTTCCGACGTGGTCGATTCCGACGTGTACCGGGAGGGCATCAGCGGGCTGAGCGCGGCCGACATCGCCTACGCGACGCAGCTCGGCTACTCGGTCAAACTGCTCGCCATCGCCGAGCTGGTCGACGGCGGCCCCGAGATCTCCGTCCGCGTGCACCCGGCCATGGTCCCGCGCACCCACCCGCTGGCCTCGGTGCGCGGCGCGTTCAACGCCGTGTTCGTCGAGGGCGCGGTGAGCGGTGAGCTGATGCTCTACGGCCGCGGCGCCGGTGGTGGCCCCACGGCGAGCGCCATGCTCGGTGATCTCGTCGACGCGTCGCGCAACCTGCTGGCGGGCGCGCCGGCGCCGGCGCCGAAGCGCACGAGCACGACCATTCGGGCGCAGGACGACCTGCGTTCGGCCTTCTACCTCAGCATGGACGTGGCGGACCGCCCCGGTGTGCTGGCCGCGGTGGCCAAGATCTTCGGGGACCACAGCGTCTCCATCCGCGCCATGGAGCAGGTGGGGCTGGCCGAGGAGGCCCGCCTCATCTTCCTGACCCACGTGGCCCGCGAGGGTGACGTCCTCGCCACGATCGACGCGCTGCGCCAACTGCAGGCGGTCGACCGGGTGAGCGGCGTGCTGCGGGTGATCGGCGACCACGACGACAGCGGTGGTGTGCCGTGACGGCCGGCTGGCGTGGTGTCATCACCGAGTACCGCGACTTCCTGCCGGTGACCGCGCGCACGCCCGTGGTCACACTCCTCGAGGGCGGCACGCCGCTCCTGCCCGCACCGCGCTTGTCCGAGCGCATGAACGCCGAGGTGTGGCTGAAGGTCGAGGGCGCCAACCCGACGGGCAGCTTCAAGGACCGCGGCATGACGATGGCGATCTCCATGGCGGTGGAGCAAGGCGCCAAGGCGGTCGTGTGCGCCTCGACGGGCAACACGTCGGCCTCGGCCGCCGCCTACGCGTCGCGGGCGGGGCTGGCCTGCGTCGTGCTGATTCCCGACGGCCACATCGCGCTGGGCAAGCTGGCCCAGGCCCTCATGCACGGGGCGCGCGTCCTGCAGGTGCGCGGGAACTTCGACCAGCTGCTCACCATCGTGCGCGACCTGCCCAACCACGCGCCGATCACGGTGGTCAATTCGGTCAACCCGCACCGGATCGAGGGCCAGAAGACGGGCGCCTTCGAGATCGTCGACGTGCTGGGCGACGCGCCCGACGTGCACTGCATCCCGGTGGGCAACGCCGGGAATATTTCTGCCTATTGGCGGGGTTATCTCCAGTACAGGGAAGCGGGGCGGAGTACCAAGTTGCCACGCATGCTCGGCTTCCAGGCCTCCGGTGCCGCACCCATCGTGCTCGGGCACCCGGTCGAGCACCCCGAGACGATCGCCACCGCGATCCGTATCGGGAACCCGGCCGGTTGGTATGCGGCCACGGCCGCCGCCTCCGAGTCCGGCGGATCCATCTCGGCGGTCACCGACGACGAGATCATGGACGCCTACACGTTCCTCGCCAAGGAGGAGTCCGTGTTCTGCGAGGCGGCGTCCTCGGCCTCGGTGGCCGGCCTGTTGCAGCAGGGCGTGCCGGCCGGGTCGAAGGTCGTCTGCGTGCTCACTGGGCACGGCCTGAAGGATCCGGACCTGGCGATCAAAGCCATCTCGGTGCCGTCGGTGATCGACCTCGATTTGGACACGGTCCTGGCCGAAATTTCCCTGTGAACCCGGCTTCGGCCCTGGTCGGAACGGGGTGGCAGACCCAAGGCGGGGCCGCCGTGCGGCGGCTCCACACAGGGGCTGTGTTGGCATAACCCTCCGACCCCGCTACAGTGTCGGTATCCCCACTGCGCTTCGAGGCGCTCTCCGCGGGTACAAGCGGTCTCGGGAGAGCCAGACGCAGCAGCGGTGACCTTGGGGGAGGGGCATTCACACGCAAGGCCCTTCTCCAAACCTGAAATTCCTTCGCCGCGCGCGGATCGCACCGGGCCGGCGACAACCCTCATAGACGAGGAGCCCCGATGACTGCGGAACAGCAGCTCGAACGATCGGTTCTCGAAGGCAAGGAGCGCGACGAGCTCAGTGCCATCGCCCAGGCCATGTCGCTCAAGACGAACAGCCGGACGAAGAAAGCCGACATCATTGACCAGATCCTCGACGCGACGGGCGTGACCTCCGGGTCCGGCCCTGCCGCGTCGAACGGGGACGGCGAGGCCGGAAGCGCCAACGGCGCCAAGCCGCCTCGCCGCTCCCGCTCGGCCTCCTCGGCTGCTGCGGCAGCCGACGGCGCCGACACCCCGGACGCCACCGCTTCGGCCGGCGCCGGGGACGCCACGCCCACCACCGCCGACTTCGGCGGCGGCGCGGGCGTAGACGGGCCCGACGGCTCGTCGGGTGAGCCCGCCTCGGCGGCCACCACCACGGCGACCGCGGAGGCGCCGGGCGCCGACACCGGACCGGCGATCTTCGTCGAGCCGCCCGACCTGGCGACGGGCTCCGAGCCCGCGCCGCGCCAGAACGGCCACGGCCAGGGCGGCGGCCAGGGCCAGGGCCAAGGTGGCGGCCAAGGCCAGGGCGGGCAGGGCAACCGCAACCGCCAGAACCAGGGTCAGAACCAGAACCGGAGTCAGAACCAGAACAGCCAGGCCGACGGCGACGTCGGCAACCGCCGCAGCCGTCGGCGTCGCGGTCGCGAGCGCCCCGGTGGCGGCGCCCAGGGCGGCGAGCTGCAAGGCGGCGGCCAGGACCAGCCGTACACCGGCGAGCTGGTCGAGGTGAAGGGCATGCTGGACCTGCGCGACGAGGGCTACGGCTTCCTACGTTGCGATGGGTACCTGCCCTCGTCCAAGGACGTGTACGTCTCCATCAGCCAGGCCCGGCGTTTCGCGCTGCGGCGCGGTGACTACGTCGTAGGCGCAAGCCGCCCGGCGTCGAACAACGAGAAGTACCCGGCGCTGCTACGCATCGACTCCATCTCGGGCCTCGACGCCGAGGAGGCGCGGAACCGGCCCCGATTCGAGGACCTCACCCCGCTGTTCCCCGACTCGCGGCTCCACCTCGAGATGCCCGGTGACAAGGACAACTTGACGGCGCGCATCGTGGACCTGATTTCGCCGATCGGCAAGGGACAGCGCGGCATGATCGTGTCGCCGCCCAAGGCCGGCAAGACGACGGTCATGAAGCAGATCGCCCACTCGATCGAGGCCAACAACCCCGACGTGCACCTCATGGTGTTGCTGGTCGACGAGCGACCCGAGGAAGTGACCGACATGCGCCGCACCGTCAAGGGTGAGGTGATCGCGTCGACCTTCGACCGCCCGGCGGACGAGCACACGCAGGTGGCCGAGCTGGCCATTGAGCGGGCCAAGCGGCTCGTCGAGATGGGCCGCGACGTCGTCATCATCCTCGACGGCATCACGCGATTGGCCCGGGCCTACAACCTGGCTGCGCCGGCGACCGGCCGCATCATGTCCGGTGGTGTCGACTCGGGTGCGCTCTACCCGCCGAAGAAGTTCTTCGGTGCGGCGCGCAACATCGAGGAAGGCGGCTCGCTGACCATCCTCGCCTCGGCGTTGGTGGAGACCGGCTCCAAGATGGACGAGGTCATCTTCGAAGAGTTCAAGGGCACCGGCAACATGGAGCTGCGGCTCGACCGCCGCCTCTCGGAGCGCCGCCTCTACCCGGCCATCGACGTCAATGCCAGCTCGACCCGCCACGAGGAGCTGCTCTTCGAGCGGGGCCAGCTCCAGCAGGTCTGGAAGCTGCGCCGGGTGCTCAACGCGCTGGCCTCGGACGGCAAGGATGCCGCCGGCCTCGAGCTGCTCATGGACAAGATCCGCACCACGGGAAGCAACGACGAGTTCCTGGCCGAGATCGCCAAGGGGCCTGGCACCTGAGCCTGCTTTTCCCCGGTTCCCCGGTTCCCCGGTTCCCCGGTTCCCCGGTTCCCCGGTTCCCCGAGTTCGCTGAGTTCTCGGGTCCAGCCGGCGCCCACCAATCAACGCCGGTCGGGCCGGGCGGCGCGAGCCGTACAATGGTCCGACCCACGAGTCTGGAGACACCAATGAAGACCGACATTCACCCTGACTACGTCGAGGCCACCGTCAAGTGCTCGTGTGGGAACACCTTTACGACGCACTCCACCAGGGCCGACCTCCACGTCGAGCTCTGCAACGAGTGCCACCCCTTCTTCACCGGCAAGCAGAAGCTGGTCGACTCCGGTGGACGGGTGGAGCGCTTCCAGCGCCGCTACGGCGAGCGCAAGGGGCGGGCCAAGGCGAAGCCCGCCTCCGAGTCCTCCGAATCCACCGAGTCCTCCGAGTCCACCGAGTCCTCCGAGGACTGAACGCCCACTTTTGCGTTGGGCGCTGCGGCGCCCGGTTGCCGGGGTGCGCCGCAGGCCCGCTGTGGCCCGGTGGCCACGCCGATGACGGTCACGGTGCCCCCGCACCACTCCGTAGCCTGGGATCACCATGATTGACGACCGGATGGCCGCGCTCGAGGCGGAGTTCAACGCCGTCGAGGCCGACCTGGCCGATCCGGTGACGCTCTCGGACTCCGACAAGCTGCGCGACCTCTCGCGCCGGCACAAGGATCTCGGCGAGATCGTCAAGACCTGGCACGAGCTGAGCTCGGCCCGCGAGGACGTCGCCACCGCCCGCGAGATGCTGACCGAGGCCTCGGGCGACGAGCGCGACCTCATGCGCCAGGAGATCGACGAGTCCGAGGCTCGCGCGCACGCGCTCGAAGACCGCATGGAGACCCTGTTGTTGCCGAAGGACCCCAACCAGGGCCGCAACGTGATCATGGAGATCCGCGGCGCCGTCGGCGGCGACGAGGCCAACCTTTTCGCCCGCGACCTCTACGAGATGTACCTGCGCTACGCGGCCATGAACAAGTGGAAGGTCGAGGTCCTCTCCGAGGACGCGTCCGACAAGGACGGGATCAACGAGGCCGTGTTCGTCGTCAAGGGCCCCGATGCCTACATCCGCCTGGAACACGAGGGCGGCACGCACCGCGTGCAACGCGTGCCGGTGACCGAGGCCAAGGGGAGGATCCACACCTCGACCGCGACGGTCACGGTGCTACCCGAGGCCAAGGAGGTGGAGGTCGAGATCGACCCCAACGACCTCAAGGTCGACGTCTACCGCTCCACCGGTCCCGGCGGGCAGTCCGTCAACACCACGGACTCGGCCGTGCGCATCACGCACATCCCGACCGGCACCGTGGTGGCCATGCAGGACGAGAAGAGCCAGATTCAGAACCGGGCCAAGGCGATGGTGGTGTTGCGGGCTCGTTTGCTGAAAGCGGAGCAGGACCGCCAGGCGGCCGAGATGTCCGCCCAGCGTCGAGGCCAGGTCGGCGCCGGCAGCCGCACCGACAAGATCCGGACCTACAACTACAAGGAGAACCGGGTCACCGACCACCGCATCAACCTCACGCTCTACAAGCTGGACCAGGTGTTGGCCGGCGACCTCACGGAGCTGACCGACGCGCTCATGGCGGACAAGCGGGCGCGCCAGCTGGCGGGTGAGGAGGCGGAGGGGGCGTGACGCGCGGCGTCTCCGCCGTTCCACCCGTTTCGACGGCTTCGGCCCGACCGGGCCGGCCGACTCAACCGACCCAACCGACCCGGGACGAGCTGGTGGTCGAAGTGGCCGAGGTGGTGGGCGCGGCGCACGAGGCGCACTTCATCGTCGACGAGGCGCTCGGGCTCGGGCTCGGGATGGCACTCGGGCACCCGCACCCCCCGACGGGGCCCCTGGACGACGCCGCCGTGTCGGCGGCGCAAACCATGGCGGCCCGCCGCGCCGCGGGGGAACCCCTGCAGTACGTCTTCGGGCACTGGGCGTTCCGCGCGCTCGACCTGCAGGTCGACGAGCGGGTGCTGATCCCGCGGCCCGAGACGGAACAGGTCGTGGAGGTCGCGCTAACCGAGGCGCGGCGTCTGGGTGCTGGTGCTGGTGCTGGTGCTGACGCTGGTGCGGGCCTCGTCCTGGTCGACGCCGGCACCGGTTCAGGGGCCATCGCGCTCGCCCTGGCGACCGAGCTCGGGCCCGCCGCCGTGGCCGAGATCTGGGCGACCGACGCCAGCGCCGACGCCTTGGCGGTGGCCGCGTCCAATCTCGAGGTACTGCGTCGCTCCCACCCGGACTTGCCCGTGGTGACCCTGCTCGACGGGAGCTGGCTCGACCCGCTTCCTGCATCGCGGCGCGGGCAGGTCGACCTGGTCGTGTCGAACCCGCCCTACGTCAGCGACGCCGAGTGGCCCGGCCTGGCGGCCGACGTCCGCTCCGAGCCCCGCCGGGCGCTGGTGGCCGGCGCCGCCAGCGACGGCACCCCCGGGCTGGCCGACGTCGAGGCGGTGTTGCGCCAGTCGCTCGACTGGCTCCGGCGCCCCGGCGCGGCAGTGATCGAGCTCGCCCCCCACCAGGCGGAGGCGGCGGCGGCCCTGGCCGCGGGCCTGGGCTACGACGACATCGCAGTGGAGCTGGACCTGGCCCGGCGGCCCCGCGCCCTGGTCGCCCGCACCAGGGAGTAGAGAAGAGGGCTATGGGGGAGAACGAAGACGCAATCGGGACGGGTGGAGCCGAACCGGTCGAGGACCTCGACCCGTATGTCGGCGCCCTCATCGGTGCCGCCGGCGCGCCCGCCGAGGACGATGAAGCGACGGCCGGCCCGAAGGTCGTCGGGACCGCCGACGCCGAGATCGGGGCCGCCCTGGCGCAAGGCGCCGTAGTGGCCGTGCCCGGGGTCGGTGGGTACTGCCTCGCCGTGCGGATAGGGACGCCGGGCGCCGAGGCCCGCCTCGAGGCCATCGCGGCCGACCCCGATGGGCCCCACTACGCCGTCGGCCATCGCGACGACGTGCGCGCCCTCACCTCGGGCTGGACCGCGGAGGTCGAACGCCTGCTCGAGCGGTGCTGGCCCGGGCCGGTCGACGTCTTCTTGCCGGGGACGTTGGTGGGCGCATCGGTCGATGACGCGACGGCAGGCGAGCGCGACGGCGCTGGCGACGGCGACGGCGACGGCGCTGGCGATGGCGAAGGCGGGCCGGGCGGCGTCGAGAGCGCAGGCGACGGCGAGCCAGCCGAATGGAGCACGCCACGCGCGCCGAGTGACACCGACACCGGAGGTTGGGCGGTCACGGTGGGGATGCCCGACGGCCGGGCGCTGCGCCGGCTCTGCAAACAGCACGGGCCCTGGCGGACCATTCCCCTCAACTTCAACGAGGCGACCGAGGTGGCCCGCGCCTTCGGCGCGGCCGACGTCGCGCTCGTCGTCGACGGAGGGCGCCGCGACGGCGAGCTGCCCACGCTCGTCGATGCCACGGTGACCCCCGTGCGGGTGTTGCGCGAGGGCGCGCTGCCGGCCAACTTCATCGACGCCACCATGGCGATGGGGGGGCGGAAGCGCTGGTTCAGCCGCTCACGGTCGCAAGAAGACTGACCGCCGGGAGATAACTGGGGGGAAGCCTCCCCTTCTCGCGCGAACGTCTCGCGCCCTAGGCGCGACTTCCCCCCGTGGTTCTCAGTATCGAGGAGCGCGGTGCCCCGCTCCATAGGAAAAAAGGACCATATCGACGTCGCCGCCCCCGCGGAAGCCCTGGTCGTTGAGGGTGGGCCTGCCTACGCCGTTCCTACGAGCCAGCGGGCACACGCTCGACCGGCGGCAGCGTGCTCACCGAGCGCTTGGCCTCCCAGTGGCTGCGCCCGAGGGCGGCGAAGTGCGACGGCCGGTCGGTCAGCGCGTAGGTCGCGAGCCACAGCCGCTTCAGGTGGCGCTTCTGGCCGTGGGCGGCGTCGTCCTCGTAGGCCGTGCGCCCGTGGAGCACGTGATAGTTGTTGATGAATTGCATCTCGCCCGGCTGCAGGTCCATGTAGACGTTGAAGTCCGGGTCGTTGGCCAGTTCCGACGCCTTGGCGATGGCGGCGCGGGCCTGTTCGCTCAGGCGGGGCGCGTCGGGGTGGCGCTGCGAGGCGAGGATGTACTGCGGGATGAATCGGACGAAGAGCCGCCCGGCGTGTTCGGTGAAGGCCGGGATCGAATAGAAGGCGCTCGTGCCCTTGGCCTGCTCGCCCCGGGCGTCGTAGGGCATCGGGTCGTAGAGGGCGGCGGCCAGGTCCGGGCACTCGCGCACCATCTGGTTGTGGATGGCGACGGCGTTGGCCACGCACGAGAGCCCGCCGGTGCGCGCCGTGCGCAGGCAGAGCAGCCCGACCAGGTCAGAGCCGTCGGTGTGGTAGTCGAGCGCGATGCCGCCGAGCTCGTTGCCGCGCACCGTCGGGTCGTCGATCGTCTTGCCCTGGTCGGTCACGTCGCCCAGCACGTGACCATGCTTGTTCTGAGCCCAAGGCGCACCGAGATGCAACCCGATGCCCCAGTAGAGGAGCGTGAGGTCGTCGTCGCTGTAGCGCGCCGCGTCGAGCGTGCCGATGCGGGCGAAGCCCCGCCCGTTGAGCAGGACGTCGACGACGCCGGTCAGCTTGGGCCCGAGACCCTCGAGTGGGAAGTCGTCGCGGCCCAGCTCGAGCGGGTCGCTGCTCTTCGCCTTGGCTGTGGCCAGGGCGGCGTCGAGCTCGGCGAGATCCTCCGTCCCGAGATGCAGCGTCCACGCCTCCGGGTCGGCCACGTCGGCGGCGCGCCACTCGGCTGCCGGCTCCAGCTCGTGCAGCTCTGTCGATGTCGTCGTCATGCCGTCTCCTTCCCGGACCCGTTCCCTGACCCGCCGCGCACGAGCCGTCCGGGCAGCGCACCGGTGGGCTCGCCATCTCGATACGTCACCTGCCCGTCCACCACAGTGGCGCAATAGCCGCGGGCGCCTTGCAGCAGGCGCTTGCCGCCGGCGGGCAGGTCGTAGGCCATCACCGGCGCCTCGCAGCGCACGCGGTCGAAGTCGATCACGTTGAGGTCGGCCTTCATTCCCTCGGCCACCACGCCGCGGTCGTGCAGGCCGACCGCCCGTGCGTTCTGCTGGGTCAGGCGCTCGATCACCTGCCCCACCGGCATGCGGCCGTGCACGCGGTCGCGCGCCCAGTGCGACAGGAAGTAGGTGGGGAAGCTCGCATCGGCGATGAGCCCCACGTGCGCCCCGCCGTCACCCAAGCCGAAGAGGGTGTCGGGGTGCGCCAGCATGGTGCCGCACGCGTCGAGGTTCCCGTCGGCATAGTTGGAGAAAGGCGTGTAGAGGAAGTTGCGCCCGTCGTTCTCGGCCAGCAGGTCGAGCATGAGCGCCGCCGGGTCGACGCCCCGGGCGGCCGCCATGCGCTCGACGCTCGCCTCATGCGGCGGTTCGTAGTCGGGCACCTCACCGAGCGGGAACAGGTTGGCGTAGTCGATGAGCCGGCGCCGCCCGCTGCGCCGCCCGCCCGCCTCATCGTCCGCCGGCACCTCGGCCAACAAGCGGGCCCGGAACGACTCGTCGCGCAAAGCCTGCGCCTGCTCGGCCACCGGCAACCCCGCCACGTCGCGCCACGCCGGGAACATGAGGAACGGGTGGTACGACGACTGCAGACCGACGAGCAACCCGACCGGACGCGGCGCCACCTGGGCGCGGATCGGCAACCCCTCGGCCACCGACTCCTCAATCCGCCGCAGCAACTCACGCCACGCCTCGGGCTGACGATGGCTCTGCGCCAGCGACAGCGACAACGGCCGCCCCGACGCGGCGACCATCGAGCGCACCAGCTCGAACTCGCTGTCGGCGTCCGGCCAGAAGTCCGAGATCAGCTCGATCACCCCGTGCCCGGCGTCGGCCACCCCCAGCGCGATGGCCTCCAGCTCGTCGGACCTCGCCCGCAGCGATGGCGTCGGGTCGCCGCTCGCCGTCTTGTGGTTCAGCGTGCGCGACGTCGAGAAGCCCACCGCGCCGTCTCGCATGGCCTCGGCCGCCAGTTGGCGCATGGCCGCCGCGTCGTCCTGCGTCGCATCCTCCAGGCGGGAAGCCCGTTCCCCCATCACGTAGAGGCGCAACGCGCCGTGAGGGAGCTGCGCGCAGAGGTCGATGTCGTGGGGCCGGCGCTCCACCGCGTCGAGATATTCGCCGAACGTCTCCCAGGTCCATTCGATGCCTTCGTCGAGCACCACCCCCGGGATGTCCTCGACGCCCTCCATCAACGAGATCAGTCGGTCGTGCGCATCCGGGCGCACCGGCGCAAAGCCGACGCCGCAGTTGCCCATTACCGCCGTCGTCACGCCGTGCCAGCTCGAGGGGGCCATGCGGTCGTCCCACGTCGCCTGGCCGTCGTAGTGCGTGTGGATGTCGACGAAGCCGGGCGTGACGAGCAGGTCGGCGGCGTCGATCTCCTCGTGCCCCCGCCCCGTCACCTCGCCCACGGCGGTGATCGTGCCGCCGTTGACGGCGACGTCCGCGTCGACCGGTGCACCGCCCCGGCCGTCGGCCACTGAACCGCCCCGGATCACCAGATCGTGTGCCATGCCAGCCATGCCACCCCTTTGCCTCGACAGGATTTAGTTAGATCAATCTAACTAAATCCTCCGGTCGTGTCAATGCTCCCTCACGTGCCCCCGCCCTGTCGCTCCGCCTCGAGCAGGGCGGCGACTGACGCCGCGAACCTGCTCGCCCGCGGTCGCTCCAACGCGGCTGACGACCCAGGCTCCTCCTGACCCTCTTGTCGAGCGAGGGCCATGCCGGCTGCTGCGACGTCGAGTTCGTCGGGCTGGTTCTCCAGCACCCACCGGCCACCAGCGACCTTGGAGTGGATACGGCCCGTGCGTAGGAAGGCCAGGTTTCGGCACGCGTTGAGAAGGATGTACTCGGGCGTCGATCTTGGGTCGTTCGCCGCGTCTCGGAGCTCTTTTGCCATGCCCTCGAGAACAAGGCTCAGCGGAACCGGTGCAATGCACTCGTCGCGAGCGAGGCCTGGGCCCAGCAGGCGGCCGACCTGTCGGACCACCGCGAAATGCAGCAGCAGGTCAGGATCGGTTCGCCCGCGGCCGTCGGCGCACCGCCCGTCGCGCGTGTTGACGTGCAGCTCGTAGGCGGGTGCGGCCACCGGGTGCAGACACGCCTGACGGGTCACCACACTCAGCTCGAGCATGGCGGCCGGGACGGGGAGGGTCCGCGGGTCGAGTTGCGCGCACAGCGCCGAGCGCTGTTCGTCGGTCAACGGGCGGCGGCTCACAATGAGCACGTCGAGGTCGCTGCGCCGTGGATTGAAGCCACCCATCACTCCCGACCCGTGGAGGTAGACGCCGACGACGTCGGCGCCCAGTGCATCGTGCACCCTGATCGTGAGCAGCTCGAGATAGTCCTCGACTCCCGCCGGCAGGTTTGTCACGAGCCCGGCTCGCCCGCCCCCTTGGTCGCCTTCGGAGGCCCGAAGACGTTGCCGAGGCGCTCCTCGCGAGTCTCGGCGTGTGCCTCGTAGAGCTCGACGAGAAAGCGCCGCATCACCGCGAGGTCGACCCCGGGCAGCAACTCCTCCATACGGCGGGCCAGCTCCTCTTCGAATTCGGCCAGACGGGACCGGCCTGCCGGCGTCAACTCAATCCGGGTCACCCGCCCATCTCCGGCTTCGTCCACGGTGTCGGCCACCCAACCCTGCTGGCGCAGGCCGTTGATCATCGACGAGACGGTGGGCTTGGTCACTGCGTTGGCGGCGGCCAGCTCGCCGGCCCGGCGCGAGCCCCCCAGTAGGTACAGCAGCGTGCGGTACTGGGCCATGCTCATGTCGCTCCGCCGGGCGACCTGCTCGAACTCTCGATATAGGGAGACCACAAGTCGGACCCCCGGTGCCCGGTCGTTCGTAGCAGCGGCCATGCCGCACCATAGGTTCGACACAAGGTGATCGGGCATAATTGTCCCGTGGTGGGCGGCGAGGACTCGACACTTTCGTTAGGTGCGCCCGCGCGGACGTTCGCCCGGTGGCATTCCCCGCAAGTGATCCTCACTCTGCTTCTGCTGACCTTGGCCGGACGGATCTTTGTCGGGAACTGGAGCTGGTGGGACCTGCTCATCCCGGCCCTCATCCTGGCGGCGCAGCCGTTCACCGAATGGTTGATCCATGTGTTCCTGCTGCACTTCAAGCCACGTGAGGTCGGCGGGCGGACCATCGACCCGCTGGTGTCACGCAAGCACCGGGCCCACCACGCCGACCCGAAGGACGTCGGCCTCGTGTTCGTCCCGATGCCGGCGTTGCTCGGTCTCGTGTTCGGCCTGGCCGCGGTGCTGCTCCCGACCATGCCACTCTCACGCGGCCTCTCTGCGCTCCTGGCCGCCTACGGAATGTTGTTCGTCTACGAGTGGACGCACTTCCTCATCCACTCCTCGTACCGTCCGCAACATCGCATTTACCGCTACGTCTGGCGCGCCCACCGCAACCACCACTTCCGCAACGAGCACTACTGGTTCGGTGTGACCATGCACCTGGCCGACCACGTGCTGGGCACCTTCCCCGAGCGCAGCACGGTCGAGGTATCGGCGACGGTCCGCACCCTCGGCATCGAAGCCGGCTGAGCCGCCGTCCTCCGGCGGACCACTTCTGGCTGTATATGGGATGCCCTACTGGGTCTTTTGTTTCCCAGTACGCAGAACTACTTCTTATTAGTCACTCCTACTTGAACTTGGGGTTTGCCAGTAGGGGAGTCTGAATACAGCGCGACGAAGGAGCGCCGGACCCTGAGCAAGAAACGCCACTGCACCTCGAGCCGAGCTGACCGATATGCGAGGTCCGAGGTGCCGGCACCCCCGCCAGAGGCTCAATCGTCGAGGACGAGCACCCCGTCCGCCGCCAACACGCCACCCCGTCCGATGCTTTCTTCGACACAGAGCTGGGCCAAGGTGTCGGCATCGGTGATGTTGCCCCAGGCCCGGGCGTTCGCCGCCGTGCGGCAGGCCACGATGCCCCGCTCCGGCGCTCCGTCGCGGTCGAACGTCACGGTGTAGGTCTCCACCCGCACCGGCCCGTTGGCCGACTCGTCGACGACGCACTGCGGCAAGGCATCCACCTCGGGCTGGACGTCGCGCCAGGCGAACGGGCCGTCGCCCGACGACGGCGGCCGCGACGCATAGACGCCCACCGAGTGCTTGGTGGCGTACCAGCCGAGCCCCGTCACCAGAGCCGCCGCGCCCGGCGATTCCCGCAGCGCCCCGACGGCCCGGGCGATGCCGTGTGACGTGTAATTGTTGCCCGGGCCGCCACCGAAGGTGAGCCCACCCGTCAACGTCAGTGGCCGCGCCGGATCATCTATCGCCAGCCCGAGCTCGGCCGCTGCCATCTGCACCACGGCCGGGAAGCACGAGTAGAGGTCCACCAGCGCGACGTCGTCGATCGCGAGGCCGGCCAGGCCAAGCGCAGCAGCACCGGCCAGGCGGATGGCGGGGGAACGGTGGAGCTCGACCCGCTGCGAAATGAACCAGTGGTCGTGCGCGTCGGCGCCGGCGAGCGGGAACACCCACCGGTCCTCGGGAACGCCCGCCGCGCGAGCCGCCGCCACCGAGCACACGATGTAGCCGGCGCCCTGGTCAACCTGCATGTTGGCCGTGCACAGCTTGGGGTACGGGAAGGCGACCATCCGATTCTTCGCCGACGGCGTGATGATCTCTCCAGCCGTGCGCGCGGTACGGATCCAGGCGTCGGGGTTGTCGGCCGCCACCGAGCTGAAGCGGGACCACAGCGCGCCGATGCGCGCGGCGTGTTCCTCCATCGTCCAGCCGTTCGCCGCGCGCAGCGCGTTCTCGAACAACGGGTACGCGTGCACGGGCACCATTACGCCGCGGTTCATCTCGAGTTCCGTCGCTCCGGGCTTGTCCACCCCGAACACGACGGGCGGCGGGGTCTCGGCTGGTTGGGCCGTCCACTCGAGCCATGGCTTGGCCGGGTCGCGCCGAGCCAGCGCGCGGGCATACATCGCCTCGGCGCCGGTCACCAGCACCACATCGAGGTCGCCGCGGCTGATGGCGCGGCAGGCGTCGTGCATCAGCGCCTGCGGCGAGTTGCCGCCGATCGCCGACACCATCAGTTGCGCCGGCTCCGATCCCGGCTCGTACCCCAGGCTCCCGGCCACCCCCAGAGCCGCGTTCACGGCGTGCCAGCCGAGGGGCGCCACCACGCGGATGCTGTCGGCCTGTCGCAGGAGTGCCTGTCCGGCCCGGGCCGAGCCCCCCGGCGCCGCGCCGTCGCAATCCTCGGCGGCCGCTCGCAGCGCCGCTACCATCAGCTGGAGCGGTTCGGGGCGGTCGGCCGGAGCCAGCCCAGCGTCAGCCGGCGTCGAGACCTGGCCGACCCCGACGACGACGGGGGTGCGGGGGTCGAGGGCCATGGACGCAGGAGCGTACCGGGTGCGGCCACGGCGCCTCGGGGCCTCCCGCGGCGCCCCAGGGCCTCCCGGGGCCGTCGGTAGACTCGATGCCCATGCGCGTTGCCGTCGGCTCGGATCACGCCGGGTTCGACCTCAAGGAGATCCTGAGGGCCGAGCTCGCAGCGCTCGGCCACGACGACGTCGATCTCGGCACGCACGATGGGACCACCTCCGTCGACTACCCCGACTATGGCGCCGCGGTGGGCCGGGCGGTGGCCGGCGGTCTGGCCGACCTGGGTGTCTGCGTCTGCGGCTCGGGCAACGGCATCGCCATGGCCGCCAACAAGGTGCCGGGTGTCCGCGCCGCCGTCGTGCACGACGTCACCACGGCAGCGCTGGCCGGGATGCACAACCACGCCAACGTCATCTGCTTCGGTGCCCGCACGACCGGTGCCATCGTGGTGATCGACGCGCTGGGCGCGTTCCTCGACGCGGTGGACGCGGTCCGCGACGCACCCGAGGATGACCGCCGGCACCAACGCCGGATCGAGAAACTGGCCGCCCTCGACGACCACCACGACCACCGCGGCCACGACGACCGCCACGACCTCGACGACAACGGCCAACGCAGGGAACGAGAACTCATCCACCACACCGCACCCAAGGAGACGCTGACTCCATGAGCAGCTACGAAGACGCGCTGGCCGCCGATCCGGAGGTCGCCGACCTCCTCGGCCAGGAGCTCAATCGCCAGCAGACGACGCTGCAGCTGATCGCGTCGGAGAACTTCACCTCGCCCGCCGTGCTGGCGGCCACCGGCTCGGTCCTCACCAACAAGTACTCCGAGGGCTATCCGGGCCGCCGCTACTACGGCGGCAACTCCATCATCGACGAGGTCGAGGACCTCGCCCGCGACCGGGCGATGTCCCTCTTCGGCGCCGAGCACGCCAACGTCCAGCCGCACGCCGGGGCCAACGCCAACCTGGCGGTCTACCAGGCCCTTCTCGAGCCCGGCGCCACGGTGCTCGCCATGCGGCTCGATCACGGCGGGCACCTGACCCACGGGTCGCCGGCCTCCATCGTCTCGAAGTTCTGGCGTTTCGTGTCCTACGGCGTCACCCCCGAATCAAACGACGAGGCCAATCCCGGTGAGCTCATCGACTTCGACCAGGTGGCGCACCTGGCGAAGACGGAAAAGCCGGCGCTGATCGTCGCCGGCTCGACCGCCTACGCCCGGATCATCGACCCCGTGCCGTTCCGTGAGATCGCGGACTCGGTCGGTGCCATGTTCATGTTCGACGCCGCGCACCCGGCGGGCCTGATCGCCGGCGGCGTGCACCCGAGCCCGGTTGGCATCGCCGACGTGGTGACGCTGACGACGCACAAGACGCTGCGCGGCCCGCGCGGTGGCACCATCCTCTGCGGCGAGGAGCTGGCCAAGAAGATCGACACCGCGGTGTTCCCCGGTCTCCAGGGCGGCCCGCTCGAGCACGTCATCGCCGCCAAGGCGGTGGCCTTCGCCGAGGCGGCGCATCCGGAGTTCAGCCGGTACGCCGCCCAGGTCGTGACCAATGCCAAAGCCCTGGCCGACGCGCTCTCGGCGCACGGCTTCCGCCTGGTGTCGGGCGGCACCGACAACCACATGCTGCTCGTCGACCTCCGGTCCTTCGACGCCGGGCTGGCCGGCAAGGAGGCTCAAGAGGTGCTGGACCGCGCCGGCATCACGTGCAACCGCAACACCATCCCCGACGACCCGCGCTCGGCGTTTCAGACGTCGGGGTTGCGGCTCGGCACCGCGGCCGAGACGACGGCGGGCATGGGCCCGGGCGAGATGCACGTCATCGCCGACCTCCTCGTGCGCACCCTCAAGGCGCGCGGTGACGAGGGGGAGATCACGACGGTGCGGTCGGAGGTTGCCGCGCTCTGCGCGGCGTTCCCGCCCTACCCCGACCTCTTGGGCTAGCCCGGGGTAAGCCGAGCACGTGCCCGACATCGGCTGGTACGGCCTGATCCTGGTGGTGGCCGCCGGGGCGACGGCCGCACTGACGATCCCCGCCAAGCGCATTGCGCTCCGCGTGGGGTACGTGGCGCACCCGGGCGAGCGCTCGGTGCACAAGAAGCCGATCCCGTACGGCGGTGGCGCCGCCATGTTCGTGGGCTTCCTCGTTGCGGTCCTCGCGGCGGCGTGCGTGCCGCAACTGCGCCCGATCTACCAACACTCGCCCGAGATGATCGGTGTCGTCCTCGCCGCCGGCGCCATGTTCGGCGTCGGACTGATCGACGACGTCCGTGACATGTCGGCGCCGGCCAAGATCGCGGGCCAGGTCCTCGCCGCCAGCATCTTGTACTTCGCCGGCGTGACGATGTATGAGCTCAAGATCCCCCTCGCCGGTTTCTACCTCCTCACGCCCGGCATCATCCCGCTGATCACGGCGATCTGGGTCATCGCGCTCACCAACGCCGTCAACCTGATCGACGGGCTCGATGGCTTGGCCGCCGGCGTCGTCGCCATCGGCGGCGGCGCGCTGGCGATCTACGGCATCCGCCTCATGGGCCTCGGCATCCTCCCGAGCGACAACATCGGACCGCTCGTCGCCGTCATCGCGTGCGGCATCTGTCTCGGCTTCCTCCCCTTCAACTTCAACCCCGCTCGCATCTTCATGGGCGACGCCGGGGCGCACTTCCTAGGTCTTCTCATGGCCGCCTCGACCATGGTGATCGGTGGCCGCGTCCCTACCGCCCAGCCCATTTCCGGCGTGACCTACTTCTTCTTCGCACCCCTGTTCATCCCGCTGTTCATCCTCGGGGTCCCGCTCGTCGACATGGCCTTCGCCTTCGTCCGCCGCACCGCGCGGGGCCAGAAGTTCGACACCCCCGACAAGGAGCACATCCACCATCGTCTGCTGCGCCTCGGACACGGCCCCCGGCGCAGCGTCATCATCCTGTGGGCCTGGACGGCCGTCCTCTCGAGTTTCCTGCTGTTCCCGCTCTTCGTGCACCAGGTCAACGCCATCATCCCCGTCGGCGCCGCCGCCCTGGGCGTGGGCCTCTATACGTTCTTCCACCCGGGCCTCCGCCGGGGGAACGGGCAGGAGGAGGACGAGCCCCCCGATCAGGTGATTCCCAGCTCCAACGGGCACCGCGAGCGGGTCTCGGAGGTGGTCCGGTTCCCCTCCTGATCGTTTGGACGCCAATCGGGCTCAGATGCGAAGATGACGCCTGTGTACCCCGTCCACCTCGCCTCGTCCGGTGCCGCAGGCGCGGCCATCAGGGCGATGGACTCTGGCGCGCCACGCACGGCATAAGGGGCCAGCAGTCGCATGGAACGTCTCGTAAGCCTCGTCCTGCGCGCCCCTTCGGGTGAGCGCCCAGGACGAGCCTCCTCCGCCGCCGGGGGACCCAAAACCCCTGCCCGGAGCAGCTGCCTTCCTGAGCATGGGGCTGTCGGCCGCGGTGTGCGTTGCCATCGGCGTGGTCCTCGGGCTGTGGTTGGACGACAGGTTCCACACCGCTCCGGCGCTCCTGCTCGTGGGCTTGCTGTTGGGCCTGGCGACGGCCGCGCTCAGCGTCATCAAGCAGATCCGCACCTACCTCTAGCGCCCGCAGCGCCCGTCTCCGGCGAGTTGGCCGCATGAGCCTGCTCGAGGGTCTGTCCGACCTCGGCGGTCACGCGCTGAACAAGGTGCTGCGCCGCACCGTCCTCTCGGCCCTGATCGTCGGTGCCATTGCCGTCGTCGTCACCGCGTTGCTGGGCTCGCTGTGGGGTGCGCTGGGGCTGATCGTCGGGTTGGGCATGGCGATCGTGAACCTGCGCTTCTTGGACGCCGGCATCGCCAAGCTCAAGCCCCAGGGTGAGGTGGCCAGCAACAAGGTGCTGCGCCGTGCCATGGGCACCAAGAGCGTGACTCGCCTCGGGATCATCACCGTGATCTGCGTCGGCCTGTTGCTGCTCAACGGCGCGCTGGGCATCGGGTCCGTGGCCGGGCTCGTCATCTTCCAGTTGCTCTTCGTCCTCAACGTCGGGCGCATCGTGATGACCCAGGGAATCCAATGAGAGAAACGTTCATCCTGGCCAGCGGCAACATCACCATCGGTGCCCACCGTGGTGTGGTGCATGTGCCGGGACTGGGAACGGTCGACTTCGACGTCGTCTGGACCACCTTGATCGCCGCCGCCATCCTCCTGACCCTCGGTTTCCTCATGCGCCGAAAGGCGACGTCCGGCGTCCCCGGCAAACTGCAGCTCTTCTGGGAGGTCCTGGTCGAGCAGGTGTCGGATCTCGCCGAATCCGCCATCGGTTCCAACGGTCGAAAGTTTGTCGGCCTGGGCATCACCGTCTTCCTGTTCATCTTGATCTGCAACTGGCTCGCCTTCATCCCCAGTGGCGACCCCGGCATCCTCGCCCCACCGACCGGCGACGTGAATCTGCCGCTCGCGCTGGCGGTCATCGTGATCTTCCTCGTGCACTGGAACTCGGTGAAGGCCCGTGGCGGACGCGGCTACTTCAAGCACTACGCCCAGCCCTACGCCGCGCTGACCCCGATCAACATCATCGAGGAGCTCACGAAGCCGATCACGCTGACCTTCCGGCTCTTCGGCAACATTTTCTCGGGCGTCCTGATGATCGCGGTCATCGTCACCCTGATCCCGCCCTACGCCTCGTGGATCGGCTTGGCCGTCTGGAAGCCCTTCGACGAGCTCTTCATCGGCGCGATCCAGGCCTTCATTTTCGCCCTGCTGACCATCATCTACCTCGGTATGGCCACGAGCACGGACGAAGCCCACTAGCGGCAACGTGCCACAGGGCGACGGCGGGACAACCGCCCGAATCTGACAGATCTCGACAAAGGAGAAAGAAAAATGGCAGGAACAGTTGAAGGTTCGATACGGATCGCCGGTGCGCTCGTCGGCGGCGGTCTCGCCCTCGGCGGTGGCGCCATCGGCGCTGCGGTCGGTGACGGCCTGGCCGGTTCTCAGACCATCGCGGCCATCGCCCGGCAGCCCGAGATCGAGGGCAAGGCGAGGCAGTACTTCTTCCTGACGGTCGGCCTGGTGGAGGCCATGTACTTCATCAACCTCCTGTTCATGGTCGTCTTCGTCTACGTCTTTGCCGCCAAGAGCATCACGGCCTAGTCCCAAGCTCTACGTCCACGTGACCAGACCCGGAGATCGGGAACGACCATGACCACAGCAAGCATTTTCCTCGTGCCGAACGGCACGTTCATCATCGAGCTCGTCATATCGATCCTCCTCATTCTCGCCGTCTACAAGTGGGTGCTGCCGCCCATCAACAAGGCGATGGAAGAGCGTCAGGAGAAGATTCGAGTCTCATTGGAGGCGGCCGACCAGGCCCGTTCAGACGCCGAGGCGGCCGACGACGAGCGTCGCTCCGTGCTCGAGACGGCGCGGCAGCAGGCGCGGGAGATCGTCGCCACCGCCAACCGCACGGCCGATCAGGTGCGGACGGACGCACAGGCGCGGGGGCAATCCGAGTACGAGCGCATCGTGGGCAACGCGGACGTCGAGATCGCGTTGGCCAGGCAGCGTGCCGTCGAGGAGGCCGCGTCCCGGATGGGCGAGGTGGTCATGGAGGTCGTCGAGCGCGTCATCGGGCGTGAGGTCAACCTCGAGGTGCACCGCGATCTCATCGACGAGGCCGTGACCGCTCTGCGCGAAGAGCCCGACGGCGCGGCCGCGGGCACGGGGTCTCGGCCGTGAACCCAGCCCTCCAGGGCTACACGGCCGCGATCGCCGATGCGGCCGGATCCGGCGCGCTCGCCGGCGTTGCAGCCGACGTCGAGGCCATCGAGCAGCTCGTCCTGGCCAACCCCCAGCTGCGGTCGGCGCTGAGCGACACGGCGATCCCTGGAACCTCGCGGCGAGCCGTGATGCTCGACCTGCTCGAAGGAAAGGTCTCGGCCGAGGCGCGCCGCGTGGCCGCCTATGCGTGCGGCGCGGTCAGTGCACCGGAGGTCGGGTCCGCCCTGGCTTGGCTGGCCATGAGGATGCGGCACCTCGCCGAAGGACAGGACGACGAGCCGTCGCTCAGCCTCATGGCCTCGCGCCAGCGCGTTGGCGGGTACGCGACCGCCGTCCACGAGGACATGTCCAACCAGGAGCTCGATTCGCTCGAAGACGATCTCTTCCGGTTCGCCCGGATCGTGGCGGCGACGCCGCCGCTCCGCTCCGCGCTCACCGATCGCGACCTCGCGGTGGAGGCCCGGCAGGGCCTCGTGAGCCAGCTGCTCGAGGGCAAGGTCCCGGCGGCCACGCTCGGCCTGGTTCGCTACGTGGTGGCTGGTGGTCGGGCCAGGGATATCGTGCGCACGCTCGACTTTCTCGTCGAGCTCACGGCCCAGGCCCGCGGCTGGCGCATCGCCCGCGTCACGGCGGCGGCGCCTATCGACGACGCGCAGCGCAACGCGCTGACCGAGTCGCTCGGCACGCTGGCCGGTGCGCCCGTCGAGCTGCAGGTCGAGCTCGACGAGTCGTTGCTGAGTGGCGCTCGCATCGAAATCGGCGACCTTCAGGTGGACGCCACGGCGCGCGGCCGGCTCGAAGCCCTGCGGGAGCATTTGACGCCGACGGCCGGTTGGGAGCCGTCTGGATTCGGCCGGCGCGGCCGGAGTTCTACGGAAAACACAGAGGGAGCAAACTGATGGCAGAGCTCACGATCGACGCCAGTGAGATCACCGGCGCGCTCGAGCGCCACGTCGAGGAGTACACGCCGGCGGTCGGGACCGAGCAGATCGGGCGCATCGTCGAGGTCGGCGATGGCATCGCCCGGGTCTCGGGTCTTCCGGGCGCGGCAGTCAACGAGTTGCTCGAGTTCGAGGACGGCACGCTGGGCCTGGCCCTGAACCTCGACGAGGACACGATCGGTGCCGTCGTCCTGGGTGAGGTCGACAAGCTCGAGGAAGAGCAGACGGTCAAAGCCACCGGGCGGATCCAGACCGTCCCGGTGGGCGACGCCCTGCTCGGGCGCGTCGTCAACGCCCTTGGTGAGCCGCTCGACGGCAAGGGCCCCATCAACACCACCGAGACCCGTCGCATGGAGGTCCAGGCCCCCGGCATCGTGGGCCGCCAGCCGGTGAGCGAGCCTCTGCAGACTGGCATCAAGGCCATCGACGCCATGACGCCGATCGGCCGCGGCCAGCGTGAGCTGATCATCGGCGACCGCAAGACGGGCAAGACGACGGTCGCGGTCGACACGATCCTCAACCAGGCCGGTCAGGGCGTGAAGTGCATCTACGTCGCCATCGGGCAGAAGAACTCGTCGGTGGCGCAGACGGTGGCCACCCTCGAGGACCACAACGCGCTCGAGTACACGGTCGTCGTCGTGGCATCCGCGGGCGACCCCGCGCCGTTCAAGTACCTGGCTCCCTACGCCGGCTGCGCCATGGGCCAGCACTGGATGGAGAACGGCCAGCACGCGCTCATCGTCTACGACGACCTGTCCAAGCAGGCCGAGGCCTACCGGTCCGTCTCGCTCCTGCTCCGGCGCCCACCAGGGCGCGAGGCGTACCCGGGCGACGTGTTCTACCTGCACTCCCGCCTGCTCGAGCGTGCCGCCAAGCTCTCCGACGCCCTCGGCGCCGGCTCCATGACGGCCCTGCCGATTATTGAGACAAAGGCCGGCGACATCTCGGCCTACATCCCGACCAACGTCATCTCCATCACCGACGGCCAGGTCTTCCTCGAGACCGACCTGTTCAACTCGGGTATCCGGCCGGCCATCAACGTCGGCAACTCGGTGAGCCGGGTCGGCAGCGCGGCACAGATCAAGGCGATGAAGAACGTGGCCGGCACGCTCAAGCTCGACCTCGCGCAGTTCCGCGAGCTCGAGTCGTTCGCCACCTTCGGGTCCGAGCTCGACCGGGTCTCGCAGGCCCAGCTCGACCGCGGCTACCGGCTGACCGAGTTGCTGAAGCAGCCCCAGAACCAGCCGTTGCCGGTCGAAGAACAGGTGGTCGTCATCTACGCCGGGACCAAGGGCTGGACCGACACCGTGCCGGTGCCCGAGGTGCAGCGCTTCGGGACCGAGTTGATCGAGTACCTCAAGGCGAACCACGCCTCGGTCCTCGACACCATCCGTGACACCAAGGCCCTGCCCGAAGAGGCCGAGATCGAAAAGGCGCTGACCGCCTTCCTCGAGACGTTCGACACCGGGAAGGTCGACTGATCCATGGCCGGAGGCCAAGAGCGCATCCTGCGACGACGTATCCGCAGCGTGCAGTCCACGAGGAAGATCACCAAAGCGATGGAGCTGATCGCTGCCTCACGGATCGTGCGCGCCCAGGCGCGCATCGCGGCCAACCGCCCGTTCCGTGAAGGCATGGAGCGCGTCCTGCGTCTCACGGCCGCCGCCGATGCGCAGGCAGCCGAGAAACTGCTCGGCACGCCCGAGACGGTCAACCACGTCGGCATTCTCGCCATCACCGGCGACCGCGGGTTGGCTGGTTCGTACAACTCCGGCGTGCTGCGCGCGACCGAACGCCGGGTGGCGGAGCACAGGGCCAACGGCGCCGAGGTCACGGTGTGGTCGGTCGGCAAGAAGGCGCCTCCGTACTTCCGCTACCGCGGCATCGAGATCGCCGAGTCGTTCATCGGGTTCGCCGATCGCCCCGAATTCTCCGATGCGCGCCACGTCGCCGCGGTCGTGGCGGCGCCGTTCTTCGCCGACGAGGTGGATCTCGTCGAGATGATCTCCACCCGGTTCATCTCGGCCGGCACCCAGCGCGTCGAGCGCCTGCAGCTCCTGCCCTTGCCGCTGCCCGAGACCGACGAAGAGGCGTCGGCGTCCGAGGAGCCGACGCTCCACGGGTACACCGAGTTCGAGCCCGAGCCATCGAAGCTCCTCGTGAAGCTGGCGCCGCGTGCGCTCGAGGCGGAGATCTTCGCCGCCTTGCTCGAGGGAAGCGCCTCCTTCTTCACCGCCCAGCAGCGGGCCATGGCGGCCGCCAGCGAGAACGCGGACGAGCTCGTCCGTACCCTGACGCGCGTCATGAACCGGGCACGTCAGGACGCCATCACCACCGAGATCATGGAAATCGTCGGCGGAGCCGAGGCGCTCCGCCAAACGAAGGGAGCTTGACCCCAATGACCACCACGTCCATGCAGGACACCGCACCGGCCGGCTCGTTGGAGGACGGCCGGGTGGTCGCCATCACCGGCCCGGTGATCGACGTCGAGTTCCCTCCCCACGCCCTGCCCGAGATCAACCACGCCGTGGAGTTCACCATCGAGCTCGACGGGTCGACCACCACGGTGACGGCCGAGGTCGCGCAGCAGATCGGTGAGGGTCGCGTGCGTTGCATCTGCATGCAGCAGACCGACGGCCTGGTGCGCGGGGCGGCGGTGCGCAACCTCGGGCGTGGCATCACCGTCCCCGTGGGCAACGCCGTCCTCGGGCACGTCTTCAACGTGCTCGGCCAGCCGCTCGACACCGATGCGATCGGCCAACCCGACGACTACTGGGAGATTCACCGCAACGCGCCGGCCTTCGACCAGCTCGAGCCCAGGTCGACCATGTTCGAGACCGGCATCAAGGTCATCGACCTGCTGGAGCCCTACGTGCAGGGCGGCAAGATCGGCCTCTTCGGCGGCGCCGGCGTGGGCAAGACCGTCATCATCCAGGAGATGATCAACCGGGTGGCCCAGCAGTACAGCGGCGTGTCGGTCTTCGCCGGCGTCGGTGAGCGCACCCGTGAGGGCACCGACATGTGGCTCGAAATGCAGGAGTCGGGCGTCATCGACAAGGCGGCCCTCGTCTACGGCCAGATGGACGAGCCGCCGGGCGTCCGCCTCCGCGTCGGCCTGGCTGCGCTGACCATGGCGGAGTACTTCCGCGACGTGCAGAACCAGGACGTGCTGCTCTTCATCGACAACATCTTCCGCTTCGTCCAGGCCGGCTCCGAGGTCTCCACGCTGCTCGGGCGCATGCCGTCCGCCGTGGGGTACCAGCCGACCCTGGCCGACGAGATGGGCGAGTTGCAGGAGCGCATCACCTCGACCAAGGGCAAGTCGATCACCTCGCTGCAGGCCGTGTACGTGCCGGCGGACGACTACACCGACCCGGCGCCGTTCACGACGTTCACGCACCTCGACGCCACCACCGAGCTCTCCCGGCAGATCGCGGCGCTCGGCATCTACCCGGCGGTGGACCCGCTGGCGTCGACGTCGAACATCTTGGCGCCCGAGATCGTGGGGGACCGGCACTACGCGGTGGCCCGCCGTATCCAAGAGATCCTGCAGCGCTACAAGGAGCTGCAGGACATCATCGCCATCCTGGGCATGGACGAGCTGTCCGAAGAGGACCGGGTGACGGTGAACCGGGCGCGCAAGGTGCAGCGGTTCTTGTCGCAGCCGTTCTTCGTGGCCGAGGTCTTCACGGGCGTGCCCGGCATCTTCGTGCCGATCGACGAGACGGTGGAGTCCTTCGAGGCCCTGGCCAACGGCGATCTCGACAATGTGCCTGAGCAGGCGTTCCTCAACGTCGGGGGCGTCGAGTCCGTCCTCGAGAAGGCCAAGAAGCTCGAGGCCGAGGCCGGATAGTGGCAGACGACGTCTACGGCGTGGAGGTCGTCACGCCCGAGCAATCACTCTTTGCCGGCGGCGCCCACTCGGTGGTGCTGGCCACCTCCGACGGCAACCTGACCGTGCTCGACGGGCACACGCCCCTCGTGGGCGACGTCGTGCCTTGCGAGCTCAAGCTGGAGCAGGCCGACGGCCCGTTGCTGCGCTTCGCCGTGCACGGAGGCTTCCTCCAGGTCGACACGAGTCCCGGCGCGGCCGGGGGCCTGGCCGAGGGTGACGGCCCCCTGCCGGGGCTCTCGACGAGGGTGACCGTCCTCGCCGGGATCGCCGAGCTGTCCGACGAGATCGATGTGGCCCGCGCCGAGCAGGCGCGTGACGCCGCGACCCAGCGGGTCAATGACCTGCGCTCCGGGCGCGGCCCCGGTGGCGGTGGGGGCGAGGACGTCGAAGTCGACGTGGAGCTCCTCGAAGCCCAGGGCTCGCTCGAGCGGGCGGAGCTGCGGCTGGCCGTGGCGGCAGGCGAGGCGTAGACCCACAGTTTCCGAAGAGCCTCGAGCGCGGAGCTCGCAGGACCGGTCGCGCCGACCGATCTACGAGAACGAGATCGAGCTGAACTCGGCGAGCTTGGTCAGCGCATGACTGGCGTCGATCTTGCGCAGGGTGCCCGACTTGGAACGCATCACGAGCGACTGCGTCGTCGCACCGAACTCGTGATACTGCACGCCCTGGAGCAGCTCGCCGTCCGTGATGCCAGTGGCGGCGAAAAAGCAGTTGTTGCCCTGGACGAGATCGTCGGTCGTGAGGACGGCGTCGAGCTTGTAGCCGGCCTCGAGGGCGGCGGTGCGCTCGGCCTCGTCGCGTGGATAGAGCCGGCCCTGAATCTCGGCGCCCATGCACTTGAGAGCGGCCGCGGCGAGGACGCCCTCGGGCGTCCCGCCGATACCGAAGAGGATGTCGGTGCCCGCACCCGGCCAGCCGGTCGAGATGGCGCCGGCCACGTCGCCGTCGGTGATGAGGCGGATCCGGGCGCCGGATCGGCGCACCTCGCCGATGAGCTCGGTGTGACGCGGGCGGTCGAGGATGACCGCGGTGAGGTCGCGGACGGGTCGTCCCAGCGCCTCGGAGAGCGCATGCAGGTTCTCGGTCGGCGTGCGCCGGATGTCGCAGGCACCCCGGGCCCGTGGCCCGACCGCCAGCTTCTCCATGTAGACGCAGGGGCCCGGGTCGAACATGGCGCCCCGTTCCGCCACCGCGATCACCGCCAGTGCGCCGTTGCGGCCCTGGGCCGTCAGCGTCGTCCCGTCGATGGGGTCGACGGCGATGTCGGTCATCGGGGGCGTCCCGTCGCCGATCTTCTCGCCGTTGAAGAGCATGGGGGCGTTGTCCTTCTCGCCTTCGCCGATCACGACGATGCCGTCCATGGGCACCGTGGCCAGGACGGTCCGCATGGCCTCGACGGCGGCGCCGTCGGCACCGATTTTGTCGCCCCGTCCCATCCAGCGGCTGGCCGCCATGGCGGCGGCCTCGGTCGTCCGCACGAGATCCATGGCCAAGTTGCGATCGGGGGCTTGGCGGGGCATCACCACGGCAGTGACCATAGTGGGTGTCGGATCGCCGATCGGGGGTCAAGGTGTCGCACAGCGGCGATACTTGGGGGCGTGGCGCAGGACACCGACAGCGGCAACGACCAGATCATCGTTGAGGCCGGCGGCCCGCTGTCGGGAACCGTCACCGCAGGTGGGGCGAAGAATTCGGCGCTCAAACTCATGGTGGCCTGCCTCTTGGCCGAGGGCCGCTCCGTGCTCACCAACGTCCCGTGCATCAGCGACGTCGACTTCATGGCCGAGGTGCTGCGGGGGTTGGGCGCCGGAATCGAGCGGTTGGAGAACGGCGACCTGGCGGTGTCGACCCCGTCGGCGGCGGACCTTGCGCCGGCGCCAACGCCCGAGCTCTTCGAGAAGATGCGGGCGTCGGTCGTCGTGTTGGGCCTGCTGCTGGCGCGCTGCGGCGAGGTGCGCATGCCATTGCCAGGCGGCGACGACTTCGGCGACCGGCCGATCGACTTTCACATCAACGGGCTGACGGCGATGGGCGCGCGGTTCGAGGCGTCCCACGGCGAGGTGCGCGGCACGGTGCCGGGCGGCCGGTTGGTGGGGGCGCGGGTGGTTTTGGAGTACCCGAGCCACACCGCGACCGACAACCTGCTGATGGCGGCGGCGTTGGCCAAGGGCACGACGGTCATTGAGAACGCGGCCAAGGAGCCCGAGGTGGCCGACCTGGCCTCGATGCTGTCTGCGATGGGCGCGGTCGTGCGCGGCGCCGGCACCTCACGCATTGAGATCGAGGGCGTGGAGTCGCTGCGCCCGGTGTGCCACGCCGTGGTGCCCGACCGCGTCGTGGCGGCAACGTTTCTGGCCGCGGTGGGCATGGCCGCTGGCGAGGTCACGATCGCGGACGCCCGGCCCGAGCACATGGAGATGTTGCTGCGCAAGGTGGGCCAGATGGGTGTGGCCACCTCGATGGGCCCCGACGGCCTGCACGCGACATCCGACGGCCGGTTGTTCTCCGCCGACGTGGCGACGCTGCCGTATCCAGGGGTGGCCACCGACTACTCGCCGTTGCTGGTGGCGATGCTGACGGTGGCCGACGGGGTCGGGATCCTGACGGAGAACCTGTTCTCCGGCCGCTTTCGCTACGTCGAGGAGCTGCGGCGCATGGGCGCGGACATCCGCACCGAGGGACATCACGCCGTGGTGCGGGGCGTGCCGAGACTGTCTGGCGCGGCGGTGCGCGCGCCTGATATTCGTGCGGGTGTGGCACTGGTGCTGGCCGGCTTGGTCGCCGAGGGCGAGACGGTGGTGAGCGGCGCGCACCACATCGGGCGGGGCTACGAGGACCTGGTCGGTTCCCTGCGCACCCTCGGAGCCAGGGTGGCGCGCCGGTGAGCTCGTCCTCTTCTTCGTCGGACTCGCCGAAGCCGAAGCCGAAGCCGGGCACGCGCCCGCCGTTGCCGACTGATCCGGCCTCGTTGCTGGAGCTGGCCCGCACGGGCGACCGGGTGGCCTTGGCGCGGCTGTTGTCGTACATCGAGCGGGGCGGCGACACGGCCACCGCCGTCGCAGAGCTCGCTTACCACGCCGACATGCCCTACACGCTCGGTCTCACCGGCGCGCCGGGCGCCGGGAAGTCGACGTTGACCGACGGCCTCATCACCGCGGTGCGCGGGGGTTGGCCGGCGGTCGAAGGGTCGGAGGGCGAAGCGGTGCCCGAGGTCGCCGTGCTGGCGGTCGACCCGACGTCACCGTTCAGCGGCGGGGCCATCCTGGGCGACCGTGTGCGCATGAACCAGCACGCCCTCGATCCCACCGTCTTCATCCGCTCCATGGCCACGAGGGGTCACCTGGGCGGCCTGTCGCTGGCGGTGCCCGACGCGGTGCGCCTGCTCGGCGCCGCCGGCATCGGGGTCGTGATCGTCGAGACGGTCGGCGTCGGCCAGATGGAAGTGGAGATCGCCTCGGCGGCCGACACGACGGTCGTGGTCGTCACCCCGGGGTGGGGCGACTCCATGCAGGCCAACAAGGCCGGGCTGTTGGAGGTGGCCGACATCTTCGTGATCAACAAGGCCGACCGGCCCGGCGCGCGCGAGGCCCGGCGCGACCTCGAGCAGATGCTCGACCTCGCCCGTCCCGGCGCGTGGCGCCCCGAGATCCTCGACACGACGGCCACCGCGGCCGAGGGCGTCGACGAGCTCTGGGGCGCGATGGCGCGCCACCGCGCCCACCTCCTCGCCTCGGGCCAGCTGACGACCCGACGCGCCGACCGCCTGGCGCTCGAACTGCGCCGGGTGTTGTTGGCGCGCACCGAGGTGCACATCGACGAGCTGGTGGCGAGCGAGGAGTTCACCACCGCCGTCAAGGCGCTGGTGGCGGGCGAGCTCGACCCGTATCACGCCGCCGATCGCTTGCTGGGCGCCTGACGCCAGCGGAGGTTGCACCCCGCCCCCGGCCGGATGGACCGCACGTGCACTCGACCCGCCTCTGAGTGACTACACGCTTCTTCTTATGGTTATGAGCTGATCCGCCTTCGCCTCGTTGCAGTCATAAGGACGAGCTCGTATACACCCGGACCAGGGCCCGGCTTTCTGGCATAGGCAGTCGCGGGCGGTCGCCCGACCAGAAAGGCCGCCCGGTCAGGTACGGTTCGGCCATGGCCGAGAGCGTGAGCGAGAGTGAGACGTTCGTGACCGTGGAGCGCCAGCCCGATGGCGTGGCGCTGGTGCGGCTGGACCGCCCGAAGGCCAACGCCCTGTCGGCCGCCGTCCTGGGCCAGCTCGAGGCGGCGGCGACCACGCTGCACGACGATCCGCCCGGTGCCGTCGTGCTGTGGGGTGGGCGCCGGATCTTCGCCGCCGGGGCGGACATCGTCGAGCTCGAGGGCATCGGCGCGGAGGCGGTGGGCGCGAACTTTGCCGCCGCCCTCGGCGCGCTGGCCTCGGTGCCGCGGGCCACCATCGCCGCCGTGAACGGGTTCGCCCTGGGGGGCGGGCTCGAGCTCGCGCTCGCCTGCGACTTCCGCGTCTGCGCCGAGGACTCGAAGTTCGGGTTGCCCGAGGTGCTGCTGGGCGTGATGCCCGGCGGGGGCGGGACCCAGCGGCTGCCGCGCCTCATCGGGTCGTCGCGGGCCAAGGAGCTGATCATGACCGGTCGCCAGGTGCGGGCCGAGGAGGCCCTCGCCATCGGGCTCGTCAACCGCGTCGTGGCGCCCGACTACGTCCACGAGGCGGCGCTGGCGTGGGCGGCCGAGCTCGCCGCCGGAGCGGTCATGTCCCATTCTTTCGCCAAGTCCGCGGTGGACCGCGGGCTGGACACGACGCTGCGCGAGGGCCTGGCGATTGAGCAGGAGGCGTTCGCCGCCGTCGGCCGCACGGAGGACGCGGCCATCGGCATCCGCTCGTTCAGCGAGAACGGCCCGGGCAAAGCCACCTTCATCGGGCGGTGAGCGGGTGAGCTCACCGCCGATCCCGGTCAGCGCGAACGAGGGCGCCTTCGACCCTTCGGTTCGCTGGTTCCAGCACGCCGTCTTCTACGAGGTGCTGATCCGCGGCTACAACGACGCCAATCACGACGGGACCGGTGATCTGCGCGGGCTGCGCGAGAAGCTCGACTACATCGAGTGGCTCGGCATCGACTGCATCTGGCTGCTCCCGTTCTATCCCTCGCCGATGCGCGACGGCGGCTACGACATCAGCGACTTCTTCAACGTCTCGCCCGACTACGGCAGCATCGGCGACCTGGTGGCATTCCTGGAGGACGCGCACCGGCGCGGCATCCGGGTCATCGCCGACCTCGTCATGAACCACACGAGCGACGAGCACCCCTGGTTCAAGGAGTCGCGCTCGTCGCGCGACAACGCCAAGGCCGACTGGTACGTGTGGAACGACGACGACCAGAAGTGGCCCGACGCCCGGGTCGTCTTCACCGACGTCGAGCGGTCCAACTGGACGTGGGACGACACCCGCCAGCAGTACTACTGGCACCGCTTCTACCACCACCAGCCGGACCTCAACTACGACAACCCCGAGGTCGCCGACACGATGATCGACCTCGTGCGGTTCTGGCTCGACCTCGGCTTCGACGGCTTCCGGCTCGATGCGGTGCCGTACCTCTACCAGCGCGACGGGACGTCGGGCGAGCACCTGCCCGAGACGCACGCGTTCATCAAGCGCATCCGTAAGCAGATCGACGCCGACTATCCCGGGCGGATCCTCCTGGCCGAAGCGAACGGCTGGCCGAGCGACGTGGCGGACTACTTCGGCGACGGCGACGAGTGTCACCTGTGCTTCCACTTCCCGCTGATGCCGCGGCTGTTCATGGCGGTCCGGCGTGAACAGCGCTACCCGATCACCGAGATCCTGGCGCAGACCCCGGTCATCGACGGCGCCTCGCAGTGGGCCATCTTCCTACGCAACCACGACGAGCTCACGCTCGAGCAGGTGAGCGAGGAGGAGCGGGACTACCTCATCGCGGAGTACGCCAAGGACCCGCGCATGAAGCGCCACATGGGTATCGGGCGCCGCCTGGCGCCGCTGCTCGACAACGACCGCCGCACGGCCGAGCTCCTCTACGCCCTGATCCTCTCGCTGCCGGGCAGCCCGGTCATCTACTACGGCGACGAGCTGCTGATGGGGGACAACATCTACCTCGGTGATCGCGACTCGGTGCGCACACCAATGCAGTGGTCGCCCGACCGCAACGGCGGCTTCTCGAAGGCGGACTTCGCGCAGCTCTACCTGCCGCCGTTGATGGACCCGGTCTACGGCTTCACCGCGCTCAACGTGGAGGCGCAGCTGCGCAACCAAGGGTCGTTCCTCCACTGGTTGCGGCGCATGCTGACCGAGCGCCGGGCGCTCCCGGTGATGGGAGTGGGCGAGATGGAGGTGCTGCCCTGCGCCAACCCCTCGGTCCTGGCCTACGTGCGCTCGGGCGAGGTGGCCGACATCCTGACCACCCCGCCGGCCAAAGGCCCCTCGGTCGGCGACTCGATCGACGACGGCCTCGACTGGGGCCGCTCGTCCGTGCTGGCGCGCACCGTCCCCGCCGGCAACGAGAGTGAGGCCGACGAGGTCGTGCGCCGGCACCAGGCCGTCCTGTGCGTCCACAACCTCAGCCGCTTCGCCCAGCCGGCCGAGCTGGCGCTGGCCAAGTGGGCCGGTTCCACCCCCTACGAGGTGCTCGGGCGCGTGCCGTTCCCGATGATCACCGAGGAGCCGTACACGATCACGCTGCCGCCCTACGGGTTCTTGTGGTTCGATCTGGTGCCCGAAGAGAGACCGGTACAGGAATGAGCGAAGAGCGCGACTTGCGCGACCAGGCACTGCGCACGCTGACCGAGGCGTGGCTGGGACTGCGCCAGGTCGCGCCGGAGACGCCGCCGGTCATCGTGCGCGCCGAGGTCCTGCGCGCCGGACGGCCCGGCCTGCTCGACGTCATCGCCGAGGTGGAGGGTCGCCTGGCCCACTTCGTCGTCGGCCTGCGCGGGGTCGCCGACGAGCAGCACTTCCTGCGCTCGGGCGAGGAGGCCGCGCTCGGCCTGCTCGACGATCCCGACGGGCTCGCCGTCTGCACCGACGCCCTGCGCGACGCGCAACTGGCGCCGCTGCTCCTGGCGACGGTCCGTGGCACCGAACCGCGCCCGGGGCCGGTCGCGGTGGTGCGCGAGGACGGCGACGCCACGGTCCTCGACTGCGGCGACCGCGGCGACCTCATGGTGTTCCCGTGGCTCTCCGACACGCCCCGGCCCGACGTCGACTTCATGATGGCGCTCGAAGAGGTGGGCTTCAATCACGTGGCGGCCCCGCTGGTGCGCTGGGTCGTCGACGGGCGCGACCTGGGCGTGGTGCAAGAGCCGCTGGCCGACCGCTCGGGCGGCTGGGCGCTCGCGCTCACCTCGCTGCGCGACTTCTACGCCTCGGGCGGCGTCCCCGAAGCGGCGGGCGGCGACTTCGGCGCCGAGGCGCGGGCGCTGGGCATCATGACGGCACGGCTGCATGTCGCCCTCGACCGCGCCTTCCTGCGCCACCACGAGCGGGTCGTCGACTGGGTCGACGCCGCGGAGGCGACCGTGGCGGCGGCGGACGCAGCGCTACTCGAGGCGCCTGGGGTGAGCGAGCTCGTGAAGTACCTCCGCGAGTTCGAGGGGCGGCTCCCCGTACTGCGCACCCACGGCGACCTCCAACTCGAGCGGACGGCGCGTACCGACCAGGGGTGGGTGCTCAGCGACTGCCGCCCGGGTGGGGTGCTGGCCGGGGACTCGGTGCCGGGACGGCGCTCCCCGCTGGGCGACGTGGCCGACATGCTGTGGTCGTTCCATCGAGCGAGTACGACCGCGGCGGCCGAGCGCGACCCGGCGGGGCGCCTCGGGCTCGAGCCGCTGGGCCAAGCCTGGGAGACGCGAAACCGCCGCGCCTTCATGAGCGGCTACCTGAGCACCCCGGGCATCGGCGGGCTCGTGGGGCCGGACCGCGACCTGGTCCGGCGGCTGGTGTCGTTCCTCGAGCTGGTCCGCTCGGTGCGCGCCGACTGAGCGGCGGGCAGCCCAGCCCAGCCTTGGCCGAGCTCTGGACTCGACGTGGCTGTTTCGGTGCCAAGTTCGTCGCGCTCGGTCAGGCGCCCCACCTTCGACTGCATTGGCGTGGGGGTTCAAGTTTCTGGCGGATCTGGAACCTCTGCGTTCCAGGCGTGAACGCCATCGTTCAAGAAACAACAGAAGCTTGACCGGCACCGCCAAGGCACTCGCGAGGGACGCACGGCATCCGGCCCGGGGGACACTCAGGCGGCTTCAGTGTCGAGTGCGCCCTGGACCCCGGACCCTCTGGCTGCCCGGGGGAGGGGCCCTAAACGGCCAGCGCCGACGCCGGGACCTTCAGGGTCTCGGCCGCCTCCTCGGGCGAAATGACGTTGATCGCCACGCCGGTCCCCAACTCGAACCCCGCGGTGGTCGTCGCCTTCGGCCAGATGTGGGCGTGCCAGTGGTACGGCTCACCCACGCGGTACGGCGCCGAGTGGAACACGACGTTGTAGGCGACGTCGCCCACCGTCTCACGCAGGCGCAGCAGGACCTGGCGCAGCGCCTCGCCGACGGCGATGAGGTCCTCGGTCGGGCTGCGGTGGAGGTGCGGGTTGTGCTCGCGTGGCATCACCAGCATCTCGTAGGGGACCGCGCTCCAGAACGGCGTGACCACGACGACGCGGTCGCTGGCGTAAATGACGCGCGAGCCAGAGTCCTCTTCCGCCTCGATCGTGGTGCACAACAGGCAGGACCCGACGAAGCGGGCGAAGCGCGCCTGCTCCTCCGCCAGCTCGCGGGGGATGAAGGACATCCCGAGCAACTGACCGTGCGGGTGCTCGAGCGACGCCCCGGCCTCGCGCCCCGAGTTGACGATCGCCTGGGTGTAGCGGAGGTTGGGTTGGGAGGCGTGCTCCTCGAGGCGGTCGCGCAACGCGGCCATCACGAGCTCGACCTGCTCCCGGCTGAGCTCGCCCAGGGTGGCGTCGTGCTCGGGGGAGAAGATCAGGACCTCGTGGATCCCGCCGGCGGTGGCCTGGGTGAACACGGGGCCGCGGTTGGCCACCACGAACGGCTCGTCACCCTCAAAGGCGGGATACAGGTTGGGAACCACCCGGACGAGCCAGCGCCCCGTCGGGCCGTAGGTCTCGAGCGCCGGCGGGGTGTCCTCTTCGTTGCCCGGGCAGAAGGGGCACGGCCGGCCCAGCGGGTCGGCGGGCTCGGGCGAACGGGTGACGAAGTCGTACGGCCGCTCAGAGCGGCCCGGGCTCACGACGACCCAGCGGCCCGACAACGGATCGAGGCGCAGCTGGTTCATGAGTGCGCGCTCTTGGGCGCCGCCTGGATGTCCGACATCGCAAATAGCCTCATACTCTTCTCGTCCCTCTACGGTACAGGTTTCGATGCCCGCGCCGGCACCACCGTCGCGGGGCCGTCGCCGGAGTGTCGGCCCCGGTGGGCGCGGGCAAGGGAGAACTGGTCGGGCATGCACAACCAGCCGAGCGGTGCGGCTTTCGACGTCGTCTTGCTGCTCCATGTCGGCTGCGCCGTGGTCGGCATCGTGACCGTCGCCACCGCGGCGGCCACCGCCCGCCGTCTGGGGCGCGTCGTGCGCACGGCCGCCCCGCTGCCCGAGCCGCTGCGCCGCTACTTCCGGCCAGGCGTCAACTGGGCCGGCCGGACCATCTACGGGATCCCCGTGTTCGGGTTTGCGCTGATCGCCATGAGCCAGGGCGCCTACGCCCTGGGCGACGGCTGGGTCCTGGGCGGCCTGGCCCTCTTCGCCGCGGTCGCGCTCTTGGGCGAGGGTGTCCTGTGGCCCTCCGAGCGCCGCCTCCAAGACGCACTGGCGGCGGTCGGGGCCCCGGCCGCCGGACCCGGCGATGCCGCCGCGACCGAGCTGATCGCGGCCGAGGCCGCCCGCATGGAACGGGCCGCCGTCGGCGCCCTGCTCCTCCTCCTCGCCGCCACCGTGCTGATGGTCGCCCAGCCTTAGGCGCAGCGGTCCGTCGCCGGAGCGGGCCGACGATCGGCCCGCTTACTCGGTTGTGGCGGCCTCGAGAATTTTTCGTGCGTTGTCCAAGTCGCCGGCGCGCACGAGCTCGAGGAGCGGGCCGTCGAGCAACGCCGCCCAGTCGACGGTGTCGCTCCGCCGCCCGGCGAGCCGGAGACGCTCACGCGCCTCGCCGAACAACTGGGCCACGGCGCCCGCACCCTCGCCGCACTCGGCGGCCAGGCGGTCGCGCAGCCAAGACGAGAGCGCTGGGCTGAGGCCGCTGGTCGAGACCGCCACGGTCACCGGACCGTCGCGGTGCACCGCCGGGAGGATGAAGGAGGAGTGGGCGCGGTCGTCGGCACTGTTCACCCACACCCCCGCCGTCTCAGCGTCCGCGTGCACGGCGCCGTCGACCTCGGGCCGGCCGGTCGCGGTGACCACGAGGCGGAACCGGGCAGCGTCGCCGTCGGCGTAGGCGCGCCGCTCGACCTGCTCGAGCCGGCCCGCGAGCGCTTCCATCTCGTCGCTGAGCGACGGCGCGAGCACGGTCACGGCGGCGCCGCATTCGACCAGGGTGCGCGCCTTGCGAGCTGCCACGGGCCCGCCGCCGACCACCAGGCAGGCGCGGCCGGTCACGTCGAGGGAGACCGGGTAGTACGAAGTCGTCGGCGGCGCCGGGTCAGTCATGCAAACGCGGCGGCCCGACCATGCCCGCCGCGATCGTTGCGAAGGTCTGCTCGTCAATGAGGACGAAGCTCCCCGTGATGCGGTCCGCGGCGTAGGTGTCCACCGCGAGCGGCATGGCGGTGTGCAACCGCACCACGCCGATGTCGTTCTCGCGCAGCTCGTCCGCCTCGATCACGCGCAGCTCGTTCACGTCGAACAAGCCGGTGACGCTCTCGACGACGACCGGGGTCACGCGCGTCGTGTGCTTCAGCCGCAGGCGGTCGCCCGCCTTCAGCGGCCGTTCCTGGAACCAGCAGACCGTAGCCTCGAACGTGTCGGTGACCTCGGGC
This sequence comes from Acidimicrobiales bacterium, assembly GCA_036490155.1. Classification (GTDB taxonomy): domain Bacteria; phylum Actinomycetota; class Acidimicrobiia; order Acidimicrobiales; family RAAP-2; genus Bog-473. Next base: position 64,893 of record DASXEK010000040.1, on the reverse strand, counting down.
GGGTCCTCGGCCGCCGCGATGAGGTCGCCGCGCGAGACGTCGAGGTGGTCGGCCAGCCGGACCGAGACCGACAGGCCGACCTCGGCGCGCTGCAGCGGCCCGTCCGCGGTGTCGATCCCGCGGACGGTCGTCTGCGCACCACCGGGGAGCACGGTGACGTGGTCGCCGACGCGCAACGGCCCGCCGTTGACCATGCCGGCGTAGCTCCGGCCGCCCCCGGGCTGGCGGAGCACCCACTGGACCGGCAGCCGGGCGCCGCTCCCATGGTGCAGGCCGTGCTGCGCCGCCCACCCGCCCGCCTGGGCTGACTCGAGGGCGTCGAGCACCGTGGGCCCGTCGTACCACGGCGCTGCCTCGGAGCGCGTCACCACGTTGTCGCCGTTGAGGGCGGAGACGGGGATCACGATGCACGACGAGACGCCGAGCCGGTGCGCCAACGCCTCCATCTCGTCGACGATCCGCTGGTAGGCGGAACGGTCCCAGCCGACCAGGTCCATCTTGTTGGCACACACGACGAGCTGGTCGACGCCGAGAAGCGCGGTGATGCAGATGTGCCGGCGGGACTGCTCCCGCAGGCCCGAGGTCGCATCGACGAGGACGAGCGCCAGGTCGGCCGTCGAGGCGCCGGTGGCCATGTTGCGCGTGTACTGCACGTGCCCCGGGCAGTCGGCGATGACGAACTTGCGGTGCGGCGTGGCCGCGTAACGGTACGCGACGTCGATCGTGATGCCCTGCTCGCGCTCGGCCCGCAAGCCGTCGGTGACGAACGACAGGTCGACCTCGCCGAGGCCCCGGCGTTCAGAGGCCGTCTCGATCGCGGTGACCTGATCGTCGAAGAGCTGTCGTGTGTCGTAGAGCAGCCGGCCGATGAGGGTGCTCTTGCCGTCATCGACCGAGCCGACGGTGGCAAAGCGAAGCAGATCCATGGTGTCCATGCCGAGCTCGGTCCCGCCCGCCGGCGGGGAGCCGGGCAACGTCGTCATCGGCCTAGAAGTAACCCTCGCGCTTGCGGTCTTCCATGGCCGTCTCGGAGAACCGGTCGTCGGCGCGGGTGGCCCCGCGCTCGGAAATCCGGGAGGACGACACCTCGCGGATGATCTCCTCGACCGTGTCCGCCTCGGAGCGCACGGCCCCGGTGCACGTCGCGTCACCGACGGTGCGGAAGCGAACCGTCTCCTTGCGGGCCTCCTCGCCGTCCTGCGGCGTCACCCATTCGCTGAGTGCGAGCAGCATGCCGTCGCGCTCGACCACCTCGCGCTCGTGGGCGTAGTAGATCGACGGCAGCTCGATCCGCTCGCGCCAGATGTACTGCCAGATGTCGAGCTCGGTCCAGTCCGAGAGCGGGAAGGCGCGCAGGTGCTCACCCGGACGCACGGTGCCCTGGTACAGCTGCCACAGCTCGGGACGCTGGCGCTTGGGGTCCCATTGCCCGAACGAGTCGCGGAACGACAGCACGCGCTCCTTGGCGCGCGCCTTGTCCTCGTCTCGGCGGGCGCCGCCGAAGGCGGCGTCGAACCCGTTGGCGGTGATGGCATCGAGCAGGGTCGTGGTCTGCAGGCGGTTGCGCGAGGCACCGGGTCCGGGGTCGGCCACGCGGCCCTGGTCGATGGAGTCCTGCACCTTGGCGACGAGGAGCCGGGCGCCTTCCGCCTCGACCTGCGCGTCCCGGTAGTCGAGGACCTCGGCGAAGTTGTGGCCCGTGTCGACGTGCAGCACCGGGAAGGGGATCGCGCCCGGCTTGAAGGCCTTCGAGGCCAGGTGAAGGAGGACCGCCGAGTCCTTCCCGCCGCTGAAGAGGAGGACCGGTCGTTCGGACTCTGCGGCTACCTCGCGGATGATGAAGATGGCCAGGGACTCGAGCAGGTCCAGGTGTCCGAGCGGGTGCTCGACGGGCCTGACCAGGGCGGTCACCGAGGCACCGGCGTGGGCGGCGCGACGCCCCGCGTCGGGCTGGTCGGGCTGAGTGCGGAGAGCAGCGGCGGTGTCCATGGGACCTCTTCGATTTATGACCATTTTGGTCATGTATACTAAAGCCAGATTTTGTTCGTGCGTCAAGGCAGGCGGCGGACCCCGGGAAACGGGTCGAACGCCCCGAGAAGGTGAGGATCGGTGACGGAGATCAGCCTCAGTGAACAGCCTATGAGCGCCGAAGACCTCGCCCTGGTCAGCAAGGGATTCGAGACGGCGCCGGCCAGCGCCTCCATCCGCTGGGCGGTCGAGGAGTTCGGGCACTCGCTGGTCCTGGCCGCGTCGTTCGAGGACATCGTGCTGATCGACCTCGCCACCAGGGTGGACCCGGCGATCGAGGTCGTCTTCCTCGACACCGAGGCGCACTTTCCCGAGACGCTCGAGTTCGTCGAGGCCGTCCGGGCGCGCTACGGGCTGAACCTGACCGTCACCAAGCCCGGGCCCGAGGCGGCCGCCCACCCCTGTGGCAGTGCGCAGTGCTGCCAGTTCCGCAAGGTGGGTCCGCTCCAGCGCGCCGTCGCGGGCAAGGCGGCCTGGTTGACGTCGCTCAAGCGCTCCGACGGACCGACACGCGCCGACGCACCGATCGTGAGCTGGGACGCCAACTTCGGGCTGATCAAGATCAATCCGCTCGCCACGTGGACCGACGACGACGTGGCGGCGTACCTGGCCGACCACGACCTGCCCGAGCACCCACTCCGGTCACGGGGCTACCTCTCCATCGGTTGCGCCCCGACCACCCGCCCGGTGTCGGTGGGGGAGGACCCGCGCTCGGGGCGTTGGTCGGGTCTCGACAAGACCGAGTGCGGCCTGCACCAATAGTGCCGCGCGACCTCGACAATCCCTATGGGATGGAGTTTCGCGGCCGGCGCGACCGCGGTCTCAAGTTCGTCCGGCCCTACCGCAACATCGGCGAGCTGAACAGCGTCGAGCAGCTGAAACTAGCGCGCCACCCCTTCGAGGTGGCGCAGGCCGTCATCGACACCTACTCCAAGCAGGGCCCTGACTCCATCAACAAGGTGCCGGGTGAGCAGGAGCGGTTGAAGTGGGTCGGCATGTACCCGCAGCGACAGGGCGGCGATGCGTTCATGATGCGCATCAAGGTGCCCGGCGGGGTCATGACGGCGGCCCAGGTGCGCGAGGTGGGCGTGGCGGCTGACGCGTTCGCCGAGGGGCCCGACGACAGCGCGGTGTTCGGGAACCGCTACGCCGACCTGACCACCCGCCAGGACATCCAGCTGCACTGGATCCGCATCGCCGACGTGCCCCGCATCTGGCAGCGCTTCTGGGAGGTCGGGCTGACCACCGTGCAGGCCTGTGGCGACTCGGCGCGCAACGTGTGCTCGTGCCCTGTGTCGGGAATCGACGAGAAAGAGGTCGTCGAGGCGTTTCCGGTGGCCCGGGCGATCTCGGCGTACTTCACCGGCAACCGCGAGTACGCCAACCTGCCGCGCAAGTGGAAGGTCGCGGTGACGGGGTGCACGGAGGACTGCGCCCGCGTTGAGATCAACGACGTCGGGTTGTGGCCGGCCGAGCACGCGGACGGCACAGTGGGGTTCAACGTCCTCATCGGCGGCGGGCTCTCCGACGGCGAGCGCATGGCGTCGGACATCGACGTCTTCATCCGGTCCGACCAGGCCGTCGAGCTGTGCCGCGGCGTCGCCCAGCTCTTCGGAGAACTCGGGAACCGGGAGAACCGTGGCCTGGCCCGCATGCGATACCTGGCCCAGGAGCTGGGCCCCGAGGGCTTCCGCGCCGCGCTCAACGAGCGGACGAGCTTCGCCCTGGAGCCAGCCGGCCGCGAGTTGACCACCGCCTTCCGCGGTGACCACGTCGGCGTCCACCCACAGAAGCAGCCGGGCTTGTTCTACGTCGGCTGCTCGGTGCCGGTGGGGCGCATGCACGGCATCGACCTGATCGAACTGGCGCGCCTGGCCGAGACCTACGGGGACGGCGGCGTGCGGATCGGCACCGACCAGAACTTCATCGTCGCGGGTGTTCCCGAGGACCGGCTCGACGACCTGCTGGCCGAGCCGCTCATTGAGAAGTACTCGCCCTTCCCGGGCCCTTTCGTGCGCGGTGTCGTCGCGTGCACGGGCAGCGAGTTCTGCCGGTTCGCCGTGGTGGAGACCAAGGAGCGCGCGGTCAAATGGGCGCGGCAGCTCGATGCCCAACTGCTCGCCACCCAGGGGGACGGCGTCGCCGCCGATGCCGGCATCATCCGGATGCACTTCTCAGGCTGCTCCGCCTCGTGCGCGCAGCCGCAGATCGCGGACATCGGCTTCCGGGGCGACATTGCGCACGTCGACGAGCACATCGAGGAAGCGGTGGACATCGGGCTGGGCGGCTCGCTCGGCCCCGACGCTGCGTTCATCGACTGGCTCACCGGTGCGCTGCCGGTCGACCGTGTTCCCGACGCGCTCCTGCGCGTGGTCACCCGCTATCGGGAGGACCACCGGCCCGAGGAGCCCTTCTACCTCTGGGCCCGGCGCACCGCGCCCGAAGAGCTGCAGTCCCTTTTGGTCGGGGCCACCGAGGCGGTGACCTCGTGAAGCGCTACCGCCTCCGCGAGGAGATGAACGGAATAGAGGAACCCCCGGGCAAGGTGTGGTTCTGGGAGCTCGAAGCAGGCGTGATCCACGCCGAGCGCTGCATCCAATGCGGCACCTGCGTGGCCGTATGCCCGTCGAACTCCATCGGCATCGACGAGGACACCAACCTGCCGGAGCTGGTCAAGATGTGCACCGGCTGCTCCCTGTGCTGGGACTTCTGCCCGCGGGGCGGACTCCGCTACGAGGCGTTGTGGCCGCCCTCCACGGTGGACGCGGGGGAGGACGCCGCCGTGCAGCCGGACCAGGTGCGCTCCGACTCGTCGGACACCTACTGGAAGATCAGCGGCGGGCCGCCCGCCGACGGCCTCGGGGCAGTGGTGGAGTCCTACGCCGTGCGCGCCGGCACGCAGAACGACGACGCCCAGGACGGCGGGGCGGTGAGCGCGCTCCTGATCGGCCTGCTCGCCTCGGGGGAGATCGACGGCGCGCTGGTGTCGAAGCCGAGTCCCGATCCCGACGAGCAGTGGAAGGGCATCGCGACCATCGCCACGACCGCCGACGAAATCCGTGCTGCGGCGGGGAGCTTCTACAACCAGACGATGGCGCTCGCCGAGCTCGACCTGTCGCGCTATCAGCTCCCAGCCAAGCCTCGGATCGCCGTCGTCGGTACCCCGTGTGAGGTGCAGGGGCTACGCGCCATGCAGGCTCGCCGGTGGCCGACGGGCGCGCACCGGGTCGATGCGGTGGTGCTGTCGATTGCCCTGATGTGCACGAAGAATTTTGACTACGAGGCGCTGACGCTGCGGGAGCTGCGCGACAAGAGGGGCGTCGACCTGGATCGTGTCTCGAAGATGGACGTCATCCGCGGGCGGATGATCGTCGAGTACCGCGACGGCGAGCTGGCCGTCGACGAGCCGGTGAAGGACTTCCATGGCGCCGCGCTCAAGGGATGCGACGAGTGCGCCGATTTTCTCGGCCGCTCGGCGGACATCTCGGTCGGCAGCGTCGGTTCCATGAACGGATGGACCAGCGTCCTGATCCGGACCGAGCGCGGACGGCTGGCCTTCCAGGCGGCGCGGGCGAAGCTGGACGTCCGCGGGCTGGACGACCCGGCCGCGCTGCTCCGGCTCGACGCCTTGGACAAGAAGATCGCCAACCGCTCGCTGCAACGCAAGCTCGACCCAGACGCCCCGCTGTTCATCGACTACGAGGAGCACGTACGCGCGTACGAAGGCACGGACCGCCAGCCCGTGTTCATCCGCCATTGAGCGTGACCGCCGCACCGGTCCTGCACGTGCCGGACGAGCCCTTGTTGCGAGCCGACGCCTGGAGGGTTGAAGTCGTCGATCAGGGCCGCGACCTCGCCGCCGTGCTCCGCGGGCCCGACGGTCTCGTGCCTTGGCTGTGGTCGCGCTGGAGGTCACTGGCGTCGGTCGGCCTGAGCGAGAAAGACCTGGAGCGGATCGTCGTCGACTACCGGCGCGAGGTCTGGCTCTGGCTGGCCGGTGAGCGGACCTGGGCGCACTGTTGTTCGGGCCTCATCGGGCGCATCAACCGGCGGCTCGTTTCGTCCGATCAGCCGGAGGGGTGAGCTACCGGGCGGCCGTGACGCTGCGGGGCGTCACCGTCCGCCGCGACGGGGTGCCCGTGCTCGACGGTGTCGACTGGCGGGTCGAGGAGCGCGACCGCTGGGTCATCCTCGGACCGAACGGGTCCGGCAAGACGACCATGCTCGGAGTGGCCGGGGCGCGTCTGTGGCCGACGGGGGGCCAGGTCGAGATCCTGGGCGAGCGGCTGGGCCAGGTCGACGTCCGGACGTTGCGCCCCCGAGTCGCCCTCGTGAGCGGCGCCATCACCCGCCAGCTCCGCGGCGACGTGAAGGCGCGCGAAGTGGTGGCGAGTGGCCGGCACGGCGCCCTCGAGGTGTGGTGGCACACCTATACGGGCGCCGATTGGGAGAAGGCCGACCGGCTCCTGGCCCAGGGTGGCGTCGGTGCGATCGCCGATCGGTCCTTCGGGGTGATCTCGGAGGGTGAGCGTCAGCAGGTTCTGCTGGCGCGAGCGCTGATGAGCGATCCCGAGCTGCTGCTGCTCGACGAGCCCTTCGCCGGCCTTGACCTCGGCGCCCGCGAGCGCCTCCTCCTGCGTCTCACCACCGTGGCCGCAGACGACACCAGCCCCCCGGTGGTCCTGGTGACGCACCATTGCGAGGAGATCCCGCCGGGATTCACCCACGCTGGCCTGGTGCGGGCCGGATCGATCATCGCCGCAGGCCCGCTCGCCCAGGTGATCACGTCGCGGAACGTGTCGGCCTGCTTCGACGTGCCCGTCACGGTCGGCTGCAACGACGGGAGATGGTGGAGTCGCGCGGTATCGGAGTGACGCACCGGCCATGAGCAGGGCGGGAAGAACGCGCTTGAATCGGCGCGTCGAGGTTGGTACAAATCGATGCCAAGCGGAGAAGTGCCGACGTGGTCGGCGCGGTGCATTTCCCCACCATCCACCATTTCTAAAGAGCTGCTCAATAGGCTTTTTAGAACAGAGCGAAGGTAGGTCGTCGGGGAGTGGCGATTGTGATCTTGCTGGGACTTGTAGCGGTGCTATGGGTGGCGGTCCTGGCGCCGAGCGTTTGGCGACGTTTTGCCGAACGGGAGGGTGTCGGGTCCATCGAAAGCTTTCATCATCAGCTCCAGCTGCTCGAGCACGCTGGGCCGAAGACCTTCGCGCCCGCATACCGGCTGCACACAGCATTTCCCGGGGGTCCCGTTTCTGAAACCCCCCCATTGTCACCGGACAGCTCTCGTCCCAAGCTGGTGCTGCTGCGGCCGACGGGCGACTCCACCGCAGCCGACGTGGCCGACGGCGAGGGCTGTCAGTACGAGCGGGTCGGCGTCCTCGACCGGCCCGAGCCCGTTTGCTTGCCCGAGGTGAGGGCGGACCTCCGTGCGCTCCGACGGGAGCAGGCGCGTCAGCGCTTCAACCTCGTGTTGCGGTGTCTCTGCGGGGTTGCTGTCACCACTGGGATCATCGGGGTGTTGCCGGGCATGCAGCTGGCCTGGATCTTCACCGGCCTGACCGGGCTGACGGCTCTTGGCCTGGTGGCACTGATGGCCTACGCCAACGAGCTCCAAGGCCACCAGCGGATGCGCCCGACACGGCGAGACGGCCCCGCCGTCGACGCGGGCGGCCACGTGGACCCGGCCACCGCCGGGTACCCGGGGGCCTGGGACGACGACGAGCTGTACGAGATGCCCCAGGCGGTAGCCCGATAAGCGCGGATCGAGTCGCACCGCTTCCGGGACCACCTGAGCGCCCGAGTATTCTGAACGGCGCCGGGGGTGTAGCTCAGCTGGTAGAGCGCTACGTTCGCAATGTAGAGGCCGTGGGTTCGAATCCCATCACCTCCACGAAAGCCCAGGTCAACGGGCTAAGAGTGGTCTCCCGACTAAGTCACATGGCGCCCCCTGAGCGTTACTGCGACTTTGTAGAGGTCCCGCACTCCGGGACTAGGCACATCGCATAAGGCCAGGTCATGCACCAGTGTGCGTGCCACCAGCGCAGCCCACGAGCCGATCGCTTTCCCCGGTCTTTAAGTGGTCTTTACGACGTCGGGGGCCGATTGTGGTCGCTGCTCGGATGCTGTTCACGATGGCTGCAAAACGACGACAGCGCGGCCTGAGCGGAGCCGGCACCATCGCACAAACATCGAGTCGCCGATGGCGTCTTCGAGTGCCAATCGATGGACGTCAGGTCACCTACGGCACTTATGCAAGCGAGCGCGAGGCGGCCGACGCGCAGGCGCCATGGCGCTTGACTCATCGCCTGCCAGCGAACGAGGTGGAGTTGGCAGGGGAGGGCCTGACCAGCGTGGCGACTGGAGGAATGCACTGCGACGAGTGGTTCGGTCGCTGGCAAGAGGCGAAGAGGGCCAGGCGGTCGCGGGTGCGGGTCAATAACAAGCGGGGAGGCGCGGAGTCGACGGCAGCGCGTGACCGGGCCTGCTGGTCGAAGTGGTGGACACCGACGATTGGTCAGCAACTGCCGCACACTGTCACCCAGCGCGACATCACCGGGATCATCGACTCCATGGAGGTCGCAGGACTCGCTCCTTTGACGATCAACACGCACTGGGGCGTCGTGAAGGCGTTCTTCAATTGGCTGGCCGATGAGAATGTCATCAAGGTCAGTCCGATCGCAAAGGCCTCCATGTCAGTGGACTTGGTGTCGGACCGGATGCGCGAGATCGTCGTACCGGACTTCCGGTTCATCGAGATGCTGTCAGACAGACTGGGTTCGGGTCAGGATCGCCTCGTTTTCGAACTCCTCTTGGGAACGGGGGGTCGACGTTCCGAGGTGGCGGGAATGGTGGTCGGCGACGTGGATCTCGCGGCCAAGCGGGTTTGGGTCCGCCAACCTGTCGTTGAAGTAGAAGGCCGATTGGTCCGCAACCAGAAGCCAAAGGGTGGCCGGAATCGAGCGGTGGTGGTCGGACCTCAGCTGGCTGAGCTCTTACGCGAACACCTGAATCGAAGAGCAAGGCCGCCGTCGGATGCGCCGCTTTTGACAAGCGTGAACGGTGCGGGGTTCCGCTGGAACGGCTACCTCTCCCGCCACCTTCGTCCGGTCATCTGCGCGACCGCCGTCCGTTGGGCAGTGGGGGAGCGGAAACGTCTCTTGGCCGAGGGCATGAGCCGTTCTGAAGCGACGACAGACGCAGTGGCGGCTTCTCTGAAGCTGAAAGGCCTGACCCCTCATCATCTCCGTCACACGGCGGCTGCGCTGCTCTGGGCGGCAGGGGCCAGCGATATTGAGGTGCAGCTGATCTTGGGTCATGCCGACGTTGCAACCTCGAAGCGCCTGTATGCCCACCTGCTTGAAGGAGCCCAGGACAGTGCTGCCGCCCGAGTCGAGCAGCTCCGAGAGGCTCGTCGGACCAGTCGAGACGCGGGCTCGCCCCGGGTAGAGGCCAGATAGCGTAAATCAACGGTTTAGGTGGATTAAGGCTATGTCACCCAATACAGCACATATCAACCTTCAAGGTGGATTTGCGCTATACTAGCTAGCAGGAGGACAGATGGCCCGCCAGCTCGATCTCATCGATAACTTCGTCGCCAATGGCCAGAACGAATTCACCTTCGAAGAAGCCAGAGAGCTCCTCGGAGGCTCTCGGGGCGCGACCTCGAACGCCCTACGCCGCCTGGCCAAGAATGGCCTTTTGGATCGTGTCACCCACGGTCACTACGCGATTCGACCGCTCGGATCGTTGGGGACGTCCGCCGTCACCGATGACCTCGCGCTGGCCGTCGGAGCGGCATTCGAGGGAAAGCAGCACCGCATCGCCTACGCGACTGCCGTGTCGGGGTTCGGACTTCTCAGTCATCCCGTTCGAACGGTCATGGTTGCGTGCGAACAGCAGACTCGCATCTCCCATATCGGCAACCGTGCTTTGAAGGTCATTATCGAACGACCAGAGACGATCCATCTGGAAGCAGATGTCTTCGAACGTTCCTGGCGTTCGACGCTGGAGAGGGCGCTGCTGGAGTCGGCGATGCGAGTCGACCTCATCGGAGGCATTGATCGACTCGCCGAGGCCCTTGCCAATGGCGCAAACGTTGCGGACCCACTGCGGATCAGCCAGCTCGCCAGAGAGCTGGGACATCGTGGACGTGCCGGGGAGCGTCGATTGGCCTCTCTAGCTCTCGCGCTCGATTTGCCGCTCCACCTCAATCCAGAGGTGGGTCCACGGCAACCGGTGATTCACTTGGATCCAAGTGACGAGCGCAGCGTGTGGTCCGACGGCGTGTTTCGAGTCAAATGGAATGCTTCCATTGACGAGGTGCGCTCCGTAATCGACAACTGATCCGTGCTCACTCGACACCAGATCACTCGTCGTGCTGATGCCGACGGTGTCGATGCGTCTGTCGTGGAGCGCGATTATGTCCTCGCTCACATCGTCGCGCAGCTGCACCGGGCGAACATGAACGATGGTGGACGCCTTGTCTTCAAAGGTGGCACTGCGCTTCGTCTCGTCCACATCGGTCAGTACCGCTACTCCGCTGACCTCGACTTCACCGTCCTCGACGGATCCGCTGACGCCGCAGTTGAATCCGTCGCGGAGGTCCTTGCCGCCGCACGAGATCATGCGGGATTCCCGCATCTCGGGCTCACTTCCGGGAACAAGCCAGGGATCAGCTTCATTGGCCCCTTGGAGTCATCCAAACCACGCGAGGCGAAGCTCGACATCGCTACGGACGAGTACGTCGAGGACATTGCGCAGATGGGCGTACTTCCGGTCTGGGACGACCTGCCGGAACCAGTACCCTTTTCTGTGTACCCGGTCTCCGAAATCGGTGCCGAGAAGTTGCGTTGCGTTATCCAGCGTGTCCAATGTCGTGATCTGTACGACCTCTTTCGACTTGTCGATGACCTCGAACTCTCCGTCGGAGAGATTCGTCCCCTGTTCGAGCGAAAGTGCGAAGCCAAGAGCATTGACCCCGCTACCTTCGGAGATCGATTCGAGGATCGCCAGGGCCGATACAAGAATCGCTGGGATACGGAGATGCCGGAACACCTCTCGGATCCGCCACGCTTTGATGACGTTGTTCGTCTCGTCAGAAGACACTTGCGGGCAGCGAACTTGTTGGCTCGCGACTGAGGGACCATGAGTGTGCCGCGTGACGCATACCAGCGCGCAATTGCGGGTAGTTGGAGTGGCTTCGTGATCTAGCGAATCACTCCGTCGAACTGTTCAGTGAGTGCTGGTGGCATTATCCCCGCCCGGCGAGATAGGCGTACCGCACACCAATGGCAGCAACGATGGCCCCGAGTAGCCGTCGGATCGTCTCCTCTGGCCGGTGGGGTTGGATGCGTGCTACGCAGTAGCCGCCGATGAGGCGTATCCAACCCCGGCTTCCCGAGGACGTCATCCGACGCATCCTCGGCGGGATCGTTACCGCCATCGGCGCCCACTACGCCTGGCAGGCGGCCGAAGGCTGATGAGGGAGTTCCGGCTGGACGCCCGGAACGGGGACCAAGGGTCGATGACCAGGGACGAATACGCAGGCGAGCGGGCCCGAAGGTCAATGAGTCACGACTCCATGGCGATGGCCACCTGTCGCCAGGCGTGTGGTCGCAGGGCAAGGGCGTTCGGAACTACGGGTTGGCCCACGGTTCGGCGTGCGAACCTTGGAATCGAGAGTCACACCTTGGTGGGAGAATCGTGACGTGAGTGACGAGATCGGCAGGCTGCGGGTAGTTGAGGACGCGTTCGACCGTCCCACCCTACGCCTGCTGCACGGCAAGTACGCAGCCGTGCAGGTCGCCGCACTCCGAGCACTCTTCGATAGCGAACGCCGATCCATCCCCACCGACCAGCTCCACGTCCGGGTCGGCGCGCTCGTCGACACATACCGTGAGAACGGGATTGACGCCCCCGTAGGCAGTGGACGAGACCTTTGTATCCGCTGGATGCGCGGCAAATGGCTCCAACGCCTCCCCGCCGAAGACGGCGGGAAAGAGGTGTACGAGCTGACCGCAGCCGCCGTAGACGCGCTCCGCATCGTCTCCGACCTCAGCAGCGAACGCATACTCCTGTCCGAATCGCGTCTCACCCTGATTGTCGAAGCCGTGCGGCGGCAAGCAACCGAAGCGAGCCCCGACGTCGCATCGAGAGTGAGGCGCATCGACGCCGAAATCGAACGGCTCACTGCCGAGCGAACCCGGCTACTCGCCGGCGGCGAACCCGCACCCCCATCCGTCGAATCGATGCTCGAGGGCTACATCAACCTGATGGAGCTCATTGGCCAGCTCCCCGGCGACTTCAAGCGGGTCGAAGAAGGCATCCGCTCGATGCGCGAACAAATTCTTGATGACTTCCGCGGTGATACCCGTCCGCTCGGTCAGGTCATCGACGAATACCTGGAGCGGTCCGGCAACCTCTTCGCAACACCCGAAGGACGAGCGTTCGAAGGAGCACTCGGGCTGCTCCGCGACGAAGCGCTCCTCCAACAGCTCAAAGCGGACCTCGACATCATCGTCACCCACCCATTCACCGAGGCTCTCCAACCCGAGGATCTCCGGGTGTTCCTCGGAACCGTAGCCATGGTCCGCCGAGGGCTCACCGACGTGATTGGCCAACGATCCCGGGTGACCCGCACTCTCAAAGAGCACATCGTGAGCCGTGACGCAATCCGCGAACGAGAGCTTTCCGCGGTGTTCAAAGCACTCCACGAAGAACTACCTCGCTGGGTGGCGAACACCCCGGTGCGCACCACGTGTCGTGTCGAGCTCATTCCCGAATCAGTACCGGCACTGCGGCACGTGCGGGAACGGTTCTGGGATCCCGCAGACCATCTCCCGCCCGAACCGCTCATCGAACAGCCCGAGGTCGATACTGAACCGCTATCGCTCGACGATCTCCGCCGGCAAGGAGGACCAGTCCTCGCCCGGCTCCAATCAGCGCTCGCCGGCGCCGACCCGGGCGCCGAACTGACCGCAGGCACGGTCTTCGACCTAATGGACATCGACGCGAAACGGCCCGTCGAAGTGCTCGGACTCATCCACTTGCTGGCCCGGGCCGCGGCACTCGCTGGCGCCGAAGATCACGAACGGGTCGAAACACACCGAACCGACGGGACCCGCCGTATGTTCGCTATACCCCGCGTCACCCTGACCCCCGAACGCGTCGACCAGATCAGCGAGGTTGAAGTCGGATGACCACCATCGACGACAGCAACAACGACGCAGCGGTCGACGTCCAAGATGACAACAGCAGATGTGGCAGCCACTGGGACGACGACACCACGACGGTCGAAGGAGGCGGTGTTCGCGAGCAAGAACGCGAAGGCAGTGATTGCGACGATACGGTCGAGAGCTCATCGGTCGCATTGTTTGCCGGCGACGAAGGCGGTCTGTCCCGAGAGCAGCGCGACTGCCTCGTCTACCTGTTGAAGAACCACTACCTGAGCCACGAGCAGAAGCCGCCGCTGTGGCAGGTGCTGATGGATCATCAGCCGGCGATCCGGGCGCGACTCAACGACCTGTACCTCACTCTTCATGTCGACCGCGAAGGGCAGGTCGCCTACAAACGCCAAGCGTTACCGGACAACGGTGGCCCGAACTTCCCGACCCTGTTGCACGACCGGGCCTATAGCCGGGAACAGACCATCCTTCTCGTCTACTTGCGCGAACGACTCCACCGGCAACGCGCCGCAGACAGCGGACAGGTCCTCGTCGACCGGGAAGACATGGTTGATCGCGTCGTTGAGTTCAAAGCCGACGATGACACGGACCTCTACGGCGCGCAGAAGCGGGCGGAGACAGCGATCGAATCACTGACGTCGATGGGAGTCCTTTCCGGCAGCGCCGACAACGACCGCTTCACGATCTCCCCGGTTCTCGACTCGCTCATGCCGCTCGCACGCCTCCAAGAGCTTCTCGAATGGCTCTACACCGAAAGCGGTCAGACGGAAGATCACAGCAACACGGAAGGTCCAGAGGGTACCGCGTGAGCCAGCAAGAAGCGTTCGCCGGCACCGAGTTCGCGCAAACCCAGTGGCGGGCCCAGTCGATGCAGCTCGTCAACTGGGGTGGGTTCAGCGGACCGAACGCGATCGAGTTCTCCACCGGAACGACCCTTCTTAGTGGAGCTTCCGGCACCGGAAAGAGCACGATCCTCGACGCGTACTTAGCGTTGATGATGGATTCGAATACCCCCTTCAACGGGGCCTCGAACGACGCAGCACGTGGTCGCGCCCGCGGCGCCACCCAACGCAGCCTCCTCACCTACCTGCGCGGAAAACTCGACGACGTCCGTGACGATGGCGAGGCAACTGAACGCACCCTCCGCGGCGTCAAGATAGCAACCTGGGGCGCGGTCGCGGTCACGTTCGCTGACGGCGTCGGCGAGCAGTTCACCGTCGGGAGGCTCTATTACGTGCCCCGTTCAGCGGACTGCGACACCGACATCGCGAAACGGATGTGGTCGATCTCGGGCACGGTCAACCTGAAAGAGTTCGAGCCGCTCGCCGCAGAGAAGTTTGAGAAGAAGGGGCTGCGCTCGCGGTACTCGCAGATACAGGTGCACGATACCTACGACGCGTTCGCCGCAACGTTGCAGACCCGGCTCGGCATCGGATCACACGGGGACCCGTCGGGCGCCCTACGGCTCCTGGCCCGCATCCAGGCCGGTAAACCTGTCGCAGCCGTTGACGACCTCTACAAGCAGATGGTTCTCGAAATCCCGTCGACGTTCGCAGCGGCCGACACCGCCATCGAGCACTTCGCGGACCTCGAAACCGCGTACCAGGAGATGGTCGACGCCTCCGACCAGGAAGCGATCCTCGCCCCGATTGTCAGCTTGGGTGACGACTACCAGTCAGCGCTCGCCGAGATTGCACTTATCGACGGGTATGGCCTTAACCGTGCCGAGTCTCCAGGCAAGCACTGGTCCGTTACCCACGAACAATCCCTTGTTTCCGGAGCAGTCCGCCAGAACGACCTTGACCGCGACGCAGCAGCCGTAGCCGAGCAGACGGCCAAGGATGACGAGGGCGAGTACAAGGAGCTCGTCGGACTCTACGAGGAGGCGATCGCCGAAGCCGGTGGCGCAGAGCTCACAAAGCTGGACGAGACGATCGCCGAGCTCAGCGTTGCCTGTGACGCAGCAGTCTCGGCTCGTGACACGTTCGAAACGCGGACTGGGTCCCTGGATACAACCATCGAGACCGAAGTCGACTTCGTTGCGGCGAAGACGGCTGCTGTCGCGTTCATCTCGAACGGCTACGGCGCCGCGCTGATGGACCTCGATACGAAGCGCTCTCGCATACAGCGTGAGATCTGGGAACTCGAAGGCCAGATCGCTGCGCTGGTCGAAGAACGTGAGTCGCTCGACGGGCGGGCGGGTCGTGTGCCTCACCTCTGGCACCAGCAACGCCTCGAAGCAGCGGCCGCTGCCGGTCTCGACCCCGACGAGCTGCCGTTCGTCGCCGAACTCATCGATGTCCCCGTCGAACATGCAGGATGGCGGACCGCTGTCGAGGTTGTGTTCAACCCGGTAGCCCGCGTGATGCTCGTTGAGGACCGGTATCGAAACCGCCTATCACGGGCGATCAACGATCTGCGCTGGAAGACACGTATCCCGTTTGAAGGAGTCGACCTCGAACCGTTCGTGCGCGCTGAGATGAGCGCAGCGATGTTGTCCGGGAAACTCGTCTACAAGGACAACCCGTTCACCGGATGGATCCAACGACGGCTCACGGAACCGGGCAGAGACGCACTCTGCGTCGATAACGTCGACGAACTCGACGGTTCGGGACGTCGCGTTACCAGAGCAGGGCAGATCCGTCATGGTCGCAGCGGGGCCCATGGAGGTTCCCAGCAGCCGATAATTGGGTTCGACAACAAGGACCGCTTAGAAGAGATCGAATCTGCACTCGCAGAGCTCGGCGAGCAACGCTCCGGCCTCGAACCGCGGCTCTCAGAGATCAACGGGCAAGCTCAATGGTTGCTGTCTACGCGGGATGCCTACCAGTACGTGACTGATACCAACTGGGCCAGCATCGACCACGAGACTATCCGAACACGGATCGCCGAACTTGTCGAACGTAAGACCGAGATCCTCGACTCGAACGTCGACCTCGAACGGCTCGAACAGGAACGGACCGACGCAAGCGAAGCACTCGAAGGCGCGACAGAGCGGCGCTACGAGGCCCGTGCCGCAATCAAACAGCTCAAAGATGCGCATCGTCTTCTGATCGAACGCCAGACTGAGCTCGACACGCAGCTATCTACCCTCGCCACTGGCGGGCACAGCTGCAGCGAAGAACAGGCAGCCAAGCTCGCTGAACGGTTCGAATCCGTGGGAGGTATCGGTACCGCCTACAGCCCGGACACCTTTGAAGATGCGATCATCCGGCTCGTCGGAGCGCTGTCGTCCGATCGGCGCCAAGGTGAACGGGACGGCAACAACGCGAGAGCGCGGCTGGAGGAGATCTTCGTGAGGTTTGATGAGAAGTGGCCGAACCCGAACCGCGGGATCAGCATCGAGTCGCACCCCGACTATCTGCGGATCCGTGACGAGATAACTGCGTCCGGGCTTCACGAACGACGCGAAGCCTGGATCCGCAAACTCACCGACTGGACCGGTGAGGATCTCGTGCCCCTCAACGGCGAATTCGACAACGCGATCGAGGACATCGAGGACCGTCTCGCCCCGGTTAACCAGATCCTGAAGAGACTCCCGTTCGGTGCGCACCACGACCGGCTCCGAATCGACCTCCGCAAACTGACCCGCGACGACCAGAGCCAGTTCCGCAAGGAGCTTCGGGAGCTGTCGTCGGGAGCAATCGGAGAGCTCTCCCTCGACCAGGCCGAAGAGAAGTTCACCCGCCTCAAAGCGTTCATGGGTCGGATTTGCAAGACCGACGAGAAGAGCCGCGCTTACCACCTCGACGTCCGCAAGCACATTGAGCTGTCCGCATCGGTGATCACTGAAGAGGGGTCGGTGCGTGCCGAGTACACGTCGCTCGGGGAGAAGTCCGGTGGCGAAACCCAAGAGCTTGTTGCGTTCATCGTCGGATCCGCGCTGCGGTTCCAGCTCGGCGACGAAACGAAAACTCACCCCCGGTTCGCGCCGGTCTTCCTCGACGAAGCTTTCGTCAAAGCCGACTCGGAGTTCGCAGGACGTGGTGTCTGTGCATGGAAAGGCCTCGGGTTTCAGCTGGTCGTCGCCGCCCCGTTCGATAAGGTGACCACCCTCGAGCCACATGTCGAGCAGGTCCTGGTGGTCACGAAGAGTCCGACGACTGGTCACGCACGCGTCGACGACATCACCGACCAGACCGCAGCCGGCGTCAACGCTCCGTGAAGACTGTTGCTGAGGTCGAGGCGACCATCGAACGGCGACTCGCTGAACGTTGGCATCGCGACCTAGGTGGAGCGGAGATGAACTGGCCATACAGGGTCCCGCTCGGCCAGCCATCGTCGGGAGAGCTCGAAGCCGACTTCAAGACCTGGTCTCGGCAAGCCACATCGATCAGGAACTGGGCCGTCTGCCACGACGTGGCCATCGAGTCTCGGGATCGGCGTGTGCACGGCACCACACAACAGTTCCCGATCACAGCCGTGGTCGCCGACGTCGGCCAAGCCGCAGCGGTCTGTGGACCCGAATGGGTTCAACGCATCGCCCGCAATCAGACCCGAATCGGCGAGCTCCAAACACGGTTCCCGAACTGCGGCGACCACCCGACGGTCCTTCGGCTCTCCGACTGCTACAGCGACCTCGACTTCGGGCTGCTCCTCGATGTCGCCGCCTGGTTCCAGACCAATGACGCTGCGGGCATGACTCCTCGGGAGGTGCCCGTCCCGGGGGTGCACGCCAAGTGGCTCAACACGCACGGACCTGCCGTTGAGGCTCTCGTCCGGCGGCCGCTCGAGCTGGCCCGACGGCACCCGGCACGCGTCCACTTCACCTACCTCGACCCCGACCATCTCGCCGGCGGAGGACGGCGCCACGACTCGGCAAGCGTCGGCGACACGATGGCGCCCGCCTACCGGCCCACCGTCGTGATCATCGTCGAGAACAAGGACACGGCAATCCACTTCCCGGAAGTGCCCGGCGGGATCGCGGTAGAAGGTGACGGGTTCGGTGGCGCGACCGCCGCTGCGTTCCCATGGCTCGCTCAGGCTCAGCGTCTCTACTACTGGGGTGACATCGATGCCGAGGGCTTCGAGATCCTCGCGGGGTACCGGCGTGATGGGCTTGAGGTCACCAGCATCCTCATGGACCTCGACGCCTACCACCTGTATGCAGCTTGGGGAACGAATACCTTCCCGAGCGGAGATACGATCCCTCGCCGTGCACCGAAGGCGCTCCCGGATCTCACTGCGGCGGAACGAGACGCTTACCACGCCGTCGCTCAGCCCGCCGATGGTCTCCCGCGACGCATCGAGCAGGAGCGGATCCCTCTCGACGAGGCTGCCGCCCGTCTGCAGTCGTAGTCCTACTTACGTTCGGAGTGAGTGCCGACTGTCACCGGCCCAGGCGAAGGCGCGAGCGAGGTCCAGGCGGCTCGGTAGGCGACAGTGCCCCCGCAACTATTGAAACTGGGAACCTCGACGGATCATCATCGGGGAGCAACAGGTACGGATTGAGGTCCGGTGAGACTGGGGCTGGCTTCTTGGTGCCATGTCTTTACGTGTCTTTATCGAGATGGAACGTGAGGGAAGCTGATGGGAGTTGAGGGAGTGACGGACGCTCTACCAGGAGCTCTTCTGAGAAAAGCCTTGTCAGTGGGACCGAAAAACTACTTTCGCAATGTAGAGGCCGAGGGTTCGAGTCCCTTCACCTTCACCAAAGGCCCAGTTCAGAGGCCCAAAGTGGGATCCCCCCAGAAGATCAGATTCTCCGACGCGTCTTTACGTGTCTTTATGGGCGAGAAAAGCGCCTGTGAAATTCCGGTTCATGCTTGACAGCGGTACCTGGGCGACACTGGCTCCGGTACCTGCCTGACACTTCGTGCCTGCGAGGGTCCACCACGTGGCGGTTGCCACCTTCTTCGCTGTTGACGCAGTCGTCGACACATCCGAAGGCGGCCGTCCGTGTTGGTGGAGCTCAAACTGGTGGAACAGCGCTATCGGGCGGTGATCGACGTTCTCGACGGGATGAGCGTGACTGTCACATAGTTACCGTCGTTCAGCTGTTCTTGCGGTTGGTATCCACGTTCAGTAGCGATCATGTTGGAGCACCCCGAAGTGCACCGTCCACGAACGCGTGAAACTGCCCTTCGGTAAGTTTGCCGACACCTGGAGCCTGATCGAGAAGGGCGTACTCGTTGAGGAGCACCGAAAAGAGGTGCGCCAGCGATCCGGGATCCCCGTCCCGAATGTCGCCCCGGATCTGACCCTCTTCAACCACGTTGGAAATGGCAATCATGATCGATGAGAAGTGGTCCTCGTCGGTGGACGGCTGAGCAAGGTTGTAGCCGGCCACGATGGATCCGTGGCTCACCTGGCTCAAGAGGTGACGAAAATCGGCATGTTCAGCAAGGAAGGTGATGACCCAGTCGATGAACCCATGAAGCTTGTCGAGTGGGGGAGCGTTGCTTTCAACGATTGTGCCGATCGCGTCGCTCCATTCCTTGCCGCGTCGGTCAAACGTCTTTGTAACCAAATCCGCCTTGTTCTCAAAGAACAGGTAAATGGCGCCCGGAGAGAATCCAGAGAGCTCGGCAATGCGTCGGACGGCACCGTTGTGGATGCCATCCTCACCGAACACCCGCTCCGCGGCATCGAGAATGTCTCCCTGACTCTGTACTCGTCGGGCGTCCCGACGCCGAGTTCGTATGTCTCCAACGGGAAAGTCACCCGATGGCATTGGAGCAATCGAGGACCGTTTGGTCTTGGTCGTCGAGCTCACGATCTCGCGACCTTGATGGCTAGGCGATTGTGACGCCTGATCATCAGGCTCTGGACCCACTGAGGTGAGCTGTCGAGATCCAAGGTGAACGATTTGGTCTGTTTCAAGAACGAGGTGAGGACAATTCTTGCCTCAAGTCGAGCCAGTGGTGCCCCCACGCAGTGATGAATGCCCCGTCCAAAAGCTACGTGCCGCCGGGGAACTCTGCGGTCCAGGACGATCTCGTCGGCGTTCTCGAACGTCGCGGCATCGCGGTTGGCGGCTCCCCAGAGCAACAGGACGGTTGCATCCTCAGGAATGGCAATGTCCCCCAGGCTGGTGTCATGAGCAGTGGTGCGCAACAAGAAGCGGAACGGTGATTCGAGCCTCAATGCTTCCTCAATGAAGGCCGGGACGAGTTCAGGCGCACTCCGGAGGCGGTCCTGCAATTCTGGACGCTCGGCCAACATGCGCACAGCATTTCCGAGCAAGCTGGTGGTCGACTCTCCCCCGGCGCTCAAGAGGGTGTGCAACACAACGCAGCCCTCTTGGTGCGTAAAGACGCCACGATCGACACCGCGGGCGACCCCGCCAAGGATGTCGTCATTCGGGTCTTCGGCCGCACCCTCGAGTTGCAGACCAATCCAGGTCTCGATCTCCAAAGTGCGGACAATGTGCTGTTCGAGCTCGACCATGCTCAACGTTGCGCCCAACATGGATGTCGAATCGACGGCTGCCTCGAAGAGTTCCTGGGCATTGCCGTCCCGAAAACCGATGAGCCGGGTCATGACGTTGATCGGAATGACATTGCCAATGTCGGCCATGAAATCAATGGAGCCGTCCGAGATTCCTCCAACACTCTTCTCGGTCAGGTCGCTGATGTCCGGTTCCAACGTTTCCATGCGTTTGGAAACCAGTTCGGAGAACACCACATCGCGATGGACCTTGTGGGTCGGAGGGTCAGCAGTGGCCAAGGCGTCGGCGCCTGCATTGCCGAAGGAGAGTCGATTAGGGAGTCCGGTCTCTCCTCGGTAGAGGAGGTGCCGCATATTCGAGGAGAAGTCCTCCACTCGAGAGGCAGCTTCGGCGACCATTCGGTGCGTACTGACGACGAAGACGTCAGTACCCGGAACCCGCCATACGGGGGCCTCATTCTGCAAGCGACAATAGAAGGGGTAGGGATCGTCGATGATGTCGGGGTCGAGTAACGACGTGCCTGGGATCTCTGCTGTCATGCTGGCGAGCCTGCTCTCTATCCCGACGCCATCTGCGTAAACATCTGAGCGGGGTTTTGATAGACCCATGACTCGATGACGAGCCCGTCAACGATCTCGTAGATCTCGCAAGTCGCAATATTGATGCTGCTGCCGCCTGAGGCGATGCCCATGAACGCACCCACCTGGGTGCCGCGTAGCTGCCAGCGGGCACAGATGAATCGGTCGTCTCCAATGAGGAGCTCCTCGTCCAACTGCAGTGGATCGAACGCCTCGATGAGTTGGCGCAAATGATCACCGACGTCAGTCAGGGCTATCGGTTCATCGAATCCTGAGATCCATCTGAGGCACGACGGGGAGAAATTTTTTAGGTAGCCCCCGACGTCACCGCGGTTCACAGCGGCAACGGCCGATCGAATTACTTCTTTGTTGTTCAGTTCCACCACCCCTGTTCTCTATGGCCCCCTGCGATGTTATTGAACGACGGTTCAGTAATCAAGGGACCCGTTCAGATCCGCGCTGTTCAGATGCTTAGGAGGAGCAACCTGGCCGGTCTCAGCCGTGACGTTTTGCTTGACCAGGCCTTGGGAGGGCCGAATTCTGGTCAGGGCCACGGCTCTGGGCACGGGCCCTGAGC
Source organism: Acidimicrobiales bacterium (assembly GCA_036490155.1). Lineage (GTDB taxonomy): Bacteria > Actinomycetota > Acidimicrobiia > Acidimicrobiales > RAAP-2 > Bog-473. The sequence continues at coordinate 43,128 of DASXEK010000040.1, read as the reverse complement.
CACACAAGCGCCCTGGGGGATCAGATCGGCGCTGAAGCGGGATCGACCCGTTGGATGGTCTTGATTCGGTCGATCGATGTGTCAAACGAAGCGATCGCATTGACTCCGGTGGTCTCGGCGCAGGCGACCAGGTAGGCCTCGGCAAAGTCCAACCGGTCGGTTTCGTAAACCTCGACGGCTCGCAGCAAGAGGGCCGGGTCCACGGTGATGATCGAGCCGAACGCGATGAGAGAGCGCGTGGCCTCGGCGACCTGGGGGCGAGGTGTCCTGTAGAACGACTCGAGGACGTAAATGGTCTCGGCGACGATGAGATCAGTCAGGAGTAGCTCCGAGGCAGAGCTGAGATATGCGGTGGCGTGCGCCGCCATGTCTGGCGGGTTCCCGGTCAGGTGGCGAACCAGGATGTTCGTGTCGACGAACGCGCTCATCGGCGATTGGCCGCTCGCGCCTTATGAGTCTTGCGGATCACCTCGTCCCAGGCAGCGTTGCGCCTGGCAGCTGGGACTTTCACCGAACCAGCGAGCGACAAAAAGTCGGCCGTCTTCGCAAGAACCGCCCGGTTGCCCTCGACGCGGAAAACGACGGCGTCGCCCTCTTTTATGCCGAGGGCCTCGCGCACGGCCTTCGGTACTGTGACTTGTCCCTTCGAGGTGACCTTGGCTGCCGTGTCCATAATGGATCATCCTTACTTATAAGAGTAAGTAAGAATAGCACCCCGGGCTCTCTCGGCGGGTCACCACCTATCGCCGCTACAGGGGTCGAAAATGACTGGTCGCTCGCCGATGAACGTGATCGTCGTCAACAAGGAACGGGCTCTGATCACTGCGCATTGCGAGAGTCTGCCGATGGGACGTGGGTACCGGCCCATCGCCACGCTCCAGTTCCGTTCGGGCGTGTCTTTACGTGTCTTTATCGAGGGGGAAGGAGAGAGATTGTGAGGTGACCTGAGGGGATCGAAACGCCACGACCAGGAGCGCCTCTCTCCAGCTCCTGCTCCGTCGCCTGATCTCCTTCTCATTCCGGAGACCTCAGGTGTAATCCGAGTCTGTCAGTTTTATACCGCTATGTCCTGAACTCAGACACCTTCACCTCCACCCGGTGTTCCAGCTCGAGGCCCGTTGCACGGGTCGTCGTTCGGCGTCGTACGGCGGTCCGCGTCATCACCGCAAAGTATCGGGTCGCACCGCCGGTTGACCCGAGCCGCACTCGACGTCATCGGTCCCTTTCCTTCGATTCTCAATTCAACGGTTGACGGATTCCGGACGAGCTGTCGGCAGCCCTCGTCGTTTCGTTCCAGCCGTTTCCGAGCCGTCACCTACGGGTAGAGGCCAAACGCAGCATTGAGCTGCCCATATGAAGGGAGCGCCCCGAAAGGCGAACCGAACACAAGAGAGGGAGGGTCGGTTATGACAGCCGAAACATTGCAGGCGGGCGCATCAGGTCTGGAGGGATCCGAAGAGCGTTCCCTGGTCAGACAAGTCGTGGCGGACCCGGCTCCTTTGGGACTCGGAGCTTTCGCGATGACGACCTTCGCGCTCAGCATCTCGAATACCAAGGTCTGGGGCGCGGGAGTGGACGCGGCGTTGGCGCTGGCTCTCGTTTACGGAGGAGCAGCGCAGCTGCTGGCGGGAATGTGGGAATTCGTACGGAAGAACACGTTCGGCGCCCTCGCCTTTACTTCGTTCGGGGCGTTCTGGATCTCGTACTACGTGCTCTCGCGATCCATCTTGCCGACCATCAAATCACCGGCCGACGTGTCCGTCGCCGTGGGCGTCTTCCTGCTCGGGTGGACCATCTTCACCGCCTACATGACGATCGCGTCCTTCAGGGTGTCCGGTGCCGTCGTCGCGGTGTTCGTCCTTTTGACGGCGACGTTCATCCTCCTCACCATCGGCGCGTTCGAGAACAAGGTTGGGATCAACAAGGCCGGGGGTTGGACCGGCATCGCCACTGCGGCAGCGGCCTGGTACGCCTCGTTTGCCGGTGTCGTGAACGACACATTCAAGCGGTCACTCATACCGACGTTGCCACTCGGTGTGACTGCCCCGGCGCCGTCTGCCTCGAGAACTCGCGCCGCCTGACGGACGAGACGAGGCGCTTCGACCTTTCACCCGTCAAGCCGTTCGCCGTCGTTATCCCATGCCCGGACGGACCAACCCGGCCTCGTAGGCGAAGATGACGAGCTGGGCACGATCGTGCGCGCCGAGCTTGGTCATGGCCCGGGTGGCATGGGTCTTCGCCGTCGACGCGCTCATGTAGAGGCGCTCGGCGATCTCGTCGTTGGAGAGCCCAGTGGCGACAAGCGTGGCGACCTCGCGCTCTCGGGGAGTGAGGCGATCGAATTCGGGGGCGTGACGCAGATCGCGAGTGCTGGCGGCGAACTCGGAAATCAAGCGCCGCGTGATCTTCGGCGAGAGCAGGGCATCGCCACCGGCGACGACGCGGATAGCCCGCAGGAGTTCGGCGGCGTCGGTGTCTTTGACCAAGAACCCCGCCGCACCGGCCCGCAGAGCCTCGAACACGTACTCGTCGAGCTCGAAGGTGGTCAGGATGACGACGTGGACGCCGGCGAGCTCCGGGTTGGCGGCGATCCGACGCGTTGCTTCGATCCCGTCGAGACCGGGCATGCGGATATCCATGAGCATCACGTCGGGCCGGGCCCGGGTGGCGAGTTGGATGGCCTCCTGCCCGTCTGCCGCCTCGCCGACGACATCGATGTCCTCCTCGGCGTCGAGCAGGGACGCGAAGCCGCTCCGCACCAGTTGCTGGTCATCGACCAGTGCGACACGGATCACTGCGCCGCCTGATCCAAGGGGAGCCACGCCGTGACCCGGTAACCGCCTCCACTGCGCGGCCCAGCCTCGAGCCGGCCGCCGAGAGCTTGGGCCCGCTCGGTCATGCCCACGATGCCAGCGCTCGCTCCGTCCGTCGGGATCGAGGTATCGCCTCGACCGTCGTCGTCCACCTCGACGGTGACGGCGCGCGCGCCGTACGCCACGCGCACGACTGCGGCGGTGGCCCCGGAGTGGCGGACCGTGTTGGTGAGCGCCTCCTGGATGATCCGGTGGGCGGCCAGGTCCACGCTTGTGGGTAGCGAGAGCTTTTCGCCCTTCTCCTCGATGCGGACACTGAGGCCGGCGGCGTTTGTGCGGCCGATGAGCCCGTCGAGATGCTCGAGACCCGCGCTCGGGGCCAGCGGCGCGTCCTCATCGACGTCCCGGAGGATCCCGAGGATGGAGCGCAGTTCGACCAGGGCCTGCTTGCTCACATCGTTGATGGTGGTCAAAGCGCCGCGAGCCCGATCGGGTTGGCGGTCCATCATGTGCAGCGCGGTGTTGGCCTGCACGTTGATCACCGAGATGTTGTGGGCGACCACGTCGTGGAGCTCGCGGGCGATCCGCAACCGCTCCTCGCCCGCTTGTCGCCGGGCTTGTTCTTCGTAGCGTTGGGCGAGCGCCACCGACCGCTGGTTGCGCAGGCGGACCCACTCCGCCACGGCCAGCATGAACAGAAACAGCACAGCCAGGCCGAGGGCGCCAGCGGCCGAGGGGGCGGGGTGGGTGCCGAAGAGGGGAGGTCCCCACGAGAACGCGACGTAGCCGGCGACCAGCGAGCCGATGGCCGCCGCCCGCTTGCGAAAGTAGATAGCCGTCCCGAACGCCAGGGTGAGCGCTCCCCAGATCACCCCCGTCGGATTGGGGGTCAGCGCGTACCACAGCGTCAGCACGAACGTGGCGGCCAAGGCGGCCACTGGGAAGCGCCGTCGAGCGACCAGCGGGACGGCGCTCGCACCCAGCAGCACCATGCCACCAGTGCTGACCGGGCCGGAGCCATGGTGCGAGGTCGCCGCAAGGGTGCCGACGATCTGACCGGCACCGACAACGACCGCGACGAGGCTGTCGACCACCCAGACCCTGCCGCCGGAATTCGAGGTCAGCGGAGGGTAGCGGGCGAGGTTCGGCACTGCACAAACGGTACGCCCCGCCTGCCGCCTTCACATCAACCTGGCGACAGGCGTTGCTACTCCATCCGTCGTACATCGGGACCGGGCGCGTCGTCGCCTGCGGCAGGGGGAATTGCCCTCTTGCGGGACGACACCGCCGCGCCCGTCGTTGACGATGAGACCCATGCCAGACAACAACTCCGCCATCGAGATCCGAGGCCTGACCAAGCGCTTCGGTGCACTCACCGCCGTTGACCACTTGACGTTCGACGTCCCTGCCGGCAACGTGGTCGGCTTCCTGGGCTCGAACGGTGCGGGCAAGACGACCACGCTGCGTATGTTGCTCGGCCTGGTGGCTCCCTCGGCCGGCCAGGCCACATTCCGCGGCCGGCTCTATGCCGACTTGGCCGACCCCTTGCACGAGGTCGGTGCTGTACTGGAGGCCGCCAATTTCCATCCGGGACGGACGGCCAGGGCCCATCTGGACATCTACGCCCTGGCCGGCGACTCACCGCGCTCGCGGGTCGATGACGTACTCGATCAGGTGGGTCTCACCTCGGCCGCAGAGCGGCGCGTCGGTGGGTTCTCAATGGGCATGCGGCAACGGCTGGGGTTGGCCACCGCGTTATTGCACAACCCGGAGATCTTCATCCTCGACGAACCGTCGAACGGTCTCGATCCGGAGGGGGTGCGCTGGCTGCGGGATTTGATCAAGGGCCTGGCGGCCGACGGTCACACCGTGCTGGTCTCGAGTCATCTCCTCGCCGAGGTCGCCCAAACGGTCGACAGCGTCGTCATCGTCGACCACGGGCACCTCGTCACCCAGTCGTCTCTCGCCAAACTGACCGCCCAGGCCGGCATGGTGGTGCGGATCCGTACCCCGAGGGCGGCAGAGCTCGCTACTGCCCTGGCCCGCGACGGCATCACCGCCACCGTTGTGGCGTCCGACCGCCTCGAGGTGTCCGGGGCGACACCCGAGCAAGTCGGAACCCTGGCCGCCGAACGGGCCATCCCGCTCTTCGAAACCACCACCGACGCCCCCAGCCTCGAAGACGTGTTCCTGCACCTCACCACGACCCACCAGGAGGTCTCCTCATGATCCGCCTCGTCCATGTCGAGCTGCTCAAGCTCCGTACCGTCCGCTCCACCTACGGGATGCTGGCGGCGGCCGCACTTCTGACCACTTTGGACGCCGTGCTCATCGCCGCCCAGTCCGGCAGCAGTACACGACCGCCGCTCTTCACCGCAGCGGGGCTGCGCGGTCCGATCTCGACCATCGGCTTCGCGTTACTGCTGTCATGGATCCTCGGGATCACCGTCTCGAGCGGCGAGTTTCGCAATCGCACCGCGACGCTCACCTACCTCGCCGCGCCGCGTCGAGGGCAAGTGCTGGCGGCCAAGGCGATCGCCGCCGGCTTCGTCGGCGCGGTCTTCGGGGTCGTTGGGGTGCTCCTCAGCACCGGGGTCGGCCTCGCCTTTGTGGCCGGCGATGGCTACTCGGTCGCCCTCGGTGGCACCACCATCGCCGACTACGCCCTGGGAGCGGTGGTCGGGTCGGCGCTGCTCGCCGCGCTCGGCGTAGCCGTCGGATCTCTCATCCGAGCCCAACTCGGCGCGGTGGTCGCCATTTTGCTGTGGGGGTTCTTCGTCGAATCCACGCTCAGCAACCTGGTCAAGGGCCTTGGCTCGTACCTCCCCTTCACCGCTGCCACCACGCTCGGGGGTGCCCCGCTCGCCACCGGCGGGTTCGGTTTCCCGAACTCCTCTTCGGCGAGTCCCCTCCCGTTCCCGGCCGTCGTCGTGCTGCTGGTCGGCATTACCGCCGCGGTGTCCGCGCTGGCCGCCCGCACCACGGTTACGAGCGATGTCACCTAGCCACTCCTCCACCGTGGCCTGCCGGACATCATCTTCGAGCGACCGCCGCATCGTGCGCACGATCGGGGCCCTGATGGTCGTCGTGGCTGTGTCACTCGCCGTCGCAGCAACCGTGCACCTCTCCGGGCAGGTGCACGGTCGCGCCAAGTCGTTCGACGCAGATGGCGCCGGAGTCGCAGAGGCCATCATCGGCATCGTCGTTGCTGTCGGGGCGCTCGCCGTGCTGCGAAGAAGCTCCAAGGCCCGGACGATCGTCCTCACCACTACGTGCTTCGCCATCATCGGCTTCGCAGGCGGACTCACCTTCACGACTCAAGGCGGCGCCTGGCCCGACATCGCCTATCACCTCACCGTGCTCCCCATCCTCATCGCCAGCCTGATCGTACTCGTCCGTGTCGATCCGTCAGCGTTTCGACCCGATACCAGTCCCAAGGACAGGGATCAGGTCAGAGCGTAGGGATGCGCTCGATGCGGTTTGCCGAGGCGCATGTGCAGCGAGATGAAACCGCTGGCAATCGCCGCGTAGAAGCACCAGAGCGATGCAAATCCGTCGGCGGTGAGTCGAGCCAAGATGACGACTGCGATCACATTCGCCACGCCGAAGATCACGATGTCGCGGTACCCCGAGCAAAGGAGCGCTCCACACGTGGCGAGCACGTACAGACCTACAACGAGGATCCCGTTGCGAAGCCCGATGCTGTACGCGAGGTGGTACGCGCCCAGTCTGACGGTGACCGGACCGTGCAGCATCGTGATCAGCAGGACGATCGCGACCCCGATGCCGAGGGCCAGAAACGGGGCGACGATCCATCGTCGCCGTGATGTCGGTTGCAGCTTCCAGATCGAGAGAGGGATGAGGATGGGGACGACCACCATGGCAATCAGCAAGTAGATCCACATTGCGACCTGTCCCAGCGCGTGCGGAACGGGACCCTCGAGGCTCCACCAGAGGACCGATTCATCGAGTTGATGAATCCCGAGCACGAGCGGCACGGTCGCGAACAAGAGGTGGTTGTTCCGTCCGTGGAGATGCCGGTACGCGTCGACACCGATGGCGGTGACCACCAGCCCCCCGACGAGGTCGCCTTCGGGGGAGAAACACACGTGCCCAACGTATCGCCGCCGTCTGGGTCTGCTACCCATTCGATCGAAGAACCTTGACTGTCCTTACACTAGGAGTCGCAAGTGGCGAGAGCGCGTTTCGTCACGTTCCACCCGGGATCGTGGCCCCCGGACCGGATCGTCCCGATGACCTCTTGTCGCGGGCACTTCCGATTCAAGTGCCGGCTTGGCAGTCACGGCGACGCGACCTCGACCTTGAGGCGACGTCCGTCGGCGTCGTGCGATTCTCCGGAGAGTCCGTCAGCGATCGCAGGTTGCGCGAAGAGGACGCTCACCCACAAACCTCCATCTGGGAGCGGGCGCGCTGTGATGGTGGCGCCGTGTGCCGTCGCGATGGCGCGGACGATTGAGAGCCCGAGCCCGTGCCCGTCCTTGTAGTGCGCCCGGCGCGTCTCGAGCCGTTGGAAAGGCTGGAAGAGGCGGTCGATCTCAGCATCCTGGATGGGTGGTCCGCCGTTGGTTACCGACAGCACCGCTTGCCCGTCCGTGATCCCAGTCGTGACCTCGACGCGGCCGCCGACAACATTGTGATGCAACGCGTTGCTGAGCAGGTTCACGACGAGCCGTTCGACGAGCCGGGGATCCCCTTCGAGGGGTGCGGGTGACGTCACCACATCGACGTGGATCCCCAGTCGGTCAATTTCAGGTTGAAGGTCGACCAGGGTCTGGGTGACAGTGGTGTCGAGTTCGACTAGTTCGTAGCTCACCAACCCGCCCTCGCTACTGGCGAGCGTGAGGAGGGCTTCGATCAGGTGGGCCTGTTCGTCGGTCGAGGCGAGCACCTCCTTGGCCGTCGACCGCCACGCGGCCGCCGTCGTGTCGGGGTCATCGAGCGCGACTTGTAAGAGGGTGCGCTCGGCGGTGAGTGGGGTACGCAGTTCATGGGAAGCGTTGGCGACGAAGTGACGTTGCGCGTCGAACGCAGCGCCGAGCCGCCCAAACAGGTCATCGAGAGTGTCGCCGAGTTCCTTGAGCTCGTCCTCTGGGCCGCCGAGGGCCAGGCGCTCATGCAGGTTGGTCGAGGAGATCCTTCGGGCCGTGCGGGTGATGGTCCGGATGGGTCGCAGCATCCTGCCGGCAATGAACCAGCCAGCGAGGAGGGCGAGGACCGCGACGATGGCGAGAGCGATTCCCGAGTTGACGAGGAGCTGATGCGAGTCGGCGGCGCGCTGTGCGGCTTGGGCGGGACCGACCTGTTGCAGCTGATGCACCGCGTTCGCCAGTTGGCGTTGGCCCTGTGCCAGCTCCTTCTGAGCCGCCGTCAGCTGGCTCTGGACGTGTGCGAGCCCATAGGGGAGAGGCTGGATCAGATTCCCTGGGGGCTTCGCGGTTGCGAGCTCATGTTGCACCTGCGAGAGCCCTTGCTGAGCCTGGTACAGCAGCTGCTGCTTCGGGAGAGTCTGGACGACGTTCCCTGCCGCCGAATCAGGTAACAGCTGGAGACCCTGGATCGAGGGAGTATGAGGGACCTTCGGCAACGGTGGAGTCTTGTACTCAGTCGCTCGTTCAAAGAGGACGTAGGTGACCGCGACTAACGCGACGCCTGAGAGGAGGAAGAGAACGCTGTACAGACCGGTGAGCCGCAGCCGGGCGGTGCGGCGAGGCAATCGCAGCCAGGAAGGCTTGGCGAGCCGATGGGGAACAACGCTCATGACTGGCCTCCGATGCGATAGCCACGTTCACGGATGGTCTCGATCATCGGCGGATCGCCCAGTTTCGAGCGCAGCCGGTTGACCGTGGCTTTGACCGTCGTGGTGAATGGGTCGGTTGCGGCGTCCCAAACTCGTTCGAGTAGTTCCTCGGCTGACACCGGCCTCCCTTCGGCGACGAGCAGGCATTCCAAGACGGCGAACTCCTTCGGACTGAGCGCCAGGTGTCTTCTGCCGCGGGTTGCGAGACGTCGTTCGGGTTCCAAGGTCAGGTCGCCATAGCCCAGATGCTCCGGGGTTGGGGCGCCGGGCCGGCGGCCCAACGCTTGGACCCGGGCGACCATCTCGGTGAAGTCAAAGGGCTTCGGCAGGTAGTCGTCGGCGCCCAAGCCGAGTCCCTCGACCCGGTCTCGAACTGAGCTCGCCGCTGTCAGCATCAGCACCCGGCTCTCACTTCGTTCGGCAATGAGGGTCTGGCAGATCGTGTCGCCGTTGGTGCCGGGGAGGTCTCGGTCCAGCACCACCACGTCGTAGCGGTTGGCGCCCAGGCGGGTGAGCGCGTCGTCGCCGTCCAATGCCACGTCGACGATCATCCCGTAGCGACGGAGTCCAGCCGCCACCGCTGTGGCCAATCGCTCATGGTCTTCAGCTACCAGCACTCTCATCGTTGCTCCCGAAGACAAGCCTGGCAGCCATTTCGGCCGGTTGGTCGGCATCTCAATTGGGGGGTCCTGTCGCTCCTCAACATGCCAGGTCGTCGGTCACAGCCGGGTCACAACCATGACCGGGCTGTGACCCTCCCTTTCGTACAACTGCTCGCAACGCCGTTTCGACGATGGAGATAGAGAGCAGATGAACGACAACGAGGAACGCTCGATGATCCCCGCTCGAGGAGCGCTGCGGAGGCGAGGGAGGACCGCGGCGACCTGCCGACGACGGGGCCTGCTCCTCGCCCTCGTCACGGCGGCCGCCGTAGCGCTGGCCGCGTGCGGTGGTGGTAGTGGAACGAATCCTCCGCACGTCGCGAGTTTGGGGACGAGCGCCAGCAACAACAACGGCAGCAGCAGGAGCACGACGACCGCGCCGAAGTCGGGTAACCCGACCCAGCTGATGGACGAGTGGGCCGCCTGCATGCGCAACAACGGCGACCCCAACCAGACCGACCCGACCATCGACGCCGACGGCGTGATCCACATCACCATGCAAAACGTGTCGGAGGCGGTGGCCTCGGAGGCCCACGGCGGTAGCGGTCCGTGCAGCCGGTACGAGCTCGCGGCGGAGACCGCGTTGCGGGACGGCCAGCAGTTCCAGCCGCCCGACCAGGCCCAGCAGGTGCAGTACGCCAACTGCATGCGGGCCAACGGGGTCCCGAACTACCCCGACCCTGGAACGAACGGAAAGACCGATTTCAACGGGACCGGCGTGGACCCGAACAGTCCGTTCGTCGAGAACGCCAACAAGATCTGCGGCAAGCAGATCAACGCGCCGGCTTGGTGGATCGCGGGTATCGGTCCGCCGGGTGACGTCGTGGTGACGAGCTGCAGCGGAGCGCCCAACTGCCAGCCGCCCACCGGTCCGCCGTCGGGCGGTGGGACCATTACGGTGCAGCCCGCCAACAGCGGATCGGGTGCTGATGATTGAGGCCTCAGTGCGACGGGTCGCCGCCCTCCCGCTCGTTGCCGGCGCAGTCGCCGCGATCTTCCTGGCCGGATGCAGCGGGTCCAGCGCGCCGCGCGTCGCCAGCCTTGGGAAGAGCGGCGCCGCCGCCGGCAGCACCACGACCACCCGGACGTCCGGCAGCCCGACGCAGCTGCTCGATGAGTGGACCGCCTGCATGCGCGTACACGGCGATCCCGACCAGGTCGACCCGACCGTCGACGCCAACAAGGTGATCCAGCTCATGCTGCCCGCCGGATACGCCGACGGGGTGGGTGGGCTCCTGCACGGGGGAGGCGGCCTCTCGTGCGCCTCTTACATGACCGCGGCCCAGACCGCGCTGCGCGGTGGCGAGCCGCCCCAGACGCCGAGCCTGGCGACGGCAGAAAAGTTCGCCCAGTGCATGCGGGCGAATGGGGTCCCGGACTACGCAGACCCAACCTCCGGCCAGTCGGCCGTCCACGCCACTGCGGGCAGCGACCTGGACCCGGCCAATCCCACCTTCCAGGCTGCATCGACGCTGTGCGCGAACAAGACCGGCTTCGAGAAATTCGGAAGTAGCACCCCGTTGCCGGGGACGATCAACGTCAATCCCGGCCCGGGCGGGTTCGGAGGCAAGCCCGGCGGTAACGGCGGGTCGGCCGCGAACTCCGGAGCGGGGAACGCCAATGGCTGACTTCTCAGCGCGACGGGTCGTCGCCATCGCGGCCATGGCGGGCGCCCTCGTCGGAGGGGCGGTGGCCGCCGGCGTGGCCATGGCGTCGACCAGCGGCAACAACAACGCTGGCTCTCCGTCGGGCGGCGAGAGCTCGGTCACCACCACTGCGGTGGTGCGGACCACTCTCACCAACTCGGTGCAGGAGGGCGGCTCCATCGGCTTCGTGGGCTCGTACACCGTCGCCGCGCCATCAGGCGCCAGTGCCCAGGAGATCGACCAGGACCAGCTGGCCGTGACCCAGGACCAGCAGGCCCTTTCCGCAGACGAGCAGTCCGAGTCCGACGCGGCGGGCACCGACAACCAGACGGTCTCGGCCGATCAGGCCAACGTGACCACCGACCAGTCCGCCCTCACCTCGGTCCAGGACCAGCAGGCCCAGGATTGCAACGGGTCGGGGGCGTCCACACCCGCGTGCAGCCAGGACACCCAGCAGGTCAGCCAAGATCAGACCCAGTTGACCCAGGCCGGCCAACAGTTGGCCGCCGCGCAGTCGGCCGCTACCCGCGACCACGACCAGAACCAGGCCAAGGTGGCGTCCGACCAGACGAAGCTGGCGGGCGATCAAGCCACCCTGGCCCTGCAGCAAGCCGACGCACAGAATCCGGGCACCACCTTCACTGCATTGCCGAACGTGGGCGAGGTCATCCGCCAGGACCAGTCCGTCTACTCGGTCAGCAACGAGCCGGTGCCGCTCCTCTATGGCTCCGTCGCCGCCTACCGCGCGCTCTATGTCGGCATGTCCGACGGCGCGGATGTGGGCGAGCTGACCGCCGACCTGATTTCCCTCGGCTACGGCGCCGGCCTGACCCAGGACAACCACTACTCCTCGACCACGGCCACGGCGGTGCAACGTTGGCAGAGCGCGCTCGGACTTCCGGCAACCGGCGAGATCCTGCTCGGGCAGGTGGTCTTCGAGCCCGGCCCCATCCGGGTCACTTCGGTCACGCCTTCGGTCGGTTCGTCCGTGGGCGGCGGTGGCGGGGGCGGCAGTGCCAGCGGCGGTGGAGGGGGTGGCACCGTACTGACGGCCACGAGTACCACGCCCATCGTCACCGTTGACCTCGACGTGAGTCAGGAGTACCTGGTGAAGCCGGGCGACGCGGTGTCGATCGTGTTGCCCGACGGCACCGCGACGGTTGGCGGCCACATTGCGACGGTCGGGAACGTGGCCACCTGTCCAAGCGGCGGCGGCATCGGCGCCGCTACGGGCGCGATGAATGGCAGCAGCACGGCCGACCAGTCGCCCTGCTCTTCGAGCGGAAGCGGCAGCAACTCTGCCCCGACGGTGACGATCAGCATCACCTTGGACAGCACCCCGACGTTGGCCACGTTGGACCAGGCCCCCGTGAACGTCAACATCACCACACAACGAGCGCCCAACGTCTTGGCCGTGCCAGTGACCGCACTACTCGCGCTCCAAGGCGGCGGGTACGGCGTCGACGTCATGACGGGCACCACGAGCCGTCTGGTCGGGGTGACGACCGGCCTGTACTCCAACAACCTGGTCCAAGTCAGCGGGTCCGGCATCGGCGTCGGGACGCGGGTCGAGGTGCCCTCGTCGTGACGGTGACCGCACCGGTGTTGGTCCGGAAGGCCGCCGCCCCGGCCCCGGTCCTCGAACTGATCGACGTGGCGAGGGAGTATCCCGGCGACCCGCCGGTCGTCGCGCTTGCCGGCGTCGATCTCCGGATCGACCAGGGTGAGCTGGTCGCCATCGTCGGCCCGTCTGGGTCGGGTAAGAGCACGCTGCTCCATGTGATGGGCACCCTCGAACGACCGACACGCGGCGTCGTTCGCATCGCGGGAGAGGACACCTCGTCCATGTCCGACGCCCAGCTCTCAGGCTTGCGGGCGCGCCGACTCGGCTTCGTGTTCCAGCAGTTCTTTCTTCTCGACGGGCTCAGCGTGCTCGATAACGTCGCCGACGGCCTGCTGTACCGAGGAGGGCGGATCGCCGAGCGCCGCCAACTGGCCCGGGCGGCCCTCGAGCGGGTCGGGCTGGGTCATCGTCTCGGGCATCGCCCGAACCAGCTGTCGGGCGGCGAGCAGCAGCGCACCGCCATCGCCCGCGCGCTGGCAGGACGGCCCGCCTTGGTCATGGCTGACGAGCCGACCGGGAACCTGGACTCGGCGACGGGCGCGTCCATCTTGGAGTTGCTCCGCGAACTGCATCAGGAGGGCACCACGATCCTGGTCATCACGCACGACCTCGAGGTGGCCGCCGCCATGGAGCGGCGCATCGAGATTCGGGACGGGAGGATCACCGGTGATACGCCGACCGGTTCGTGACGCCGGCGGCTCCCGGCTCACGCGCCGCGACTTGCTCCGGGTGGGGAGCCTCGGGCTGCGCAGCCGGCGGGTGCGAGCGTTGCTGTCCGCCCTCGGGATCAGCATCGGCATCGCCGCCATCGTCGGCGTGCTCGGCATCTCCCAGTCGTCCAAGTCGGGTTTGCTGAGCGAGCTGGGAAAGCTCGGCAACCTGCTGACGGTGCAGGCCAGCAACACCGCCTTCGGCCAGCAAACCGAGTTACCCACCACCTCCGAGGCCATGGTGGCGCGCATCGGGCCGGTGACCAACGTGACCGAGATCGGCGCCATCTCGAACACGAACGTGTACCGCAGCTCGTTTATCCCGACCATCGACACCAACGGCATTTCGCTGACTGCGACGGACGCCGCGCTGCCCAGCACTCTTGGTGCGACCCTGGCCCACGGCATCTTCTTGAACGCGGCGACCGCCCACTTCCCCGCGGTCGTGCTCGGCGCCGAGACGGCCAGCTTGCTCGGCATCGACAACCTGGCCCACCCGACTCAGGTGTGGATCGGTGGGCACTGGTTCACCGTGATCGGCATCTTGCAGCCCGTGCAGCTGGTCTCCCAGATGGACTCCATGGCGTTCATCGGGTTCCCCATCGCCGAGCACTATTTCGGCTTCGACGGCCATCCCAGCGAGCTGTTCTTGCGTGCCGTGCCCAACGAGGTCACCGCGGTCGCCTCCGTGCTGTCGGCCACGGTGGATCCGCAGAACCCCTCGACTGTGGCGTGGAATCTGCCCGCGGACATCTTGAAAGCCGAAGTGGATGCGACCGGGGCCTATAACGGCCTGCTCCTCGGTCTCGGCGCCGTCGCCCTTCTCGTGGGTGGGGTCGGCATCGCCAACGTCATGGTCATCTCGGTCCTCGAACGCCGTTCCGAGATCGGCCTCCGTCGCGCGCTCGGCGCCAGCCGGCGGCACGTCGCCGAGCAGTTCCTGGCCGAGGCGCTCTTGCTGTCGCTCCTCGGCGGCGTGGCCGGCACCGTCATCGGCGGGGCGGCAACGGCCATCTACGCGGTGAGCCAGCACTGGTCGGTGCAGATTCCGGTCGTGGCCCTCTACGGCGGCGTCCTCGCCGCCTTGGCGATCGGCGCGATCGCCGGCCTCTACCCGTCGATGCGCGCAGCCCGCCTGTCGCCGACCGAGGCCCTGCGCACCGTGTGACGCTGCGGGCAGCGGATTGATTAATAGACAAGAATGTCTATTACCGGCATGAGGGCCAAGCTGGCGTCTTCGAAAGTCAGGACGAGCAACGCGTCACCTCCCAACTGCTTGTGGGCGGCGTGTCGTCGTTGGTGACGACCATGGTGGCGGAGGGACGGATGGACGAACTGGCGGGATTGCGAGGCCTACACATGACGGTGTTCGAGAGACTGCGATGAAGATGACGCGGGGAAGGGTGATCGTCGCGACCTTTGCCGTGCTCGCCGCGCTCGTGGCGACGGGGTTGCCGGCAGTCGCAGGTTCCTCGAGCGGGGCGGCGGCGAGTGCCGCGCCGGCCCTGGTCATCCAGAGCCTGAGCTTCACCTCGTCGGACGGGACGGTCCTGCACGCGTCGGTGGCGGGCAACGGGTCCTTGGACCCGCGACCCCTCATCGTCGAGGACAGTCCGTACGCCCCGGCGCCCAGCACCCTGTCGTGGGCGGGCTCGCAATTCAACCTCGTCGAGCTGCAGTGGCGGGGCACCGGGCTCAGTGGCGGCAGCCTCGACGCGGGGGGGACGCAGGACCAGACCGACCTGTCCCAATTCCTCGGCTGGGCCTGCGACCAACCCTGGAGCAACGGCAGCATCGGCCTGTACGGCTTCTCCGCGTCCGCGATCGTCGTCTACAACGCCATGCACCTGCCCCTGCCGTGCGTGAAGACGGCGGCACTGATGGCCGGATCGACCGACCTCTACCGGGACCTCTTGGACATCGGGGGCATCCCGAACATCGCCGCCGGCGTCTTCGTCGAGGCCTCGATCGGAAGTGACACGCTGGAGAACGGTCTGACCCGCCTCGAGGACGAGCCGTCGACCATTCCCGCCGCCGTGCTGGGCTACCTCTCCAGCGGCGCGGACGTGCTCACCAACTCGACCGAGGACGCCTTCTGGCAGCAGCGGACGTTCCAAGGCGACCTCGACCAGATCCCGGTCCTGGCCGACACGAGCTTCTACGACGTCGAGCCCGACGGCCCGTTCGCCTTGTTCAACGCGACGAAGCAGTTCGGCAGCCACCTTCTGGTCTACGGCGCGCACGACGGTTTCCCCGCCGGCCTTCCCGGGCCATTTCCTCAATACGAGAACTGGTTCGACCACTACCTCCTCAACCAGCCCCTCAATGCGGACAACCAACCCGTCGTCAGCGCGTACCTGAGTAACGGGAGCCGAGCGCAGTTCCTGGCCGGCAACGTCACGCACCTCACGGACACCGCGTGGCCGCTGACCGGCACCGCGTGGACAGACTTGTACCTGTCAGGAGCACACAATTCGTCGGTGGCGTCACTCAACAGCGGGTCGCTGACGACGCAGCCGGCAAACACGACCAAACAGCTGTACCCCTTCCTCCCCTCCGAGGTCACCGAGACGGATCTCCATAACACCGCACTCCTCGACTCCGAGCTCGATGAGATCGGCCAGGCGCTGCCCCAGCTCAACGACATGGCGCTCAGCAACCTCACCTCGCTCACCTACACGAGCCCGCCGCTCACCCAGCCCTTCACCATGGTCGGGCCGGGTGCGCTCGATGTGCAGCTCTCGTCCCTCGAGCCTGTGACCGACATCTACGCCGTCGTCGCCGATGTCGCGCCAGACGGCACCGCCTACCCGGTGGCGACGGGCGCGCTGCGGACTTCCTTCCCGAACATCCTTCCGTCGTGCTCGCTCAGCGATACCCACGCCGACGTGGTGGATCCGTGTAACGACTATTCGTCGACCTCGAACGCGTCGCCGGGCACGACTCGCACCTACCAGGTCGAACTGCTGCCTATGGGCAATGTGTTCTCGGCCGGCTCCCGCCTGCGCCTCTACATCCTGGGGACGCCACTCGACCAGGTGCCGTCGCTCCCGGGCCTCAATACCGTGACCCTGGGCGGGGCGAGCGGGTCGCGGCTGATCCTGCCCGGCTTGGGTGCGCCGCAGTTCTAGCGCGAGGTCTCCTGAGCTCAGCGCGCGAAGAGGTGGTACCCGGCGAACGCCCACGCGACGATCAGCACCACGTTGGCCACCCGGGACGTGGAGATGAAGCGGGCGAATTCCTCCGCTGTCGCCATCCGTCCGGCTGAGCGCCGGGCGACCAGGTCCACCGCAACGACCGCCACGAAGACCCCGATCCAGAACACGACGCCCACCGGGCGGCTCGACGGCAGCAGCAGCGCCGCTCCGTTGGAGTGCCCGCCGGACGACGCCGACAGCGACGCCGTTGCGAAGCCGGCACCCTGGGCGGTGCGGGGCTGCGACTGCTCCGCCTCGACGCCAGGACCACCGCGAGCGCCCTCCAACGGCCGACGCGCCCGCGCCACCGCGTAGCCGAGCCCCACGAGCATCCAGACGAGGAGGAGCAGCGCGTTCAGCGGGCGGAAGGCCTGGGAGAGCGCGCTGATCGTGAGATGGGCCTCGTGCGGGCCGGTGTCGATGCCCAGGACGTCCCACGCCGCGGCCAGCGCGATCAGGACCAACCACGGCGCGACGCCGCGGAGGGCGAGCGGGCCGCCGCCGCGCCCCGGCCGTGGCCACGGCTCGGCCACCGGTGCGAGATGCCACCCGAACCCCGCACCCCGCCGCCCCAGCCACAGCGCGACCCCGACCGCAACGACGGCGGCGAGCGACACGACCCACGTGATCTCGGCCGCTGCGGTGCTGCGCTGGAATCCACTGACCCAGCCGCACCACGCAACCAACACCAGCCCGCCCACCAGGAGCGGAACCGGCCGTCGTCGCACCCCACCGGTTTAGTCCCCTCACCCGTAGGCTCACACGATCATGCGGGCGATCGGCGTGACGAGGTTCGGTGGGCCCGAGGTCCTGCAGGTGGTCGACCTGCCCGACCCGGTGGCGGGTCCGGGCGAGCTCGCGCTTCGGGTGCACGCCGCCACGGTCAACCCCACCGACACGGTTCTGCGTAGTGGTGGGCGCGCCCAGCAGTTGAAGGACGTCCCGCCGCCGTACATCCCGGGCATGGATGTGGCCGGGACGCTTGAACAGATCGGCACCGGCACCAACACCGACCTCCGCATCGGCGAGCGGGTGATGGGAATCGTGGTGCCGCTCGGCGCGCACGGCGCGTACGCCGAACTGATTGTGCTGCCCGTCGAATCCGTCGTGCGTTCGCCCGCCGGCACGACCGACGCGCAGGCGGCCACGCTCCCGATGAACGGATTGACTGCTCGCATGGCCCTCGACGAGCTCGCGCTCGAGCCCGGCCAGACGCTCGCGGTGACCGGCGCCGCCGGCGCGGTCGGGGGTTACGCCGTGCAGTTGGGGCGCGCTGCAGGGCTCTGGGTCGTCGCCGACGCGGCACCCGCCGACGAGGCGCTGGTCCGTGCGCTGGGGGCGGATGTCATCGTTCCGCGCGGTGACGACTTTGCGGTCGAGGTTCGCCACGTCGTCGCGTCGGGCACGGACGGGTTGGTCGACGGCGCCCTGTTGGAGGGTCGGGCCATCGGTGCGGTGCGGGACGGCGGTGCCATGGCCACGCTGCGCGGGTACGAGGGTGCCGACCTCGACGCACCCGCGCGCCGCGGCGTCACCGTGGTTCCGGTCTTCGTGCGCAACTACGCCCGCCAGCGCGCCAAGCTCGACGAGCTACGAGCGCAAGCCGAAGCCGGCGTGCTGACCCTGCGTGTGGCGCGGACCTTCCCGGCCAAACAAGCTCTCGAAGCTCACCGTCTGCTCGAGGCCGGCGGGATTCGGGGTCGGCTGGTCCTCGAATTCTGACGTGAGTCAGGCGGTGGGGTGCCGCACGTCCACCTCGGGCAGGTCCTCGATCTCCTGCTTGGTCAAGCTGACGGTGATGCCGTCGGCGGCGCCGTCGTCGATGTGCACGACGGCGTCCAACGGGATGGCCACGCGCTTGCGCCCCCACATGTGACCCTCCTGCAGGAGGACGTGGGTCACGTGCCCGTTCGTCGGTTCGACCACGAGCCCCTCGACCTTTCCGATCTCGCCGTCGGCGGCGTGGACGCGTTCACCCCGTCGTACCGCAACCTCGCCCGGCGGCAGGGTGTCGCGCGTCACCAGGCCGCTGGCGAAGGTCACTGCGGGATCACTGCCGCCCTCGAGGCCGTAGAAGGGCCAATAGAAGAGCTCATGATCCTGGTAGGCCTCGTACCCGCTGCCACCCGGGAGGAAGTCGGTCTCTTCGGCGTGCGGCAGGTCCTCGAAGTCGGCGAACGTGCAGCGCAGGCGGACCCCGTCACCGTCTGCGTCGGCATCGACGAGCGCGAGCGGCACGAGCCGGCCGAGACCGCTCCGGTGCTCGGGCTCCACGACCAGGTGGGTGACGCTGCGGGCGAGAGGGTCCACCACGACTTGCGTCAGGGTCCCGCATGGTCCGTCGCTGCACGAGACAGCCGATCCGATCGTGAAGGATTCGGACGCAGGCATCATCACCTCCTTGTCCACGGCCGACGCCGTGCGAGCTCGCAGTCTGTCACCATCCGCGCAGATCGACATCCCAACGCTCGACGACGTCGTCGCCATCGACGACGTGCAGATGCGCGTGATACGCGACCGTCGGATCGATGTGCGCCGGCAGCACCTGGATGCGATCGCCCACCCGAACGGGATCCTTCGGCGCAAACACGACGTGCTCGTCGGAGCAGAACCATACGTCGGCGCGTTCGATCGACGGATTCCCGTGGTCCATGCCCAGCGCCTTGAGGCCGCAGTCGGCCACCGCGAAGCCCTTCGAGACCGAGATCACGGTGGCCGCCACGCGCAGCGCGTGCACGAAGGGCAGGCCCAGCTTGGCGTAGGCCGTGTCCATCAAGGCGTACGAACCCGCCTGGATCTCGGTCGCCCACGTGTTCAGGTCGTACGTTCCCGTGCCGCCCGCCGAGATCACATCGCCGCCGACGGAGTCGTGCGCCTGCACGAGTGGAGCCATCGAGACCTCGATCATCTCCTCGCGCGTCGTCCGATCCTCGAGCCCGACGATGTGCCCCTCGTAGCCCATGACTCCGCGCACGCCAAGGCCGGCCGCCCGCGCCCGTTCCGCCAGACGTCCGGCGTCCTCGGGCAAGCAGCCGCACCGCGGCAACCCGACGTTCACGTCGATGAGCACCTCGGGTACGCCGCCACGTGCGGCGGCCTCGATCGTCACGTCGGAGTCCACCGCTACGGTCACTCGGGCGCCCGTTCGCGCCAGCACGCCGAGCCGACTGGCGTCGACCACCTCGTTGGCCAACAAAAGGTCGTCCCCGAGGCCGGCCTCGGCCATGCCTTCCATCTCTCTGACCGTGGCGCAGGTGAATGCAGTGCTGCCGAGGGCGGCCTGGCGCGCCGCCAGCGCGGTGCACTTGTGCGCCTTGACGTGCGGGCGAAGGCGAGCACCCGGGAGCGCCTCCGCCATCGTGCGCAGGTTGGCCTCGAGAGCGGCGGCCTCGATGACGAGCGCGGGCGTCGTTAGCTCCGAGATCTTCACGGCGGCCGAGGCTAAGCGATGGCCTCCTGCGAGACCAGGGCCGCTCGGATACTGTCCGGGACTGATGAGCACGCCGTGGTTGGGGGACGCTTGCAGCCTCGTGGACGCGTTCCGGGCTCTGGAGATCTCACCGCTCGAGGCGCTCGACGATTGCATCGCCGCCATCAAGAAGTCGCCGCTGAACGCGTTCAGCTTCACGGACTTCGAGCGGGCGCGGGAGGCCGCGGCCGGCGCGGACGTCAGCCGTCCCTTCGGCGGCGTCCCCTTCGGGGTCAAGGAGCTCGAGAAGGTTGCCGGCTGGCCCTATTCGGAGGCGTCGGTCATCTTCAAGGACCGGGTGGCCGGGCACGACGACACGTCGGTGCAGCGGTTGCGCACTACCGGCGCGGTGTTGGCCGCGCAGACGACCGCGCCCGAGTTCGGCGGTATCAACTGCACGTCGAGCGTGCTGCACGGCACCACGCGCAACCCCTGGAACCTGGAACGGACACCCGGTGGCTCGTCGGGCGGCACGTCCGCGGCGGTGGTCGGCGGCCTCCTCCCGATCGCAACGGGGAGCGACGGCGGCGGTTCCATCCGGGGCCCGGCCGGCTTCAGCGGGCTCTTCGGGCTGAAGGCGACCTACGGGCGGATACCCAAGGGTCCCGACGGAACCATCGAGCCGATGACGACCGTGCTCGGCTGCCTGACCCGGTCGGTCCGTGATACTGCGCGCTACTTCGACGCCTGCAACGGTTTCGACGCCCGCGACCCGCTCAGCCTGCCCAAGGTGCGGGGTTGGGAAGCCGGTCTCGGCACCCACGACCTTTCGGGGATGACCGCCGCCATCGTGGTGGACCTCGGCATAGCGCAGGTCCGGGCCGAGGTGGCCGAGGTGGTCGCCGCAGCGGCGGAACGTCTGGCCAAGGCGGCCGGGCTGCGACTCGTCGAGGTCGTCCCGACCCTGCCCCCGCTGCGCGGGGCCTGGGCCATGGCCAATCAACCACCGATGGTGGCGGACCTCGGTGATGCCTACCCCGACCGCGTCGACGAGCTGTCGCCCGAGATCGTCATGGGACTGCGCGCCGCCCAGGAGCACTACACGCTGGAGCGGGCGGCGTCGATCGAGCGGTACCGGCGCCAGCTCGATGGCGCCATGGCCGACCTCTTCGGCGAGGCGGACTTCGTCTTCTGTTCGACGCATCCCGACGTCGCATTCGCGGCCGAGGGTCCGCCACCCTCGACGCTGCCGGGCCGCGACCTGATCCACGAGATCGGCTTCGCCCGCGCCATCATGAACAACGCGGCCCTGACGGCGCCGTCCAATCTGAACGGCAGTCCCGCCGTGAGCATCCCGGGGGAACTGGTCGACGGGTTGCCGGTCGGGTTGCAGGTGCTGGCCGGGCACCACCGCGAAGAGCTCCTCCTCGACCTCGCGCTCGTCGCCGAGCGGGAGATGCCCTGGCCGCTCGTGGCGCCCGGCTCGCCGCAGACGGCCTAACCGCGCCCGGTCAGGTGAAGGTCAACGCGGCGCGCCAGGGCGCCAGTTCGAGGCCCGGGTAGCGCGCCTGCACTCCGGCGATCGTCGCCTCGTCCCAGTAGGAGTGGCCCGGCAGCGGGAAGCCCAGCAGAGCCAGCTGGCGGGGGGTCGCCCCAGCAACGTACTTGGCGAGTTCGGGCGAGAAGCCACGGAAGGGCCAGGCCTGGTACCCGCCCCACCCCGCGTCGCGGTGGCGGAACGACACGTGGAGCATCACGCGGTAACGGGTGGGGTCGGTGTGGTCCACGGAGCGGTGGTACACGTCGGGGCGGTAGGCCACGACGGAACCGGCCGGTGCCGCCGCGTCCGACGAGTCGTCGTAGAGGGCGGCGTAGTCCACATAATTCAGCGTGTGCCGTTCGACGGGGACGTCCTTCGTCTTCTGCCACGAGACGAAGCGCGTGGCGCCGTCCTCGGTGGTGACGTCGGTGAGGTACACGAAGAACTCCACCTGCTGGTAGCCCACCTCGTGCCGCGGGACGACCATCATGTGGTTGGGGTAGTCCGCGTGCAGCAACTGGTTGTAGCCCGAGGCCTGACGGGCGTACTTGGCCGTGACGATGCCCATGTAACACGCGAGGTCGGTCGTGCCGAGGAACGCCTCGGCCAGGTCGATGACGTTGTCGTGCAGGACGAGCGCGTTCAGGCGCGCGCTGTGGAACGGGAACTCGGGCCACGGCGCGTCCCAGGTGTGCCACTGGCCCGTCTCGGTGCCGCCGAGCTCGGCCATCTCGGCGGGGGTGGGGAAGTAGCGGTGCACCGCATCTTGTGCGGCTGCGAGCTCGGCCGGCGGGATCGCGCAGGGGACGACGCACCAGCCGTCGGTGTCCCACCGCGCCTTGAGCTCCGAATCGAGCGGCAAAGGTGACACGGGCCGGACGATAGCGGCGGTGGTGGCGGCTCCGACTGGCCCCTCTTGCATGGCTTCCGCGCCCGGGTCTACGATTTGAGCAGTCGCTTAAAGCAAATGCTGAAAGGAAGTGGAGCAGTGGCCAAGTCGGGCACCAAGGCGGCGGTCGGACGGCCAGCCACCGCAGGCACGCAGGAGACCCGCGACGCGCTGATCCGGGGGGCGATCGACGCGCTCAAGGAGCAGGGCTTCGCCGGGGCCAGCGCCCGCGAGATCGCACGGCGGGCCGGCTGCAACCAGGGCCTGGTCTTCTACCACTTCGGCTCGGTCACCAACCTGCTGCTGGCGGCGCTCGACGATGTGAGCGCGACGCGCCACGCGCACTACCAGGAAGTGGTCGAGCGGGCCGAGGGGTTGGGGGAGTTGGTCGACGCGGCCGAAGCCGTGTTCGAGGAGGACCTCGACGCCGGCCACATCGGGGTACTGGCGGAGATGATTGCGGGCGCGTCGGCGACGCCGGGCCTGGCGCCCGAGGTCGCGGCGCGTCTCGCCCCGTGGCGCCAGTTCGCGGCCGAGGCGCTTGGCGGCGTCCTCTCCGACACTCCGTTGGCGGCCGTGGTGGAGGCGAAGGAGGCGGCGCATGCGGTCGTCGCGCTGTACCTCGGCCTCGAGATGCTGGCGCACCTCGACGGGGACCGCACGGCCGCCCTTGCCCTATTCGCTCGAGCCCGCCAGTTGGCCGCGCTCGTGCAGACATTGACCGGCGCTCCCGTGGGAGCGCCCGGAGGAAGGGAGGACACATGACGCGTGGCACCGCGCTGGGGGTACAGAGAAACGACGTGACGGTCGAGGACTTTCCCGAACGCGGCTTCGACGTCGTGACCGGCGCGTTCAGCTACTCGGGCGCCGCCATCGCCCGCGAGCTCGAACGATCGGGGCGGCGGGTGCGGACCCTGACCGGGCACCCCGGGCGCGCCCGGCCCACTTCGGAGATCGACGTACGGCCGCTCGACTTCGACGACGTCGTCGGCCTGACCACTGCGCTCGAGGGCGCGACCACGCTCTACAACACGTACTGGGTGCGCTTCCCTCACGGCGAAGACGACCATGACCGCGCCGTCGCCAACTCGCGTGCGCTGTTCCATGCGGCCCGGCGGGCAGGGGTGGAGCGAATCGTGCATATCTCGATCACGCATCCGAGCATCTCGTCGCCCTACGCGTACTTCCGGGGTAAGGCCCAGGTGGAGCGCGCGCTGGCCGAGGTCGGTGTGCCCTATGCGGTGCTGCGCCCGGCCATCCTTTTCGGCGGCGACGGCGTCCTGATCAACAACATCGCGTGGTTGCTGCGCCACCTCCCCGTCTTCGGCGTGGGCGGCCGGGGCGACTACCAGATCCGTCCGATGCACATTGACGACCTGGCCTCCCTGGCGGTCGCCGCCGGCGCAGAGCGCACCGACACGGTCGTCGACGCCGTGGGCCCGGAGCGCCTCGCCTTTCTCGACCTGGTCATGCTGATCAAAGAGGCGGTCGGGAGCCGGAGCCTGATCGTGCGGGTCCCCGGTTTCGTCGTGCCACCGCTGGCGTCACTCCTCGGACTCGTCTTGCGCGACGTGCTCCTCACCGGCGACGAGTTCCGGGCCATGGCCGAGGGCATGGCCGACACGGACGGCCCGGCCACCGGCACCATCGCGGTGAGCTCGTGGATCCGGGACCATGCCGACACGCTCGGGCGTAGCTATGCGAACGAGATCGAGCGGCACTTCAGGCGCTGAGCAGCTGAAGCCGCGGCGTGCCGTTGGCGACGCTGACCGTCGATTTTAGCTCCAAGTCACCAGAACGAGTGCTGTGCCAATGGCCAGGTAGAGACCGAAGGGCACCGCGGTACGGCGCCCGGCGCGGTGAAGGGCCATCAGGCCAAGTCCGACGATCGACGCCACCAGGTTGGCGAAGAAGAACCCCTCGAAGAGCGCCATCCAGCTCACCCAGGCCAGACCGAAGCCAACGACGAGCGAGAGGCGGACATCCCCGAAGGCGAGCCAGCGAGGATTCAACAGATTCATGATGAAGAACAGCGTGAAGAAGGCAGCGCCTCCGATGCACGCGACCTCCAGGCGTCCCCATTCGTGCATGACGCCGGCAATCACCACTCCGCTGACGATGACCGCTGCGCTCAAGGCGTAGACCATGGTCTTGGGCAACAGCCGCCGAGTGAGGTCGCAGTAGCCGAGTTGTATCAGGCCCACAAGCAGGAGCAGAGGTGGAAACGCGATGAGTGACCACCCGACCTTGTGAAGTACGTAGGCCGGCAGGATGCCCGACACCGCGCCGAGGGCCGCCCACTCCCAGGCCCGCACCGGCGCCGGGGGGGCGACCTCGTCAATGGACGAGGAGTCGGAAGTCCGCGCCACGGCTCCAGCGAGCTCGCGGCGGGTCAACGGGACGAGTAACAAACCGACGGCAATGCCGAGGGCGGCGCCGCCGACGATGGTCATCGAACTCATCAGCTGAGCGTGACCGAGTTGCAGTTCGTGCCGAGGTCGACGACATCAGCCTCACCCACCGACACGCCGAGGGCCTGGAACAGGGGACCGAGCAGGGCGCCGAGGCCGGGGACTGTAATCCCGGACACCGTCAGCGACGGAGTGGTCGAGCCGACGTGTTGCGTGCTCGGCGCAACGGTGTAGCTCAACGGCGTGTTTGGGACGCCGGTGACCGACACCGTCGCGAGTCCACCGAGGAGGCCCAGAAGGTTCGCCGAGGCCGAGAGCGTCGTCGTGCTTGCATTGATCACTGTGCTGGTCATCGCGTTTCCCGAGCAGTTGACCGCGTCGAGCGTGGCGGTGCCCTGGGCTGCCAAGAACGTGAAGGTGAGCGCCGAAAGACCGACCACGTTGAGATTCAGGGTGAGATCGATCTGCGCGGTGGTGGCACACGTGGAGGTGGCCGGCGTGGTGGCCGGGCACGGCTTCGTCGAGTCGGTCACCGAGCCCACCGGCCCATAGGCGATCTGGGGTGGCTGGATGGCATTGACGTTGACACTTGCCGTGGTGAGGCCGAGGTTCAGATTGAGGCCCAAGTTGACCCCGCTGCTCCCGTTCGAGATCTCGGCCATGGTGGTGAGCATCTGCAGCACGTTGATGCCAGCCGACAGCGACGAGAAAGGAATGCTGCCGCTGGCGCAGGTCGAGCCGTTTATGGCGAGAAAGTTGCACAGCTCAAGCTTCGTAGTGCCACTGCCACTGATGCCGTTGAGCGCGGTCTCCGCGTTCTGTTGCTGCGTACCGGGTCCGGACGAACAGGTGCCGGCGGCGGTCTGGTTGCCGATGGCCGTCGCCAGGAAGGAGAGCCAGTTCTGTACCGACACCGACGACGTCAGGATGTTTGACGGAGAGAGCACGGTCCCAGATGCGTTGATGAGCTGACCGACGCTGACGGACGTGTCGGCCAAGCCCTGGTAGCCGACAGCGGTGAGGTTGACGGAGCCCCCCAACGAGCCCAATAGGGAGTTGAGCAGCGTCGACTGCGACGAGCTGAAGCTCGCCAGGTCCGATCCGATGGAGAGGCACGCCATTGTCTCTCCGGTTGCGCACGCCGTGGTGGGGCACTTCGTGCATCCGGTCGTCCCGCAGCTGGCGATTCCACTGCCGCTCTTTCCCGACAGGGAATTGAACCCACCCCAGAAGGGTTGGGGCACAGTCTGTTTCGCCGTGACGGCGACGGAATTGCACGGTGGTGTCGCCCCAGCGCAGCCTCCACTCGGGACGGTCCATTTCCCTCCCTGCCAGAGACCCAGCGTGACAGCGAGCTGTGCATCCGAAGCATTGTCCTTCAAGACGCCTGCGAGCTCGTTGTTCAAGAAGGTCTGTATGCCCGCATTGGTCGTGTACTGATTCGCGGCGCTGATGTCGTTGGCGAGGTCGAGCGAGGCCGTGTCGGCCATGGCTTGAGCCGTTCGGGTGCCGACGGCCGTGAACCCAAGGTCGACGCCCATGGCGCCGGCGCCGAGCACGGCAATCATGGCAATGCAGGTGAGGACGAGGACCGCACCGCGCTCCTCGTCACGGTGACGACCCAACCAGGTGCGAAGACGGCGGATCATGACGCAGCCGCCATCTGCACGACACTGGTGGAAGAAATGGTCGAGGGCGTGACGATGCCCATGCCAGGCAGTTCAGGAAAGAGCGGGCTCGAACTGTAGTTGTAGACCACCGTGACCTTCAGGCACTCGACGGCTGAGTTCGACGGACAAGCCTCTGTGGTGGCGACGCACGTGATGGTGGTTCCCGCCGTGCCACAGGCTCCCTTGTTCAGCCACCCCAAGTCGGTCCCCGCCTGTCCCTGTGCCGCTGTGACGGCTTGGGCTGTGGAGGAGGCGACGAGGCCGGCCCGCGCCGCGTCGGCAGCGGCCGAGGTGATGGTGGACTGGGCCGCCAGGATCAACCCGTAGGTGACGATTCCGTAGAGCAGCGCGATCAGGAGCACGACAACGAAGGCAAACTCGATGAGCTCGGCGCCGCGCTCGGCGTCGTCTGTTTGCCGTCGCTTCTTTAGCCAGTTCGAAAGTTTTCGACTCTGCGGTCCCAAGGTGGACCTCCCTCCTCTGTATCTCGGGCGGCGCCCCGTTTGTCTCTTGCATATGTCTCTTGCACACGCAAGAGGTCTTGGTCGTCGCTGCGATACGTCCCGGGTTGATTCTGGGGGGTCCCGCAGGGGCGGTACATAGGACATATGGACCATTTGGGGCCTCCACCAGGGGCGCTCAAACAGAGAATGGTCAAAAGGTCCTATGTACCTCGGCTACTTCCCGTCGTACCGTGCAACGGAGCCGGCCACCAAACGATGCGTGACGGATAGCCGCACGTCGTCGGCCGGTTGAGAGGGGGAAGGTTCTGTGAAAAGGCAGACGCTGATATTGGTCCTGATCGGGGTGATCCTGTTCGTCGCGGGCAGCGCGATCGCGTACGCCAGCGTGCAGGGGGCGAAGAAGAATACGAATGGGCCGACCACGCAGGCTCCGGTGAACATCTCGGCCGTTGTCGCCACGGCGAACATTCCCGCCGGGACCACGGGCCAAGCCATGGAGGCGCAAGGGCTGGTCGCCCTCCAGTCCGTCCCGTCAAAGGCGTTCTCGCCCAACGACCTGACCTCGCTGCAGGGGTTGAGCGACCAGGTGCTCAACGCACCCGTGCTGAAGGGACACACGATCGCCTCGACGGAATTGACCGTCAGCACCCAGGCGATCTCTACTCCTCAGGGTCTTGACGCGATGACGGTCGCTATCAGCGGCGCCGAGAACCTCGCCGGCTACCTGCAGCCGGGCGGTCATGTGGACATCTACGCGAACATCACCAAGGTCTCGGTCGGAGGGAGCACCGGCGGAGCCAGCGCCGCTATCTCGATCCCCTGCACGGAGTTGGCGATGACCAACATCGAGGTCATGGATGTCTCGAGCACGAGCCCTTCACTCGCTGCGACCAAGGGCTCGGCGACCGGGCGCGCGGTGCCGGGGTCTGAGACCCTGTTGCTGGCTCTCACGCCGGGACAGGCCAGGTCGCTGCAGTTCCTCTCGCAGAATGAGTCGATCTCGGTCGTGCAGCCAGACCAAGAGGTCAATCCGCCGACGGTCGGCCAGTGCATCGGCACCGCTCAGACCTCGACCGCCCCATGATCTCCCGCCGGATCCTCGTCATCAGCCGTTCACCGGCGCTCAGCCGGGCCATTCAGTCCTCGCTCGGACCGGGCTACCAGATCGTCACCAGCACCAACGTCATCGATGTCGAGGACGAGGTGCGTGAGCAGGGACCGTTCGATGTCCTCGTGGCCGGTCCGGTCTTCGACAGCCACGCCGGCATGGCCCGGCTGGCCGGTCTGCGGTACACCGCAGCGGTGCCGGCCGTGGTCCTGGCGCTCGGCCCGAAGCCCAAGGCGAACCTGAGCGATATCGTTCGCACCGGCGCGGTCGAGCTGGTCGAGTACCCGACCAGCAAGCGCCAACTCTCGGCTTCGCTCAAGCGGGCCTTTGACATCGCCGATGTCTCACAGGTAACGGGCGCGCCGACCATGCCCGTCGTCGCCCACGGCGTCGTGGTCGAGCGCCAGCAGTTCGCCGAGGTCTTCACGGTGGCGTCGTCGAGTGGTGGCTGTGGCAAGACGTTCTACGCCACGAACCTGGCCTGCTACCTCGCCGCCCAGACGGGGCAGCGCGTCTGCCTGGTCGATCTCGACCTACAATTCGGCGAGGTCTCGACCGCGCTCCACTTGCGGCCTCGTTTCACCATTTCGGACTTGCTCTCCCGGGAGCCGGTCGACGAGGACGATCTCGACGAGCACGTGGAGGAGTACCTCGAGGACCACGAACTCGGATTCTCGGTCCTTGCCGCTCCGTTCAGCCCGGCCGACGCCGACATGATCGCACCCAAGGACGTCTACAAGGTGATGGGCGCGCTGCGCCGGCACTTCGACTACATCGTCGTCGACACGCCGGCCCAGCTGTCCGAGATTGTCTTGGCGGCGTTCGACCACTCCACGCGGGTGCTGTGCATGGTGACCCTGGACCTGCCGAGCATCCGCAACATGCGGGTGTTCCTGACGACCCTTGAGAAGCTCCGGATCAGCAGCGAGTCGATCGCGGTGGTCCTGAACAAGGTCGAGGATGACATCGGCATCGACATCGCCGACGTCCAGGAGGTGCTGGACAACAAGATCGTCTCGACGCTCCCGTACTCGCGGGAGGCCATGCGGTCGATCAACAAGGGCAAGCCGGCGATCGTGTCCGCCGTCAACTCGGAGATCAGCAAGAAGCTGGCCGGTGGCATGCAGCAGTTCCTGTCCGGTGACGTCACGCCCGTGCTCGCGACGAGCAGCAACAACGCTGAAATCGGCGTCGGTCGCGCGTTTTGGCGACGCATGAAGGGTCGCACCTCCAAGGTGCCTGAGCTCGAGAGGGCCTGAGATCAATGAACCTGTCAGAGAAGCTCGCTGCCGCCGACGGAGGCGATGCCCCCGTCGATGAGAGCCAGGGGCGCGCTCGGCCGCCCCGGCCGAGCGGAACCAACCCCAAGGAAACCCCAAAGCGACGGAGCCCCGATCGGCCTTCGGCCGACGAAGCGTGGTCGCAGTCCAAGGCTGTCGTTCAGGCCAAGGTGCTGGCCGAGATCGCGCCGACAGCGGCGAACCTGTCGCCCGACGAGCTGCGGACCAAGGTTCGCTCTACCGTCAACGAGATCCTCGAACGCGAGGACATCGGCATTTCTCCGATCGAGCGCCAACGCTTCGTCGAGGAGATGCTCGAGGACTCGCTCGGCTACGGGCCCCTCGAGGCGTTGCTGGCGGACGGGACCATCACCGAAATCATGTGCAACCGTTTCGACGAAATCTGGATTGAGCGCGAGGGTCAGATCAGCCGGAGCAAGATCGTCTTCAACTCCCCGCACCAGTACCGGCGCATCATTGACCGCATGGTGCATGCCGTAGGCCGGCGGGTCGACGAGGCTTCGCCGATGGTGGATGCTCGTCTGGCCGATGGCTCCCGTGTGAACGCCATTGTTCCGCCGCTCGCGCTGAACGGTCCTGTGCTCACCATCCGGAAGTTCCCCGAGCAGCCTCTGGTCATGCAGGACATGATCGGGCTAGGCACGCTCACCATGGACTCTGCCGTCTTCCTCGAGGCCCTCGTGCGCGGGAAGATCAGCATCATCGTCGTCGGTGGAACGGGCACCGGGAAGACGACGATGCTCAACGTCCTGTCCAACTTCATCCCGGACGGGGAACGCCTCATCACGATCGAAGAGTCGGCCGAGCTCCAGATCCAGGGGAAGCACGTGGTCACCCTCGAGACGCGTCCGTCCAACGCCGAGGGCAGCGGCGAGGTGCGCATCCGCGACCTCGTCCGCAACTCCCTGCGTATGCGGCCCGATCGCATCATCGTCGGTGAGTGCCGTGGCTCCGAGACGCTGGACATGCTCCAGGCCATGAACACCGGCCACGCCGGCTCCATGACCACGGTGCACGCCAACTCGCCACGTGAGCTCCTGGGCCGGCTCGAGACCATGGTGATGATGGGTGGTGTGGAGCTGCCCCAACGGGCCATCCGGGAGCAGATCGTCATGGCGGTCGGCATCTTGGTGCAGCTCCAGCGGACAGCGGAGGGCCCTCGGGTCGTCCATTCGATCACCGAGATCCAGGGCATGGAGGGTGACACCGTCCTCCTGCAAGACGTCTTTCACCGGGTGGACTCCGCCGAGGGAATGGGACGCCTCGTCCCGACCGGCCTGCGGCCGAAGATCCTCGACGAATTGGCGCTCAGCGGGGTCGAGATCCCGCCCCACATCTTCCGAAGTGACGATGCGGCGCTCCTCTCATCTCGACCCGGCGGGCGCCACCACCGCCCGGCCCGCCCGGGCCGCGTCGAACCGCCCACCGAAGAGCTCTACGAGATCCTCGCGCGCCGTCGCGACGGGAAGTGAGGCCGATCATGCTGGCTGCACTGCAACTTGGTTCGCAGACGGAGGCCTTGCTGGCCGCCGTCCTCGTGGGGGGCGGGCTGGCCATCGCCGTCGTCGCGATCATCATCAGGGTCCGCAGTCGTCAGCGCACGCTGGCCCAGATCCTCGACGACACCATGGGGACAGCAAAGGTGCCGGTCGAGGTGGTCAGCGAGTCGCCCGAACACGGTGAGCTCTCGGCCCTGACGGTCCGCCTGGCCGGCATCTTCGGGCGTATCGACACCAGCGGCGTCCTCGAGCAGCGCCTCGACCGGGCGGCCATCCCGCTGCGGTCGGGCGAGTACCTCGTCATCAGCGCAGCGTTCTCGTTCATGCTCGCCGTCGTGGTGGGCGTGCTCGTGGGGTCGGTCATCGGAGCGGTGATCGCCATCGCCGTCGGAGCGATGGTCGCCTGGTACATCCCGACCTACCGGGCCAACAAGCGGATCAAGCAGATGCAGGAGCAGCTGCCCGACGCATTGGCCCTCATGGCCGCGTCGGTCGAGGGCGGCCAGACGTTCCAGCGGGCCATCGACATGTACCGCAGGGATGCCCGTCCGCCCCTGTCGCAGGAGCTCGACCGGGTGATGGCCGAGGTGGTGGTCGGGTCCGACCTGGTCGTCGCGCTCGAGAACATGGCCGAGCGCTCGGGGGTCGAGGATCTCAAGTGGGCCGTCGAGGCGGTGCGGATCCAGCAATCGACCGGCGGCCGACTGGCGCCGATCCTCCACACGCTGGCCATGTTCATGCGCACGAGGCAGGAGGTCCGCCGCGAGGTCCAGACGCTCTCAGCGGAAGGCCGGATGTCGGGGTATGTGCTCTTTGCCATCCCGCTGTTCCTTGTCTGCGCGATTGAGCTGAAGGACCCGGGCTACCTGCAGCCGATGTACCACGGTGTCGGGCTGATGGTGCTGATCGGCACGGCCGGGCTCATGGCGCTGGGGTTCTGGATCGTGCGCCGCATGGTCAACATCAAGGTCTGAAGACGAAGGGGGACTGTTCTCGTGAACGCGACATATATCGTTCCGTCGGTTGGCATCACGTTGATGGCGCTCGGACTTCTCGGTGTCGGCGTCGCCGCGTGGCGCACGCACACGTCGTCACACCGGCTCGATTTCATCCGCTCGCTCGGGTCGGAGGCAGAGGAGTACGCCGCGCCGGTCCAGCAGCCCGACCGGGTGCAGACGGCCTTCGTGCGCCGGGTGTTCGGCCCGGCGGCGAGTGGCCTCCGCCACAGCCTGTCGCGCCTGTACCCGTCGCGTGACATCGACCGTGTTCACGCCGACCTGCTCAAGGGCGGACTGACCGGTTCGGTGCGGGCCGAAGAGTTCGTCGCCATACAGGTGGGATCGGTCATGGCCGGTTTCGGCTTCGGCCTGATCCTGCTCGTCAGCGGCGTGGTCAGTGTCAAGGTCGCCGTGGCGGCCCTGTTCATCATGCCGTTGATTGGCGGTCTGGTTCCGAGCTATTGGCTCCGCCACCGGATCAAGGCCCGGCGCGCGCAGGTGACGAATGACCTGCCCGACCTCCTGGACCTCATGACGATCTCGGTCGCCGCCGGCCTCGGTCTCGAGCAGGCGATGCAGGTGTCGTGCGCCCGTTTCGAGTCGCCTGTGTGCCACGAACTGCGCCTCACATTGCGCGAGATGGAGCTCGGATTGTCCCGGCATGACGCGCTCGAGAACATGAAGCTCCGCACCGATATCGACGACCTCGTCACCTTCGCCGTCGTCCTCTCGCAGGCCGATGCGCTCGGCTTGCCGATCGGCCGCGTCCTGCAGGCACAAGCTGACGAGATGCGCGACAAGCGGCGGCAGCGGGCGCGGGAGAAGGCGGCCAAGGTGCCGGTCAAGATCCTCTTCCCGCTTGCCTTCTGTTTTCTCCCCGCCATCATGATCGTGGTGCTCGGGCCGATCGTCGGGCCGATCAAACACGCCCTCGCCGGCGGCTGATCAGCCTGACCGCGGTCTCTTCACCGGGGCGCCGGCTCTAGGCCATTCGGCCCAACCGCACCCATGTCGCAATCTTGTTGCACCTGTCGTTTGACCAGCGACTCGTACAATGACCAGGGGAATTCCCACCACAGCAGTGGTGGGGGAGGAGGAGACGCACCGGCAGAGCCGGGGCGCGAATGGGGGGGAACTCATGACGAACACAGCCTCGATCCTGTGGCCGAGCGCGGTTTCGGCCGAGCCGGTGGCAGGCCCAACAGGGTGGACGTTCTACTCGCAGGTATCGGTGTCGGGTCCGTCGGTCTCAACGACGGTGCACCGTGGGGAGCGCGTGCACGGCGCCAGGGCGACGCTCACGCGTGACGACGCGGTCGCGCCGGTCGACGGCGATTACCGCGACCCCGAAATTAGCACGCCGCGCGTCGACGACCGCCAGTGGGGGCCGTGGTCACTCACTCAGCGGGAGCTCGAGGTGCTGCAACTGCTGGCGGAAGGTTCGACGAACGGCGAGATCTCGCAGCGGCTGTACATCAGCCCGAAGACGACCAAGAATCACCTGGCCGCCATCTTTCAAAAGCTCGACGTCACCAATCGCACGCACGCGTTGGTGCGCGCGGTGGTCATGGGTCTCGTCACCATCGAATAGCACGGGCACGCGGTGGGCGAATGGTCCTTTCTGCCTATGGAACTGGGAATCCGCTGCGACGACAATGTCGATGGGACTCCAGCGGGGACTCGGACAACCGTCCGGGTTTCTTCTGGGGTGAGAGAGGGGAAAAGCAAAATGACGGAGCTGTTTCTGAATGCGTTCTTCGCGGTCCGTGGCTTCCACGGGAGCCTCCTTGAGCGTGCGCGGACCGAGCGTGGTGCCTCCATGGTGGAGTACGCGCTGCTTGTTGGTCTCATCGCCGTCGTCGCCGTTGTGGCGATCGCTGCACTCGGTGGGGGCATCAAGAACCTGTTCAACACCGCCAACACCTGCGTGGGTGGGCTGACGGGCGCAAGCTGCTAGTTCAGTTGGAAGCGGCCTGAGCCGCGACGAGCTGTGCGACGGATTCCCTAAGGGAATATTCCCCCTTCCCCAAAGGGATGACGGTTGGGCTGGGTCGGCATATGCCGGCCCAGCCCGCTGTCGGTTTGGGGGACTGTTTTTGTCGTGCTCCGTGGTGCACATCATGGACAAGAACACAGAAAGAACCCAGAGTCTTTGGGTCGAAAAGACTATGTACTTCGACGTCGTCGTCACCGATATTTGTACTTGGGAACGACGAACCGTCGATTCCATTTGGGGCAACGAGGGGAGAAAAGGAATGCTCGGATACTTCATCAACGCGTTCGTCGCGGTTCGTGGTGCGCATGGCGCGCTGCTCGTGCGGGCCCGCACGGAGCGTGGCGCCTCCATGGTGGAATACGCGCTGCTGGTGGGCCTGATCGCGGTGGTCGCCGTCGTGGCGATTGCTGCTTTGGGTGGAGGCATCACCAACCTGTTCAACACCGCCAACACCTGCGTGGGTGGACTGACAGGCGCAAGCTGCTAGTGCGGCCGGCGGGATACCGCCGGCATTAGCAAAACGACGCGCTGCCTCATTGAGGTGGCGACGTTGCCGGGGGGCAACGAGGAGGGCTGGATCGATCCGATCCAGCCCTCCGTCGCGTCTCAGGACAGTGGCTCGAGGACCCGGGGTCTGAATTCGGGATCGATGGGATAGCGATCCGTCCGGTCGGTATGTGGCGGCTCCGCGTTGCGTCGGTGCAGGTGTGGGAACCACCAGGCGGCCTCGCCGGCCAACTTCATGGCGGCGGGGACGAGCATGCCGCGGATGACGAAAGCGTCCAGCAGGACGGCGAACGTCAGGCCGACGGCGAAGAGCTTCATGAACGCGATGCCACTCGTCACGAGGCCGAAGAACACGATGCTCATGAGGAGCGCCGCCGCCGTGATGATGCGTCCGGTCGACTGCAGCCCACCCGCCACCGCCTCGTCGTTGGAGGCGCCGGCGTCGCGCCGCTCTTTCATGCGAGAGACGAGAAACACCTCGTAGTCCATGGAGAGGCCGAACGCGACGCAGAACATGAGGATGGGCATGGTGTCGACCAGCGCGCCGGTCGGCGTGAAGCCGAGGAGACCCGACAGGTGGCCGTCCTGGAAGATCCAGACCATCGCTCCGAACATGGCGCCGAGGCTGAGCGCGTTCAGCACCAGCGCCTTGATCGGGATGAAGATGCTGCGGAAGAGGAAGAGCAACAGCAGGAACGTCACCCCGGCCACGAGGAACAGCGCCAGAGGCAGGTACTGGTTGATCACGCCGGTGGAGTCGGCGAGGCCGGCCGGGAGCCCACCGACGAGGACGGGGAACGGCGCCGGATCGTTGCGGATGGTCGCCACCAGTTGGGTGCCGGCGGCGGAGAGCGCGTTGCCTTCGGGCACGACCGAGTACCAGGTGCCGCCGTGCCCGGCGAACTGGGCCAGGTAGGCGGCAGGAGCCGGCAGCCGCACACCGCGGAAGTAGACGCCCGACGCAGCGTCGACCCGCTGGACGTCGGGGAGCTCGGAGAGCCGGACGGCATAGGCGGCCTGGACGCTCGGGCCGGCCGTACCCGTGCGCGGCGCGACGACCTGGAGCGCGTCCGTCTGGCCCTGGCCGAAGTCGGCGCGCAGCGTGTCGTCGACCTGGCGGACCTGGTCCGAGGGCGACAGCACCCGGTCGTCGAGGTAGCCCAGCCGCAGGTGGAGGAACGGCGACGCCACCACGAGCAGGACGGCGGTCGCGACGACGAGGACGACCACCGGGCGCCGCATCACGCCGCGGGCCATCTTCGACCAGAACCCGTCGGCGGGCGGGCGCACCGACCGGCGCCACACGGTGAGTGAGTTGATGCGCGGCCCGATCAACGCCAGGGCCGCCGGCAGGACGACGAGCGCCGCCAGGCCCGCCAGCAGCGCGACCGTGATCCCGGCGTAGGCGAAGGAGCGCAGGAACATGAGCGGGAAGACGAGCAGTGCGCTGACCGCGGCGGCCACCGTGAGGGCGCTGCCGGCGACGGTCCGACCCGCGTGGGCCAGCGTCTCTTCGAGGGCATCGGGCACGTCGCGGCCCGCCGCGAGCTCCTCGCGGAAGCGGCTGACGACGAAGAGGCTGTAGTCGATGGCGAGCCCGAGGCCCAGGACGGTCGTCAGGTTGACGGCGAAGACGGACACCGGCGTGATGCCATCGAGCACGCGCAACGAGAGCAGGGTCCCGACCACGGCGACGGCGCCGATGGTGAGCGGCATGGCCGCCGCCACGAGCGAGCCGAAGACGAAGAGCAGCAAGATGAGCGTCAGGGGCACCGCGAAGGCCTCGGCGCGCAGCAAGTCGTGCTCCACCACGCTGTTGACCTCGTGGAAGGCGGAGGCGAACCCACCCACCTGCACGTCGATCGGCCCAGAGGCGTGCGCTACGGCGGCGGCGATCGCCGGCTCGCGCCGCACGATCTGGTCCTGGCTCCCGACGATGCGGCCCATGACAAGCGCGCTCGTCCCGTTGTGCGTGCGCAGCACCGCGATGGAGTCGAGGCTCCAGTAGGACTGCACGTTCGCCATGTACGGCTGCGCGGCGAGGCGCCGGGTCAGCGCGCCACCCGCGGCCACGACCGCCGGGCTGTCCACGGTCCCCCGCGTGGCGTGGACGAGGAGGATGAAGTTGTCCGATCCGCTGTGGAATTTCGAGGCGAGTACGTCGGCCGCCTGGACCGACTGCTCCGACGACGCGTCGAAGCCGCCCTGGGACAGCCGAGACGACACGTTGCCGCCGAACACGGCGGCAAGCACGACGAAGACGCCGGTCACCGCCAGGATGGCGACGCGGTGCGCCAGCACGCCGCGGGCCAGGCGGCGCAGTCCCCGCTCGACGAGGGGCACGGGACGACCGTCGTCGCCCTCCGTTCCGATGCTTCCGCCATACCGCCGGTACCTACTCATGGTATGTAGTATTCGGAGAGTCTCTCAATCTGTCAAGGAACCGCCGTGACCAGGATGGGGACGGGGAGGATCGGTACGATGCGCGCCATGGAGCCGGCACGCACCCGCCGCGAGGAGTACGCCGAGGCCACCTACGAGGCGCTCCTCGAGAGCGCGGCGGCGTGCTTCATGGAGAGCGGGTTCGCGGCCACCTCGCTCGACGCGGTGGCCAAGCGGGCCCGGGTGACCAAGGGGGCGATCTACCACCACTTCGCGTCCAAGCGGGACCTCTTCATGGCCGTCCTCGATCGCCAGGAAGAGGTCAGCGCCCGGACCGTGACGCAGGCGGCTACGGCAGCGGCCGACCCCTGGACGGCGATCGTCGCGGCCTTCGACGCCTTCCTCGAGACGCTCTCGAACCCCGTCTACCAGCGGCTCTGCTTCGTGGAGGGCCCGACCGCCCTCGGGTTCGAGGATTGGTGGGCCTGCGGCGAGCGCTACGAGATCGAGGTCATCCGGACCCAGTTGGACCGGGCGGCCCAGGCTGGCGTCCTGGTCATCGAGGACCTCGACATGCTGGCCCACGTGCTGTTCGGGGCCGTGACGGCCGGCGTCCTGGCCATGACCCGGTCGGCCGACCCCGAAGGGGAGCGGGACCGTTTCCGCACCGTGATGCTCCAGGTCATGGCCGGAATGGTGCGGATGGAGGCATTCAAGCCACCATGGAGCGACGGCGCTGCCTAGGACGATTTCATCGTCGGTTCACAGAACCGATACGGCGACGAAATAGGGTCCGGCAACACTGATTCCGACCCCCACCCCGGCGTAGCGCGTCCGGACGGGGCGGGCACCACCGCCAAGTAGGGGAGCACAGGAGAGTTCATGAGCTACCAGGCCGAGTACATCTGGATCGACGGGACGGAGCCGAGCCCGCTGCTCCGAAGCAAGACCAAGATCGTTGCCGACGGCAAGGAGCCGCCGATCTGGGGCTTCGACGGGTCGAGCACGAACCAGGCCGAGGGCAGCGACTCCGACTGCGTGCTGCAGCCGGTCTTCGTGTGCCCGGACCCGTTGCGCGGCGGCGACAACAAGCTCGTGATGTGCGAGGTGCTGTTGACCGACATGTCGCCGCACCCGACGAACACCCGCCGGGCGTGCGCGGAAGCGGCGGAGAAGTACGCGAAGTTCGAGCCGTGGTTCGGCATCGAGCAGGAGTACACCTTCTTCCAGTACGGCCGCCCGCTGGGCTGGCCCGAGGCCGGGTTCCCCGCGCCGCAGGGCCCGTACTACTGCGGCGTCGGCGGCGACAAGATGCCGGGCCGCCAGATCGTCGAGCGCCACACCCAGGCGTGCATTGATGCCGGCCTGGGCATCGAGGGCACCAACGCCGAGGTGATGATGGGGCAGTGGGAGTTCCAGATCGGCGTCCTGGCGCCGCCGCTCATCGGCGACCAGCTCTGGACGGCGCGCTGGCTCCTCTTCCGCATTGCCGAGGAGTTCGACGTGTACGCCACGCTCGAGCCCAAGCCGGTGCTCGGTGACTGGAACGGTGCCGGTGCGCACACGAACTTCTCCACCAAGGCCATGCGCGAGGACGGCGGCTGGGATGCCATCATCGCCGGCTGCGAGGCGCTCGGAAAGAACGTGGAGGAACACGTCGCCAACTACGGCATCGGCATCGAGAACCGGTTGACCGGCGCGCACGAGACCGCGCACTACACCCAGTTCAGCTACGGGGCGTCGGACCGGGGTGCGTCGATCCGGATTCCGTGGCAGACGGCGAAGGACAAGAAGGGCTGGATCGAGGACCGCCGGCCCAACGCCAACATCGACCCCTACGTGGTGGCCCGCCTGCTGGTCGAGACGGTGTGCGGGGACGCCGCCGGCGACTGAGTGAGCACGGGCGCCGCTCGGGCGCCGACTGATCGAGAACGCCGCCGGTTTCGGGTCGCACCAGCCCGAGGTCGGCGGCGTTCTTCGTTGCGACCTTCGGAGTGTTGGCCGGCTGAGTGTCCGCCGGGCCGGACCCCGTGTGTCCCTCGCGAGTGCCTTGGTGGTGCCGGTCAAGATTCTGCTGTTTCGTGAACGATGGCGTTCATGCCTGGAACGCAAAGGTTGGCGAATTGCAGGAATCTGGAACCCCGACGCCAATGCACTCGAGAAAGAGGCTGCCCGACCGATCATCGGCCGGGATTGGTCGCTCAGGACGAGCTTCCCCTTGGCAGTGGCACAGGCGGCGGCGGTGCGCAGGTCGCGGCGGCGGTTCGTTGCCGGCCGTCCGGCTGTCCGGCTGTCCGGCTGTCCGGCTGCGGCGCTTGACTAGTCGGGCTGGTCCGAGGGCGCGTGCACCTCGCGTGCCACCTCGCCTGGACGCGGCAGCGGCCCGTACGTCAAGGCGGCGGTGTCGCCCTCGATGTATTGGCTGGTGTCGCCACCGGCATCGGCCATCTCGTCCATGCCGATCGGGCCCTCGGGTGCGCCGGCCAGGAACTGCTGGATGATCGGGTTGTCGGCGGCCACCATGTCGGCCTTGCTCGAGAACTTCACCAGGTTGGAGCGGAACAGGATGCCCATGTAGTCCGCCGTGCGCATGACCGACTGGATGTTGTGCGTGATGATGAAGAACGTCGCACCCGTCTCCTTCTGCGCGGTCACGACGAGCTCGTCGAGATAGGCGACGCGCACCGGGTCGAGACCAGAGTCGGGCTCGTCGAAGAGCACGATCTCGGGCTCGGTGACCATGGCCCGCGCCAAACCGGCGCGCTTCTTCATCCCACCGGAGACCTCACCGGGCAGCTTCTTCAGGTGGTCCATGAGGCCGACGAGCTCGGCGTTGCGGTAGACGAGCTCGCGGATCTCCGCCTCGTTCTTGCGCGTGTGCTCACGCAACGGGAAGGCGATGTTGTCGTAGAGGTTCATCGAGCCGAACAGCGCACCATCTTGGAAGAGGACGCCGAACTTCTTGCGCACCTCGTAGAGGCGCTTCTCGCGCAGGCCGACGATCTGGTCGCCGTCGACCCAGATCTCGCCGCGCTCGGGCCGGAGCAGGCCCAGGATGTTCTTGAGGAGCACCGACTTCCCGGTGCCCGACGGGCCGAGGATGGCGGTGATCCGGCCCTTGGGGACGTCGAAGGTGATGTCCTCGAGGACGGTGTGAGAGCCGAAGGACTTGGTGACCCCGCGCAGGGAGATGATCGGCTCGCCCGGGGCGATCCACGGGGTGCCGTCGGCGTTCGTCCGCGGCGTGCCGTCGGGGTTGGTGTGCTGGGCTTCGTCGGGCCGGACGACGACCTGCTGCTGGGTATCCATACCAGGAGAACCTATGCCCCGTCGCGGGCTTGCGCCCACGCCTTGACGAACAGGGGGAGCGTTACAGGCCGCCGAGCAGGCCGGACACGGTGTCGCCCAGCCCGCCGAGCAGCCCACCCGGTGCCGTGGTCGGCGTCGTGGTGGTGGGGCTGTTCGGCGCGTCCGAGGTGCCCGACCCCGAAGAGCCGGCGGCTCCGCCGAGCAGGGTGCCGACGCCGCTCAGCACCTGCGAGAGCGTGCCGGTCAGGTTCTGCGTCGCGCCTTGCAGGCCGCCGGCAACGCCGTTCAGCGTGGTGTTCAACCCGCCGGCTACGCCGTTGAGCGTGGTGTTCAGCCCGCCGGTCACGCCGTTGACGGTGCCGTTGATGCCGCTCGTGGCCTGGTTCAGCCCGTTGGTCACGGGAGACGAGGCGGTCGCCAGACCGCCGAGGAGCGACGTCGGGTTGGCCGGCGGCTTCGTGCCGCCGCCGCCCGTGCCATCGGACCCGCCAGAGGCGATGTCGTTCGAAGAGCCGCCGCCGCCGCCGCTCGTGTCGGTCGAGGCGCCCGGAGTGGTCGGCGTCGTCGTGGCCGAGGCCGGCGGGACCGGCACGCCGAGCGAGTACATCGGGTTGGCGGCCGAGGCGCCA
The DNA here is from genome assembly GCA_036490155.1 of Acidimicrobiales bacterium. Classification (GTDB taxonomy): domain Bacteria; phylum Actinomycetota; class Acidimicrobiia; order Acidimicrobiales; family RAAP-2; genus Bog-473. Next base: position 2,546 of record DASXEK010000040.1, on the reverse strand, counting down.
CCGGTCGGGCCCGCCGAGGGCGGTCCGGAGAGCGCGTGCGGCGCGATGAACGCGGCGGCGACCGCAGCCCCGGTGACGGCGGCGCCGGCGAATGCATTGCGCAGGCCGCCGCCCGTGCCGCCGACACTCTGCGATTGCATGCTCGCCCCGCGGTGTGCGACGCGGAAGACCGTGCGACGGAAGAGGGCGCCACCGGCAACGAGGAAGCCGGCCAATGCCTCTTTCGATTCGGACACGACGGCGAACTCGCGCTTGAGCGCCTGGCGCGCCCGCCACAGGAGGGTCTCGATCGTGCCGATCTCGACGCCTTCGTGGTCGGCGATCTGCTGGTAGGTCCAACCGGACCCCTCGCGCATGGCGAGCACGTGACGGTGGCGGGTGGAGAGGCGGTCGAGCGCACGGTTGACCAGCTCGCCGTCGACCGCGGCGAGAACAAGTTCCTCCGACGTGTCGGCGCCGACGACGCCGACGGGGTGCTGCGCGGTGAGCTCCATGTCGTCGGTCGGGGTGCTGCGCGAGCGACGGCGCAACATGTCGGTGCAGATGTTGCCTGCAATGACCGTGAGCCAGGGGTAGAAGCGGCGCTCGCCGGCGAAGCGCGGCAGCGCCTTCCAGGCGCGGGCAAACGCCTCTTGCGCTGCGTCCTCCGCCTCGTGACGGTCGTTCAGCCGGCGGAGGCAGAAACGAAGGAGTCGCTCGTAGTAACGGGCATACAGGTTGCCGAACGCGGCCGAGTCCCCGGCCTGGCAACGCTCCACGAGCGCGCGGTCACGGTCGAGGTCGACGTCGTCACAAAGACTTGTCAGCTCTTCCTGGCGGAGCGCCAATGTTCCCGTCCTCCCCGTCCTCCGAACCTCTCGCTACGAGGTAGGTCACATTATTGCTGCACTTGGCGTGTTTATGAAAGCCCGCAACCAACAATTCATGAACGGGGGTTGAAGGCTTCGACCTGCCATTCTTGGGGAATGACGACCAACACACGTTTGGGATAGGAGTGAATTGTCTGGGGGTTGTGCGCAGGGACGGGCCCGGGGGCGTTCGTGGGGGCGCGGGCGCTCCTGTGAGCTAGCTGAGAAAGGGTCCCGGCCAGGCACGGCTTTCGCAAGGTCAGCCTGGTGTTGCCGTTTTTCCTACCGCAGAGTAAGTGAATGGGGAACGGGCGCCGGGCCGGGCCGCGTCCATGGAACACCTTCGGAAAGGGGGGACGTTGTCCGAATCGCCTGACATGACGGGCACCACATCTGGCCCCGGACCGGCCGCCGATATCACCGCACCCCTCAGCCGCGAGGAGATGGCGCGCCGTCTGGGCACCCCGAGTGGGCGTCCACAGGCCTCCGCCGTCCTGCCCCGGCCGAGCCGCCCCCTGACCGACGACGGCAAGATCGCGACCGCGGTCCGCGAAACGGGCAACATGTTCGCCACCGCGTTCGAGGCGCTGCGCCAGGCGCCATTGAAGGGCGTCCCAGTCTCGGAATTCTTCGACCAGTGCTGGTTCCTGGCCCGCGTGACCACGCTGCCCCTCATCCTCCTGTCCATCCCGTTCGGCATGGTCATCGCGCTCGAAGTCGGCTCGCTGCTCCAGCAGATCGGCGCGCAGTCCCAGCTGGGCGCGGCAATGGTGCTCGCCGTGGTGCGCGAGCAAGCCCCCGTCGCGACGGCGCTCCTCATCGCCGGTGCCGGCGGCTCGGCCATGTGCGCGGACCTCGGCTCGCGCCGCATCCGGGACGAAATCAGCGCCATGGAGGTCATGGGCGTCAACCCGCTGCATCGCCTCGTCCTGCCGCGCCTGCTCGCAGCCACCCTCGTCGCCATCCTGCTCGACGCCGTCGTCAGCGTGGCCGGCATCGCAGGGGGCCTGTGGTTCGGGACGCACGCCATCCACATCACCGCCAGCAGCTTCTTCGCCACGTTCGGCGAGCTGAGTCAGATGGCCGACCTGGTCATCGCCTTGGTCAAGGCCGGCATCTTCGGGTTCATTGCGGCGATGGTCGCGTGTTACAAGGGCCTCTATTGCAAGAGCGGTCCGAAGGGAGTGGGCGACGCGGTGAACCAGGCCGTGGTCGTCACGTTCATCCTGTCGTTCTTCGTCAACTTCTTACTGACGGTCTTCTACTTCAACTTCATTCCGCAGAAGGGCATCTGATGGCCATTGATGCTCCCGTGCGCGATGAGTCGTCCAAGCTCGAGCATTCCACGCTCGTCTCGGTCGGCAAGGCGGTCGGCGACAAGGCGGTCGATTCCGGCGATGCCGTGCTCGGCGTCTTCGACGCGCTCTATGCGCAGCTGAAGTTCTACGTGAAGATCGTGCGCTCGTTGCCGCGGGCGCTCGGGCACCCCAAGGAGATCCTCGTCCTCATGTCGGACATCTCCTTGGGATCAGGCGCGCTGGTCGTCGGCGGCGGGATGTTCTTCGTCGTCGTCTCGATCTCCTTCTTCACCGGGACCGAGGTCGGACTGGAAGGGTTCAACGGTCTGCAGCAGATCGGGGCTGAAGCCTTCACCGGCGTCATCACCTCCCTGGCCAACACCCGCGAGATCACGCCACT